>JAMPAT010000010.1 GCA_023667095.1 Bacteroidales bacterium
CGGAGCAGAAACTAAACTACGAGAAGGACATGATCAACGAACTGGACAGACAGTACGCCATTTCTGAGAACTACAGGAAAGGCAGACAGGAAGGACTGGCGGAGGGATTGAAGGAGGGAGAAAAGAAGGGGAGGCTTGAAGGCTTGGCTGAGGGTGAGGCAAAAGGTCGGAAGGAAGGCCGTAAGGAAAGCATCCTTGAGATGGCCAAGGCGATGAAGGCAAGAGGAATGTCAACGAAGGACATTGCAGATATCACCGGCCTGATGGAATCCGAAATCCATGGTCTGCAGGAAGAATGGATTTCTGTGTTATAATGCAGTTTGAGTCGTACTGTAATTTGTTGAGTAACAATATTTAATGAGACTTCTAACGCCTCATTTGAATGTTGGGCTTCTTGAACTGTGTGGTAATCAGTGATTTAACCTTAAATTAACCCTACTGCGTTAGAACAGGAATCTAACAGATTATTAAAATGGCCTTTCTATTGGCTTGTAAGGCTGTTTTAGTGAGGTGCTTTTGTTAGACAGTAAGTGCGTCTTTTCTCCTTTTTTTGAAAATTGCTTCATATCTTTGCATCTGTAATTTCAATAGAAGTGATTAAAATGTCATTTGTCTATGGAATATTGACAATGTAATAGAGGAAGACCTATTTATAATTATCCTATGCACTTCCGCAGTGGAGAGGTCTGTTCTGGATTTCTCCGCTGCGGTTATTAAAATTCTCTCAGGTCTGTTCCTGCACTGCTCCGGTGCCGCACCGGCTCGATTCTGGCGCGTTTCTTTTTTGTGTACGTCGGTGTTTTCTTTATCTTTGCGGGCTGAAAAAATGGACAAGGTATTATGGAAAGGAAATGTATTTTGCTTTTGTTTCCTCTGCTGGTTCTGTTTTCCTGTACCGGCAGTGATGTCAGACACCGTCTGTCAGAAGTGGAGTCCTGTATCCAGTCTGACCCGGTGCTTGCCCTTGAGATGCTGGACAGCATGGATGTGCGCTCTCTGAGGGGTCGGCGTACCCGTGCCGACTTCTCGCTGCTCTATGCGATGGCTTTGGACAAGAATTATATTGACACATCCGATGTGGACATCGCGATGCCTGCAGTTGAGTATTACGACCATCATGGTCCGGCAGCGAAGTCAATGAAGGCCTGGTTCTATCTTGGCCGCGAGCAGGAGAATGGCGGCGAGTATCAGGATGCCATCATCTCCTACACACGTGCCAAGGAGTTCGCGAAGAAGACCGATGACCTTCATTTTCGTGCCTTGATTGCTTCGGGTGTGGCGGACCTCTACCGCAAGACTTATAATGAGAAAGAACATATTGTCAATATGACAGAAGCATATGATTTGTTTCTTCAAGCAAAAGATACTCTTGGTTATTGGATTGCTTTAGGGCAACTTGCGGCATCATATACTAATGAACATCAGTGGGAAAAGGCTGATTCTCTGTTTAATTTATTTTTTGCACATGAAATTGTTGATTCTCTCCGGTTTCCATATTATCAACTGTATTATGCAAGAAAATGTATTATTCAACCTAGTCCTAACCCCGCAAAAGCTATAGATTTAATAGAATCAGCAATAATAGATTATAATAGTGATTTAAATGTATATAATACTGGATTATATGTTTATGCTTATAGTTTGCTTGGAGATATGTCCCGTATCGGCGACTATTTAACTTATTTAGAAAATAACGAAGCAACTATCAGTGAATATGACTGGAAATATGATATCAGTAAAGAGCTTGGGGATTATGAAAATGCATTGTATGCACTTGAAGATGTGTTTTCTCAATCACTTGCGCGTGCCCAAGGCGATTATTTCGAAGCAAAGGCAGAACTTATTGCAATGGACAGGAAGAACCGTAGAGTCTATAACACGATAGCAATTCTTGTCCTATTAATGATAGTCATCGTCGCAATAGTCTTATATAGCAAGCGTATCGGTAAAATGAAGTTAAAGATTTCTGATGTCCAGTCTGTTGTTGAGCAACAGCGGCATGAGTTGGAGGAAGATAAAAATGCCGTTAATCAGCTTAAAACTTACTACATCAACAAATATAGGGCGCAGTTCGGTGAACTTGATGAGCTATGTGTTGAATATTGGCGATCAGAACATATAGGTGACAAGAATCACATCTACAGGAAAGTCCAGCGTCTCGTCTCTACGATTACAGTAGAATCCGGTGCCTGTTCGGAATTTGAGGCCCGTATAAATTCCGGCTTCGATGATGTCATGAAGAAATTACGTTCTGATTTTCCGGAGTACAAGGAGTCTGATTTCCGCTTCATCTCCTATATAATAGCTGGTTTCGAGACCAAGACAATCTCTACTATAATGGACATTTCATTCAGCAGCATCTACACCAAAAAGAGCCGCATGAAAGAAAAAATTTTCGCTTCCGGCAGTGAAAATGTTGAGCTTTACAAGATGTGCCTGAAGTAGGAGGCCCGACTGAATGATGTTTTATGCTGTGCCTTCTTTGACAGGTGCTGCGTCGTTCAGGTCAGCTCTGGCGGCGGTAAGGGCAGGGGCGGTGGAGGTGAAGAGGGCTTATGATGTTAATTGATTCGAGGATAGAGTCATGATGCGGAGCCGGTATGTTTCTTTTTTGTGTACGTCGGTGTTTTCTTTATCTTTGCGGGCTGAAAAAATGGACAAGGTATTATGGAAAGGAAATGTATTTTGCTTTTGTTTCCTCTGCTGGTTCTGTTTTCCTGTACCGGCAGTGATGTCAGACACCGTCTGTCAGAAGTGGAGTCCTGTATCCAGTCTGACCCGGTGCTTGCCCTTGAGATGCTGGACAGCATGGATGTGCGCTCTCTGAGGGGTCGGCGTACCCGTGCCGACTTCTCGCTGCTCTATGCGATGGCTTTGGACAAGAATTATATTGACACATCCGATGTGGACATCGCGATGCCTGCAGTTGAGTATTACGACCATCATGGTCCGGCAGCGAAGTCAATGAAGGCCTGGTTCTATCTTGGCCGCGAGCAGGAGAATGGCGGCGAGTATCAGGATGCCATCATCTCCTACACACGTGCCAAGGAGTTCGCGAAGAAGACCGATGACCTTCATTTTCGTGCCTTGATTGCTTCGGGTGTGGCGGACCTCTACCGCAAGACTTATAATGACGAAGAGCGCATCTTAAACTCAATTGAAGCTTATAATCTATATAAGCAGGCAGGTGATACTCTTGATTGCTGGATTTCTATTGGGGAGTTGGCTGTTGCCTATGCTGATACAAGAAAATGGGTGGAAGCGGATTCACTGTTTAGTCATTTCTTTGCATGTGAAAACCTTGACTCGTCTTTTTTTGCTAATGTAATGCTGGAATATTCTTCAATGAAAGTTTTGCAGCCACATCCGGAGCCGGAAATTGCTGTGAAATTATTTGAAGATGCTGTTGATAGATATTCCGGATTTCCTACAGCGTCTGTTTATTCGTCATATGCCTATGCATTGAATATGTTAGGTGATAGAATTGCATGTGATTCCATTTTGGAGCAAATAGATGGACCTTCGTATGCTTTATGGAAATATTATGTTTATAAAGATCGGCATTTATATGAAAATGCTTTGAAAGAATTGGAAATTGGGTGCAATTACCAGGATTCTATAGTTATGCAGACTTTGCGTCAGTCGGTCTCAATATCACAGAGAGACTATTTTGAAATGAGAACGGAATTCCTCGCGACAGAAAATCTTCGTCAACGGTCTGCTAAGGTGGTTGCTATTTTGATTGCAATTGTTATTCTCTTGCTAGCTGTTATAATAATCATTGTTATTCATCAAAAATTAATTCATACAAATGAAATGATGCAAGTGGCCAATGAAGAGTTGGATCGTCAGAAGAAGGAATTTAGTATGAGCATAGAGTCGTCCAAGAATCAAATTGCCATAAAAGAGCGGATGATACAGGAAATACGTAGGTCAAATATAAGTACATATCGTTCACAGTTGGAGTTGTTAGATAAATTATGTATAGATTATTGGAGAGCTGAGCGAAATATAAGTAGATATAAGATTTCTGATGATGTCCGTAAAGTTATGTCATCAATATATGGAGACTACGGAAAAAGTTCTAAGTTGGAGCAGAAAATAAATGCAGGAATGGATAATGTGATGAAAAAGCTTCGTTATGATTTCCCAGAATATAAGGAAGTGGATTTTCGTCTTTTATCTTATATAATCGCAGGCTTCGAAGCCAAGACAATCTCGATGATAATGGACATTTCAACCAGCAGCATCTACACTAAAAAGAGCCGCATGAAAGAGAAAATTCTCGCTTCCGGCAGTGAAAATGTCGAGCTTTACAAGGTCTGCTTGGAGTAACTAATTGAAAGACAACTGATTCTGTTGAAATTTTACTTGCTCGGGGGGGGTAAGTCGCTGATAGGTAATATGTTATTTAATCTGTAAGAATTGTGATTCTTACAATCTATTTAATTTATTGATATATAAATATTTATTGCTTGACTCTGTAAGACTTTTATGGGGCCAAAATTCGTCTTTTATTCTATTTATACCATAACTTTGCAGAAAAATTAATGCTAAAGTTTATGAAAAAAGTAATTCTATTTTTAATTACATCGGTAATTATGATAGGAAGCCAACTATCAGTAATGGCAATGTTGACAGTAGAAGGGAAGAAGGAGATCATAATAAAGCCAAATGATGAAAAGTATCATGGTCATCGTGCCCCAGAAAAAATCCCGATAGTGGCATACTATGATTCGTTCCTGAACGGGATTGCCATAACCTTTACAAGGGATCTTGGCAACATTGAGGTGAACGTCACCAACCATACGACCGGAGAGTATCTGGAGGGCACAATGAATGCCGCTGCCGGTGTGACAATGCTCCCTATCTCGGGAGATGAGGGCTACTATACTCTCACCTTCACCCTTTCAGGCGGGAAAGTTTACGAAGGGAAATTTGAACTTTAAACACATTTTTAATTAAATCAAAAAACAATGAAAAGAAAATTTTCTATTCTCATGATGATGTCACTTGCTGTAGTGGCATGCAACAAGGAAATAGGAGGAAATCTTTTTCCAATTGAGCAGGAGTCTGATGTGGAACTTGCTGTCTTGTCAGAAATGACAGATGCAATTGCCAATTCTGGAACATCAACGGCATTCGGCATGGCGAGCATGATCCAGCAGGACGGGGACCGGTATGAAACCATTTATCCAGAAACACTTTCAGCGGGTGTGGCTACCAAGTCATCAGTTGCATTGAATGATGCACTGCTTGCAGAGATAAATGGCAATGTCGGTGCCTATCCTCATCTTGTTGCCAAGATGGGAGGGCTGACCAGGGCTTCAGATGAGGTATCCCTGTCGTCTATACCGGTGGAATTCTATATGCCGAACAGCGACAAGTTCAATGTCGATGAGGAGGAGTACATCACTATTGCACACCATTCATTGGTCACTGAGGACTGGACTGATGGATACCGCTACTCAAAAGATGGTTCAAAGGAGTATGTTGCAAGGATTGATGAGGAGTATCTTGAGAACAATATGACTATCCTTGTCCTCCCTCTTGATACAACAGAGTACACAAAACCGTTGTCTGACGAGGAGATTCGGGAGTATATCGCAAGCAAGACTCCTTCAACAAAGGCGGCAACCATAGGCAATGGATTGCTAAGGACCAATATAACTAACAGTGAGTCAATCCGCGAGCAGGATCTACTTTATACAACTATTGGCGGCCTTAGGGCAAGTGGAACAAGTTGGTGTGGAGCTATATCAAATAAACTAAAATTGGCGATTTATAGAGTTTCTGGAGATGTTGATTTCAATTCTGATGGTTCATTGAAAGCTAGTGCTACGTCTCATAAACCAGTTTTGATAGGAATATCTAAGGATGACTTGAAAAGTAATAAGTGGCAATCAGGTAATTACCTTTTTGATGATGACTGGGATCTCCATGAATATGACCAAAAGATATATTTTGTATCTGAGCATAATACAGGAAAAACCAACGTAAAGGCCGAGGCCTCTGTGGGTATAGGTTATAAAGATGGAAAATTTTCAGCAGAAATGGGGCTTAAAGTTAGCGTTGAATTTGAATTTGCAAAACACAGCATTATGCGTGTAAATAATCAATTGTTAAGGACGTCAATGCTGGCAACAAACATGAATGATATGGGTTGTGGTACACATAACGGCTATGCGATAAGACGGTATGGAATAGTTGATATGACATTCAATTTTTATTATACAAAACTTGATTAATGAAGCAAAGACTTGTACTCTCTTGTTTGCTGTGTCTATTGTCAGCAACAATGGTTTCTGCAAAACTTCCAGATAAGGGGAAAGGATATAGTGGAGAAGTCGCATTCGGAGATTTTCTTGGATTGAATGCGAATTTTTCACAATTCAGTTTTTATACAACGCATGGCTATTCATTCGGCAAAGGAGGTTTCATCGGCCTTGGTACAGGTTTGTTGACTGATTTCTCTGAATCTATAGCTGTTCCGTTGTATGCGAAGTGGAGCTATACGTTTGATACTGACAACAAGGTCCGCCCTTATCTCGGCAGTTCCATTGGCTTGTGTGCAAACGAAGACCTTGACGTAAGTGCGTACATAGCTCCGGAATTTGGTGTAAGGCTTGGCCGTTTCTTCTTCAATGTGCAGTATTCCTTCTATGACTTTCTTTCTGACGAGGTCTATGTAGGGAATAATCTTACATTGGCAGAGACAAGGCATTATCATACCCTGAGCTTTGGTATCGGAATCTCGTTTTAGAAACTTATCCATTTTTAATAATTATCCTATGCACTTCCGCACAGGCTGTCGTTTATCGGCATTGCCTGTGCGGTTAATTCATGTCTCCACCAGTCAATATGGGCGATGCTGGTTCTCTTTATTTCTGGTGGCCGGCTGCTGGGTCAGCCACGAATCGTGCTTCAAACGTGGCTGAGCCTAAACCTCGGGATTTATTTGCCGGCCCTGTTATCCCCTTCCGGTAATGTGTATGGAGGATTCGGATGTGATATAAAGTTTTTATAAGACTGGTGCTCAACTTTTCCCGTGATTTTTTGTGCATCACCCCCGAAAAACATAGGTCATGTCCGTGCTTCCATGGTCACTTCTCACGTCAGTCACATCTCAACACTTCTCATCTCCATGTTTCTTATGGCGCACTTCTCCTGGCCACGCTTCCTACACAAAGAAGAACAGGCATTCGCGTGCGGTGTGTGCTGCAAGGGCTATCAGCACAACGAAGCCGATGAAGAACAGTATCAGGCCAGGCTTCCATTTCGGGGCTTTCAGGTTGAACGTCAGCAGAGAGCCGAGATAGAGCAGCAGCAATGAGAAGATGGCAATGACAGATGTAATCATTAGCCACACAGTGTTGCTGGACAGGAAATGTATGAGAAACTCCGCATTCTCGTTGAAGCCATAGTCCTGATGCCTGCTTGCAATATGCTGGATTACGCCTGGTCCGATTATATATGAACAGAGGCTTCCTGCAATTCCGGTGATCCCGTCAAGCATCAGCATGACTCCGATGATTATTCCAAGTACCCTGCCTGTTGTCCTGAGGGCCGGGGATGTCCTGACATCATTGCCCAGTTGCCTTAGCGGTCTCTGGCTTTCTCCACGTTCCTTGAACTCGTATAGCCCGAGCGGCTTTCCTGTAAGCCTGCATTTCTCCTCCACTGTCTTTGCCGGAGGAATAATCACCCATAGCAGAATATATGCAATACCTGCAATGACGAAAAACCTTCCGTCAGTAATGAACCCTGCAAGGAAAAGGAGTGCCACGACAAGGCGCGGTATGATGACATCTATGTTGAAATAGGCTGCAATCCCGCTGCAGACACCTCCTGCAAGCCTGTGGTCAAGGTCGCGGTAGAGCCGTTTGGCCACTTTCCTGTTGCACGGCTTCTTTTCCTGCTCCGTCCCTGCCGTTTCAGCTGTGTCTGCATTCCCGTTGTCAGCAAGTACGGAAGGCTCGCCGATCCTCTCCTTGACCATATTGACAGTCGCCAATGTGACAACGGCATCCTTTCCGGACTTCTCCATTATAAGTTCCGCTATACGCTCCTCAATGGCTGCAATTATCTCCTCGGAAGCGGAGTCGTTACTGTAGGCCTCTGAAATGTCATTTATATATTGCTCCAGGGTCTGGTAGGCATCCTGTTCTATGGTAAACGGGAATCCACCGATGCTGATTTTCTCAGTTGTTTTCATCTTGTTGAAGTCTTATATTGTTCCATTGGCTCCTGCTATGCACATCTCTGTCGCATCTTGGATTTCCGGGCGCAGGTTCTTGATGGTCTCCACTGACCTTACCAGCTCCTCCCACGTGGCATCAAGTTCCTTTAGCTGTTCGCGTCCCTTGTCCGTAATCATGTAGTATTTGCGTGGCGGACCCTGCGGGGACTCTTCCCAGCGGTACGAAAGCAGCCCCAGGTTCTTCAGACGTATCAGAAGAGGATAGAGAGTGCCCTCCACAATGATTATGTCGACATCCTTCAGCTTCTGTATTATTGATGAGGCGTAGTCATCCCTGTGCTGCAGCACGAGCAGGATGCTGTATTCCAGAATGCCACGGCGCATCTGGATTTTGCTGTTCTCTGTTATATTGTTGGTCTCCATGGCTATCTGCTGTAATTGTTACCTGAAAAATATCTTATGTTCTCCGCCGTTGCCGGAATGCCTCTCATCGCGCATTTCTCCGCTGCCGTGCGTGCACATGGAGCTATGATACATATTATGATATATATCCAGAATCCGGCAGTTCCGCAGATCAGGGCAAGCACGAACAGGACACGTACAAGGGCGACATCTATATTCAGATGTATTGCAAGGCCGGAACATACTCCTCCGATCATCTTGTCGTCCGGGTCGCGATAGAATTTCTTCCTTGTGCCGTATCCTCCCATGTCTTCCTCTGCACTGTAGCTGCGCCCGTCGTTTCCGCGGTTCCCTGTACCTCCGTTGACATTCACCGCCTTCCAGTCCGGCATCCCGAGCTGTTTGACTATGTCATTGACCATGCTTATGCCGACGACTTCCTTTCCTGCCATCTTTTCCTGGAACAAGTCTGCAATCCTCATTTCCAGTTCATCCATGACTTCCTGTCTGGAATTTGTGTTCTCCAGGCCGGACTGGAAACTGTCCAGGTAATTGCCGAGTGCATTGTATGCATCCTCGTCAATGATAAAGTTGCGTCCGCCGATTGCGGCACTGACTGTCTTTTTCATAATATCAAAATATTTTCTGTTGTTTCTTGTCATCTCTGTCAATTGCAGTTTCAGCAATTTCTTCCCATTGCAGCCTGGAGCTTGCTCCAGGCACCGTCCGGATGGTATCTGACTATATAAAGTTCTTTGCAGATGCAAATATATGTAAAAATTTAATACTTGGTATCACAAGGTACTGGAAATATATTCATGCTGTTCCGGCTCCGTTTTTGGAAAAACGGTGCAGGTTGGTCATCATTACGGCCAACCTGCGCCATGGATCTGCATTATACGCGCTGGGAGGCCGGTTGCAGGGCCAGGTTGGCCGGGAAACATACCAACCTGCGCCGCCACGGTTCAAAGGAAACATGAAAATTGACGGGTAACCCGAAAAAATACTGTCAGGAGCAGGCATATATAGATAAAATATGTATATTGCGCGGCTAACGGCAGCTGGACGGGATTACGTGCCGGAGCAGCCGTCGTTAGTCCGCCGGAGAGATTTAGAGAGATTGTAAATAAAATTTGGTACTTGTGAAACTTAAGTAATAGATATGCAGAACAGATATGCCAGTAGAATATCCCGGTTGAGGGAAATGATGGCCAGCAGGGGCTGGGATGCAGTTGTCATCTGTGCATCTGATCCACATGCAAGCGAATATCCTGCTCCAAGGTGGCAGCAGGTGAAATGGATTTCCGGATTCACAGGTGAGGCCGGGGACGTAGTCATTACCATGGACCACGCTGGGCTGTGGACGGATTCCAGGTATTTTATACAGGCACTGGAGCAACTGCAGGGAACAGGCATAGAATTGCACAGGACGCGTCTGCCTGAATCCGTGAGTATTCCGCAATGGCTTGCCGGGAAGGCATCTGTGGTTGCTGTCGATGGCCGCTGCATGTCTGTGGACATGGTAACAGAGATACAGGAGTCCATTGAAAGTCCTGCCTGCTGTACTGTACAGGATGGCTGTTGCCGGATTGTAGATGTCCCAGATATGCTTTCGGCTATTTGGATTGACAGGCCAGATGTCCCGGTCTCCCCGATAATTACACTTGATGAAAGCATTGTCGGGCAGTCGCGCCTGCAGAAAATCTCGTGGTTGCGCGGATTTATGCTGAAAGGGGATTATGATGCAGTGCTGCTCTCTTCCCTCGATGAGATTGCATGGCTGCTGAATGTCCGTGGCAATGACATAGAGTACAACCCTTATGTCATTTCTTATCTTTACATTACAATTGACAGGGTCTGCTGGTTCGTCGTCAAGGACGGAATGGATGCACAGGATGTCGACACAGAATACAGTTTCAATGAACTGAGGGCTGACGGTATCGAAATCTGCCGGTATGATGACATCTTTGTTGAGCTTATGGGTGAGGGTGATGGCTCAGGGCGGATATTCATTGACCCGTCTACAATGAATGCAAATCTCCACATATATGTGACAGAGGCGTTCGGGGCGGAGAATGTCGTCTGTGGTTTTTCTCCGGTCCAGCTCCAGAAGGCATTGAAGAACAGTGTCGAGATACAGGGCTTCAGGGAAGCTCATCTCGAAGACGGCCTGGCGATGGAGAAATTCCTGTATTGGCTTGAAAAAGAGGTGGCTTCCGGTACAATGCTGACGGAATGGGACGCTTCTGCAAAGCTTACCTCGCTCCGGAGTGAAATTGCCGGATACCGTGGCAACAGTTTCGAGAATATATCTGCATACGCTGAGCATGCCGCATTGCCCCATTACAGCACCCCTGTACATGGCTCTGCGGTGATTCTTCCGCGTGGACTCTATCTTGTGGATTCCGGAGGACAATATCTTTTCGGCACTACAGACATTACCCGTACTGTCCCGATGGGGGAATGCACTCCTCTGGAGAAGGAGGACTACACTCTTGTACTCAAAGGAATGATCCAGCTGTCCATGGCCAGGTTCCCGAAAGGGACGGCGGGATGCCAGCTTGACATACTCGCAAGGAATGCCCTATGGAGAAGCAAACGGAATTTTGGCCATGGGACAGGCCATGGTGTCGGGTTCTATCTCGGAGTGCACGAAGGTCCACAGGGCATAAGGCAGAATTTCAACTCGCAGCCGATTCTTCCGGGGATGGTGACCTCCAACGAGCCTGGGATATACCGTGAAGGGATGCATGGCGTAAGGCATGAGAACATAATCCTGTGTGTTGAGGCCGGGATGAATGATTTCGGTGAATGGCTTGAGTTCGAGACATTGACGTTGTGCCATATAGACACATCCGCCATCGTCAGGGAACTGATGACAGCGGATGAAATCAAATGGCTCAATGCCTATAATGCCAAAGTCTATGCGGCCCTTTCTCCAAGGCTCCCGTCAGAGATTTCCGAGTGGCTCAGGGGAAAGACTCAGCCTCTATAGCCTTTGCCGCGGTTTTGACGGCTATCCATTGTAGCTGAAATTTACAAGGTCACCTGCAAGATACTTGTCGTATGCCGTCATGTCCATCAGACCGTGTCCGGAGAGGTTGAACAGCAGTACCTTGCTTTCTCCTGACTCCTTGCATTTGAGGGCCTCCTGTACTGTAGCTGCAATTGCATGGCATGATTCAGGTGCCGGGACGATGCCTTCTGCCTTGGCAAACAGGCAGCCGGCCTTGAATGAATCGAGCTGCTCGATATCTACAGCCTCCATATATCCATCCTTGAGGAGCTGTGAAACAATCACTCCGGCTCCGTGATACCTCAGTCCTCCGGCATGGATGTTCGCCGGGGTGAACAGATGCCCGAGTGTGAACATCGGAAGAAGAGGGGTATAGCCGCTTTCGTCACCGAAGTCATATTCGAATTTTCCTTTTGTCAGCTTAGGGCATGATGCAGGCTCGGCTGCAATGAATCTCGTCTTCTTGCCTTCGAGGATGTTGTGCCTCATGAACGGGAAAGAGATTCCTCCGAAGTTCGAGCCGCCGCCGAAGCATGCAATCACGACATCCGGATATTCTCCTGCCATCTCCATCTGCTTCTCAGCCTCCAGTCCGATGATTGTCTGATGCAGAGTGACATGGCTAAGGACAGAGCCGAGAGTATATTTGCAGTCTGGAGTCATCTGTGCAAGCTCCACGGCCTCTGAAATTGCCGTGCCAAGTGAACCCTGGTGATTCGGATGTGCAGTAAGGATGTCTTTACCAGCCCTTGTTGACATTGAAGGAGACGGGGTTACCTGTGCTCCGAATACCTGCATAACACTTCTTCTGTAGGGCTTCTGCTCATAGCTTATCTTTACCTGGTATACTGCTGCCTCAAGTCCGAATACGCTTGCTGCGTATGACAATGCCGTACCCCACTGGCCCGCCCCTGTCTCGGTCGTTATGTTCTTGACTCCCTCCTGCTTGCAGTAATATGCCTGTGCAAGTGCGGAGTTGAGCTTATGTGAACCTACCGGGCTTACACTCTCGTTCTTGAAATAGATGTGTGCCGGTGTGTCCAGTGCCTTTTCCAGTCCGTATGCCCTTACAAGTGGGGTAGAACGGTAGTATGTGTATTTCTCGAGGACTGGCTCAGGAATATCGATGAACCTGTCTGTCTGGTTGAGCTCCTGCCTTGAAAGCTCTTCTGCAAAGATTGGATACAGGTCTTCGGGCTTCAGAGGTTCCCTTGTGCCGGGGTGAAGCAGCGGAAGCGGCTTGTTGACCATGTCCGCCTGGATGTTATACCATTGTGTCGGGAGTTCATTCTCCTGGAGGAAAAAACGTTTTGTCTTCATTGATGGATTTTGTTAATGTGTTATTCGTATAAAAAAGAAAGGCTGACCTTTTCCGGCCAGCCTTTCGCGGTTTCTATATATCTGTCTTCCTAACCTATCAGTGCATTTGCCTGGAGGAAAGCATTTACTGCTACAACAGCAAAGCCAAGGAAAATCAGTGTTGCGAAAATATAGCCGATGACGTTGAGTCTCTTGACCCATATCATGTTGCTCCATCCGAGTGTCTGGAATGCGCTCCAGAAACCATGTGTAAGGTGGAACCAGAGTGCTCCGAACCATACAAGGTAAAGCACTACCATCCACCATCGTCCGAAAGTGGTTGTAAGGAGAACGTAAGGGTCAGATGCCTCTTCACCCATGAATTCCCTGAGCTGCATTTCATCCCAGAAGTGTGTAAGGTGAAGGACGATGAATCCGAGTACGATAATACCGAGGGCAAACATGTTCTTTGATGCCCAGGACTCTGTCTTTGCCTTGCTTGATACTTCGTAACGCCTGTAGCCTCCACGGGTCTCGATGTTGCACCATGTAAGGTAGCAAGCGTAGATGATGTGGATGATAAATCCGAGTGCGAGGACCGGAACCATTACAGTCACCACCGGAGTGGACATGAACCAGCATCCGAGGGCGAAAAGTCCGTCAGGGTCTCCAAATGTCCCGTTGCATGTGTCAATCACAGAGAACAGGTTGATGCTCACGTGGAGAAGAAGGAAAATAATCAGGAAAAGGCCGCTAATGCTCATGATGAGCTTCTTGCCGATTGAAGATTTTAAAATGTTTGCCATATGTTCAGTATATTTTAATCCTGTTATGCATTCGTGTGCAAAGATATATTCTTTCTTGCAAGTTTCATAATAATTCGATACTTTTGTTTGCTGTAATTTTTTAAAGGATTATGTATAGAAGAGTTCTCTTGAAGCTCAGCGGGGAAAGCCTGGGCGGCCCGTCAGGGAAAGGCATAAGCGAGGAATGGCTGGCAAGATATGCATCGGAAGTGGCTGATGCTGTGCGCAGCGGACTGCAGGTGGCAATTGTAATAGGTGGCGGCAATATCTTCCGTGGACTTTCCGGTGCCGGAAAAGGATTCGACCGTGTAAACGGGGACAAGATGGGGATGCTTGCAACGGTGATCAATTCCCTTGGACTTGCCATGGCAATACGTTCAGCAGGAGTCGAGGCCGAGGTGTTCACTGCAACCCCGATGGAGCCTGTTGCCAGATACTATATGAGGGATGACGCTGTGGCTGTCCTCGAAAGGGGCGGGGTCGCGCTTATCGCAGGCGGTACTGGAAACCCGTTCTTTACAACGGATTCCGGTGCAGCATTGCGTGCTCTCGAGATCAAGGCAGATGCCCTTCTTAAAGGAACCCGTGTCGACGGTGTCTATACCGCTGACCCGGAGAAGGATCCGACAGCAGTGAAATACGATGAACTGACTTTCGACAAGGCTCTTGAGGATCACCTGAAGGTCATGGACCAGACTGCATTCGCCCTCTGCCGCGAGGGGAATATGCCGATAATTGTGTTCGACATGAATGCAAAGGGCAACCTTACACGCCTTATCAGCGGCGAGCAGGTCGGCACTCTCGTGCATGTTTAATATACCTTATTATATAGCAGACAACTTAGAATTATTATGATTGATAAAGCAAAAGAAATCCTGAATGGTGCAAAGGACAAGATGTCCGATGCTGTGAAGTTCCTTGAAGAGGACCTTAAGACTTATCGTGCCGGCAAGGCAAACACATTGGTGTTCAACAATGTGATGGTTGACTACTATGGCAGCCCTACACCTGTACCCCAGGTTGCGTCCGTGACTACGCCTGATGCCAAGACCATCATGATCCAGCCTTGGGAGAAGAAGATGATCCCTGTAATCGAGAAGGCAATCATGGATGCGAACCTTGGATTTACTCCGCAGAATAACGGTGAGTCTATCCGCTGCACTGTTCCGCCTCTTACTGAGGACCGCCGCAAGGAGCTTCTCAAGAAGGCAAAGGCAGCAGGTGAGAATGCGAAGGTTGTTGTCAGGAATGTACGCCGTGATGCAATTGAGCTTCTCAAGAAGGCGCAGAAGGAGGGTATGCCGGAGGATATGCAGAAGGAGTACGAGCAGAACGTGCAGAAGGAGACAGATGCATTCGGCAAGAAGGTTGATGAACTTGTCAGTGCAAAGGAGAAGGAAATCCTTACTGTCTGATGTCTCTTCAATATTGAATATAGAAGCCT
This sequence comes from Bacteroidales bacterium, assembly GCA_023667095.1. Taxonomy (GTDB): domain Bacteria; phylum Bacteroidota; class Bacteroidia; order Bacteroidales; family UBA932; genus Cryptobacteroides. Next base: position 15,168 of record JAMPAT010000010.1, read on the forward strand.
GCCCACCGGTTTTCCGCTGGCAGGCTTTTTTGATTCCGCACTCGAATAAGTTGTCAATATCATCCCTGAGCAGTGTTGCATATATCCAAAAGTTAGTTAACTTTGTAGGCGTTATGAGAAACTACTTCCGATTTAGCTATTATTATTACTATTCTCCTGAAAGAGTATAGTCCCACAGAGTCAGGATTAGATAAATTATCACAATATTGGCAATAAAATGACTTTTTTAAAAATAAATATTGCCGTTTGTTTCTGTCTATCCCTGCTGTCCTGTACCAGGGCTAAGGATGTGGGGGAAACGCTTTCCGGTGACTGGCTGCAGGTGAACGAGGAAATATGTGAAGGCAGTGGACCGGCAGTGCCTGAGGATTGTTCTTTTATATCGCTGTCATTCCTTGACGGCAATAAGGTCGGTATCTTGTGGAAATCTGGCAGCACTGAGACTGTACCATATTACTTTGAGCCAGCTGGTGGAACACTTCGTTTCAAGGGTGTCATATATAATATGGAGGACTATGACTATAGTGGAGGCAAAATGATCCTGTCCAGAAAGAATGGCAGCACAGTTGTGAAATTCTATTTTGTCATAAAATAAGTTGTCAATATCATCCCCCGGCAGTGTTGCATATATCCAAAAGTTAGTTAACTTTGTAGGCGTTATGAGAAATTACTTCCGATTTAGCTTTTATTACTGCTATTCTCTAAAAAGAGTATAGTCCGGAAGTTGCGCTCATGACCATATATAGAGATTAATTGTTGTGGCTGTCCGGATTTAACGGACAGCCTTTTTTATGATATAAAATGAAAAAGATTGCAATACAAGGCTTTAGCGGCTCATTCCATGAGCAGGCGGCACGGCAGTTCTATCATACGCTTGAGGGAGGATTCCCTGAAATTGTGGAATGTGCCACATTTGACGGGCTTTATGATGCAATGGCTGACGGTATGGCAGATGCAGCAGTCATGGCTATCGAGAACACCGTATCAGGAGGTCTCCTGCCAAACTTCGAGCTTCTTCACAGGAACAGGGTCAGTATAAAGGGCGAGATTTTCCTGCGTATAGAGCAGAATCTTATGGCGTTGCCGGGACAGAGGATAGAGGATATATGTGAGGCCCGTTCGCATTATATGGCGATAAACCAGACAAGGCCGTTCTTCAAGCAGTATCCGCATATACGTCTTGTCGAGTCGGAGGATACGGCCAAGAGTGCGGCTGACATTGCTGCCGGAAAGCTTGAAGGTGTCGGTGCTATTGCCTCCTCACTTGCCGCAGAACTGTATGGCCTGGAAATCCTGGCACCGGGAATCGAGACCTACAAGCAGAATTTCACGAGATTCCTTATTCTTGACGATGCCCTGGAGGTCCCAAAGGAAAAGGTCAACAAGGTTTCTCTCTGCTTTACGCTGCCGCACACATCCGGATCACTTGCGCATGTACTGACAATCCTTTCATTCTATGGTATGAACCTCACAAGGATACAGTCATTGCCGATTCCGGGCCGTGAGTGGCAGTACTTCTTTTATGTGGACATAAAGTTCGACAGCTATGAACGCTACACCCAGTCCATTACGGCAATCCGTCCGCTTATGGAGGACCTGGATGTCCTCGGTGAATATGTGGCAGCTGTATAATGTGGTTTCCGGCTTTTTGCAGTGCAGTCTGTCAAGCCTGGAGCCAGGACAGGACTCTTTGGGGAGATAACGTGGCGGAAGTTTGTATAATGCGCTTAAAATATTAATAATTATGATAATAAGACCTGCACATAGGACGGAGAGTGTAAAGGAATACTACTTCTCCATGAAGTTGAAGGAAATTGCGGCAATCAACCGGAGGCTTTCTTCGGAAGGCCGTGACGGAATAATAAACCTCGGAATAGGTGCTCCGGACGGGATGCCGCCGGCAGAGGCGATAAATGCCTTGACAGACAGTGCTGTACAGCATGGCGTCCATGCATATCAGAGCTATGTCGGCATACCGGAGCTGAGACAGGCATTTGCGGAATGGTACAGCCGCTATTATGGTGTCGGGTTGGATCCTGCATGTGAAATACAGCCCCTGGCCGGATCAAAGGAGGGAATACTCCTGGTCTCCCTCGCATTCCTGGACAAAGGTGACAAGGTGCTTGTACCGAATCCCGGCTATCCGACATATTCTTCCGCATCATGTCTTGTCGAAGCGGAAATCGTATCATACGACCTGAAGGAGGAAGATGGGTGGTGGCCTGACTTTGACGCCCTGGAGAAAATGGACCTGGCTGGAGTCAAGCTGATGTGGACGAACTATCCTAACATGCCTACCGGAGGCTCTGCTTCTGAGGCTCTCTATCAAAGGCTTGTAGACTTTGGACGCAGGCATGGGATAATGATATGCAATGATAATCCGTACAGTTTCATATTGGCAGACAGGCAGTTGTCAATATTGTCTATCCCTGGGGCAAAAGACTGCTGCATAGAGCTGAATTCCCTGAGCAAGGCTCACAACATGTCCGGATGGAGAATCGGAATGGTTGCCGGTGCGGCTGATGTAATTGCAGAAATCCTTAAAGTCAAGAGCCAGATGGATTCCGGGATGTTCCGTCCGATGCAGCTGGCTGCAGTTGAGGCATTGAAGCAGGGACCGGAATGGTTTGAGGAACAGAATGCCGTGTACCGCAGGAGAAAAGTCATTGCTGCCAGGATTTTTGATCTCCTTGGAGTGAAATATGATGCAGGCAGTACAGGCATGTTCCTCTGGGGACGCGTAGATGCAGGCAATCCGTATCTTTCAGCGCATTATGACCAGCCAGCAGAGGCATCTGACTTTTCCGGAGAAGAGAAATCATTGGGTGAAAGGCTGTCTGATGTTGTCCTGTATGGTGCGGATGTGTTCATAACCCCGGGATTTATCTTCGGAAGTAATGGAAATGATTTTATACGTATTTCGCTCTGCGCATCAGAGGAGACCCTTATGGAGGCATACGGCAGGATTAAAAATATTTAGAGAGGATGTAACGTGTACGAACTTATGCGATGGGAAAAGCTTTGCAAACCGCATAAGTACGCGATTGTCAATATAATGGTTACTGGAGAAACTTTAGTTCAGCATAAGATGAAAGTAGGAATAATAGGACTTGGCCTTATAGGAGGCTCTATGGCGATAGACCTGAGACGCAAAGGCTTTGCAGATGAACTTGTCGGAGTGGAGGCTGAGCCTGTGAATGCAGCGGCTGCCGAAAAAATTGGGCTTGTAGACCGTGTTGTAAGCTATGGTGAGTGCATTGAGGTGAGCGACCTTGTGATTGTAGCTGTGCCTGTGGGTGCTGCCGTAAAGATGCTTCCGGACATTCTTGACCGTTTTGCGGTAATAGGTGCTGCTGAAACGGATGGAGACAGCCATGCAAAATCAGGCAAGATTGTGATAGACGTGTGCTCGACAAAGGAGTCGATAGTGAATGCTGTGCATTACCACCCGATGCGCCGTTGCTATGTAGCTACACACCCGATGGCGGGAACCGAGTATTCCGGCCCATGGGCTGCCATGCCAGGGCTTTTTGACGGGCGTGCCTGCATAATATGCAACAGCGGGGACTCCTCACCGAAGGCCGTGAAGACAGTTGAGGCAATGTATGATGCCTTGAACATGAGGCAGATATATATGAATGCCTCTAACCATGATGTGCATACTGCATACGTGTCGCATATATCCCATATCACGTCATTTGCCCTTGCCCTGACGGTCCTGGAGAAGGAGCGTAACGAGAAGCATATCTTTGACCTGGCTTCCGGAGGGTTTTCATCTACTGTGCGTCTGGCAAAGAGCAATGCAGAAATGTGGGTCCCAATTCTTTCGCAAAACAGGGACAATGTCCTGCAGGTCGTGGACACATATATAGACAAGATGAAGGCTTTCCGCGAAGCGATTGCTGAATATGATGAGGATTCTATAAGGAGCCTGATTGAGGAGGCCAACAGGATTAAACGTATAATCAGATAATTACATATATATGGAAAAAAGATTGGATATTGCCCCCATTTCAGAGTGGGGCATGTTTAAGGAGCCGAGGCCATGCGTAATCGCAGGACCTTGCAGCGCAGAGTCTGAGGAGCAGGTCATGGAGACTGCCGGACAGCTTAAGGCAGCTGGACTGAATGTGTTCCGTGCCGGAATATGGAAACCGAGGACACATCCTGGGTCTTTCGAGGGTGTAGGCGCACCTGGACTGAAATGGATGCAGAGGGCCAAGAAGGAATTCGGCCTGAAGATTTCTACCGAGGTGGCAAGTGAAAAGCATGTCTTTGAATGCCTTAAATATGGGGTTGACCTGGTATGGCTCGGTGCAAGGACAACAGCAAACCCGTTCCTTGTACAGGAAATTGCAGAAGCATTGAGGGATGTGGATATACCAGTCCTCGTGAAAAATCCTGTAAATGCGGATATAGACCTCTGGATTGGTGCACTTGAACGGCTGAATGCCTGTGGCGTGCGTAAATTGGGAGTTATCCACAGGGGATTCTCGACATTCGGGAAAAGCAAATACCGCAATGAACCGGGCTGGCAGGTTGCAGTTGAGCTTCGCACACGTTATCCGGAGCTGCCGTTCTTCTGTGACCCGAGCCACATGGGAGGGAGCCGTGAATATCTCAGGGAAATTTCCCAACGTTCACTTGACCTTGGCCTTGAGGGACTTATGATAGAAAGCCATTGTAATCCGTCTTGTGCCTTGAGTGATGCGAAACAGCAGCTTGTGCCTGCAGAACTTCGCGAGATGCTGCTTAGCCTTACAGTTAGGGAAAATGATTCGGACAATCTTGTCTACAAGGAGAACATAGACCAGCTGAGGTCTGTCATTGATGTGATAGACGAGAATCTTCTCAACACCTTTGCATCGAGGATGAAAATCAGCCGCAAGATTGGAGAATACAAGAGGGACAACAACATTGCAATTCTCCAGACAGCGCGCTGGGATTCAATCCTTGAGAGCATGGTCAGCAAAGGGACAGAGCTTGGCCTGTCTGAGAAGTTTGTGACAACTGTGTTCAACGCTATCCACGAAGCATCTGTCCAGATCCAGAATGACCTTCTTGCAGGGAAATAATATTGCTGCGGAGCAGGTGTGGCAGTTTGCATCCAGCAATGACAGAATCTCATCCGTGCCGGAGATACGGTGAACTGGGACAGCCGCGGAAGACCTTGAAGCAGGTCTTTTGCGACTGTTCAGTTATGCTTGCTGAAGTCTGCTGAGACTGTCTGCAAAGCGTATTCTTTCCTCTTCTGATGTGAACATTGCACGGATAGGAATCTTGAATATCCTTTCCCTGAGACGTCCAGGCATTGCCTTGGCATCGTACAGACGCTGTGCGTCCTTTTCCGTTGTGGCAACCAGGGCCGTCGGGAATTGTCTCGCCGCCCGGTCTATGGCTGCAATGTCACTGCGTGAGAACTTGTGGTGATCTCCGAAGCGCAATCTCTTGACAATCTTGTATTTTCCGCTGAGGTGCTTGGCCAGTGGAGTGTCATTGGCTATCCCGGTGAAAAGCACAAGCCTCTGTGAGTGTATATAGTGTACATCGCCTTCAGGGAATACGGCTACAGGTTCGTCATACCCGATAGTGCTGAAAAGAACTTTCCCGTCAAATCCGAGGGCCTTTATCCATTTGCTCTTTTCCCACTCGTCCATATATGCGGGGCATTTGGTGACAATGACCATGTCGGCCTTGTGCAGCCTTTCCGGAATATCCCTCAGATGTCCCAGAGGCATGAGGTGATCCTTGAATACTGGCCTGCGGTAGTCTACAAGCACGATAGAAAGTGCCGGTCTTAAAGCTCTGTACTGGAATGCATCGTCAAGTATTATAATGTCTGCCGGAGGGGTCTTTGTGCCGTCAGCTGCCGTTGTCCCACCGGAAAGGACCTGGCATCCATGGACACGGTTCCTGTCCACGGCGACAGTTATCTCCGGAAACTTTTTCTTAATCTGCAGAGGCTCGTCACCATACATTTTTGCACTTCCTTCAGCATCAACAATCTGGAAGCCTTTGCTTTTCCTCTTGTAGCCACGTGAAAGTACAGCTATGTTCCTGCCTTTCCACTCCGGGCTTTCCATCAGGAAACGGATCAGCATTTCCGTGTGCGGTGTCTTTCCTGTCCCGCCTACAGTTATGTTCCCTACACAGATGGTCGGGACCGGGCTGACATACGATTTCTTCGCTCCGCAGTCGTAAAGCTTATGCCGAAGGCGGAGAGTCCAGTAGTATGGAGCCAATAATATCTTATCTATCATGACGTCAAAAATACTCAAAAAATCCTGTCGTTGAACATATAAAATGTCATGTGGATCACAATCCGTAGATGCTGCCTGTCCCGGCTTCTTCCGCACCCCATCTTTCCGCTATCATGTCAAGCGTCCTGTACAGCTCCTCAGGATCGTTGAGTGTAACGAGCCTGAGCCTTGTCTCCTTGAAGTCCGGAAGTCCCTTGAAATAGCAGCTCAGATGTCTGCGCATCTCCAGGATCCCGACTCTATCCCCCTTGATTTCAATTGATTTTGCTAGATGTCCCTTTGCCAGGGATACCCTGTCCTTGACCGTCATCGGAGGGAGAATCTCGCCTGTCTCAAGGTAATGCCTGATTTCCCTGAATATCCATGGATGCCCGTATGTGGCGCGTCCTATCATGATCCCGTCAACTCCATATCTGTCAAATGCTTCCTTTGCCTTGACCGGCGAATTGATGTCTCCATTGCCGATTATGGGGATGTGCATCCTCGGGTTTTCCTTGACTTTGCCGATAAGTGTCCAGTCAGCTTCGCCTGTGTACATCTGACAGCGAGTGCGGCCGTGTATTGTAAGGGCCTGGATACCTGCATCCTGAAGCCGTTCTGCAAGTTCCACTATTATCTTGGAGTCTTCGTCCCATCCGAGACGTGTCTTGACAGTGACAGGAAGCTTCACGGCATCCACGACCCGGCGTGTTATCTCCACCATCTTGTCCGGCTCCCTCATCATTCCGCTTCCTGCACCGCGCCTGGCAATCTTGTTGACAGGGCATCCGAAATTGATATCCACAAGGTCTGCACCATGGCCTCCTGCAATCTCTGCTGCCCTTTCTGCCATCCGGGCGGCATCAACCATAGCTTCCGGAATATTCCCGTATATCTGTATGCCTATCGGAGCTTCGTAGCCGTATGTCACAAGCTTGGCAAGCGACTTTTTTGCATCCCTTATCAGTCCGTCGGAGGAAATGAATTCTGTGTACATCATGTCTGCACCGAATTCCTTGCAGATAAATCGGAATGATGCGTCTGTCACGTCTTCCATCGGTGCCAGCAGAAGCGGCTGCGTTCCAAGGTCTATGTCTCCTATTTTCATGTGTCAGATTAAATTAGCTGCAGGGAAATGGTGTGATGGTGTTTCAAAAGGTGGCCAATGATTTCCCGTTGGACGGCAAAATTACAAAAACATGGTGATAATTTGTGTTCTCATTTCCAATTTTGTAGATTTGCAGGTGATTTTGAAAATTATAGCTATGCCAAAAATTAATACAATCGGTGTGCTCACCTCAGGCGGTGACGCCCCTGGAATGAATGCGGCAATCCGCGCCGTGACAAGAGCTGCCATATATAACGGATGGAAGGTCAAAGCCATCTACCGAGGTTTTGAGGGATTGATAAACAATGAGATAAAGGACTTTACTTCAGAAAGTGTCAGCGGTACCATCAACCGTGGAGGTACAATCCTCAGGACTGCAAGAAGCAAGGACTTCATGGATGAGTCCGGAAGGGCCAGGGCGTATGAGAACATCAAGGCAGCAGGAATTGATGCCCTTGTCGTGATAGGCGGTAACGGTTCCCTTACAGGAGGGCAGATACTTGCTGCTGAGTATGACATCCCTTGTGTGGGACTTCCTGGCACTATAGACAATGACCTGTATGGTACAGATACTACAATTGGCTATGACACAGCGCTGAACACGATCATGGACTGTGTGGACAAGATCCGTGACACAGCCAATTCACACAACCGCATTTTCTTTATTGAGGTAATGGGACGTGATGCCGGATTCCTTGCGCAGAATGCCGCCATTGCAACAGGTGCCGAGGCTGCAATCATACCAGAAGACAAGACAGATGTCGACCAGCTTGCATCATTCATCGGCAGGGGAGTGCGCAAGAGCAAGAACAGCAGTATCGTGCTCGTGTCCGAGAGCAAGAAGGACGGTACTGGCGGTGCACAGTACTATGCAGACCGTCTGTTGAAGGAATATCCTGAGTTTGAGGCCCGTGTGACTATCCTTGGACATCTGCAGCGTGGAGGAGTGCCGACTGCCCAGGACCGTATCCTGGCAAGCCGTCTTGGCGTCGCGGCGATAGATGCTTTGAAGGACGGACAGCGCAATATCATGATCGGTGTCAAGGATGACCAGATTGTGTATGTCCCGTTCAATAAGGCAATCCGTATTGACAAGCCTATCGACAGGGAGCTTATCAATGTCCTTAATGTGCTTTCTATCTAATTGAAACATAGTAATATAAAAGTGGCTGCCATCCAGGATGACAGCCACTTTTGTTGTTATGGAGCGGCATTTGCTGCTTGCCACTGTTGAGTGCAATTATCTTCCAGGCTGAGGGCCACGTGGTTCAGGCCCCCTGTTGTGAAGCCTGTGGATTTGCTCGCGGCGGAATTTCTCTTCTGCAAGATAGAGCTTTGCCACTTTTTCTGTCGGCAGGACCTTCCTGTACTCTTCCACATGCCTTCCTGCCATGCCTGCCTGGTTGTCAAGTGCACGGATATATGCATCAAGCTTTACCCCGATCTCCTTTTGTGGCTTGTTGGACTTTATCGCTTCATTCAATGCCTTGTAGGCTTCCATGACTGCCCTCTGGACTTTGTCCCTATCCTCGCATGTGGTATTGTACACAGGCCAGAAGACCTGCGCCTCTTCCGGAGTAAGGTCCATCTCGTTGGTCAGGAAAGCAATCTTCTCGCTTCTCATCTTTTCTCTCCAGTTCTCTTTCCGGTCCTGTGAAACAGCACAAGGGATGAAGAAAAGCATCATCGCAATAAATGTCAAAAATCTTTTCATCGTTATTGATTTTATTCGTTGTCAATCATTTCCAGACTTGTACCCTCGTTGATAAGGTATTCTATTACATCCTCTTCCGAGATTGCGTCATACTCCTCATTGCAGGAATAATATATGGAGTATGGGTCAGTGACCGGAATCAGGTCAATGTACGCAAAGGAACCATATTCCTGGAGATAGTCATCCGGCTGAATAATCTTCATCAGTGCTGTCCCGGCAGCTGCTATTATGGCGAACATTGCTGCCATGGCGAGATAAGGTGAAATTTTACTGAAGGCAGGGATGCGGAACATTTCTTTCCTGTCCACTGCATCCTGGCCTGTACGGCTGACGTCTACCTTGAATCCGTCAAAATATCCCTCAGGAGTTTTGAACGGCATCTGCTTTAGCTCCTTTCTCGTTGCAAGTATGTCTTTTTCTCCGTTTCCCATCATTTTAAAGGCAAAACCAAATATTAGACACTAAAATGTCAAAAAGTTAAAGGGATTGTGAAAATTTCTTTAACTTTTGTTTTTGCACAAATCCAATTTTCAGAAATGTTTCCTGAGTTCCTCCTTGATTTTTACATAGGCGTGGTGATATGAGGCTTTCAATGACCCTGGAGAAGTGTCGAGTATTTCTGAAATCTCATTGTAGCTCAGTTCATCGAAATATCTCATGTTGAACACAAGACGCTGTTTCTGCGGAAGTTTCTGTATGGCCTTGTGCAGTTCTCTCTGCAGTTCATTGCCGTTGAAGCAGGTGTCGTCGTCAATCTGTCTGTAGAGTATGTTGTCAAGTGGTTCCATCTTGAGCATTCCCCTGATTTTTTTCTTCCTTATGAAATTTAGGGTCTCGTTGGTTGCTATCCTGTATACCCATGTAAAGAGCCTGGAGTCTTCCCTGAAAGTCTCCAGGGCATTCCATATCTTGATGAAGGTATCCTGAAGCAGGTCATCGGTGTCTTCATGTGAGCAGACAAATCTGCGGATGTGCCAATATAGCCGCTCCTTATATGACTGTACCAGCGCAGAGAAGGCTTCTTCCTGCCTTCCCGCGCGGTACAAGGCCATAATTTCCTTGTCTGTCAGATTCTTCACCGTGAAATGATTTATGGCTATTTCCTGCTGATAGCTTTCTTGGCAGCCTCCACGATATGTGCTGAATCAAGTCCGTAGGCTTTCATCAGTTCTGCCGGTGTGCCGCTCTGCCCGAACCTGTCGCCTCCGGATATGAACTCAACAGGGGTGGGGAGGTTCCTTGCAAGTACGCCGCTGACCAGTTCTCCAAGGCCTCCTGGAGTGTTGTGCTCCTCAGCGCAGACTATTGCACCGGTCTTGCGCGCAGATGCTATGACTGCTTCCTCGTCAAGGGGCTTGATGGTGGCGATGTCTATGATTTCGGCTGATATGCCTTCTGCCTCAAGTGCCTTGCATGCTTCAAGTGCTTCCCAGACGAGATGTCCTGTGGCGAACACGGTCACGTCTGTACCTTCATTCATCATTATGGCCTTGCCTATTTCGAATTTCTGGTCTTCAGGAGTGAAGTTCGGCACTCCTGGGCGTCCGAAACGTAGATATACAGGGCCTTTGTATTCAGCGGCAGCCAATGTCGCAGCCTTTGTCTGGTTGTAGTCGCATGGATTTATTACAACCATTCCAGGAAGTGCCCTCATCAGAGCGATGTCCTCCATTGTCTGGTGTGTCGCGCCGTCTTCACCGAGTGTTATACCTGCATGCGATGCGCATATCTTTACATTTGTGTTGCCGTATGCCACTTCCTGGCGGATCTGGTCATATACACGTCCAGTCACAAATTCTGCAAATGAACCGATAAAGGGAATCTTTCCGCTGATTGCAAGTCCTGCAGCTGCTCCAACCATATTGGCTTCTGCAATACCGCACTGCACGAATCTTTCAGGAAATGCCTCTGCAAAGGCGTCCATCTTGAGTGACCCGATAAGGTCTGCTGTCATTGCAACTATGTCTGCATTCTGTTTTCCGGCCTCGAAAAGGCCTGCACCGAAGCCACTGCGGGTATCCTTGTTGCCGGAGTTTGTATATTCTTTCATTGTTTTCGCGATTTAATGTACTGTCTGCTACGATTCTAAAAGTCTCCAAGAGTCTCCTCCAGCTGTGAGAGAGCCTCATTGCACTGCTCCTGTGAAGGTGCCTTCCCGTGCCATTTGTGGGTTCCTGCCATGAAGTCCACACCGTGTCCCATGTCGCTTTTCATCAGGATTACAACCGGCTTGCCGTTTCCCCGTTCTGCCTTTGCCTTGGCAAAGGCATCGAGAATCTGCTGGAAGTCATGTCCGTCGCATGAGAAGACAGTCCATCCGAAAGCTTTCCATTTAGCTTCAAGGTCACCGACTCCGCCGACCTCGTCGACCTTGCCGTCAATCTGCTGGCCGTTCCAGTCAACCATAGCTATAAGGTTGTCCAGCCCCTGGTGGGCAGCAAACATTGCTGCTTCCCATATCTGCCCTTCTTCGCATTCTCCGTCTCCCATCATGACGTATACGGTCTTGTCTTCCTTGTCAAGCTTCTTGCCTATTGCAAAGCCTGCGGCCGCAGAAAGTCCCTGTCCGAGGGAACCTGATGTCTGGAATATTCCGGGAAGGCCGTGGTCAATGGACGGATGTCCCTGGAGACGTGTGCCGAATTTACGGAATGTCCCCAGTTCCTTTACCGGAAAATATCCGCAGCGTGCAAGGATTGAGTAGTAGACAGGGGTCAGATGTCCTGCGGAAAGGATAAAGACATCGGAGCCTTTGCCGTCGCGTGTCCATGCCGCAGGGTCATGCTCCATTACATCAAAATAAAGGGCAGTGAGAAAATCTGCACTGCTCATTGAACCGCCGGGATGTCCGGACTTGGCCTCGGTAACCATTCTGACAATGTCTCTCCTGACCTGGGAGGCAATCTGTTTGAGTTCTTCAATTCTCGTCATATCAGATTAAGATAGTTATGTATTAGTACATCATTGACAAATGTACACAATTATTTTCATTATTTGGATTATCTTTGCAGAGATTACAGAATTTCTAATGAAGAACACGAGGAACTTTTGCATAATAGCGCATATCGACCACGGTAAAAGTACGTTGGCCGACAGAATGCTTGAGATTACTAATACTTTGAGCAGTAGAGATATGGAAGCCCAGGTGCTGGACTCTATGGACCTTGAGAAGGAAAAAGGGATCACAATCAAGAGCCATGCAATCCAGATGGAGTATGTCTACAAAGGCGAGAAATTTGTCCTGAACCTGATTGACACTCCGGGCCACGTGGACTTCTCGTATGAGGTGTCAAGGGCGATTGCCTCATGCGAGGGTGCGCTTCTTGTCGTGGATGCGACGCAGGGAATACAGGCACAGACAATCTCCAACCTGTATCTTGCCATTGAGCATGATCTGGAGATTATCCCGGTGCTGAACAAGATAGACATGGATGCGGCAATGGTGGACGTGGTCACGGACCAGGTTGTTGACCTTCTCGGCTGCAAGCCGGAGGATGTGCTCTGTGCATCCGGCAAGACCGGGGAGGGGGTTCCCGCTATCCTTGATGCGATAGTCGAGAGGGTGCCTGCGCCGACAGGTGACCCGGAGGCTCCGCTGCAGGCCCTGATCTTTGACTCCGTGTTCAACTCATTCAGGGGAATCATCGCATATTTCAAGGTAAAGAATGGCTCGATAAGGAAAGGCGACAAGGTGAAATTCTTCAACACGGGCAAGGAGTATGTCGCGGATGAGGTCGGTGTGCTGAAGATGAAGCTCTGCTCAAAGAATGAGATACCTTGCGGAAGTGTCGGCTATATAATATCAGGGATAAAGACGGCAGCAGAGGTCAAGGTCGGTGATACGATAACCCATGTCGAGCGTCCGTGCGAGGAATCCATCGCCGGGTTCGAGGAAGTCAAGCCGATGCTGTTTGCAGGAATGTATCCGGTCGAGACAGACCAGTATGAGGAGCTCAGGTCATCCCTGGAGAAATTCCAGCTCAATGATGCCTCGCTCGTGTTTGAACCGGAGGCTTCCCTTGCGCTCGGGTTTGGCTTCCGCTGCGGTTTCCTCGGCCTTCTCCACCTGGAGATTGTCCAGGAAAGGCTGTACCGGGAATTCGGGATGGATGTGATAACCACTGTGCCTAACGTGTCGTATAAGGTCTATACAACCCAAGGCGAGGTTCTTGATGTGCATAATCCTTCAGGCTTGCCAGCCCCTACGCTTATAGACAAGATCGAGGAACCGTATATCAAGGCGCAGGTCATTTCCAAGTCGGAATTCTATGGACCGATAATGAAGCTTTGCCTTGACAAGAGGGGGACTCTGATTAACCAGCATTATCTTACAGCGGACCGCCTGGAACTGACATATGAGATGCCTCTGTCTGAGATTGTCTTCGATTTCTATGACAAGCTGAAGTCAATTTCAAAGGGCTATGCCTCATTTGACTACCATGTAATCGGATTCAGGGATGCAAAGCTCGTGAAGCTGGATATACTTCTCAACGGAGAGCCTGCAGATGCACTGTCATCGCTGATCCATGTGGACCATGCGTATGATTTCGGGCGCAGGATATGCGAGAAGCTCAAGGAACTCATCCCGCGCCAGCAGTTTGACATTGCGATCCAGGCTGCAATCGGTGCCAAGATCATTGCCCGTGAGACGGTCAAGGCTGTCAGGAAGGATGTGACAGCGAAATGTTACGGCGGTGATATCTCCAGAAAGAGGAAGCTGCTTGAAAAGCAGAAGCAGGGAAAGAAGAGGATGCGCCAGATAGGTACGGTGGATGTGCCTCAAAGTGCATTCATGGCAGTGCTTAAGCTTGATTAGGATGCAGACTGTAGCCATATTGTTCACTGTTTTCAACCGTCGGGAGATTACTCTTGACTGTCTCAGGCTCTGTTATGCGGAAATTGAGTCGGCCAAGGCTGAAGGCAGGTATTCATTCTCCATATATCTGACTGACGACGGCAGCACAGACGGGCTCTCGGAAGCTGTCATGAACAATTTCCCCGATGTGCATATAATAAATGGTGACGGGACCCTTTTCTGGAACAGGGGCATGATTGCGGCATGGGATGAGGCTGCAGAGGAGAATTATGATTTCTACCTGTGGATGAACAATGACACAATGCCGTCCATCGGCTCATTTGCCGTGCTTCTCGAAAATTCTTTCTATCTCGGGCACAGGGCAATTGTTGTGGGGACTGCTGAAGATTCCAGTGGCGTTCTCAGCTATGGAGGAAGGACGAGGGGAGGAAAGCTTATCCAGCCAGATCCTGAAATACCTGTGGCATGTGATATATTCAATGGAAACATGGTACTTGTGCCACGGTCTGTCTACGAGGTGCTTGGGACAATGGAGCCAAAATATTCCCACAGTTTCGGTGACTTTGACTATGGCATCAGGGCAATGAAGGATGATATAACTGCTGTTGTTGCTCCGGGGGTGCTGGCTACATGTGACCGGAATCCAGGGATACCCAAATGGAGAGATCCGGAATTTCCGTTGAGGGAAAGATATAAAGCCCTGCTTTCACCCAAAGGACGTCCTTTCGGCGAGCAGTTCCTTTATGATGTGAGGAAATCCGGGATTCTGTATGCTGCAGGTCATTTCCTTTCCATTAATGCCAAGGTGATTTTCCCGCAGAGACGGAAGCAGCAATGAATTCCAGCCGGATAGATGGCTTTGGTGAAAACTAAAGAGGTCACCTTCGCAGGCAACCTCTTTAAAAGCTTCTTTTCAGAAGTTTTTTCTTATGCTTCCCCATGGTAGGAATTGCACACATCTGCCATGTTTGAGCTTAAGAGACGAATAAGATTCTTAACCGGTGCAAAGGTCGTGAAGAAACATTCCTTTGCAGTTGTAGATTTTGTTGTTTTACGTGTTGTTTCATCAGTTGTTGACCCTGTAGTATGGAAAAAGTCAGATTTTATATAGCTGCAATGCGCCTGCGGACTCTTCCGCTTTCGTTGGCAGGAGTGCTGCTCGGGCTTATGCTTGCAGCTGCGGATTACCATGTACATTGGACTGTGTTCCTGTCCACCCTGCTGACAACGGCCTTTCTCCAGATTCTCAGCAATGTCTCCAATGAACTTGGGGATTCACTGCATGGAACTGACCGTGCAGACAGGGAGGGACCTGCCTATACGCTGTCAAGGGGACTTCTTTCCGTGACTGACTTCAAGGTGATGATTGCATTGTATGTCCTCCTGTGCACAGCGTCCGGACTTGCAATGATATATTTCTCTTTCGGGACACTTCTTGCCCTGGAGCCGTTGCTGCTTATGCTCCTTGGAGTTGCTGCAATATCCGGTGCAATGAGATACACACTTGGCCGGAATCCATACGGCTACAGGGGGCTTGGGGATATATACGTATTCCTGTTCTTTGGGATTGTTGCCGTCATGGGGGCGTATTTTGTGGCTTCACATACTCTGCACTGGAGAATGATTCTGCCTGCTGCCAGTATGGGCCTGTTCAGTGTAGGCGTACTTAATGTAAATAATATAAGGGATATGAAGACCGATGCTGCTACGAGGGTAACAGTGCCGCTGAAAATAGGGGAGAGGAATGCAAAGGCCTATCAGACTGCCCTCTTGGCATTGGGCTGGGCTTCAATGATATGGTATGTCTCGATGAGGATATTTGATCCGTGGCACTACCTTTTTGTCCTGGCTCTTCCTATGTTCGTGATACATCTTCGCGGTGTGTGGAAACGGACCGGAAAGGCCCTGGACCCGATGCTCCCTCTTCTTGTGATGTCGTCATTTGCCTTTGCCTTCCTTGCCGGGCTTGGCTTTCTCGTCTATCTTTTCTTCTGATTTGAGCGGGGACCTACTGCTTTCCTGCAGTGTACATCCTGCATATCCCGAAAGTGAATGCCTTGTGGCGTACATCGCTGAAACCGGCCTCTGACATCATCTCCATGAATCTTTCCGGTCTCGGGAAATTCTGTACTGATGCAGGAAGATATTCGTATGCACTTCGGTTACCGGACACCTTGCCGCCTATCTTTGGCAGTATGTTCTTGAAATATAGCCTGTAGAACCATCGTGCAAACCTGTCCTGAGGTTCAGAAAGCTCAAGGATGGTTATCTTTCCGCCTTTTTTCAGGATACGTCGCATTTCAGACAGCCCGATGTCCTTGTGCTCGAAATTCCGGACACCGAAAGCCACCGAAACACGGTCAAATGTACCTTCTGCGTATGGAATCTTCTCACAGTTGCCCTGCTCTAAGTCTATGATTCCCGAGAGCCCGCGCCTGGACACTTTCTCCCTGCCGATTGCCAGCATCCCTTCCGAGATGTCAAGGCCTGTGACCCTGCTTCCCTTTGCTGCCTTTTGGGCAATTGCTATGGCGAAGTCACCGGTCCCTGATGCTATGTCAAGGATATTTAGCGGCTTGTGCCTCGACACAATCTTCCTTACGGCACGTCTTCTCCATGTCTTGTCTATGTCGAGGGACAGCAGATGGTTGAGCCGGTCGTATTCCGGGGCAATGTTGTCAAACAGGTTCCTGATACCTTCTGTACTTGGCATATTGTTGATTTTTAAGGAACAGGGTCATATCCGCTTCCTCCCCACGGGTGGCAGCGCGATATTCTCCTGACAGTAAGATATAGTCCCTTGAAAGGTCCATGCCTGCGGAACGCTTCAAGGGCGTATTGCGAACATGTGGGGGTGAATCTGCAGCATGCCGGTTTCAGCGGTGATATACATGTCCTGTAGAACTTTATCAGGACTATGAACGGGAATATGGCTGCGTCATGGATGAACCTTTTCAGCTTTCCTGCGTCCATAGTCGTTGATTTTGTCTATTATCCTGCCTACAGCATCGTATATGTCCTTATATGTCAGGATTTCCTTGCTGCCGTATATGAAGAGGATGTCTGTACCGTCCAATCCTTCGAGATGGGATTTCTGCCTGCGGAAGCTCTCACGGATACGGCGTTTCAGAAGATTCCTCTTGACTGCCCTCCTGAAGTTCTTCTTCGGGACCGACACCATCATCCTGTTGATGCCGCTGCCTGTCCCGTACAGAAAGCAGAAACGCAAGCCTCCTGGCACATCACTGAACCTGCCCCTTGCAAGAAGTGCGGATATGTCTTTCTTGCTGTGCAGCCTTTCGCCCTTTGTGAGGGTTTCGCGTGGAGAATCCATCTACCTGTTCTTTTCCAGATAGATTTCTACGGCCTTGGCTACAGACGGTGCTTCAATTGACGGTGCGGAGATCGCAATCTCGATTCCGGCGGTTTCCATTGCCTTGATTACGGATTTGCCGTATGAGACAAACTTCTTGTCCTCCTGCCTGAACTCAGGGAAATTCTCAAAGAGTGACTTGACATCTGCCTTGTTGTACAGCACAAACATGTCGTACGAACTGATGTCAATCCCCTTGAGGTCCTGTGACACTGATTTCACGAATATTGCGGCTGTGTAGTCCAGGCCTTTCTTCTCGAAATCAGATGATATGTCATTCTCAGCAGAATCCGCAGTCGCTATAAGGAACTTCTCTCCCTTGTGCTTTGTCCCGATGAGGGAAAGCACAGACTCCTTCGTGCCGTCGCCGAAGAATATCTTTCGTTTTCTGTAGACAATATGCTTTTGGAGGTACATGGCCACGGCTTCTGTCGTGCAGAAGTACTTCATGGTCTCGGGAATCTTGACGCGAAGCTCTTCGCAGAGATGAAAAAAGGCGTCAATTGTGGATCTTGCGGAGAATACAATGGCCGTGTAGTCGAGAATGTTTATTCTCTGGGCCCTGAACTCGCGCGATGAAACAGGCTCAATCAGGAAAAAAGGTATGAAATCGAATTTCACTCCATATTTCCCTGCTACCGCATCATATGCGGCCGTTACCTTCGGGGGCTGCTGAGATACCAGAATATTCTTGATCATTTCTTATAAAACTAATGCCGAGGCGACCAAAAGTCCCGTCGGTAAAATTTCAAGGGTGCAAAGGTACAAAATTGTTGTAAAAAGATTGCACGAGTGATTAAAAATTTGACATTTACGGAAAATGAACAGCAGGTACAACGCTCCTGACACGTATATAAGCACTGTCTTTACTGTATTGTCGGGGATGCCCGCAAATGACAGCACGCCTGCTGTGGAAAGAAGTATCAGGGTACATGAACAGAAGAAAGTACGGAATGACTTGTCTGCTGCGCACCATGCCGCCTTTGCTACAGCCTTGCCCTTCAGTGAATATGACAGGAGATTGCGGACCATTATATAGCAGATGACTATGCCTATTGTCGACAATGCCCTGGAGGAAGGTTCCATCCCATCCAGGAACCTTGGGGAATATATCCTGTACCTGGAGACCAGAAGGCAGAACGGAATCAACAATATTGCGGAGACTATGTCCCTGTTGCGGCTAAGCTTTACACTGTATTCAAGGTTGAAGGCTTCTTTCCACCTCATCATGCAGCTGATCAGTGACGGTATGATGTCGACAATTCTCCTGACTGACAGGACTGCAGCCAGCACAGACATTATTATGAGCGCATCTGTAAGCATGTCCCCGTATTCACTGCCGCTGTATACGGCAGTACCTGCTTCATGGCCAAGCTCCAGTGTGCCCCCGGTAAAGGCACTGTCAACCGGCATGATCTCTTCCATCCCTAATTCCCGCGTTTTGCCTTGTACCCCATATCACACAACAGCTGGACGACCTTGTCCCTGAAGTCTCCCTGTATCGTGATTTCACCGTCTTTTGCAGAACCCCCGACCCCGCATTTTACCTTGAGCGTCCTTCCCAGGCAGGCAAGGTCTTCTTCCTTTCCGATGAATCCGCTGACGAGGGTGACCTGTTTGCCGCCCCTGTTCCTGCGGTCGATTGAGACGATAAGCTTCTGGGACGAAGGCGGAAGTGTCTCTTCCTGCTTTTCTTCCCCTTGTGTGAAATTGAAGTCCGGATTGGTGGAGTAGACTACTCCGAGCCGCTTTTTCCAGTCGTTGTCAGCCATTTTGATGAAACAGATTTTAATTTTTGCAAATATAGTCATTCTGTTTGTATATTTGTAAATTTGTTGCATGGCTGAGGAACTTGCCAGTAAATCCTGAAGGGACCGGGCGCAGAGCCGAAATGCCCCTCCCCATGCTGTGCGTATCCGGCCTGCAGGCATTGCTGCTGGGTACAGGCTGGATTAATTTATTGACAATAACGTTGATATGGATAAAAAGAAATTCAATTTGTGGAACAGGCTGTCTGCTGTAGCTGTCTTTATCGTGGCTTCAGTGACATACCTGATGACCATTGAGCCTACCGCGTCATTCTGGGACTGCGGAGAGTTTATCGCCTCGTCATATAAGCTTGAAGTGGGGCATCCTCCTGGGAACCCTGTGTTCCAGCTTATTGCAAGGTTCTTTACAATGTTTACGGACAATATGCATGCAGCCATTGCTGTCAATGCGATGAATGCGATATGCTCGGCCTTGACGATATTTTTCCTGTATCTGACAATAGTCTTTCTTGCGAAGAGGCTGATGAAGCCGTCCGGGGACGGAACCTATACAGCAGGGAAGGCTATAGCGGTATTCGGTTCTGGCGTAGTCGGGTCGCTCGCATACTGCTTTTCGGATACATTCTGGTTCTCTGCAGTGGAGGGAGAGGTCTATGCCATGTCGTCACTGTTTACCGCACTTGTCTTCTGGGCTATGACAAAATGGTACGAACAGGCTGATGAACCGTATGCCAACAGGTGGATTGTCCTGATTTCTTTCCTCATGGGACTTTCAATCGGAGTGCATCTGCTTAACCTGCTTGCTATTCCTGCCCTTGTGTTCCTGTTCTATTACAGGAAGAGGGAGGATGGCCGCTATACATTCAAGGACTATGTCAGGATTTTTGCCGTTGCCTGTGTGATCCTTGCGCTTATCCTCTTTGTTGTAATACCTTATCTTCCGAAGACGGCAGCGTATGTTGACCTTTTCTTTGTGAATGTCCTCGGGCTTCCGTTCAATTCCGGTGCGGCATTCTTTATGGCAGCCCTGCTTGCACTGTGCTTCTGGGGCATGTTCCATACATTGAAGACGGGCAAGGTATTCCTGAATACTGCCCTGCTTTGCTTTACTGCGATTATCATAGGCTTCTCCATATTCTCAATCGTCATAATACGCTCCTCAGTAAAGACTCCGACCAATGAGTACCAGCCGGACAATCCGTTTACGCTTGTGCGCTATCTCGGACGTGAGCAGTATGGAAGCAATCCTCTGGTCTATGGCCAGTATTTCGGTGCACCATACGATGTTGAGGTCCCTAAATACTGGACTCCTATGAACGGTAAATATATCAAGGCTGACGGGCAGATGACATATAAGTTCAAGCCGGAAGGAAAGATGCTGTTTCCGCGTATGTGGGCAAGCTCCCCTGACGGACGCTATGAGGAGTTCTATGAGAGCTATATGAACGGGCGTGGAAAGTCTATAAGGGGTACAGAATACAAGAAGCCAAGTTTCTTCGATAACCTTGCGTTTTTCTTTGACTACCAGCTCAACTGGATGTACTGGCGATATTTCATGTGGAATTTTGCCGGACGCCAGAATGAAATACACAGCCCTTCGCCTGGAGATATATTCATCGGCAACTGGGAAAGCGGAATACCTGTTATTGACCAGCTCAGGTTAGGTGACCAGAGCGATGCCCCTGCATATCTCAAGGAGAACAAGGGAAAGAACCATTATTATATGCTCCCTCTGCTTCTTGGCATAATTGGAATCTTTTTCCAGTTCGGACGTGACAAGAGGGGCTGCTGGGTTACATTCCTGCTGTTTTTCATGACTGGAATAGCTGTCGTCCTGTACCTTAACCAGCCGCCTTACCAGGTGCGTGAGAGGGATTATGCATATGCCGGCTCATTCTATGCGTTCAGCATCTGGATCGGTCTGGCTGTAGTGGCTGCATATTCATGGATTTCCGATTTGCTCGCAAGGTCAGGAAAGGTCTCCTCAGGAGCGTCTGTTGCTGCTGCTTCTGCGGTTTCCCTGCTTTTCCTCGGTGTGCCTGCGCTTATGGCGCAGCAGAACTGGGATGACCATGACAGGAGCAACAGGTACACATCTGTCGAGATGGCGCGTAACTACCTTAATTCGGTAGGTCCGGACGGTATTCTGATTACGCATGGAGACAATGATACATTCCCTCTCTGGTATGCCCAGGAGGTAGAGGGTGTGCGTACCGATGTACGAATCTGCAATACCTCGCTCCTTGGTACGGACTGGCATATCGACCAGATGAAATATGCATGCAACGAGTCCGCTCCGCTTCCGCTTACAGTCGGCCTTGACCAATATCTATATGGTACCAATGAGGCCGTTTACCTATATGATACGCGAGAGACTGTGATTTCCATAGCTGATGTGATGAAAGTCTTCAGGGATCCCCGTGCCAAGGTGCAGCTTTCCAGCGGAAAGAAGGTTGACTACATCATGTCAAGGAAAATCAGTGTTCCTGTAAACAAGGAGAATATTCTCAGAAGCGGTATCCTGGCAGAAAAGTATGCGGACATGATTCCGGATGAGATTATCCTCACTATGTCCAAGGACAAATATTATATCACAAAGCCGGAGCTGTTTATGCTTGACCTGCTTTCCAACTATCAGTGGGACAGGCCTATAAATATGCTGAATATGGGCGGTGACATCAATATAGGGATAAAGGACTATCTGATGTATGAAGGCTTCTCCTTCAAGCTTGTCCCGATAAAGAACAGGACAAGACAGGTCGAGATCGGATTTGCTGACCCTGAGGACCTCTATTACAAGATGACAGAGGTCTATTCATGGGATGCCCTCAAGAGGACTGACTATTTTGTTGATTACCAGAACCTGTATACATTCTGCGGAGTTATGTCGCAGAGGGGGCTTTTTGTGAATGCAGCAAAGGAGATGCTGAAAGACGGCAGGCCGGACAGGGCCATCGGGTTGCTTGACAAATGCCAGGAGTGCGTCCCTGTCGAGAATTTCCCTCTCAACATGTCATACCTTGGATTCATCAATGAGCATAATATATTTGACATGATTTCCACATATTTCATTGCAGGTGCACCAGAAAAGGCTGTCGACCTTGCAGAGAGGTTTGCTGTTGAGATTCAGGAGTCTGCGCTGTTCTACCTTGAATTCTATGACTATGCGAAATCTGAGTTCAATGAGACGTGCAAATATATGTATTACCTTGCTGACATATTGAAGCAGAACGGCTATGCTGAGAAAGGGGATGAAATGGAGAAGTCTCTTGAGGATATGGTAAAGGCAATGTCAGAATAGTGATGGCTATGGATATCCTGGTATCGGTATTGGCTGTACTGGCTGGAGTCGCAGGAATTGTCGGGAGCATTGTCCCTGTCCTTCCTGGTCCTCCGGTAAGCTGGATAGGGCTTCTGCTGCTCTATTTCTGGGGAGGGACAAATGGGGCTGGCGAGAGGATGTCGACAGCGACCCTTCTTGTCTGGCTGGCGATAGTCATTGCAGTTGTGGTGATTGACTATCTTGTCCCGATTTATTTTACAAAACTGACGGGCGGTAGCAGATATGCTTCAAGGGGTGCTATGGCAGGGCTTGTTGCCGGTCTGCTGGCACCTCCGGTCGGGATGATTGCCGGCTCTTTCCTCGGGGCATTCCTGGCAGAACTCATATATGCCGGCAAAGGTGCCGGAGGGGCATTGAAGTCCGCCTTCGGTTCTTTCCTCGGTTTCCTTGCAGGGACAGGGATGAAACTTGTCACTACAGGGGTAATGATGTATTATATAATAGTGTACCTGTAGCTGTCAGAGGCGGCTGCCGGAAAATGTTTTGAAAGATATGGCTATGACAATAGAATCACCGGGAGAGTTCTGGAAAGACTATGAACTGGTGGATTCCGGAAATTTTGAGAAACTGGAGCGTTTTGGACGCTATTATCTGTCGCGTCCTGAGCCTAAGGCATTGTGGGACAAGACTCTCTCTGAGGCTGAATGGAAAAGGCTGACGCATGTCAACTTCAGGCCTGGGGCCGGCTTTGGCAAGGCAGGGAAAGAGGACAGCGGAACGTGGGAGAGAATGAAGAAAATGGATGACCAGTGGGTAATCCGTTATAATGGAGGGCAGCCAGGGCTTGATTTCTCACTGCGTCTCGGCCTGACTTCGTTCAAGCATGTCGGAGTCTTTCCTGAGCAGTCCTCAAACTGGGAATATATCTACAGACATACTTCAGAGCTGGTCGCAAAGGCAAAGGCAGAAGGTTTGCCAAGGCCAAAGGTACTCAACCTGTTTGCCTATACCGGAGCTGCATCATTGGCGGCAAAGGCTGCCGGTGCGGATGTGACGCATCTTGACTCTGTCCGCCAGGTCGTTACATGGGCACGCCAGAACATGGAGATAAGCCGCCTTGACAATGTGCGCTGGGTCGTGGAGGATGCACTGAAATTTGCACGCCGCGAGGCAAAGCGAGGCAATGTCTACCAGGGAATAATCCTCGATCCCCCTGCATACGGACATGGCCCGGACGGGGAGAAGTGGAAACTGGATGAGTGCCTGTATGATATGCTGAAATGTGTCAGTGCCATACTCGCACCGGTAGACAGCTTTATGGTGCTGAACCTGTATTCCAACGGATATTCCGCTGTCCTTGGTGAAACCCTTGTCAAGGAGGCATTCTGCCTTAAGACGGGATATAGAAGCATTGACTGCGGAGAACTTGTCCTGCATGATTCATAC
Source organism: Bacteroidales bacterium (assembly GCA_023667095.1). Lineage (GTDB taxonomy): Bacteria > Bacteroidota > Bacteroidia > Bacteroidales > UBA932 > Cryptobacteroides. Next base: position 38,916 of record JAMPAT010000010.1, read on the forward strand.
GGGAAAAACCTTCCGCTCAGCGTATTTGTACGGCTGGCGAGATAGGATTGCCTTTGTTCCCCGTCTATTCGTTTGCCATGGCTGCCTCCACATCATCTGCCTTGATAGGCAGGCGGAACGGTCCAAGGTGCCGTGCCCCGTCTGCTGTAATCAGCACGTCATCTTCAAGCCTGATGCCTCCGAAGTCGAAATATGTCTCCAGTTTTGGATAGTTGACGAATCCCTTGTCTGTGCCTTCTGCCTTCCATTTGCTGATAAGTGCAGGGACGAAATATATTCCCGGTTCGTCGGTCACGACATGTCCAGGACATAGGCGGCGTGCCATCCTTAGGCTGCCGAGTCCGAGCTGGGATGAACGTGTCTGGTCCTCATCATATCCGACAAGGTTCTCGCCGAGATCCTCCATGTCGTGCACATCGATTCCCATGTTGTGGCCGAGACCATGCGGCATGAACAGCCCGGCAATCCCTTCTGCAATCATGCTGTCTACATCTCCGCGTACAAGGTCAAGGCCTTTGAGCCCCTCGAGCATGTTCCTGGCTACTGCAAGGTGTACATCGCGGTATGTGACTCCTGGCCTTGACAGACTGAATGCAAGGGCATTGCAACTCTCGACAATGTCGTAGATGTCACGCTGTCTCTGTGTAAATTTGCCGCTGCAGGGGTATGTCCTTGTGAAGTCTGATGCGTAATGCGTATTGCTTTCAGCTCCGGCGTCCACAAGGAGCAGATTGCCTGGAGTTATCACCATGTTGTGCGAATGGTTGTGGAGTGTCTCGCCATGCTGTGAAAGGATTGTTGTGAACGATACGCCCCATCCTTTGGCTATCGTTATGCCTTCCATTGCTCCGACTATGTCCTGCTCAAGAGTTCCTGCCTTGCATCTCATCCTGGCTACTGAATGCATGACGTAACCTAATTCACAGGCCTTGTCAATCTCCTCTATCTCGCATTGCTCCTTGATGAGCCTCATCGAGATGACTGCCTTTACAAGCTCTTCAGATGCTGTCCTGCCTGCTGTCCCAGTTACAGGTGAGACCTTACGGACATCCTCTGCGGGAATTCCGAGCAGGGAGGAAATCTTCATTGTGTTGTAGTAGCGTGATGCCGGGAGGAAATGTATTGTCCTTCCCAGGCTGGCTGCAGCTTTGACCGCATTGTCAAATTCTGCAGCAGGTGCGCTATGTTCCGCCCCTGTTGCATCTGCCTTCGAGCGGACAGTCGGCTGCGGCCCCATCCATATGATGTCATCAATGTCTACATCATTGCCGTACAGTGTTCCGGTGCCATTGTCGAGGTCGAGTATTGCCGCGAATCCCGGTTCATCGATTCCCCAATAGTAGAGGAAGGAGCTTTCCTGACGGAATTTATAGTCATTGCCCCTGTAGTTCTGCGGAGCCTCTGCATTGCCTATGAAAATTGCTATTCCTCGCCTGCCTTCCGGAGCGGTCTGTGCCATCTTCTCCAGCAGCGTGCTGCGTCTGTTCTGATAAATTTCCTTTTTAAACATTGCCATTGATTTTTAGACAAGACACAAACTTACATAAAATATGGGAAAAAAGTGCGCCTGTGCAGAAATATTTGTCTCCACATCTTTGAATCACATATTTCGCGCAGAAAATGTGATTACAATCACAAAATCCGCACGAAATATGTGATTTTTCTTGGAATGACGGGCCTTTGAGCGTTCCTTTGCCTATGGGCGACTGGCTCAAGGAACTGTTGTGATTGTGCAAATCGCGGTTTAGCTCCAGAATAGCAGACCTGATTTCCTGACAGAATTTTACAACAAGGTGACGACTCAAAAGCATGAGCCGTCACCTTTGTTCACCACATCGCTGCAAAAAAGTGTATGTACCTAATAGACAATGATCCCGTCCGGGATACGGTCTACTTTTCTGTAGGTATAGGTCTCACCGGATGATGACATTGTCATGGTCCCGGAATCCACGCTGACCTCGTAGGAGGTGCTCCATGCTGACTTGTCGCTGTATGTCCCGCTCAATGTGCTTCCGCCGAGAGACCATGTACCGGTGTAGCTGCGGAAACTTCCGGCTCCGAGCTGCTGGTACATCGAAAATGACTTGTCGGAGCGGAACTCGATGTAGACATCAATGGTCTCGTCATCCACGATTGCTGCCTTTGTCGGCAAGTCTATGTTGATGAGATTCCATATTCCAGTTATATCCAATGGCTTGTCCGTATCCTTTTTACATCCGGACAGGCAAAAGAACAATACTGCAGAAATTAAAAAATATCGTTTCATGCTAAATTGAATTATAACCATCCTCCATTGGATGAAATTGTACTTCTGGCAATTACGGATACTGTTTTTGAAACCTCCATGCCTCCCATTGTATTTTCATCTCCAAGGTTTGCCCCTCCGGCTATTGCCCGTACAACAAGCCTTGCGCATCCTGCCCTTTTCGGTTCAATATAAAGTTTTCCGTAACGTATTTCTGGTTCTGAATCCAAACCGAGCCTCTCTTTGTCGGAATCAGACATTTCAACTCCTATGTATGTAAGATTGTCAGATCCTCCTCCAAAATAATCCGCCAGGGAAATCCTTTTAGCAGCTCCGACCGCAACCTGAATACATGGTGTTCCTTCTATCTGCATAAGGAATTTCCATGCATCTATAGTCCCTGTTCCCATTTTGTTCCTATAATTATATAGGTTCATTGTTGTTTTGGACTGTTTGCTGCCCTCGAGATATTTTTCAATATCATTTACCGATGTAAGAAGCATTGCCCTGAATTCATCAAGAGTACATTGGCTGCCTATTTTTAACATGTAGGAAATGCCGAGTGCCGCGACTCCTGAAACATGTGGGCATGCCATCGATGTTCCCTGCATATAGCCATATCCGCTGGAAGAAATGGAGGCAGGAAGTGTAGAGAGCACCGTGGATTTTTCATTATAGCCAGTTCCTCCTGTATAGTATTCTCCTCCTGGAGCAGCTATATTGGACCCTGGCCCGTAGTTAGTATAATATGCCGGCATGTTATCTGATGCAAAAGATGTGACACAGATATAGTCACGATATGCGCCAGGATAGCCTGCCATGTCCTTGGAATCATTTCCGGAAGCAAAAATGACAATCCCTCCGTCCACAGCATCATTGTTCCTTGTGTCCATGAAATATCTTATGGCATTGTATAGTATAGATGCTCCTGCTTTGAATTGCGCATCAGAAGTAATGCTTCCTGCATCATATCCCCATGAGCACTGTGCTATTGAAGCTCCGTTGTCTGCTGCATACACGAATGCTTCTGCTGCAATTGATGCAGTGCCCCCTTGCTTCCCCACAAAAATCTGGCATGACATTATCTTCACTCCATCATTGTTGCCGCTGCCTCCTGCAATGCCGCATACGCCTGTATTGTTGTTATTCACAGCGGCAATTGTTCCTGCAACATGGGTTCCATGCCCGGAGTCATCATCACTGGCATCCCATGTGATGGCACCTCCCCGGACAAAGTTATAGCCATAAAGGTCATCCTTATATCCATTGCCGTCATCATCTGTTCCGTAAATTCCTGTAGCTTCTGCTGTATTCACCCACATGTTCTGCTGTAAATCCGGATGTGAATAGCATACGCCTTCATCAAGTACGGCTATAATGACAGACGGGTCTCCAGTGGTCAGTTCCCACGCAGGTGCAACATTGATATCTGCTCCAGACTTTACTGTCGGTGCAATTCCTAAATCACCGTTGTTGATGTAGTGCCATTGGTCCACCAGGCCAGGATCGTTGAATCCATGTCCGGCTGCCTTTGTCTGGACCACAGATGGGTTATAAGGATGAGATATGCCGTCAGAAGCCTTTTTAAGCCTTGTGTTGAACTGTATATGGCAGACGTCAGAAATAGGTGCAAACCTTTGTGCAACAGCCTTGACATCATCTGTTTCAGAAAATGTTATTTCAAACCATCTGTGCATTCCATATGCCCTGGCCTTTTCAATTTTGCCCGGAACATCAGGAAACACCCTTCTGATAGAACATTCCCCAAGGCTGGACATTGCTGCCGCAATTTCAGGAATATCCATGGTGCAGCATCCGGAATCTGTTGAGATTCGATCTGCAACATTTTCATCAAGGAACAGGAGGAGAGAGCCTTTCTCTGCATTTTCAGGAGAGTTGACAGCCTTTGTTGCCAGCATCTGCTCCTCAATAGTCATATTGCTGGATTCATGTCCATTGTCAAAAGTGATTTCTTCAGAACATCCACAGATTGTTGCAGTGAAAAAAATGAAAAATAATGACCGGTATCTATGCATTTCCGATAAAGCATTAAAGGGTTGGCCTTAAATGGCCAACCCAATTAAACTTAATGTTGTTGTGTCCTATTTGAGAAGATTGCTGACATTTCTTGCAACTGCTCCGGAACCATTTGTGCAGGCCTTTGTCCCTGAAGGAACTGCGGTGAATTCTACGGCAGATGAAATGTGTCTGGCATCAACACCTGCACCTGTATAGATTCCAAGTTCCTTGCAAGAAAGAGCTTCTGCTATCTGACGGCGAACCTGGGTCCTGATGCTTTCCACACAGTTGAATTTTGCCTTTCTGAGCTGGATATTTACCTTCTGTATATCAGAACTGATTGCTGCATCTGAGGACGATGGCAGGTTTTCCGGATCAACAAGCAGCATGTCTGACATTATGAGCAAATTACCGATACCACTTTTATATTCTTCACTGTCATAAAGATAAAAGCCAAGTGACTTTGCTCCGCCATAGCTCTCGTACAGACCTGAATCAACTATGGCGATATTGCCGTCTTCTGTGATTCCTGCCACGAAGCCATTGTCTACAAGTCCTCCGGCACCATTGGCCATAATTGTCATCTGGGCACCGTAGTAAGTTGCTCCATTGAACGGCACTTTACCAAATATGTTTCCAAGTGAATATATGATGCATCCGTTCGTTGTACTGTATGCTTCCCATGCCACAGTATCATCTTTTATGTATCCTGCTTCAACCAATGGTCCAAAGAGTCCCTTAATGTTGATAAGGCTTATATCGCCTTCTTCTGTTGTCTCGGCACCTCCGTCAGAAACGGTCACGCTACCGATAAGTTCGCGTGCTGTATTTTCACCCTCCTTTGCATAATATGCATAGGTTCCATAGAATGATTCCTTGCTTTTTCCCAGATACAGATCATCCATTGTGTAATTCATCTGGATAGGGTTAACCTTTCCGGCAGTTGTAACTTCTGCCTGAATCAATTTGCTGTCATAGTCATTGAAGGCATATACAAGCAGGGTATATGCGGTACCGGAATTCAGTCCAGGGAAAATATCAGTAAGTCCATTCCCGTTGATTTCGGCAAGTTCGTCTGCAGACGCGAGTCCATTTTTAAGAAGGTCGGACACTACTGCCTGAGCCTGGGAAGCAACATCGGAAGACTTGTATAGGCCATAGTATACTTTATTCAGATCCTGTCCATATATATAGAACTCAGCGGAATTTTCAGATGTATATCCCTGTGGAGCATATTTGTCAGATACAATAAGTCCAGCATTGACAAGAACAGGAACTTCTTCTCCTGCAGCAACATATCCGAATGAAACTGTTTCGCTTCCCTGAACAGTTCCTTCTGCGTCAAGATTCGCCGTTACCAGAGTATAGATTCCGGTAGCATCCAAAGTGAGATCTACAGTTTTGCTTTCATCCACATAAGAGGCTTCAGCGTCATCTGCAATGGCATCTACATGTGAAGCTGCATCAGAAGCGGATAGGCGTCCTTCATAGACTGCATACTTGACTTTTGCAATATCTGCTCCGAGAGCAAAATCGACAGGAAGCACGCCCTCAGAAGCTGTACCTGCACTGACGGCTACGGAATAGTCCATCTGTTTTGCACCGGGGAAAACGATACGGAGCATGCCGCTGGTATTGCCGTATGCCGCAAGTTCTCCGCCGAACCCAATAAAGACACCCTTCACCGGGAATGTAATTACTCCGTCAGCAAGTGTTCCATAAGCAGTCTTGGTCGCAACTGAAAGTGTATTTACTATTTCATTTTCAGCAACATCAGAGCAAATGCTTATCGGCCCGTCTTCTGGTGAAAGCAGCATGTTGAGTTCCACATAAGGAATCCATACCTTATTAGGGTTTGTCGCATCAATGAAGATGTTTTGTTTTCCAGTAAACCATCCTTCAGGAACAGACATTCCGAATATAGCTGACATGAAATCCTTGTCATACAAGCTGCTGATGCGGTAATATCCAGGCTTGTCGCTTCTTTCATAGATTTCAACTTCATGCTCAGCAAATTTCTGGGCTACATTGTATGCAGATGAAAATATGTCATCACGATATAGACCAGTCTTCGAGCCGTCCTCTCCCTCGACAAGGTTCCATTTAATCCTGACTACGGAAAAAGAAATAAAGGTTTCTTTCTCCCCGTATACAGAAGCATACTGCGGGTCGGCCACTACGATATTACATGAATATGTCTGACCGATCTCAGCCTTAGGGAAAGTCACTTTGAATGTTGTCTCGGCCTGCCCGTCTTCAAACATAATCTTGTCTATGCTGAAGATGTCATTCTCGCTTGCGCTGACTTTTACCGGAACCTCAATCTCTCCATCTTCCTTTTCTCTTCGTATGGTGAAAGTCAATTCAGTCGCATCCTCCGGTGCAAGCTCATTTGCACCGGTGTTTTCCTGTGCCGGAAAGTACACTCCATAGCATCCTTCCAAATCCGGCTGCCCCTTTACGTATTCAGGCTCATTGACTTGTGCGCAGGCAGCCAAAAGAGCCATGGCTGCTGCAGACAATATGTATCTAATGTTCTTCATACTAATCTATTTTAAAATCCTTAGTTTCCTGCCCAGAGAGGAACAGAGTTACCGAAATCCGGGTTGTTGGTCTCTTTTGAGAGAGCGTGGTTATACTGGTATTCTCCACGAGGGAGGACGAAGTTCCATTCTGGTGAACGCCCATCGGTATTATACCAGAGAACTTCCGGAACATTTGTGCCTTCGTAGCCTTTCTCAAGGCCCTTGTCAAGACGTTTGTAGTCGAAGATAAGGATACCCTCACCCCAGAATTCAACCCTTTTCTGGAAAAGCATTTCCTCAAGGAATAACTCAAGGTTTCCTGTCGCTGTGCATGTATAGCTTCCGTCAGTATAGCGGTTCTTCATGAATTCGTCAAGAAGGTCAGCTGCATCTGAAACACTTGTGTGGGCGATTGCCTCCATCTCTATGAAATACATCTCTTCCACACGGATGAAAGGGTGTGCAGCTACGTTGCCGACGGCATAATCGTTACATTCACCCTGTGCAGGACGGAATTTGATTGACTCGTAAGCCACTGCAGCAGGGTTTGATGAAGTGCCGTTGAGGAAGTTTTTCTTGTCCGCATCGCTTCCTGCAAACTTGTATTTGCCAGGGAAGGCTGAAGGATTCTCAATGAAAGCAGGATCAAGCCATGAAAGCTTGCGGAAATCCTTGTCGCTGATCCTGTCATAGAATTTCTTGCTTGCACCGATCTGTGAGAGAGGGCCGTATCCCCATGTGGCCTCTGTGCTGAAATGTGCATTGAAGGCAGTCAGGTTGCCAAGGTTCTCAGATGAAGTGTTGATTCCCCAGATCCATGAATTGTTGGCAGAACCGCTGTTGAAACCGTTGGTCGGGTCAGTCCACTGGTCCTGTGTCAGAGGAGTCTTGCCGCTCTTCTCGATGGCCATGCGTGCATATGTTGCCGCCTTGTCGAATGCATCGGCAGAATTGTCATCATTCCAATAGCCCTGCTCAATATATGCTCTCGCTTTCATTGCATATACCGCACCGAGTGTCGCTACATTGAACGCAGTTGCATTCTGGTCAATGTATTTTTCAGCATTTTCAAGATCGGAAAGGATGAATTTATACATATCTTCACGTGAAGCGCGAGGGTTTTCCTTACCCTGTTCCTCTGTTGTCTGTTCCGTCACAATCGGAACGGTAAGTCCAAGAAGTTTAGGGTCAATTGTAGTGTACTTGTTCTCCTTGAACTCATACAGACGGGCAAGGTCGAGGTAGCACATGGCCCTGTTGGCGTATGCGATACCAAGATAGTTGAGCATGGTTGCGTCAGTAATCGTCTCGGGATTGATTATCGAGATGATTTCATTGGCACTCTTGATGTAGCCATAGTATATCTCCCAGAACCAGTGTGTGTTGACTTTTGCGTCATCCTGTCCCTGGAGACGTCCGAATCCATGTGCGTGCAGACGGTTGTACCATACGTTTGAACCAAGTGTCGCAATATCTTCAAGCATTGATTCATACGCCATGTGGAATCCTGGGATTCCGCAGTCGAAGTGAACATCGTATACGCGCAGATAGTCCTTATAGTTAGCAGTTCCCATGCTTGCAGGAAGCGCATCAACCATCGCCTTGAGGGCAGAAGGTGATGAAGTGACCTGCTCAGAGGTCCTTACTGAGCCGCTCGGGAATGTTTCCTTGATACAGCCGGTCATTGTTGCGGCGGCTGCGAGAAACAATAGTATTTTATTTGTAGTCTTCATATTTTTCTCCTTCCTTCTTTAGAATGTAATGTTGATACCTCCGGAAACTGTCCTCACAGGAGAGTGCATATTGCTGTTGGTAGAACCATCGAAGTCGTAACGTGTGTCAAGACCGTTCCTGCGTGACCAGTAGACGATATTGTCGGCTGAGCAGTATATGCGGATCTTGCTGATACGGATCTTCTCCGTGAATTTGCGTGGAAGCGTATAGCCTATCTGCGCATTCTGGAAGTTGAGATAGCTTGCATCCACAAGGAAACGGTCTGACAGCGAGTTGAAGTTCGTGTCCTGATACTGGTACCTCGGGAAGTCGGTGTGGTTCTCTGGAGTCCATGCCTTGAGGACATCCACATGGACGTTTGTGGCAGTTGCACCAGGTGAAGCAACGAGTGAAGCATAACCTGAGTCGTATGCAAGTCCTCCGATTGAGTATGTGAACTGTACGGCAACATCGAAGCCGTAGAAATTCAGGCTTGTACCGAAACCACCATAAAGTTTAGGTGTAGCTGAACCTGACAGATAGTCTGTTGCCTCTGAGTATGTAGTCGTAGTCTCCCTGACAGTGTACTCATTGCCGTCCGCATCTTCCTTCACGACATCCTTGTACCACATTGCCATACCGTTCTCCTGGTTGACTCCTGCATAATGAGGGATGAGCCAGTTGTAGATAGGAAGGCCTTCTGCATAGAAATAGTTTCCGCTTTCGTAGCCCTCATAGCCTTCGATTGTCTTTTTCTTGTTCTCTTCAGGGAGACGGATAATCTTGTTGGTATAGTGGGTTGCATTGAGGTTCATGTCCCATGTGAAGTTCTTGGTCTTGATAAGGGTACCGTTCAATGAAATCTCCACACCGGAGTTCCTCATGTCACCGATATTGTCATAGTATCCGTCATATCCTAAAGAAGAAGGAACAGAGAAGAAGAAGAGCATGTCAGAAGTCTTGCGGTAGAAATACTCGACACTTCCGGCAAGACGTCCCCTGAAGAAGTCGAATTCAGTGCCGACATTCAGGTTGGTGATGGTCTCCCATGAGATGTCCTTGTTGCCTTTCGTGTTGAATGCGACTGCAATGTTCCCGTCTGAATTGGAGATGGAGTAGGTGTCTACATACCTGTAGCTTCCGATGCCGTCATTACCGACCGAACCGATGGATGCCTTGAGCTTGAGCATATCAACCCATGAAGCCTTGAACCAGCTTTCATTGTTGATAAGCCAGCCGGCACCAACGGACCAGAAGTTGCCCCAGCGGTTGTCCGGATGGAAATATGAAGACGCGTCACGGCGGTAGGATGCACTTACAAAATATCTGTTGTCATAACCGTATGAAGCCTGTGCAAGGTAACCTTCATTGTTGTATTCACTCTTGCTTGAGTATGCGCTCTGTCCGTCAATGATGGCCCCACCGAGCTCATCTGTGTCATGTGAAAACAGATTGGACTTTGATGCACTTACAGAAACTGTTGTCGAACTGCTGTTCTCATGGGCGAGCATCACGCTGATGTCATGCTTCCCGAGTACCTTATGATAGGTAAGGATTTCCTGCATGTTCAAGGACAGGTTCCTGTTGTGTCCTTTGCTGAGGGTACCTCCTGTCGGAGCGAACTGTCCATAGTACATGTTCTTCATGGAAGTACTCCTGTATTCCTGAAGTCCCACGCTTGCATTGAAAGTAAACTTGAAATCCTTCAGGAAAGTCACCTCGGCATAGCCGTTACCGTTGAATGAGTTGCCATTGGTATTGTTGCGGTCAAGGGTAGCGAGCTGCAGCGCATTTGAATTCAGGCCATTTGACCTTGTCATTCCTGCATTGTCTCCATTTCCCCAGTCATATCTTTTCCAGCCCTGGGCGTCATAAAGGATATTGCCTTCGCCATCACGTATATAGAGAGGGTAGATCGGAGGCATTGAAGATGTGAAGCTGAATATGTTAGCTGTTGAACCGTCCGAGCCTTCGTTTGCATTGCCATTGTTGTACTCGAAATGCGAATATGCGGCGTTGGCACCGACTTTAAGCCATTTCTTTGCCTGGTAGTCTGCTTTCAGACGTGCAGTGTAACGCTCCATGTCGGCTCCGTCAACGATACCTTTATTGTTGAGGTAGCCGAATGATGCCATTATGGCGACTCCTCCTGTAGTACCGGCCACGCTTACGTTATATTCCTGCCGAAGGGATTTGTGGTAAGCCTCTTCCATCCAGTCGTCAGGAGTAATGAGATAGTCCTGGCCGTTATAGTTTACGACATTTCCAAGGGTAGCGGCAGGGTTAATCTTGCCGTTGCTTCCGATAAACCTTTCGCCCTGGGGGACATTGAATATCTGATAGCCGAGGCCGCCTGCGTTTGCCGGACCGGCTACGTTGGTGTTTGCCTTTGCACTTGCTTCGAGCGGAGAAAGGCCCTGCTTGTCTACATAATAGTTATAGAGACCGCGATAATGGTTCTCATAGTATGTCGCAGGATCCTTGATATAGTCGTATGTCTTGAGTGCCCTGGAGTTGACACCCCACTTTGCATCTACTGACACAACTGCATTGGACTGTTTAGCGCGCTTTGTGGTGATGAGGATGATACCGTTTGCACCCCTTGCACCATAGAGCGCACTTGATGCGGCATCCTTCAGGACAGTCATTGACTCTATATCAGCTGAGTTGATGTTGTCAAGGTCACCGTTATATGGAGCACCGTCAACAACAATCAGAGGCTCCTTGCCTGCCATGATTGAACTGATACCACGGATACGTATCTTTGGGTTTGAGCCCAGGGCTCCGGAAGAAGTTGTCATCTGGACGCCAGGGACGACTCCTTCTATTGCCCTTGTTACATCAGTTGCCTGTGATTTTGCAATATCTTCCGACTTGATTACTGTAGCCGAGCCGGTGAATGTCTTCTTGGATGATGTTCCGAACGCCACTACAATGGTCTCGTCCAGAACCTGTGTATCAGGCGAAAGCGCACAGTCAACCTGTGTCCTTCCCGCTACCGGGACATCCTTTGATTCATAGCCGATAGAGCTGAATACGAGTACAGCATGGGAGTCAACGCTGATTGTGTAGACTCCGTCAGCATCTGTAGTCGCTCCAGTTGCCGTACCCTTCACCTGTATGGCAGCAAAAGGGACCGGCTCACCGGTGCTGGCATCAACAACGGTACCTTTCACCGTGATATTCTGGGCGAAGGCCGCAGAAGCCACGAGAGCCAGCAACGCCGTGAAAAAGATTTTAACTTTTTTCATAAGCACAAAAATTAGTTAAACATAAATATTGAATAGTATTATTATCTTGCCCTGTGTATCTTTAAACCTACTTTCAAGTGGTGCGTCTGCACTAAAAAACGAGCGTTTTATGGTGCAGGTCTGCCTCACCTGTCCTCGCTGCAGACAATTACAGTTTTTAAGTTGCCTGCAACGTACATAGTGTTTCAGTAGCCATACATTCCATATCAACCATTAATTATTTTAAAATGATCTACGCCTACATACGGGTAAGCACAGAAATGCAGACCTATTCAAGCCAGGAGTTTGAAATCATGAATTACTGCAAGAAAAGCAATATCGCAATAGACAAATGGATAACAGAATCAGTCTCCGGCACAGTCGCAGTCGAGAAGCGGACACTCGGGAAGACAATTGAAAAAATGAAAAAAGGTGACTTGCTGATTTGCACAGAAATATCAAGGCTCGGCAGGAATATGCTTATGGTAATGTCAATACTGAACCTATGCTCAAGCAAAGGCATAGCAATCCATACGATCAAGGATCATTTTGACCTTTCCGAGAATATAAATTCAAAAATCATCGCATTTGCATTTGCCCTTGCTGCCGAGATTGAGAGGAGCCTGATATCACAAAGGACAAAAGAAGCACTTTCCGTGAAAAAGACAGCTGGGGTAAGGCTGGGGCGTCCGTCAGGAAGTTCATCAAAGAAAGTTACAGTTTGTAATGAGATGGACAAGATTCTGAAAATGATTGATGAGAATATCCCCATGGACAAGATTGCACACGAGTTTGGAATTCACAGGAACACACTCAGAAGATACTTGAAAAATTATAAAAATGAGTAAATTATAACGGTGTAACAAAAAATTAACACCTTTGTGAATCTTATCATTTTTGCATTATTATTATTATTATGCTTCCGATTTGTTATCATTTTTGACGATTTGGCTTCAGTTTTCTGGAAGCATCTGATTAAGCAGCTTGTAGACTGCAAGTTATGCAGGTATGTGTAACATTTTGTTTTTAAGAAATTATTTCATTCCTTTGTTTTCTTAAACGATGCAAAAAACGCTCGTTTTTTAGTGCATGACAGCCTGTTGCAAGACAGGTGCCTGGGACGCGGAAATTATGTAATTCAAATATTTATGTTTAACTAACGGTTCAACTTATGAAGAAAATCAAAGTTTTTTTCACAGTGTTGTCGGTCTTTGCAGCTGTCCTGGCTTCAGCCCAGAATCTCACTGTGACCGGAAATGTCACTGATGCCTCTACCGGTGAACCTATACCTTTCGCATCCATACAGATCAAGGGTACGGTTACAGGCGGAAGTACTGATGCTGACGGATATTATTCAATCAGCGTCCCTTCTGACGGCATCCTTATTTTTTCATCCATCGGATATGAGCAGGCAGAAGTGCCTGTGAATGGCAGGACAAAGGTAAATGCATCTTTGAAGCCTGATACGGAAATGCTGGAGGGCGTTGTCGTTACAGGTATGCAGAAGATGGACAAGCGTCTGTTTACCGGTTCAACTGCCAAGGTTGACGGTGAGAAGGCCAAGATGGACGGAGTCGCAGAAATAAGCCGCGCACTTGAGGGAAGGGCGTCAGGAGTATCTGTACAGAACGTATCCGGTACATTCGGTACCGCCCCAAAGATAAGGGTACGCGGAGCGACATCAATCTACGGTAGTTCAAAACCGCTATGGGTTGTTGACGGAGTGATAATGGAGGATGTCGTGGAAGTAGATTCCGACCAGCTGTCATCAGGAGATGCGACTACATTGATAAGTTCTGCAATTGCCGGACTGAATGCAGATGACATAGAGAGTTTCCAGATTCTGAAGGACGGCTCCGCTACATCTATCTACGGAGCGCGTGCCATGGCCGGTGTCATTGTCGTCACGACAAAGAAGGGAACTTCAGGACACAGCAGGATCAGCTATACGGGAGAATTCACGACACGCCTGAAACCGTCATACCGTAATTTCAACATCATGAATTCCCAGGAGCAGATAAGTGTGTACAGGGAAATGGAGCAGAAAGGATGGCTCAATTATTCTGACCTTTCCAATGCAAGCGAGAGCGGTATCTATGGCAAGATGTACAACCTCATCACCAATGGGCAGCTCCTCAATACCGAGGCTTCCCGCAATGCTTTCCTCCGTGAAAGTGAGTACCGCAACACGGACTGGTTTGACATGCTCTTCAGCAATGCCTTGATGCACAACCATTCAGTCAGCATTTCCGCAGGAAACGAGAAGTCCCAGTATTATGCTTCCATAAGTGCAATGCTTGATCCGGGCTGGACAAAGCAGAGCAAGGTCAACAGGTACACTGCAAACCTCAATGCCTCATACAATATTCTGAAATGGCTGTCATTCAACATGATTTCCAATGCTTCATACCGTAAGCAGAGGGCACCTGGAACATTGTCGTCAGACATTGATGCAGTCCACGGTGAGGTGAAGAGGGACTTTGATATCAACCCGTATTCTTATGCGTTGAATACCTCACGTGTCCTTGATGCCAATGAATACTATACAAGGAACTATGCGGATTTCAACATTCTCCATGAACTTGACAACAACTACATGGACTTTGATGTCACAGACCTCAAGTTCCAGGGAGAGTTCAGGGTCAAGCCGCTTGCAGGCCTGGAGATTTCTGCGCTTGGCGCGGTGAAATACTCGCAGACTTCACAGCAGCATACAATAACGGACTACTCAAACCAGGCCATGGCCTACAGGGCAATGCCAACAACCACAATCAGGGACAAGAACTCGTTCCTCTATACGGATCCTGATGATCCTTACGCTGTACCTGTGACTGTCCTTCCGGACGGAGGTATCTACGAAAAGACTGACTTCAAGATGCTTTCATATGATTTCCGTGCTACAGCTGCCTACAATAAGGAATTCCGCGGAGGACATATCATGAATCTGTTTGGGGGTATGGAAATCAACTCCGTAGAGCGTCAGCAGTCATGGTTCAGGGGCTGGGGAATGCAGTACTCAATGGGAGAAATAGCACGTTATGCCTACCAGGTGTTCAAGAAAGGCGCAGAGGAAGGCTCCGAATATTTTACTCTTGTAAATACCCTTACCAGAAGTGTCGCTTTCTTTGCCAACGGTACATATTCATATAAAGGAAGGTACACTGTCAACGGCACTATCCGCTATGAAGGTACCAACAAGCTCGGCAAGACTACATCTGCACGCTGGCTGCCTACATGGAATGTATCAGGTGCATGGAATATACACGAGGAGAACTGGTTCAGGCCTGCATACCCTGCTGTGTCATTCCTGTCATTGAAAGCTTCATATTCGCTTACAGCAGACCGTGGCCCTGCAAGTGTGACCAACTCACGTGTTGTCATAAGTAGCCAGACTCCATGGAGACCTAATGCCGGAGACCAGGAATCTGCATTGTATGTAGCAGACCTTGAAAACGGTGAGCTTACATACGAGAAAAAGCATGAAATCAATGTCGGTGCAGCCCTTGGATTCATCGACAACAGGATCAATGTGGAGTTTGACTGGTACAAGCGTAACAACTATGACCTTATCGGCCCTGTAACGACACAGGGTATCGGAGGACAGGTGACTAAATATGGAAATGTCGCGTCAATGAATTCTTCCGGTGTCGAGCTTACCCTTTCTACGGTAAATATCAATACCAAGAACTTCAAGTGGACAACAGACTTCATCTATTCGCATGCTGCCAACAAGGTGACTGACCTTGTAAACAGGCAGAGGGTAATCGACCTTGTCTCAGGTACCGGCTTTGCCCTTGAAGGCTATCCTGTGCGCTCGATATTCTCTGTTCCGTTCAAGGGACTCAATGAGAAGGGACTTCCTATGTTCCTGGACCAGGACGGCAATGTGACTACGACCGGAATATATTTCCAGGAGCGTGAGAACATAAGCTTCCTTGAGTATTCAGGAACAGCAGATCCGACTGATTTCGGCAGCTTTGGCAATACATTCTCCTGGAAAGGCTTGAAACTGAATATTTTCTTTACATATTCATTCGGAAACGTCGTGCGTCTGGACCCTGTCTTCTCGAACCAGTATACAGACCTTACGTCAATGCCGCGTGAATTCAGGAACAGATGGGTTGTACCTGGCGATGAGTCTGTAACTACAGTGCCTGTAATCGCCTCGGCTGAGCAGGTTCACCAGGACCGTGAACTGTCATATGCCTACAATGCGTATAACTATTCAACTGAACGTATTGCGAAAGGTGATTTCATCAGGCTTAAGGAAATCTCTCTCAGCTATGACTTCCCTCAGAAATGGGTAAAGGCGATGAAGATGAATACATTGTCATTGAAGCTGCAGGCTACCAACCTTGCCCTGCTCTATGCTGACAAGAAACTCAACGGGCAGGATCCTGAGTTCTTCAACACTGGCGGTGTTGCGACTCCGCTTCCGAAGCAGTTTACCGTAACACTTAGAATTGGCCTGTAAAACCATTAAATCAAGAAAACATGAAAATGAGAAACATATATCTTTTCTTTGCACTTCTGCTTGTCCCGGCTTTCTTGTCATGCAACAAGTGGCTTGATGTCATGCCGGACAACAGGGCTGAAGTGGACACCGTGGAGAAGGTGGCTAAGCTGCTGGTCAGTGCATACTCTGACTCAGACTATATAATCACAGCGGAAATGGCGGCGGACAACCTTGATGACATGGGTGCTTCAAATCCATACAGCTCCCGTTTCTATGAGCAGATGTTCTACTCATGGTGCGATGTCACTGAGGCAGACAATGATGACCCGAAGAACCTGTGGCAAGGATATTACGGTGCCATTACCAACGCCAACCAGGCATTGGCTGCCATTGAGGAACTTGGCAATACCGAGGAACTTGCCCCTTACCGCGGAGAGGCTCTACTGTGCAGGGCATATGCGCATTTCATACTTGTCAACATGTTCTGCAAGGCCTATAATCCGGCTACTGCAGACACAGACCTCGGTATTCCTTATATGGACAAGCCTGAGACAGAGCTGGACCCAAAATATGAGAGAGGAACTGTGGCTGAGGTCTACAGCAATATCCGGAAAGACATAGAGGAAGGCCTTCCGCTTATCAATGACGGAGTCTACTCCATACCTAAGTTCCATTTCAATGAGAAGGCTGCCAATACATTTGCTTCAAGATTCTACCTCTTCACCGGAGAATGGGATGAGGCTATCAGATGTGCAAATGTTGCCCTAGGCTCATCTCCAAGGGAACTCCTCCGTGATTACGTGACACTTGCATCCTATCCAAAGGACCTGACAGTAGTGCCTGTACAGTATTCAAGCTCGAATATGAAGAATAACTTCCTTCTCCAGGCAAGCTATTCATATACCGGATATTTCTACAGCAACTATTTTTTCCATGGACGCTTTTCGCAGAACAATTTCCTTGTGCAGACAGAAATCATGAACTGTGCACCTTGGGGAACATTTACTCCATCTGCATCAAGCTATACGTATGGAAACATGTACAAGCTT
The DNA here is from genome assembly GCA_023667095.1 of Bacteroidales bacterium. Classification (GTDB taxonomy): domain Bacteria; phylum Bacteroidota; class Bacteroidia; order Bacteroidales; family UBA932; genus Cryptobacteroides. The sequence goes on from JAMPAT010000010.1 coordinate 56,153, forward strand.
ACTCCATACGTCTATATCGGGACAAATTTCGACAAGACCATCTTGCCTAAATACAATCCGCGTCTGATGGAATACACAGACCCTGTTGCCGGAGTCGGATATTTCAGGACCCTTTCAATGCCGTTGATAGCAGAGGAGGCCCTTCTGAACCGTGCGGAAGCCTATATAATGAAGGAAGACTATACAAAGGCACTTGAGGATATCAACCTCTGGACAAACAATACGCTGAATCCGGCAAGGTGTACGCCAAACCTGACAGAGGAGTCTATACAGGCATGGGCAGACAGCTATGAATATTATACGGCTACCGCCCCTACTCCAAAGAAAAGGCTGAGCCCTATGCTTGTTACACTTGAGGAAGGCAGCAAGAAAGAGGCGTTTACACATTGCATACTCTACATCAGGAGGGTTGAATTCATGCAGTGCGGAATGAGGTGGTTTGACGTCAAGAGATACGGTATAGAAGTCTACCGCCGTACAATCAGCACATCATTCGCCGTGTCAAATGTTGCAGACTGCCTGACTGTAGATGACGAGAGACGCGCTCTGCAGCTTCCTAAGGATGTCATTACTGCAGGCCTTACTCCAAACCCACGTTAACAGATGTTTAAATACATGATAAATATGAACAGATACCTGAAATATTTTATAGTAATGCTGGTTGCTGCCGCATTGGCCTCATGTGCAGAAAAGCCGCTGGACCCGCAGAGCCAGATAATTGACTCACAGTCGCAGAAGAACGAGTTTGACAGGTGGATAATCAGGAATTATGTCGAGCCATACAACATTGACTTCAAATACCGGATGGAAAGGAATGAGTCGGACATGAACTACTGGCTTGTGCCGGCTGAATATGACAAGTCAATCCAGATGGCAAAGCTGATGCTCTACCTCTGTATCGAACCGTATGACGAGATTACCGGCAGCAAGGAGTTTATCCGCAGCTATTATCCGAAGATGATACACCTGATAGGCTCTGCTGCATACAACAATAACAAGACAATGGTGCTCGGTACAGCAGAAGGCGGTCTCAAGATAACCATGTACTATGTGAATAACATCATGCTTGACCCGGATTATCTGAACCATTACTATTTCAAGACCATGCATCATGAGTTTACGCATATCCTGAACCAGACAAAGCCTTATTCAACTGACTTTGACATGATTTCAGGAGCAGACTATGTCACCGACTCATGGAGCGATGCCTGGGAAGGCAGCACGCTTGAGGCACAGGATGCCAGTGCCCAGAAGGCCGGATTCATCAGCACATACGCCTCAAAGGAGGCAGGGGAGGATTTTGCCGAGCTGCTGTCTCTCTATGTCACAAATACGGAGGAGTACTGGAATGGTGTGCTTGCAAATGCCGGTGCCGGAGCAGACAAGATCAGGGCAAAGTTTGACATTGTGTACAACTATATGATCAATTCATGGGATATCGACCTGGATGAGCTGAGGGATATCATACATGGGCGCCAGGACAGAATCGGTGAACTTGATCTTGAGAACCTTTAATTTGAAAAAGTCATGAAGAAAACATATTTGATGCTTCTCGCAATATTGCCTTTCCTGTTCCAGTCCTGCCTTTTTGAGGACAAGGACCTGTTTGACAAGACTGCCTCGGAAAGGCTTGAGGAATTTCTTGCTGAATACAAGGCCCTGCTCTCATCCTCTGAAAACGGATGGCTTTTAGAGTATTATCCTGACGAGGAACTGACGTATGGAGGATATGCCTATGTCGTAAATTTTACGGACGAGGATGTCGTTGCATCGTTTGAACTTGCCGAAGACCTTTCAAAGACTGTAATAAGCTATTATAAGCTTACGGGTGACGATGGCCCGGTACTGACTTTTGACACATACAATGAATATCTGCATTACTTCGCAACTCCGGATATCAATGACTATGAGGCGATGCATGGAGACTATGAATTCAACATTGCCGGAAAGTCAGATGACGGCTCTGAGGTCTACCTTACCGGAAAGAAGACAGGAAACAGAATGACTCTCAGGAAAATCGACTCAGCACCTGCAGAATACCTGTCAAAGGTCGTCGAGGTGTCTGATGCAATGGCTGCGCCGGCATATTCACTTTCCATAGGTGAGATTGAGGCTGAATGCGAAATGGAATACAATGTCATCTATTATTCGTATTCTGTCACAGGGACATCTGACGGAGAGACAGTCGCACCGGTGGAACTTTATGAGGGGCAGATCCCGTTCTGCTTCACACCTTCCGGAATACATTTCTATGAGCCTGCAGAAATAGATGGTGTCACATATGACAGCATGACATTCAAGGACAATACACTTGTCTCTGAAGACGGAAAGCTTGTCATTTCAAAGATAATACCTCCTCTCAACCAGATGCTTGTCACAGGGGACTGGTTTATCAGCTATGATAACCTCAGTGCATACGCAAAGCTGTATTTTGACAGGGCAGACTCACAGCTGATGTCTTCTGAAGGGGAATCATTGAGATTTGCTTTCATGGGCAAGGGAAATACTGTCAATTCAGGCTATACCTCTGCATGGGGCTTCACCTTTGTCACCGATGCAGGATATGGCGGACAGCTTACAATGACGACTTCACTCGAGGGAGATGACAAGGTGTCAATGGTATTTGCCATGACAGGACAGGGTGACGGAGTCTATTATCACAACAACTGTGGCTTCCACTATTATCTGAATGTGTTCGGATACAGTTCTGCAAGGATATTTACAATTACTGCTGACAATGAGTCTGCTCCGTCTTACCTGACCCTTACTGAGGATGCAAATCCTGACAACTGGGTACGTCTGGAGGCGCGGCAGGTAACTTACAAGTAAAAAATCTGTGTTATGAAAAAGATACAATCATTATATTGGACAGGAATCCTTGCTGCCGTCATGGCAGCAGGATGCGATCCTGTGGAAAACACAATCGGGGGGGGCATCACAGTTCCTGATGACGTTACATTTGCCGTCAGTGCGTCTGATGTCACTACAGATATGGCCAGAATCACTATTTCCCATGACGGAACAAGTGCAAATACCTTCTGCGGCTTTTGCTATGATGACATTGAAACCAGCGTTGACATGGCCATCAACCGCAGGGTTGCAGAAATGTCGCAAAGCGGCAATGAACTTGCAGACTTCCTCATCGGCGGGACATCATACAGGTATATCCTGAAAAATCTTGAGTCAAGGAAAACTTACAGGTATGTTGTCTTCGGGCTTAATGCTGACGGTACGGTATATGGAACCCCTGGCCAATGTGAATTCAGCACAGAAAGGGTATCAGCTGAGTTTTCGGTAAATGTGTCAAATGTCGGGACTGAAACAGCTTCCGCATCTGTGTCAAGCACCGGCTATGACGATGATACCTGGTATGCCTTCTGTACAGAAGACCTTGATTCGGACTTGTCTGATGTCATTGCGGCAGAGATTGCCGTATTGGGGGAAAGAATAGCCTCCAGCCTGAAGTCAGGCAATGCCGAGGTGGAATTTACCGGACTTAGGCAGGATACCGGCTACCGTGTCGTTGTGACCGGCCTGCTTGCAGACGGAACTGTATATGGGACAGCTGTGTCGGCTTCATTCAAGACAGAGCGTGAGCCTGTTGTGTACCGTGTAAATGAAGCATGGACAGTCACATATGCTGGGCGGGCAGACTATGAAGGAGAGCTTTCTGACTTTATCTCTGTTACATCCACTTCTTCAGCGGACAGATATGTAATTGGAGTATATTCTGCTGAGACAGTGTCAAAATTCGGCATTGAGGCAGTATGTGAGGATGTTGCTGCCGGAATTGTAGAGCTTGTGGAACAGTTTGTGGGACAGGGTTTACCGAGGGATCTGGTCATGAGCGTATTCACACATACTGAATCTGCAGATGAACCTTACAACCTGTTTGATCCAGGTGAGTACATTGCCGTAGCTGCAGGAATTGACGATGACCTTAATGTGACAGGACTATATGCACTTTCTGATGCCTTTGTTATCGAGGAGGCTGAAGAGGAAGATGCCACGGAAGGATACAAGGCATGGCTTGGAACATGGAATATTACAGATGCCAAAGATTCCCAAAACAATCATAGCGTCACCATTGCAGCAGATGAGGTCAATAAGTCGTATGTAGTCACAGACTTCATTTCTGAGAAGTGTACATACAAGGCTGAATTTGATGCGAGTACAAATGAACTTGTATTCAAGACCTATGATGAGCCGCACCGTTGGAATTTCACAGATTTCTATGGCAATATCAAGTATTTGGGATTGATCCAGGTCGGTGCAGACTCACAGTTTGTAGGCGGCAGTATGAGATGGCAAGGGCAGAGATGGACGGCGATGTGGCAACAATCAAGATATGCTGCAAAGTTACTATCGAAAATAACAGCACATATGATATAACAGGCATTTATGCTGCTGTCTATGCTGAAGGCTCCACTACCTCTGCCGGAGGTGTCGGAATGATTAATCTTCCGGCTGCAATGGCCAAGGGAGCCGCCACTGCAGCAGCCGGCAAGTCTGCAATGTTGCGGACCTCCGTTTCAAGGCGTATTGTGCCGGCAAAGGAGAAAACATCTTTAAAGATTAAGGAAGCAGCACTTTCAGAGACAGTCTGTGCTGAGTAATCAGATGAACCATTACAGCGGAGGACAGCCCGGACGGATGCCCTCCGCTGTGCCAATATATAAGCCGTACAATATGAATATCAGGAAAATCGCAATTGCTGCAGTCATGTCCTGCATGTTGCCGGGATGTACAGACTGCCCTCCCGGGCAGGTCAGTTCCGGTGATGGCAATGTCCTTGATGTCCCGGAACATGCCATAGTGCCTGGAGCAGTCACAGTCCGTGTTTCAGAGCATCTTGCGGAACGTCTGCTGGAATCATGCAGCAAAGACGGGACAGTTGCTACCAAAGCCTCCGGATTCAGTCTTTCCGGGGGCAATGTCACGGGTGTCAGGACACTGTTCCGTATAGGAGGCAAATTTGAGGCGAGACAGCGTGAGGCCGGGTTGCACAGATGGTTTGTAATAGAATATGACACTGATGTGCCGTCAACAAAGGCTTCCTCGGAAATCATGGATATGGAAGGCGTGGAGCTGGCTGAACCGGTTCTGAGAATCAAGCGTAATTCTGTAGAGATGAATGATCCGTATCTTTCAGGGCAATGGCATTATTGCAATACGGGCCAGTACGGCTTTGCCGAGGGGATAGACATACGTCTTCAGGAGGCCTGGGATACATACGGCGTTTTCGGGGACAGCAGTGTGACTGTTGCAATCATCGATGGCGGTGTCGACATTACTCATCCGGATCTTATCGGAAATCTATGGACCAACGAGGCGGAGCTGAATGGTACGGCTGGTGCCGATGATGATGGGAACGGCTACCGTGATGATGTGCATGGATATAATTTTGTAACCGGTTCTGCGGATATCCATGGAGAGACACACGGTACACATGTCGCAGGAACAGTTTCCGCAGTCAACAATAACGGTATTGGTGTGTGTGGAGTTGCCGGAGGACGGTATCCTGAAATTCCGGGTGCCCGGCTGATGTGTCTGCAGATTATGGATGACAGGTATGAAGACAGAGGCGCATATATTGAGCCTGTTTTCCAGTATGCGGCAGACAACGGTGCTGTGATTGCACAGAACAGCTGGGGATACGAAGTCTCCCCATCAAGCATGCCGGCTTCGGAAAAGGCGGCAATAGACTATTTCATCAGATATGCCGGGACCGATGAATATGGCAGGCAGACCGGCCCGATGAAAGGAGGGCTGGTTGTCTTTGCCGCAGGCAATGAGAATGTCAGCCTTTCCTATCCCGGGGCATACGAAAAGGTCCTTTCTGTCGCGGCAATAGGACCGTACGGAAGCGCAGCCTATTATACTAACTACGGTCCATGGGTGGATGTCTGTGCACCGGGAGGTGACCTGCAGGCGAACTATCAGTACGGAGGGGTCATGAGCACTGTGCCTGGTAGACAGTATGCAAGGCTGCAGGGTACATCTATGGCATGCCCCCATGTTTCGGGGCTTGCAGCGCTTGTGCTTTCTTGTGCAGGACGTGAGGGCTATACATGTGATGATCTGTACAGGACAATCATAGACACAGCTGATCCGGATATCTATAATTATAATCCTGCACGCAAAGGCCAGCTTGGCTCCGGGATGATAGATGCTGTAAAGGCACTTTCATTCCTGCACACTGCGCCTGATGACAATCATCCTCCTGTCATTGAGGCATCTGATGATTCTCCTATTGTTGTCGGCCCATACGGGACTGTGACACGTTCATACACATCTTCCGACATTGACGGGGACAGGACAAGGATATCATGTGCGGCAGAAGGGAATACGGCTGGCTTGACTTATTCTTGTCCGGCTGAAAATCAGGTTACCGTATCAATAGACGGGGCAAAATCAACGGCAGGGGAATATTCATTTACGATAACAGCTGTGGACCAGTACGGGACTGAGACATTTTTGACTGTCCCTTATACTGTACAGGAAAATCATGCACCGGCAATGATTGGAGAGATAGGGACAGCAGGTATAAATGGAGCCGGCAGTTCTGTGTCATTCAGTGTCTATGACTATTTCAGTGATGAAGATGGAGAGCCTCTTGCAGTCATTGCAAATGTCTCTGACAGGAATGTTGTTGCCTTTTCATATCTGGACGGGGAAATCACACTGAAGGGCCTCAGGACAGGAACAGCGGAAGTGCGTCTCACGGTATGCGATACAAGGGGAGCTGCAGCCGGATGCAAGTTCAGCGTGTTTGTACGTGATGCGTCACGTCCGTTTGACCTTTACCCGAATCCTGCAAGAGAATATGTAAATGTACGTACAGGGGAGGACAGGGAGTGCATAGTTGAAATCTGTTCCTCGACAGGTACCAAGATGTTTTCTGCAAAATCCTTCATCGGAATATCCCGTCCTATGCAGATAAATGTAGCCGCGCTTGCCCCTGGGACATATACAGTTGCACTGACAGGCAGCGACGGTAGCAAGTCGAAGGCTAATTTTGTGAAACTGTAAATCTGCTTGGTTGAATGGATTTTTCATGGAAACAAATAAAAGTATGAAGAAATATATAGGAACAATTCTGGCATTGAATATTTGCCTATGTGCGCAGATTCTTTCGGCCCAGGAGAATATTGTGACAGAAAAGACAGTTGCCATGCCTTTCCTGTCCATGGATCCATCTCCTGTAGGCATGTCGATGGGAGGCGTGCCGGCAGCGGTGCGTCCGGATGCCGGTGCACATTTCGGGAATTTTGCGGCAGTCCCGTTTTCTGACAAGAAATTCTCTGCCGGAGCGTCCTTTTCCCTGTGGCAGCCTTCCGGTGCATCGTCCAGCATTGTGTCTGCAGGGGCAATGTGGAAAGCCGGCAGGAGAATAGGCCTTACCATGGGCCTTTCTTCCGGGATAGGAAAGGCGTACGAAACCATGGACATGTACGGAATAAGCTCCGGCACATTTACTCCTGTCGACATTCGTGCCGGGGTTGGAGTATCATTTCTTGCGGCCCGGTTCCTGTCAATAGGTGCGACGTTGAACTATGCGCGTTCTTCACTTGCTGCGGAGAATTCACTGAATACTTTCTTTGCTGATGTACAGGCAATTTTCAGGTTCAAGACTTTTAATGTCTCATTGGCTGCACGGAATCTTGGATTGCCGGTCAAGGATGCCTCCGGTACGCAGTACAATCTTCCAATGGATATTGAGGCAGGAGCCGGATATTGCAATACATTCGGGGAACACCAGTTATCCATAGGGGCTGAGGCCGGATATTTTTTCTGCACCGGCAGTACTGGATTTTCTGCCGGTGCCGGCGCGGAATATGTCTTGATGGACATGGTCGCATTCCGGGCAGGATACCATTATTCCAATGTATGTGTTCCGTCACATGCCTCTGCCGGTCTCGGACTCAAGTTCTACGGTGTAAACATCGACCTTTCATACCTGTTTGCAAGCAAGGTAATGAAAAACACATTCGGCATCGCCTTAGGGTATTCATTCTGAGACTTAATGTGCAGGACATGGCTACATATCCCCGATGGACAAAATCATCGGGGATATGCTGTATCTTCCAAAATCATGTTTCGGGAGTGCGGCAATTTTTGTTTCCATTGTCTTTGCATGAAAATATTGTTCAAGCGTCTTCCCGCTGAACTGCTCATAGCCCATATCTATATTTTGCCTCAGAAGAGCAAATTGCTGACGTTCTATCAGAGTCCCTCCTGTTCTTGCCAATCTTCCAATCTGTAAGCACATGCGCCATGGAATGCCATTTCCGCAATGCACCACTTGAAAGTAGGGTAAAGATGCACAGGGCAAGATAATAATACGATTCAATATTTATGTTTAACTAATAGCAGTGGTGTGATAAAAATCTAACCACTGCTGTTAACAAAGCAAGACTCGTCTATCAATTCAAACCAAAATGTCAAAGAACTCTCTTTGTTTGATGATTTTTAAACTAACACGATTTTATCGCACCAGTAGTATTCCGAAATATTAAATGAAATGCCTAACTTTGCGCCCGTTAATTAAAACATTATCTGAAACTATGAAGACCAGACATTTCTTTTTCGCTCTTCTGGCGTTCGCCTTTATGGCTTGCGGGTGCCAGAAGGAGACAATCACTGTAATTTCCTACAACATCCGTATGGGTGTTGCCAATGACGGGGAAAATTCGTGGCAGTACCGTTGCCCTGCGACCAAGGCAATGATAGAGGACCAGAGCCCTGACATCTTCGGTGTCCAGGAGGCGTTTGATTTCCAGGTTGCCTATATAGAGGAAAACTGTCCGGAGTACAGCAGCATAGGTGTCGGACGTGAAGATGGCGTGTCTGCAGGAGAGCACATGTCGATTTTCTACAAGACTGCTTCCATTGAACTTCTTGACTGGGGTACATACTGGCTTTCCGAGACTCCTGATGTTCCTTCAATGGGCTGGGATGCAGCATGCTACAGGACTGCCACATGGGCATATATGCAGTGCAAGGAAAGCGGAAGGAAATTCTACTATGTGAATACACATCTGGACCATGTCGGACGTGAGGCCCAGAAGAATGGCCTTGCCCTCATCGTGAACAGCATCGCGGACATGAATCCGGAGGGATATCCGATGATCCTCACAGGAGACTTCAATGTCAGGTCAAGCGACCCTGTCCTCAGTGACCTTGACAAGGTGATGTCAAGCGCAAGGAAGACCGCCGACAGGACCGATGACATCGCTTCTTTCAACGGATGGAAACTGCCGCTTGAGACAGCTGCTCTCGGAGGGCACCTGAAAGACGGGAATGACGCGGAGAACGCAATTGACTATATCTATTACTCCGGTTTTTCCGCATGTCCTGAGTTCGAGACCATTACAAAAGGCTATGCTGGCGTGCCGCTTATTTCAGACCACTATCCGGTAAAGGCTGTACTTGTATTCTGATATGGGAAAAGGCAAGATTCTTATTGTGGATGACGAGGCTGATATCAGGGAAATCCTGCAGTTCAACCTCGAGAATGCCGGATACGATGTTGACGAGGCTTCTTCTGCGGAAGAGGCCTTGAAAGTTCTGACACCTGAGCACGGCCTGATTCTTCTTGATGTGATGATGGAGGGAATGTCCGGGTTCAAGATGGCGGAAGTTCTCCGCAAGGACATGGACAACAATATCCCGATTGTCTTCCTTACAGCAAAGAATGCGGAAAAGGATCTGCTCAAAGGGTTTTCTGCCGGAGGGGATGACTATATCAGCAAGCCGTTTTCTGTAAATGAGGTGATAGCAAGGGTCAATGCCGTCCTCCGCAGAAGTTCCATGCCTGCTTCCATTGACAATGTCTCCGGACAGGACATGCTTGTTGTCGGTCAGGTCAGCATAGACGTATCTTCCAAAATGGTATATGCAGGCGGTGCATCAATTGTGCTGTCCAAGAAAGAATTTGAAATCCTGTATCTGCTTGCAAGCCATAGGGGTGAAATCTTTTCACGTGAGGCAATAATCGATGAACTGTGGAAAGATGCCCCGTATGTCCTTGGGCGGACCGTGGACGTGCATATCGCAAGGATAAGGGGTAAGCTTGGTGAATACAAGAACTATATTGTCAACCGCTCCGGCTATGGATATAGCCTCAATCCTGTAGAATAGCATCATGTCCCTGAGAAAAAGTCTTGGGCTTGTCAAGAAGCCTGTCGCGAAGATGGTCCGCTTTGAGGAGCAGTCATTCAGGAGGATCCTGCTCTCGTTTTCTGCCGTGTTCGCAGCATTTGCCTTCCTTGTGGTTGTCGCCCAGTTCTGTATCGACAGGTATTACTGGGGCCGTTTCCCGTCGTATCTGCTGTTTTTCCTGATTGTTGCCATCCTCTGTGTCATTGCACTTATTTCAATAATCATAATCTCTAAATATTTTGACAACGGGATCTCGCGCCTGCATGACAGGATTATCCAGGAGAGGGAAAAATACCGGGAGATGAAGCAGCAGATGTCCAATAATGTGGCACATGAACTGCGTACCCCGGTAAGCAGCATCAGGGGGTATCTGGAGACATTGCTCACATGTGAGAACATAGACCCTGAACGTAAGAGGAGTTTCATCGACAAGGCATACAAGCAGAGCATCAGGCTTTCTGACCTTATAAGGGATATTGCCTTGATAACCAAGATAGAGGAAGCTTCTGACCAGCTCCTCAAGGAAACTCTCAATGTAAGGAGGATTGCCGAGGACGTCTTCGATGAACTGCGTGACTCCATAGCCGAGAGGGGAGACGTCATCGAGAACACCCTCCCTCCTGACCTGACGCTGAAAGGTAACCAGACGCTTATTTATGCCATATTCCGCAACCTTGTGGAGAACAGCGTCAAATATGCCGGAAAGCATATCACCATCCATATTGAATGCACCCTTCATCGGGATGGGAGCTGTGACTTCATATATTACGACACTGGAGTCGGGGTGCACAAGGAGCACAGGGAACGCATATTCGAACGGTTCTACCGTCTGACAGAGGGACGTACACGTGATGCCGGAGGCTCCGGTCTCGGGCTTTCCATTGTACGCAATGCCGTGGCATTCCATGGCGGAACAATCGCGGCCTACAGGCACAATGGAGGTGGGCTTGAGTACCGTTTCACAATGAAGGATTGCGATTGAAATGTCGTTTACATGTTCTTTTTCAGGTTGTCGACATACAGCCCTATCCTGTGTAGCTCATGCGGTATCCTTATTCCCTGCGGACAGTGCGGCATACATTGGTTGCAGCCTATACAGTGGTCTGCCTGGCGCACCTTTTCGACAGCCCTGTCGTAGCTCACAAGGTATGCACGCCTTGCCTTCCTGTAGTTGTCCGAGCCTTTTGTTGCAATGTTTCCTTCATTCACGCATCTGTTGTAATGCAGCAGTATCGCAGGTATGTCTATCCCGTATGGACATGGCATACAGTATTTGCAGTCGTTGCACGGTACTGTAGGATAGTCCATCATGAGGTCTGCCGTCTCGAAAAGGAATCTGTTTTCCTCTTCGCTCAGCGGCTTGAGCGGCGAGAATGATTTCAGGTTGTCCTGGAGATGCTCCATATATGTCATTCCGCTCAGGACTGTCAATACTCCAGGATGGGATCCTGCAAACCGGAAAGCCCATGAGGCAATGCTCTGTGACGGCTCCCTCTCCTGTAGCCTGTTGGCTATGTTTTCGGGAACCTTGGCGAGCCTTCCTCCGAGAAGAGGCTCCATGATGACTGCCGGTATGCCTCTTTTTTCAAGTTCACCATAAAGGTATTCGGCATTTGTGTTGCGTGGATTGATCTCCTTGGCATGCTTCCAGTCCAGATAGTTGAGCTGGATCTGCACAAAATCCCAGTGATAGACATCATGATGTTCCAGGAGCCAGTCGTAGACCTTTACATCCCCATGATATGAAAAGCCGAGATTCCTTATCCGTCCCTCCTGTCTCTCGTTCATGAGAAAATCAAGCAGGCCGTTGTCAAGGAAGCGCGCTTTCAACTCATCCATCCCGTTGCCCATGCCGACTCCATGCAGAAGCATATAGTCGATGTAGTCTACCTGCAGGTTTTTCATCGAGTTACGGTACATAGCTATGGACTGTTCCAATCCCCATGTCGCAGGGGAGAAGTTGGACAGCTTTGTCGCAATATAGTATTTCTCCCTCGGGTGACGGCTCAGTGCTATCCCGGTTGCCTTTTCGGAGTATCCCTTGCAATATACAGGTGACGTGTCGAAATAGTTGACTCCATGCCCGATTGCATAGTCCACGAGAGTGTTTACCATATCCTGGTCAATGTCATTGTCGCTGTCACGTGCGCTTCCGTTACCTATGGTCGGCCATCTCATGCATCCGTATCCAAGCAGCGAGACATTGTCCCCGCTTGACGGGTTTCTGCGGTATGTCATCTTTCCCTCTACGTCATCCTGTGCCGTTGACTTGTTTCCGGCAGCAGAGCACCCTGGTATCATACCTATCCCGGCTGCCCCTATTCCGGTCCCTGTTATCTTGAGAAATTCTCTCCTGTCCATATTTTTCATCTTGACGTCCTTTATTTGTGTGTGACTTGCTGCTTTGTCCTGTCCTTGCCGTGAATCATATCTCATGGTGGACCATATTACCCTCTACGCGGATTGCGCTCAATGGCCTTGCCGGGCACAGGTACTCACAAGCTCCGCATCCTATGCACCGTTCAGGGTTTACGGCAGGGATTCTCAATGAGTCCTTGTCATCAGGGTCTATGCGGACAAGCCTTATTGCCCCCACTGGACAATGTCTTGCACAGTTTCCGCAGCTTACCTTGTCCTTGTTGACAACGCAAAGCTCAAGGTCAACAGTAGCACGGCCGATCTGTATTGAAGATTTCTCTTCCGGAGTAACCGGATGGAACGCACCGGCAGGGCATACCTGTGAACATCTTGTACATTCCGGTCTGCAATATCCTCTCTCATATGACATTTCCGGCTGCATCAGATGTTCAAGTGAAGAAGATGGCCTCAGCACATTGTTGGGGCATTCCGATACGCATAGCTGACAGGCAGTACAATGGCGGTAGAAATGTGCGTGGCCCATTGAACCAGCAGGAGTCAGCGGCGTCTTGCGCTCAGGTGCCTTTTTCTTTATTACCGTGGCGAGTCCTCCGTCTGTCTTGATCTCCTGTGCCTTCAGGGCCCCTGTGCCAAGCATGAGTGCAGATGAGGTGATGAACATGCGCCTGCCCTTGCCGTCCATGCTGCCTTTTGCTCCACCGGACTGTCTTTCCATGGCTTTGCCAGCATTGTCTTTCATCTCATGTACACCATTGTTCCCGCCTGTCCTGCCTGCTTTCCATGGCGGACAGAACATGTATTTGACGGCGCCTTCATGGCATGTCCCGATACAGTCCATGCAGACGACACACCGGCCAAGGTCAACCTTATGCTCTGCCATGTTGATGCATGATGCCTTGCATTGCTTTCCGCATAGACCGCAGTTCCTGCATTTGTCTGTGTCGATGGCTATCCTGAAAAATGAAAACCTTGACACGAATCCGAGGACTGTACCGACCGGACAGATTGTGTTGCAGTATGTCCTGCCACCTTTCCATGCAAGATAGCCGACCAGCAGCAGAGTCAGTATGGCAACGGCAAGTGCAGGCAGGCTCTTCATCCATACTTCCGTTGTGTAGAATGCATAGCTGTCAAGCCTTTCTGCAAGATAGGCCATAATGTTGTTGCCCATTGCATATATTGGTGCAAGTATGCTTCCAGCAATCCTTCCGAATGCACTGTATGGAGCAATGAGCGCGGCAATTGAGTTGAGCCCAAGGAGCATCAGCATAATGAATATTGCAAGAACAGAGATACGCAGGACCTTTTTCTCTGGAGACCAGGAAAACCTGAAACGGTTTTTCTTCTTTGTCCGTCCGTGGCTCCACGATATTATATCCTGCATAATCCCCATCGGGCATATTATGGAGCAGTATACCCTTCCGAAGACCAGTGTCAGCACTATAAGTGCTATAATCACCGCAACATTTGCTGCCAGTACGGCAGGAATGAACTGAATCTTTGCCATCCATCCCATCCAGGCCTGTACTGTACCTGTAAAGTCAAGGAACAGCAGGGTAATGAAAAAGAAGAATATTGCCGCAAGGACAATCCTGATTTTTCTGAGCATAGTATCTTGATTTTGTGCAAAGGTACATATTCTTGTATATATATCCATTATACATATTGCAGATATACTTATACATATTACCTGTGATGTCTCCGTTGCCGCAGGAGAGATAAGTCCGGACGCTCTCCTGGCTGTGGTTGCGTCCGGACATCATGCCCCCGATTCCGGAATCAGTCCTTCTGTTCCATGTCCTCTACCGTAAGCTTGTTAGCGACAACTTCATATATCTGTTTCTCCGTGCCGTCATTGCCGGTGAATTTTGCAAGACGCATCCTTCCGCAGACATATACCCTGCTTCCCTTGGCAATCTTGTCTGTGTTCCTGATGCTCTTCCCTTCCCATGCAACAATGTTATGCCATGTGGTCTCTACATTGTTGTCCTTGACGATGTGGTTCGTTGCAAGTGAGAATCTTGCTACTTTTCCGGCTGAGGTCTCGGAAAAGCGGACATTCCCGACATTCCCCCTCAATTCAATCTTGTTCAAGTGTTGTTCCATAAGATTTATCCATTAGTGATTCTTGTTCCTCCCACTCTTATGTGCGCACTGCGGGACAGGGCAAAGTAATGGAAAAATATTCTAAACTCCTCCATAAAACTGGTGCTGGCATGTCTGATTTTTATGTTTTTTACAGTTTTCCGGGGACAGTAAAATTTATTTTTATAAAAAATCAGGACAGTAAAATAAATTTTATAGTCAATGTGGATTCCCGGGAGGATGATAAAATAAATTTTACAATGTCAAAAAGAGAAAAATATTCAGTTAAAAACATATAATTGTGCTTTTGCCTCTTGTTTTTGTGTCCATATAGGACCAACTTTGATGCGTTTCGGACAAATAGCACAGTGATATGGGATATAAGGAAAATCATCATGTTCCGCAATGCCTGGAATGCGGAGACAGCCTGGAATACGGAAGGCCTGACAGGAAATTCTGCTGTGACACATGCAAGAACAGGTTCAACAACAGGAAAGCGCGTGATACCAGGGCCAAGAAGACAAGGGTGCTGAATATCCTTGAAAGGAACCATTCGATCCTGAGCCGGCTTATAAGGCTTAACATGACATCGTTGAGTGTCAGTGAACTTCGTCAGCTTGGTTTTGACTTTGACTACATTACTTCGTTCCACAAGAACAGGAGGCATGACGAGTACGGATGCTTTGACATCAATGTTGTCGTGATGTCTTCACGGGTCATATCAATAACAAGAGTGCCCTTTATCGACATACGGAAGGATGAATGCCAAAAAAAACATTAACTTTGCGGGCTTTATGCACAGAAAGAATATGAAAAAAATGTTTTTAGCGGCAGGTGTAATGCTTGCCATGGCAACTTCTTGTAAAATGGAAAATCCGCTTTTGAAGGAGTCAACCCTTCCTTATGGTGCTCCGCAGTTTGACAAAATAAGGACAGAACATTATCTGCCGGCATTCAAGGCCGGTATCGAGGAGGGCAAGGCTGCGATTGATGCAATCGTTGCCAATCCAGATGCGCCTACATTTGAAAACACAATTGAGGCCATGGAGTTCGCTTCCCCTACCTTGAACAGGGTGTCCGGAATATTCTACAACATCATGGAAGCCGACACAAATGGAGAGATGGAGGCCATTGCAGAGGAACTTTCTCCGCTCATGACTGAATATTCAATGTATGTGTCGTTGAATGAAGGGCTTTTTGACAGGGTGAAAGCCGTGTATGCACAGAAGGATTCATTAGGTCTGGATGTGGACCAGATGACACTTCTTGAGGACACCTACAGGTCGTTTGCGCGTAATGGGGCCAACCTGTCAGCAGAGGACAAGTCCACATACAGCAAATATGTGGAGGAACTCTCCCTTGCAACCCTGCAGTTCCAGAAGAATGTGCTTGCATCCTCCAATGCGTTTGTCATGAATATAGCTGACGAGGAGGAACTATGTGGACTTCCGCAATACGTAAAGGACATGGGGGCATCCACAGCCCAGGAAAAGGGGCTTGAAGGATGGGCCTTTACTCTTGATTATCCGAGTTTCGGGCCGTTCATGAAGTTCAGTGCCAACAGGGAGCTCCGCAGGAAGATGTACATGGGCTACAATACTAAGGCAATCGGAGGCGAGTTCGACAACACTGAAATCGTAAAGCAGATTGTCGGCCTGCGTATCAGGATTGCTGAGATTCTCGGCTATGGCACATACGCTGAATATGCCCTGGAGGAGCGTATGGCTAAAAATACAGTGACTGTCAACAATTTTATCGACAGGCTTCTCATGCCTTCCCTTCCTTTTGCAAGAAAGGAAGTCGCGGACGTACTTGAATATGCAAGGAAGAACGGCTTTGAGGACTCTGTGCTCCAGCCATGGGATTTCAGCTATTGGTCTGAACGCTACAAAGAGGCTGAATATGCTCTTAACGAAGAGGAACTGAAGCCGTATTTCCGCCTGGAGAACTGTATTGATGCAGTGCTCGGGCTTGCTACAAGGCTATATGGAATCACATTCGAGGAGAGGACAGATATTCCGGTATACCATAAGGATGTAAAGGTCTTTGATGTAAAGGATGAAAATGGGGAGCATCTTGCATTGTTCTATGCAGATTTCTTCCCGCGTGAAAGCAAGCGTGGCGGTGCCTGGATGACGGAGTTCCGCGGACAGAGCATACGTAACGGTGTGGAGTACAGGCCGTTCATCAGCATTGTTACAAACTTTACAAAACCGACAGCTACAGAGCCGTCGTTGATAACGCATTCTGAACTGACTACCTTCCTGCACGAGTTCGGGCATGCGCTCCATGGAATGCTCGCAAAGGGACGCTATGAGTCATTGACCGGGACAAACGTGGCGCGTGACTTTGTCGAGCTTCCGTCCCAGATTATGGAGAACTGGGCATTTGAACCGGAATATCTGGATTCGTTTGCCAAGGATTACAGGACAGGGGAAGTGATTCCTGATTCACTTGTCACAAAGATTGTTGCAACCCAGAATTATCTTTCGGGATATTCCCAGGTCCGTCAGCTCCAGTTCTGCGTACTTGACATGGCATGGCATTCACTGAAGTCTGTGCCTGAGACCGGTACCGTGGAATTTGAGAAAGAGGCCTTGAAATCATCTGCAGTAATGCCTTCTGTCCCAGGTGTTGCCATATCACCTTCGTTCGGACATATATTCTCCGGTGGATATTCAGCGGGATATTATTCATATAAATGGGCAGAGGTACTTGAGGCTGATGGATTCTCGCTTTTCAAGGAGAAGGGAATCTTCAACAGGGAGGTCGCTGGCTCTTTCAGAAAGAATATCCTGGAGAAAGGCGGCAGCGAGGATGCTTCTGTGCTCTACCGCAACTTCCGTGGACACGACCCTCAGCCTGAGGCACTGATGCGTAAGCTTGGCCTTGAGTAGTCGAAAGCGTAATAAAGGATTGGGGTGTCTGATTTTTGGATGATACTCCAATTTTTTTGCAGCATTTTCGCAAGTTTTGCGTCTAATATGAAAAATGTTTGTCTTATGAAATTTATATCACTATTGTTTTCAGCATCCGTGGCAGTGTGCGGATGCAGTATGGTCAATGGACTTTCAGGTATGATGGAGACTGTTGAGGCTGATGTCCGTGGCGGGTATTCATGTATTGATGCAAGCAGCAATGTCAAGGTTGTCATGACCGATGGGGCATCAGTGGCCACTGTCTCTGCAGACACGGAAGTCCTTCCGTATGTGGTAACTGAATTGTCCGGCAAGACATTGAAGATCTATGTCAAGGAGTCATACAGGTTCAGACATGGAATAGGAACGGTGGAGGTCATTTTGCCAGCCAACGATAATATCCGCAGGGTAAGTCTTTCCGGTGCCTCTTCATTCCGTTCAGAATCTCCACTGGCTGCGGATTCTTTCAAGGTTAATTTGTGCGGTGCCTCCAGGTTCAGTGCAGAATCATGGCTTCAGGAGATGTTTCTGTAGACCTTTCCGGTGCTTCGTCTTTGACATCTGAAATTAGTGCTGACAGGCTGGATGTGGATGCCAGCGGCGCGTCAAATGCAAATATCTCGGGTGAGGTCCGCATCATGTCAGCTACAGTGTCAGGCGCATCTAAAGTGTCTTCAGGCAAAGAAAGGATGACGGCAGAAAATGTCTCATGCAGTGTGTCCGGTGCCTCCAAACTGTATGTCAATTGTACGGCATCCGTCAAAGGCTCTGCATCTGGAGCATCCCATGTCCACTATGGCAGTTCATGCAGCTCAGCGTCAGTCTCCTCTTCCGGCGCATCATCTGTTTCTGCAAACTGACACTTGCCTGACAAATTGTATTTAGAGGTCTTTAGAAGCATAAAAGGTTATAGCTTATTCCGATGCCGATGTACGGACCGTGAGCTATTCTCCCGGAGTTTAATGTGAGTCCGTAGCCGGTCTGTAAGCCAACGCTCCAACGTCCGGAAGGTTTTCTGACAATCGTTTCCTTTGTGATATAGTTGGTCTCAGGGTACAGTTCAATCCATTCAAGGTTTGGCCTGTAGCCGCTGATTTGTGCCTTGTATCCGTCCCCTTCGTATGTCTTTACCTCAATGGGCAATACCACAAGGCTGTCACTCTTTATTATGATATCCGGTATTGGAATTTCTATTTCATTTTCGGAAATCTCAATGTCCATAACAATAGGAAACTCAATGAAAAGAGTGTCAGTCATTGTGATGGTGTCGCGCTTCTCGATGATGATTTCATTAGTGATGTGACTATCGCGTGAAAGGACTGCCGACAGGGTGAAACCTGCCGCCAGTCCGACTAATATGAAGAGAAGCGATGTATGTTTTGATGCCATTGTGCTAAATTTTCAAGCTTTCTCCTGTGTAAACCCTTGCATAAAGAATCTGATGGCGTTGTATGCCGTTCCGTCTGTGCGAAAAATGTACAAAATCAGGATATATGATCATCTGGTCGAACGGTAAATCCAAGCCGTATGCAAGCTGGGCGAGTGCTGCCGGATTCTCGCAGCCGATATCAGCGGCTTCTCCTTTCAGGTGCTGGGATGAAGGTGCTCCGTTCACCATCCGGTTTAATTCAGGGCATCTGTATCCGGAATTTACAGCCAATGGCTTTCCGTATGCATCCCTGAGTGGCTGTAGCACCTTCTCCACAAGAGCCTTGACATTATCCCTTACTTCTGCCGTAGCTATGACATTCACAATCCCTGCCTGTCTAGCCTTTTCCGACCGCTCGAATTCTGCGTAGCTGAAATCCTTGCTTATTGTTCCCATGATTGCAGTGAATTGATTCGGTCTCTAATACTCTGTCTTTCTGAATGAACCCTTTCTATGTCGTATGGCTGTTCCATTCCGAGCAGATTAGCCTCGTAGCATTTCAAGACTTTGTAGTCGGTGGCTGCAAGTTGGGATTTTAGAGAATTGATATCATCATCAATCAATTCTTTACTATAATGTTCTCTCCACCGCCCATGGAGTTTGCCGTCTTTCAGCTCGAAGTATTGCTCATAATAGTGATACTTTTTTGCTTCCGGCATCGGGATGAACTCTACTATTTCATAATAGCCCTGTTCTTTAAGTTCATCTGTAAGTTCTTTTACATCGAACACCTCAAAATGTCCTCTTTCCAAATTCAATAATTTTCCTGTTTTCATATTTACTATTGTTTTATGTCTAATTGTAATCCATACCATTCAGTATTGTTGAACTTTTGTACTATTATAAATAAATGGCTAGAACTCCAGATAAGGTTTTGTCCTGTCTTGTTTTGAGGAATAGAACGAAGGATTTCGCCCGAAGGTGCATATATTGTTACCCTTGTGTTATTATATGGCTTCTCTACAAAGAATATAGTCCCTATTGGAGCTTTGGCTGGTAAATATAGATATGATGCGTCCCCCCATGAATGATAGTACAGGTATTCTGGTGTCATTGAATGTGCACCGTTTTCAAATACTTTCTTTTTTGCTGCAAAGCCATTTATAACTCCATTTGCTAAATAAAGATCTCCGTTTTCGGCATAGAATGCAAAATTCCCGTTGAATTGATCAATAGCAAAATTGTTATCTAATTCTCCTGTTACCGAAGAGAAGACCCCTATTCGTCTATGAATGCCAGTTACTGGCTTGTTGTCTCCGGCATATATTGCGAACAGGCAGCCATCGTACTGATATCCTTGTATGCCGGTAGCCATCATTATTCTCTTATGCGACCTCTCTTCGGTAGGATTATCCCTGTCTGGATAATAATGCTCTTCAAGTGACACTAAATCTTTTGTCAGGATTGCATGGTTTGAGCGGAAAATCAAATCAGCATGGGATGCTTTTCTTTCGGAGGCTAATGCCATCGGTGTTTCAGTGCCATAACCTTTAATCTCCCATTCTCCGAATTTGCAGCCCTTTTTGCCTATAATTTTATCAGATTCGATTGTTCCGTCCTCATAAATCTTGGTGTCGGCATTTCTTAGCTCTGTGTCGGTTGCCCGGTCTGTTCCTCCGAAGAATAGTATTTTGCCATGGGAATCATCTCGGCCCATTTCCGAACCGTTCAGGCCTGCTACAACATTTCCGAACTTGTCCTTTACGCCGACCAGTTTACCCAGTACTGCGCCCTCTGCATCAACACCCGGACCGAATGTTCTCTGCAGATAGGAGATGTCAGACAACATCAGCAGATAATTTTCAGCAGACAAAAGCATTGAATTGAAAGCATTGCGGCTGTCCGGATTTATATCGGTATTCTCGTCCGTCCACAAATCAAAGTCTCTCAAAGACAAGTCGTAGGCATTTATAAGCGAAACTTTCATGTTGCTGAACTTTCCGTGTTCCGACGGTTCCCATTCCTTGCCGTTCAGACACATCATCCTTTCATATACAGCTCCGCCTGTCACATTCCCGAATTGTGTCTGGAATATATATGTTGCAGGAACTTCGGGGACAGCTTCCTGGTCTGCAGGAATGGAAACTATACGATAATATGCACTATCTGTTCCGGTATTTACACTGCCGTCTTTCCTGTACACCATCTTAAGCGTATGGGTCCCTCGTGGAACAGTGTATGTCTTGGATATTATTGTATTTTGTCTTCCCTTTGTGTCGAAGTCGTATGTAGATGCCGTTCCGGCAGTCGGAGTTGCCGTCTGGTCAAGCGCGCCCACCATGAGATAGTCAAAACTGCTCTCGCCATCCGATTGAAATTCAATAATCACTTCAACTGCTATGTCGCTGTTGTTGTAGATATAGAGAGTGTTCTGTGTTGTGAGTGATGATTCTATAGAGTTGGATGCCACCCATCCGATATAGTTGTTCATTGAATTCCCGTTGTTGGTCATTCCGGCTGTGACTTCCCTCCAGCTACTGCTTTTTGAGGTTGTAACCTTGATTTTGGGGATAGCCGGGACTGCCGCGGTCTTTTCTGTTTTGATGACGGAGAATTCCGGAATATCTTCATTGTTTGTGAGTTGTATCAGATCCTTGATTCTTCTTCTCAACTCCCTTTTTTCTATCACACTTATAACTCTATTGCTTATTATCGCGTTTTCCGTCCGGTCCATCTGCTCCTGCTTGGCTGACCATTCATCAAGATTGGAGAGTCCGGAACTGCCGGCTCCGATGTTCAGGCTACCCTCGATTTTTGCTCCGTCCTTTGCCGTTATGGTTGCCTGGGACAAGTCTATTACAAGTCTGCCGTCAGTATCTCTGATGACATCTGTAAGCACCTGCCCCGGAACAATCTCCGTGAAGCCGTACCATGAAGCATAGCTCCTTTCACCATTATATTCGCTGCTGAGAAATCCCACCAACAGAAAATAATGGCTCTGCCAGTCCTCCATGTCTTCAATGGCCTTTTCCGGTTCCATCGGAATCGCTTTCTCGCTCAGATGGAATACGCCGGAATTGTCCTCTTTGCTGACTTTTGCATACAGATAATACTTTTTGTCAGGATCATCCATCACCGGAGACTCAAATGACGGAAACCCCCAGAAACGGTACTCTGACGAATCGTGCGACGGTGATATGCCATTGACGTCAAAAGTCATGTGCTGGATTATGCCGGCATCGCATACCAGCACTTTGCGTTCATTGTCGTAATGGATATCATGGGCGACAGCTTTGGGAGACTCTATATTGTCCACAAAACGGAACTGAAGACTCTTGTCCCCGACCAAATTCATCATTGTCTGCACCGTAAGAGGACTGACACTGTCGGAAAATCCCTCCAGCATGGCTTCCTTAAGCATTGAAACAGCCTCTTCGGAATCACGGAAACGCCTTTTGGTGAACTGTCTGGATTCTTTGTGACGTTCCTCTATCTCCGCCTCGCTGCTCTCTATTTTCTGCAGAGTTCCGGAGAATGAGTGCCCTATAACAGAGTTTGACAGCTCTATTTCAGGACTATGCGGATTGTTCACATAATCCTTTATGCCTGTGATGCGTATCAGCACAGGCTGCTTCTGAAATCTGGTGTCTGAAAACAAGACAAATCCTCCGAGCTTGATTTTGCCGCCGATGTTCTCCCAATTATTTTTCGCCCAGATACCGTCCAGTTGTCCGCTAAATGTAAATTTAGGCTCTTCGTTTTCATATAGGTGGCGTACGCCTTTTTTGAACATATCCCATGATGCCCCGGATTTTGAATTGTTATCGCAGATATATGCCTGAGGTACCGAACATCCGAGCACAACGAACTTTTGTCCTGCCTGTGGGATGAAAACGCCTCCAGGCATCTTTATCCCGTCAATGTCCTGCTGCACAAGTTCGAAGCGCCTTTTAGGCTTTCCACCGTTGTCCTGATGGAAATAGTTTGCGTCAAACTCCTTGCCCGCCAGCATGCCGTCCTGAAATATGACGGATATCTTTTCCCCGTCTATGCGGAACTCGTTATAATCCAATGATTCAGGTATGTCTGTATCAATGATGTCAATGAGCACTTCTTTCCACTCTTCATCCGACCATTTCTGAACCTTGTCATAAATCTGTCCTTTATAGATGAATCTGACACCGGAAACAGTTCCAAGTCGTGACGGATAGATTTCAGAGCAGTCAAGACTGTCCTCAGATATATAAATCCTTTCCGCTTCCTCCCGCATGACAGACAGACCTTCGGCATCAGTCTCGTATGTCCTGGCCTTTTGTGCGTCGAATCCCTGCTCGTCTTCGAAATATGTCCCGTCAAATCTTATTGTCCGGGCCTTTGGCAACAGAAGTTCTGACAAGCCTCCATTTTTGCTTGCATCGATATTCCTTGAACCTCCCTGCACATAAAGAACACCGATAGGGCTTTCCCTGTTGTAGTTGGTCCGTCCGATACCCGGCTTGAATCCGTTTCCTTTGCCGTAAGACAATGCCAATGGTTCAGTCTTGTTGTATTCTACCTTGTGCAATGACACATTCCTGCCTTTGATTTCATACTCTGTCCCGAATTCGTCCGCAATCTGCGACAGGGCATCTGCGCAGGAGGTGTGGTTGAAAGATATGGTCTTCGGTTCAGCCTGTATGCAGGATTCAGTCTTCCACTCGGATGAGATTCTTTCCATATTGCTGATGAACATTGCCAGAAACTCCGCAGGAGTGGCGGTAAGACTGAATTTAAGTCTGCCGTCGACCGGATTCCGGAATTTCAGCATCCTGGCTTCAGCCTGTGCCGCCTCGAAAACCACGGTATATTCAAAATTGCGGCTGTGCTGCATCTTGACATTAGCCAGACTGTACAATGTGAATGTCTCACCCTGATACTCGCAATGTGCTCCGACAGGTATTTCCATATATTCGGCAAGCGAAAAATAAAGGGTCAGGTTATGTTCTCCTCTTATGGCCCTATACCTGTAGCTCTCGTCATTGACCTCAATGTCAATTAACTCTGTGTTCCCGTTAAAAATCTTCATGATCAAATAAGTTTTTGTTGTCTATAAATTTCGTTATTTCCATATATGCTATGTTTGTTTCTCCTTTGAAACCGGGGTATGTCTCATACCATGAGCAGGAAAGTTTCCGGATTTCATATATCAATGTCGCCGACTTACGTCCGAAAGTCTGAGCTATACATTTCCTGAATTCTTTGTTGAGGCTTGCGCCAAACAATGTGTCCGGACAGTACAGTGCCAGTATGATGAATAGGAACTGTTTTTTGTTGTCACTTCTTTCATCGTTATGGAAAGCGTATTTTTTCGATATCAGACGGTATTCCGTATAAAGCTCCGGTATCATGGACAAGTCTGTCAATTGGCCTTTCAGCAGACGTTTAAGCTGCGTTTCTGCTTCATGGTGATTGTCTGTCGCTGCTTTAATTGAAGTCAATAGTTCATCAAGTGTTATCATTACGGTTGTTTTTTGCAAAACTATAGCCGGTTTTGTATGGATGGAAGCAAAACGGACATTAAAGCCTGAATAACCTGAAAATATTCAGGCTTTCTACTATCATTCTGTGAAAATCACTGATATGCCGGAAGAATGTACTGTATGTTCATTGCTGCCTCATGAAGTACCGTACGGGCCGTCTCCTCGGAGATTTCCAAAGGGCGCGTGAATTCGCAGAAAATGCTCCCCACCCAGTCATGCCTGTTGTCGGAAAGTTGTTTCACTATAGCAGCCTGACAGCCGAAAGAAGACAGAATAGACTTGGCATACTTGTCATCCACCTGGGTGTCTATGTCCGTAAGGAGCATGAACAGGTTTTTTGAAAGTTCGCTGCAGAATCTGGCCACATCTGAAATAGGCAGTTGTTGTACATGAGGTTTCATCGGTTCCACCCCTTTTCGCTTTACTTCAAAATATATGGACAGAAGCGATTCGTTTCCGAGCGGGTGCGGCTGTACCACATAGACCCTGTCTGCCTTGATTTCATGAAGTACGGTCCAAAGCTCTCCGAACACGAGGGCGGAATTGTCGCTCCGCCGCCGCCCTTCAGTCTTCTCTTCGTTCCTGAACTTTTCTATTTTCAGGTCCGTCATCTTGTCTTTTGTCTTCTGGTTGTACTGGAACCAGGCAATCAACACAGCCTGCACGCATGCCAGCAAGGCCGGGATAATAATTTCCATCATAGGATGCAGATTGTAATCGAGAACTTCAGCCATATCTTCCCTGAAGCGGCAAATTCGGAGACGGAAGAACTTTTGTAGAAACAAAGGTATTCCTTACCTGATGCTCTGACGGACAATGTCCTTTTTCCAGGGCGGATGAGGTCATACAACAGAGCATCATAGTTGCGCCACACTTCCGCGGCGGAGCCGGCTCGGAGCAGGCAGTTCAGAGTGGTGTCCATTGACTGTAAAATGACTTTCCCTCCGTCATCATAGATGGCTCCGGGGAGACTTTTGATATTCCGGAGCAGGTTCTGCTTCACGGTCGGCCGCTTCATCAGGCTGGAAAGCGTGCCTTCAAGGATACGTACTCCATAGTCTGTCAGTTTCCTGCCGTCAAGAAGGTATTCATCAGACGGATTGACTGTGCTTTCCGGTATGACATATTCATAGTCGTGGAGCGGGAAATCGTCGGCAAAAGATACAGTCAGCACATGTAGGTTGCCTGCCACAGCTAAAGATGGGTGCGCCGTCATCCTGAGTTTCCAGTGTCTTCCGAGTTCTTCTATGTAAAAGTCATGATACGCTGTCGTCGTATTCTTTTCCGCATCGGTGCACGATGCGGTTCCGAGCAATTCCATGAATTCCTTGAATTTTTCCCTGCCATCGGATGTGGCGAAGTTCAACGATATGACTCTCGTATCCAGAACCGGATTTGACAGATTCGGCTCTATGCCGTCATTCTCGTGCCAGTCATTGAATGCGACAGCCTTCAATGCCGGCCATGTCATCAGGCTCTTATAGCTGCCTTCCGTCATGCAGATACCATACGCTTCGTATGCATCCACATTGTCGATGTAAAATTTCCCTGTCATAGTATTTTTGCAAAATCTTTGGTTTCTTTTGTGACCTCTCCTCCGAAGTTATACACAAATACGACCGCGAAGTCCGTTGCCGTGATATGTGCCTTTGCCCCGTGCATCAGCACGACTATATGTCTCTTGCTGCCATCGGAGTAGGTGAGTTGTGCTTCCGTGTTTCCTACAACGGCGACATGTGCCTTGTTTTCAACCGAGATGTTTCCGGCATCGACATACATCCCCTGCTTTCTTGCGGATTCTTTGGAGAAGTATCTGAAATCCTCTATTGACGGAAATTTGTTCTTTCCGCAGAACTCCATTCCCTGAGGAGAAAAGAAAAGCTCAATCAATTCTTTCTCCGTCTCTTTTCCGGAGAACTTTTCGCAGGCATCTAATCCCAATGCCTTTTCGTATAGTGTTTTAATTATGTCATTCATAATTTTATATTTTAAAATTAATTCATATTTTTGTTTCAAATATTTATAGCCATGAAAAAGTTTATAACACTGACACTTATCGCTGTCGCCACACTGCTTCTTGCCGGCTGCAAGAAAGAAAAGAAAGAGTTCTCTCTTGTCGGAAAAACGTTTGCTGCCTATGGTGGTCGTAGTACATCTTTCCTTGGCGGAGTTCCATATGACACATATGAAGTCTGGCGTTTTATTTCAGATACGGAAATTGAAACATCAACCAAAAAAAACAGTCCACAAGGCAGTCTTATTGGTGACCCTGTCATGGGTACATATGTTTTGAATTATCCGCAAATTATAGTTAAAATTAATAATAAATATGAAGATACATATTATTGTGAATTTATTGATTATAAAACTTTTCGCGCAATAGATGAAACTACATTTGTGACAATAACGTTGGAGTTTCATCAACAATAATTATACTGCAATCTTTATCCCCTGAATTGCGACTTGATTAAGATATGCGCTCATTGAGTGTATATCTTTTTCTATATATGCCAGCCGTGCGGTATTGAAATCAATATTACACAATCTTTCAAGCATTGAAGCACTGTTGTCAACAAGGATTTTGGTGTTCTCCATCAGTGAATACGTATGTCCTTGCATTGCAGTCATCCTTCCATTCAGCTCATCCACACTGTCTTGTGATGCCTGTGCTATCCTGCTCTTATGTGAATTTGTTTTGTATTCATATTATTTCTATATTTGTTTCAAATATTTATAGCCATGAAAAAGTTTATAACACTGACACTTATCGCCATCATCACAATGCTTCTTGCTGGCTGCAATAAAGAAAAGGAAGAGTTCTCTCTTGTCGGAAAAACTTTTATTTGCCCAAGGGCAAGTCACTATGTGATTTGGAAGTTTATTTCAGAAACAGAAATGGAGCGTTCTTTACGAACAGGCAGTCCTGAAGGATCATTTTTACGCAAGCCTAAGTCTGGCTCATATTCATTGAACTATCCTTATCTAATAGTAACGGTGGATGGTATTACATATAATTGTGATTTCATTGATGAAACTTCTTTTAGAACACATGATGATTATGATATTTTAATGGAATTTCATCAATAAAATAATTTTTACATTGCTATTCTTAAACCTTGTACTGATACTTGATTGACAAAAGCACAAATTGTGTGCATGTCTTTCTCAATTGCAGAAAGTCGTGTGGTATTGAAATCAATGTTCATAAGTCTGTTCAACATCTGGGTACTGTTGTCAACAAGGATTTTGGTGTTCTCCATGAGTGAATACGTATGGCTTTGCATTGCGGTCATCCTTCCATTCAGTTCATCAACACTTTCCTGAGATGCCTGTGCTATACCTTGTGCTGTGTTTGCTGTGCGAATATTAGAATTTTCGGTGTCATTGTTCCAACCAAATGTATCTTTAAGATAATCTCGTTCTTTTATCGCATCATTAACAAGATTGTTATACTGGTCTCTCAGTGCCTCTGCCTCCCAAAGATCTATTCCTCCATCTCCTTTATCGGCAAAATCGTCGTATAGGTCTTGTATTCTTGTGTCAAATTTATCTGCAATAAGGGAGTTTAAAATGGCACCCTGCAGATATTTCTCGAAATTGTTGGCAAAGTCCTCTGCATCGGAATTCATGTCGAGCAGGGTGTTGATGAAACTCTGGCGGAACGAATCGAATGAGGTGCCGGTAATTGCTTCTTGCCATGCCTTATTGTTCTCTTCGATCTGTTTTTCGATGTTTTCAAGTTCCTGCTTATAGTTCTTTATCTTTTCATCGTCCGTTTTCTTCTTGCTGTCTTCAAGAGCCATCTGCTCTTGAATCAGTTCCTTTTGACGTTCCAGATTGTCATTGGACTCCTGTATAAGTGATGCCTTGTCTGTGGAATATGCTTTGGAAATGTCCTCCTGAAGGTCTTGATATGACTTGGATAGACTGTCTACTTCTTTTTGGATTCGCTTGATTTCTTTTTCCTTGACGAAGTCACCGGCATCTACCATGCTGGCAACGAAATTGCCAAGACCGACTAAAGCTGTAGATATGCCCTTGATCATACTGACCGGATTTGTCAGGTCGATACTTCCGACTCCGTCCATTACCTGACCTAATCCGCTGAGTGCACCACTGACAAACTCCGGCACTTCCACTCCGAAATTACCAAGCATTCCGACAACTCCCTCGGCTGCATCCACTGATTCAGAACCGTATTTTCCTGTCTGCTTCAGAGATTTGGAAGCCTCTGAAAGAGCCGTATTTTTAGATTTTTCTGCATCAATAAGTCTTTTCTCGGCTTCTGCCACTGTAAGGACCGACTTCGTCATCTTGCCACTCTTGTCATCATACTGCTCTACCACGACAACTCCCTCCTCCATAGCCGTCTTGAGGTCTTTTTGAGCTTGTTCGGCCTCCTTTGCCGCACTTTTGTAGTTTTTGACAGCTTCTACAAATCCTTTTCCAGGATCTGTCTCTGCCATTTTCATATTGGCATTGTGAAATGCATCCTGCAGCGTCTTCAGATGTTCCGGTGACAACTTTTCGCTATTATTTTTTATATACTCGCTTAATTTGTCCTGTATAAGTTTCAACGAGCTGTTGCTCAGTTCATCAATCTTCTTCAAGTCATCAATGTATCCGATGTGAAGCTTGTTCTTTATATCATCAAAATTTATTGCATCGACAGTCGGTGTTGCAAGTTTTTTATTGGCTTCCATAAGGGCGTCATACAGTTCCTTGATAATGCTTTCAGCATCCTTTTTAATGTTATGACTGTCTATTTTCAATATTTCATCTATAGTACTCATGGTATCAATCTTCTAAAATTATTTTCATATATCTTTCCCTGTCCCTCGGGTCGTCTGCGCTGACTGCCTCGTCCCGGTCCTTGCCGGAGGCGGAGCTGTAGCTCGGAAGCACCGCCCCGTACATTATGAGGTTGGAGTAGCTCATGTCGTAGAGGACGTAGTCTATCGGCAGGCCGAAGGACTTGACGGTGCCTGCGATTACCGCCCAGATGCTGTCGTTCCCGTCTCCTTCGTCTTTCGCAGAAGATTTATCTCTGTGAGGGAAACGGTAAGCCCGAAAAAATCCGACAGCTGCATGTCTTTTAGTACCCTTATAAAGATGTCGTTCAGTTCTTTCGGAGTGCATTCCTCGAGGATTGTCCTTGACAGCTCAGCCTTGAGGTCCTTTTCGGTCTCCACAGTTTCCGCGCGGAGTCCGAAAAGACCCTTGCGGACGGCTTTTTTCTTTGAAGTCAGGCCTTTTGCCCCGAGTATGGCCACCGCAAGGATATCCCCTATGCCGCGGCAGTCCTTGGCGTTACGCAGAACATCGCTTACGATGCTGTCAGTGGACATGTCGAGCCGGGGCATCTTGGAGATTTCTTCGGACATGAGGATGAGGGTCGCTACGCTCGGGGGAGCGATGCTGTATTCCTTCTGTCCGATAATGACCTTTTCCGGTCTCTGAAGTATTGTCTTTGCTACTTTGGACTCGACGGTCCCACCGTCTGCAGTCTCTTTCCTGTTTCGTATCATATCTATGTGTTTTATGGTTTTGGGACGGAAGAGGGAGTCGAACCCTCCTCCGCCTTTGTGGAAGCCGTGCTGCTATGCGCCGGCGGTGTAGGCTTCCTTCATCCTGCCTGTTTTCGGTTTCAGGGCGGTGAAGGTGTATTTCCACTTTTCGCCGATGTTGGCTGCGTAGGTGTCCTCCACATTCACGGAGCATTTCTTGAGGATGAAGCCCGGCAGGGTTCTGTCCTCCGGTGTGAGCCGGAATGCATACTCATCCTTGACCACGCCGTCTTCGTCCTCGACAGGTTTCTCCGAGTCTCTCTTGGCGTAAAGCTCGAATACGACCGAGTATGCGCTCGGACGTGTATAGGAGTCGATAAGTTCTCCTCCTTCTCCCTTTGCTTCAAGCACAGTTCCTTTTGTTGTTGTTAGCTGGGTGGAATCTTCTACCGGATTGTCCAGAACATTCCATTTTGCTTCTGCCGGAATTTCTCCGTTGACCAGCCTGCAGATTTCAAGTGTGGGTTTTCCCCATTTGACAGTTGACATAATTGCTGTTGTTTTAAAATGTTATAATAAAAAAGTCGCGACCATCTGTTTCTGCAAATGTATCGCGACTTCTGTCAGCAATGAAGCTTTTCTGCCGATAAGGATTGAATCTTATGTATTTTGTTCAATTATCGTTTTACGGATTGTCAGCCATGCCCTGATAACGTGATTTCCTGTTTTCGTCACTTTTTTGATTAAAAAGTTTTCTTGTTGATAATCAATATTTAAGCATTCTGTGATTTGGTAATTTGGGTAACGCATGACGAAAACAGGAGCAATATTTCTTTTTTGTGGGCTACAAGATGTAAAATTCTATAATAAACTGATTTACTATATTTTATAGAGTGTATAAAAGAGTTGTTTTGCAATTTAGTACCATTTTAGCATCACTATTTAGCCATCGTAAATAAAATCAAGGGATGGCGCAAATGTTATTGGATAATTAATTTCTCCGGCTGCATAAACCACATTCGTTTACCGGCCTCAAATCTGTCAACACTTTCCAGAGGTAATCAGACGGTTAATTTGCAGCTTCAATAAATAGCTGTTTATTGATTTTGTATTCGCATTGCGTATTTTTTCTACAATAATTGCATTTATGGATTGCTGCGCGAGATTTTATTTGTATCTTTGCACCGTACAATAGATAAAATCAATAATTATGATAGCAGAGTTCAGCATTGAGAATTTTTTCTCCATTAAATCGGTTCAGAAAATCAGTTTTGAGCCATCGGCAGATACTTTTATGTCTAATGAGTATTCGTATGAAGTTAAGGACGGGGTAAGATTGCTGAAAGTGGGAATCATCTACGGTGCCAACGCTTCCGGTAAAACGAATATATTGAATGCCATCGAATTTTTCAAGATGCTGGTTTTGAGAATGCCTAAAGACCGGACCGAGAAAACCGGGGTTGTCCCTTTCATGTTGGATGACACTTCAAGAAACGAAAAGACAAAGATGTCAATGGTGTTCTATATCAATCAGTCGAAGTACATTCTTAGTTTTGAATTGGATGCAAAGCATATCTATTCCGAGACATTGATTGTTTATGATTCCATTCGCCCGACCAAACTGTATAACCGAAGTTATGATACTGCGACAGATTCCTCGACTATCGACTTTGGCGTAAATCTGAAAATGACAAAGAAAAGCCAGGATGTAATTTCCGGCAACACTATCAATAATTGCAGTGTGCTTGCCGCGTTTGGCAAAAGCAACGTGGAACGGACAAGGCTGAATGATGTGTACGATTATTTTGCCAAGCAGGTAAAAGATGTATTGGCTCCCGGTATGTTGCTTTCGGGATATGTCAAATCACGATTGGATAAAGACGAGGCGGGAGATTTGAAGAAATTCATTTTAAATTTCCTGAAAGCGTCCGATTTCAATATAGAAGATGTGGTATTAAACGAAGATGAAGAGCTGATTACCCCTGAGTTGGAACAACTGATTCAGAATGCCCCTATTGATAAAGATGCAAAGGCTGAAATGCTTAGAAAGGGGAAAATTATAAATACAGAACTGACTTTCAGGCATAAGGCAGGCGATAAAGTATATGATTTGTCGGAAGAATACGAGTCCAATGGCACCATGAGGTTCTTGGGAATGGCGGTGATACTGAATTTCCTGTTAAAGACCAATCGGTTTGTGCCTATTGATGAAGTGGAAACAAGTATTCATTATGAACTGTTGGCTTATTTCCTGAAAGTCTTTCTGGCAAACAGTAACGGAACATCTCAAATGCTCCTGACCACACACGATATCAATCTTCTCAACGAGGATTTCATTCGCCGTGATACGATATGGTTCACCGACAAAGACGAACTTGGCGAAACTAAAATTGTGCGTCTTTCTTCTCTTGGACTGCATAAGAATCTTTCCCCATACAATGCTTACAAGCAGGGAAAATTGGTAAAGTTGCCGTTCTTGGGTAGCCAGTATATCAACCTGAATGACTAATGATATGGGACGGACAGTAACAAAAAGTGTCGCCATCATAGGCGAGGGAGAAACGGAATGGTTCTATTTCGATTCTCTGAGGATTGCATGTCGCTATCCTTTCAAGGTTGCTCCGGATTTTCCGCAGCACAGTGATATCAAACATATTCTGAAACTGGTAGAGTCCTATCTTAACAAGCAGTATGATTATATCGTATGCCTGTTTGATATGGATAGGCTGTTTCAGTTTCCATCAGAAATGCAATTATATCAGCGGGCAAAGAAGAAATATGCAGCAAGGAAGTATGCAGGAAAAGTGATGTTTGTAGAAACGAACCCTTGCACAGAATTTTGGTTCTTGCTCCACTTCTTGCCTAATGTGGTTTGTCGACGATACGATAGTTACGAACAGCTGCTTCCCGAATTGCAGAAATATATGCCAGGATATGAAAAGACAAAACGATATTTCATACGTACCAACCTCTATAAATACCTGACAGAGAATGGTGATTTGGAACGAGCTATATCAAACTCAGAAAAGTTGTGCCAACTCTGCAAGGACTCGCCAGAGGATTTGAAGGCATACTCGGAGGTACATAAGGTGATAGAGTTATTAATTAATTTATAAAATATACATTGATAGAAAATATGAGTTTTGACAAAAACAAACATTTAAGAGAAGTGTTAGATACACACAAAATGTGCCACGTGCAGGATTTCGTGAATAAAGTAAAAAAGCGTAGAGAGGAGATTAAGGCCAAAATACACGACCATTATGGTTGCGACAAGTATTCTTCGTTTGGCTCTGGCAGTTTTGCTAAGCATACTGCCACTAATGTGAAATTCGACCTTGATTTGGTGGAACCGTTCAAGCGTAATGCTTTCGGAACATTACAGGATATGTTTGATAGCGTACACGATTTCCTTGCAGAGGAATATAAGAATACAGGTGTGACTATTCGTAGGCAAAATGTTTCAATCGGTGTAAGTTTCCCTATTGAAGAGGGAGATGAAAAGCCGGTTGAACTTGATGTGGTGCCTGGTAGAGAACTAAGCGATGATAACTATCTTGATTCGCATGATTTGAACCTATGTTTTAATGAAGACTCCTTGGGGATTCTTGTTTTCTTCGTACCAATAAAGAGGGAAATATTGTGCTTTATCTACAACCTGCAAATCAGAAATATTATCTGTAATCAATGATGAAAATGGCTTTTGTTGACCAATTCCACTTACAGCGATAACAAGATTGGGATTGCTGCTGGTTGGAAATAATTGTCTCCATACCCCCGGTCGTTCTATAAAAGGTCG
Source organism: Bacteroidales bacterium (assembly GCA_023667095.1). GTDB lineage: Bacteria > Bacteroidota > Bacteroidia > Bacteroidales > UBA932 > Cryptobacteroides. Next base: position 89,893 of record JAMPAT010000010.1, read on the forward strand.
ATGATAATACAAGTTAATTCTATTGAATGGTCTATAAAATGTTTCCACAAAAGCATTTTCTTTTAGACTATGTCTCACTTTACTTTCATGATCCTTTTTTAGATTCACAGTCCAACTTATTTTTGTCGTATCTGTTGATAACTTATTTTCGTCTATTTGCTGATTGTAAAAATCAATCATAGAACGCATATTGCTTGTAACCTTATCTTTTGAAAATCCAGACACCCAAGCATCACGATTGGTTGCTACACCAATGGCATAAGTGCTAAATATACTTTGAGCATTCAGAGCAAATTTCTTTTCAGGTGCTAATGGAATCAAATTGTCAAATAACCCATCACGTTGATTAATCCAATCAGCCTTATCATTAGGTGTGATAATTTTCCATTCCAATTTCTGCGAGGAAATGGAACGGTGATAATGTATAACTGCCTTCTGACCTTTCTTTGTTGGATTTTTGACAAGGAAAGTAATCGTAATGGGAGTACGAGAACCGCTTCCAAAGATTTTTCCTCCTTCTTTACGCGATAGTTCACCGGACGTGCGTTGATTGCCACGTAAATTCAGCACATAGATGGAAGTAAATTCATCTTCAAAGCATCTACGCATACCATCTTGTCCAGCTCCGTCTATCCATGCACCATTACTTATGAATGCAACAATACCTCCTTCATTTTGTGGGTTACAATTCGTTTATTTTTTCCAACAGGAAATCTTCAATGTTGATGTATTGCACTCCCCGCTCGTCAGTCCATGGCAGGATATTGTCACGCACAACAACGATTTTGGTATAAGAGTCATCAATCCGATTGAGGGAATTTACTTCCTGCTGCCGTTTCTCTTCATCGGCCACGGTAAGAGCCGACTGGATGTAGTAGCGTTTGTCTGCCAGATTGACCACGAAATCTATTTCGAGTTGCGTGCGTATTTTCTTCCCTGCAACGGTATGGTTGTACTCTACAACGCCCACATCAATGTTGAATCCACGTGCCATGAGTTCGTTATAAAGGATATTTTCCATGATGTGGTTTTCTTCCTGCTGGCGGAAGTTGAGACGGGCATTACGTAAGCCAATGTCCGTGAAATAGTATTTGAGCGGCGTGTCGATATAGGATCGCCCTTTTATATCGTAGCGGTACGACTTACTTAATATATATGCGTCGATAAAGCAGTCGAGGTAGGTGGAAATGGTTTCGTTCTTTATCTTCAATCCCTTGACTGACTGGAACGTGTTGGCAAGCCGCGTCGGATTGGTAAGGGAACCCACGGCAGAGGCAACGACGTTGAGCAATTCGTCAAGCGTTTCCGCATCGGCACGCAAGCGGTTACGCTCTATGACATCCTTAATATAAGTAAGCCGGAAAAGGTCTTGCAGATACTTGGATTTTTCCTCGTGGGTGCTTTTCTGCATGACCAGCGGCATTCCTCCGTATGCCACGAACTCGCGCCATGCGAAACGTTTCTCCTTGGGATAGGCCGCGTAAAATTCATCGTATGTAAGCGGTGTGATATGTATCTCTTCGCCTCTGTCCCGGAAAGCAGTGGCCACGTCGGAAGAGAGCATCTTGGAATTGCTGCCCGTTACATAGACATCGACATTCGGCAGGCTTTTGAGTCCCAACAATACATCGACAAAGGTAATCTTAGATGCCGATTCCTGCGGTAGATAGGGATTGTTGATTGATTCCACCATTTGTATCTCGTCCAGCAGGATATAATAATCCTTGGACGTGTCGCTGGCCATCTGCCGGAGATATGCTCCCAGTTCCATAGGATTGCGATATCGTGCATTGACGTCGTTATCCAGTTCAAGCGTGATGATCTGCTCCGGTGTGATGCCTTCCTGCAGGAGATAATCACGGTAGAGCACTCCCAACAGGTACGATTTGCCGCACCGTCTGATGCCCGTTATAATCTTTATCTGACCGTTCTTGCGACTGTTTATCAATCGTTGAAGGTTTCTTTTACGTTCTATTTTCATGTTTGTGGAGGGTATTTTTGCGGTTGCCCGCACTTTTACCCTGTAAAGATAGCAATAAATACCGACTAATCATTTTACCGCTACCCCATATTTTGACATTCTATTTCATTCTTTTGGTCATCAGTTATGAAGACTGCTTATATCAAAAAAAGGTAATGCTACCGTAGTTGAGCATTACCTTTTTTGATTTGACTTTATTCCGGCTGTAATAAACCTGTTGTGGCATCATCTATCTCTGCACCTTGGCCGGCTCCCTGAAGCAGACCATGAAGAGCAGTGCCACGGCAAGGGCATAGCCGGCAAATATATACCAGACAGTGCTCCAGTTGCCTGCATTGTTGAAAACATCGTAATGTTCTACAACAGCGCCGGCAGCAAGTGTACCGATTGATGCACCGAGTCCGTTGGTCATAAGCATGAACAGTCCCTGTGCGGATGATCTGATTGATGTGTCCGTGTTCTCATTGACATAGAGTGAGCCTGAAATGTTGAAAAAGTCGAAAGCCACTCCATATACTATGCAGGACAGGACAAACAGGATAACTCCCGGCATGTCAGGCTGCCCCATTCCGAACAGGCCGAAACGGAATACCCATGCGAACATGGCTATCAGCATTACCTTCTTTATGCCGAACCTCTTCATGAAGAACGGGATAAGGAGGATACACAATGTCTCCGATATCTGGCTGATTGCAAGCAACGCATTGGAATTCTTCACTGCAAATGTATCAGCAAGCTCAGGGTTGCTCCCGAATGAGCCGAGGAATGTGTTTGCATATCCGTTGGTTATCTGGAGGGATGCTCCAAGCAGCATTGAGAATATAAAGAATACGGCGAACTGTCTCTGGCGGAACAATGTGAATGCCTTAAGTCCGAGGCTCTCTATGATGGACTGCCCTTCGGATGATGCCTTGACAGGGCAGGCCGGCATTGTGAGGGCATACAGGCAGAGGACAGCTGACATTATGCCTGATGAAATCATCTGGGTGTATGAATCCTGCATTGCAACCCCGCCAATCTTCAATGAGTTTGTCAGGAGCATGCTGCAGATGAATCCTATCGTACCGAATACCCTGATCGGAGGGAAAGCCTTGACTGGATCTTTCCCCGCCCCTTCAAGTGCAGAATATGCAACAGAATTTGTCAGTGCTATAGTCGGCATGAAGAAAGCTACGCTCAGACTGTAGAGTGTGAACAGCGGGGCGAACTGTGTGGCCTCTCCGGCTGTCATGCAATAGAATCCGGCTCCGGCCATGAATATTCCTGCAAGTCCATGGCAGAGGGACAGGACTTTCTGTGCCTGCATATATTTGTCTGCAATAATGCCAATAAGTGCCGGCATGAAGATAGAGACAAATCCCTGCATTGCATAGAACCATTTGATTTCACTTCCGAACCCGATGTTGCCAAGGTAGCGGCCAAGAGATGTTAGATAGGCTCCCCATACTGCGAATTCGAGGAAATTCATCAGGATAAGCCTTGCTGAAATGTTGTTGTTTTTCATATTGTTGATTTTGTTTTCTGTGGTTTTATGCCTGAATTCCGCACCAGGGCTGTACACCAGGCATAATGGCGGTGGCAAATATACGAGATTTTATCCAACTGCAGGTATTGTTCAGTCCATTTCTTTCAGCCCGTCCGCTGAAGTCAATCCGGGGCAGCGGTGATGAATTGTGCTGTATGCATATTTATGCAAGGGTGGGCGATACCGCTTTTTATAATATTCTTTGTATCTTTGGGGCCACTAATAGACTTATAGATGAAATTTGTAAAGACAGCGACAGACCCGCAGTCAAGTGCCAGGTGCGGTGTGATAACTACAGACCATGGCCAGATACAGACACCGATCTTCATGCCGGTGGGTACGGTGGGCTCAGTCAAGGGTGTATACCATAGAGACCTTAAGGAAGACATAAAGGCAGAGATAATCCTCGGAAATACATACCACCTGTATCTGCGTCCGGGACTTGATATCCTGAGAGGTGCAGGCGGACTCCATAAATTCATCTCCTGGGACAGGCCGATCCTGACTGACAGCGGCGGGTTCCAGGTGTTCTCCCTTGCGCCGATGCGCAAGTTTGCAAAGGACGGAAGCGGTGTGACATTCTCTTCGCACGTTGACGGTTCAAGGCATACATTCACCCCAGAGAACAATATGGATACCCAGCGTGTCATAGGGGCGGACATCGTCATGGCACTTGACGAATGTACCCCTGGAGATGCGTCCTATGAATATGCGAGGAAGTCTCTTGATATGACGAAATCGTGGCTTGAACGCTGCATCAGGCATTTTGACGGGACAGAGCCTCTATATGGATATTCCCAGGCCCTGTTCCCTATAGTGCAGGGATGCGTGTATCCTGACCTCAGGCGTGAGGCCGTTGAGCATGCTGTTTCCTTTGACAGGGAGGGATATGCAATCGGTGGCCTGGCCGTAGGGGAGCCAACTGAAAAGATGTATGAGATGCTGGAGGTAGTATGCCCTATCCTTCCTGATGACAGGCCAAGGTATCTGATGGGTGTCGGGACCCCTGCAAATCTCCTTGAAGGCATAGCACGTGGTGTGGACATGTTTGACTGTGTCATGCCGACAAGGAACGGACGCAACGGAATGCTCTTTACATGGGACGGAATCATCAACATGCGCAACAGGAAGTGGGCAGATGATTATTCGCTTATTGATCCTAAGGGCACTTCCTTTGTGGACAGGATATATACCAAGGCATACCTGCGGCATCTGTTTGTGACCGGTGAAATGTTTGCCGGACAGATTGCGAGCGAGCACAACCTTGCCTTTTATCTTGATGTGGTGCGGCAGGCGCGTGAGCATATCAAGGCAGGTGACTTCAATGCTTGGAAAGACGAGGCGGTGAAGAAAGTTATGACAAGACTTTAATACGAAGCTATATGGGACGGGAATGGGACCTCAGGCCGAGAAAGCTTGATGTATATATTGTAAAGAAGTTCATCTTGACTTTCTTTATCGCATTGCTGCTTATCATCTGCATTGTCATAATATTTGACATCAGTGAAAAGATTGATGACTTTGTCAACAAGGAGGCTCCCCTGAAGGCAATCATTTTTGACTACTATGTAAACTTCGTGCCGTATTTCATGAATATGTTCAGCCCTCTGTTCGTGTTCATTACGGTAATATTCTTTACGTCCAAGATGGCTTCCGACTCGGAGATTGTGGCTATCCTGAGCTGTGGAATCAGTTTCCACAGGATGATGGTCCCGTATATATTCTCCGCGACACTGATAGCTATATTCTCACTGATACTGAATCTGTTCATAATACCGAATGCCAATGCGGAGAGAGTCGAGTTCCAGACGAAATACCTGAAAGGGCACAATGTAAAGACCAACAGGAATGTACATTACCAGATTTCACCGGGCGAGTTCGTGTTTGTAGAGTCGTTCAGTACCTGGAACAACACGGCCTACCGGTTTACCCTTGAAAAGATCGAGGACAACAAGCTTGTCTCGAAGATATCTGCGGAGACAGCCGTATGGGACAGCACTTCAGCAAGCTGGAAGCTCAAGAAATATTTCATAAGGGACTATACTGACAATATAGAGGACCATGTCCGCAGCGGTGCACAGATTGATACTGTAATCAATCTGCAGGCAAGTGACCTGTATGTCCGCCAGAATGCAATGGAGACATTGTCGTATAATGAACTTAATGAACTTATCCGTGTGCAGAAGATGAGGGGGGATGCAAATGTCAAGATGGCGCTTATAGAGAAGCATACAAGGTTCGCACTGCCGTTTTCCGCATTTATCCTGACGATTATGGGAGTTGCGCTGTCCTCAAAGAAGAGGAGGGGAGGAATCGGATGGAATATAGGTATAGGTATTGCGCTGGCCTTTACGTATATCCTGTTCCTGAGGTTTAGCCAGATGTTTGTGCACACCGGTGTACTGCCTCCTGGAATAGCCCTGTGGGTGCCTAATATCCTGTATGCCTTCATTGCTGCATTCCTTTACAGGATTGCGCCAAAATAAACGCTACAAAGGGATGGACCGTCTCTCTTCAAAACCATGGCGTCTATACATAAAGCACCCCAAAAGTTTTGTGTCTAACTTTTGGGGTGCTGTTCAGTTGTGACTTTTAGGGTGTCGTGTTGTTTTTGGGATATTGTCAGATCAGTCGACAAACTGGCACCAGCCGAATGTGTCAGGAATCTCTCCGTACTGTATTCCTGTGATATGCCTGTAGAGTTCAAGGCTCTTTGGCCCGCATCCCTCTTTCACGAAAGAATACCTTGTAATCTGTGACGGATCCGTTGTCTCAAGTGACGGCTTGTCATCAATGAATTTGATTGGAGTGATGACGACGGCTGTACCGCATTCTCCAGCTTCATCGAATGTGGCCAGTTCCTCCACCTTGACGGCTCTTCTCTCTACTGACATCCCGAGGCTTGCGGCAACCTCCTCAAGTGATTTGTTGGTGATTGACGGAAGGATGGAGTCTGACAAAGGGGTGATATATGTATTGCCCTTTATTGCAAAGAAATTTGATGAATTGAACTCATCGATGAATGTATGTGTGGCCGGATCCAGGTAGAGTGTTGCCTTGTATCCCTGCGCATGGGCAATATTCAGGGAGCAGAGCGAAGCTGCATAGTTGCCTCCAAGCTTATATCTTCCGGTGCCATATGTCGCAGCCCTGTCATAGTTGCGTGCGATTACCGCGTCGCATGGCTCCAGGTTGCCTCCAACGTATGCACCGACCGGAGAGCATAGCATCATGAAGAGCACTTCCTTTGCACTGGATACGCCAAGCTGAGGGCTTGAGCCGATGAGGGTGGGTCTTAGATACAGCGATGTTCCGCTTCCATATGGAGGCAGAAAATCAATGTTCTCCCTGACAGCCTGCATGCACATGTCTATGAACAGTTCTTCTGACGGAGCTTCGATGCCAAGGAATTTGGCGGAACTCTGCATGCGCCTTGCATTTTCCTCCGGACGGAACAGCCTTATCCTGCCATCCTTGCCCCTGAAGGCCTTCAGGCCCTCAAAGCACTCTATGCTGTAGTGGAATGCTCCGGCAAAGGCACTTATACTGATGTTGTCGTCAGTATAGCTCTTAATTTCTCCCCATGCTCCGTCTTTAAAGCTGCAGCATAGGATGGTGGCTGTCTTTGTGTAGGAAAATGTAAGTTTATTCCAGTCCATGTTCATTTCTAAATCAGTATTTCTAATAGTTTGTTGTTCTCGTTGATATATTCATAAAGGACATTGTTGGCATCCATACGCTTGATGAGTGCCTTGTAGTCGTCCTTGCTTGCCACCTCTATGCCTATGAGCGCCGGGCCGTTCTCCTTGTTGATTTTCTTTATGTACTGTATGTAGACAAGGTCGTCTGTCGGTCCTATGACATCACGTATGAATGACAGGATAGCTCCTGGACGTTGAGGGAAATTGACCATGAAATAATGCTTCAGGCCTTCGTACAGCATTGACTTCTCACGGATTTCCTCCATCCTGATGATGTCATTGTTGCTTCCGCTTATCACGCAGGCTACCCTCTTGCCCTTGATATGCTCTGCATAGAATCTCAGTGCAGCTACAGACAATGCTCCGGCCGGCTCCACGACAATGGCGTTTTTGTTGTACATCTCGATGATTGTGGTACAGACTGCGCCTTCCGGAATTGTTATTATGTCATCCAGGACCTGACGGCAGACTTCGTATGTGAGCAGCCCGGCCTTCTTGACAGCTGCACCGTCGACAAATTTGTCTATATGGTCAAGTTCAGTTGCATATCCATTTGCTATCGAGGCTTTCATGCAGGCAGCCCCTGCAGGCTCGACTCCGATGACCTTTGTCTCCGGCCACGTCTGCTTGATGAATGCGCCAAGGCCTGATGCAAGTCCGCCACCTCCGATCGGCACGAATATATAGTCAAGAGGCTTGTCAGCCTGCCTGCTTATCTCCAGGCCGATTGTGCCCTGTCCCTCGATGATTTTCTGGTCATCGAAAGGCGGGATGAATGTCTTTCCGCTGCGTCTTGCGTATTCTACGGCTGCTGCATTTGCAGCATCGAATGTGTCACCAGTGAGCACAATGTCCACGTACTCCTTGCCGAACATCTTTACGGATTCTATTTTCTGGCGCGGGGTTGTGGTGGGCATATATATGGATCCCATTATCTGCAGCTTGTTGCATGAGAATGCAACTCCCTGTGCGTGGTTTCCTGCACTGGCGCAGACGATGCCATATTTCAGTACATCGGGGTCAAGGCTCCTTATCTTGTTGTAGGCACCCCTTATCTTGTATGAGCGCACAACCTGAAGATCCTCACGCTTGAGGAATACATCCGCCCCGTATGTGTCTGACAGCTTGTGGTTCTTCTGCAATGGAGTCGGTTCCAGAATCTCCTCGAGGACACCGGCAGCTTTTTCAATATCCTCTATGGAAGGAAAGTATTTCACTGTATCCATGTCTTGAAATTTGTGTTCAAAATTATAGCTAAAAAGGTGATTTTCCTAATAAAAAATCAGTTTAATATTATTATTGCAATCGATTTGTGACTAAATCTCAGGGTGACAGTGTCTTTTTCAGCCTTGTTCAAGGTCGCCGGCCACCAGTTGTCGAACTTCACATTGTCAGTCGGCCAGACAAGTCCGTCAGAACTGATCCGGAGACTGTTGTCAGGTGACAGTATAGAGATTTTTCTCCCGGTGCCGCATTGAAGCTCCACGGTGTCTGTGACCGGGAAAATTGTTGAATAGTCCGAGACCATGTCAATGGACAGGCCCATTCTGTCGAGGTCCCTTTCCCTGGCATATTCCATCAGCAGTGATATGTTGCCTATGGTATGGTCTTCCCTCAGGCCGGTTGCCCCTATGAAATGTATTTCGGACACGTCCCTGAAGTTGTCGACAACGTAGTTGAAAGCTTTTGTCTGGTCATTGGTCTCCTGCTCGGCAACGTTGATCACCAGTCCTTTGTACGAACTTTTAAGTGATTGCGGGATAGAGTCTATGTCTCCAATCACTACATCAGGGTTCCGGATGCCTCCGAAGATGCCCTTGCTGTGCCTCAGGAATTTCCTGAGGGCACCGTCGCAGCAGACAATATAGTCTGCCTGCCTTATCAGGTATATTGGATATTCTTTTTTGGGGAATTGTCCGTCTCCTATTATTACTGCACTTTTTCCCATAGTCTAATGCCTTTCCCTCAGGATTGATTCTGTCCCTATGCCTGCTTTCCTGTGACTGCAGATGACGTGCCCATGGTTGTGCCATAGCTTTCCGGTTCACGGAATCCTATAAGGAAGTCCTTGACTGCCATTCTCTTCTTTCCGGAGAGCTGCAGGTCTGTGACTGAAATTGCCCCATCGGATGTTGTGACTGCAAGGTATGTCTTACCGTCTGAAAGTATGGTGCCAGGAGCCGGCACAGCCCTGTCTGCCTCCTTAAGCATAGCCTTAAGCTCTTCTGTGCCTACCTGCTCGCCGAAGAATATCTTCATCTGCACAGGCTCCTTTCCGTCCTTGACGAGCTCTGTGAACGCTGCCGGGTACGGGCTTAGCCCGCGGATGAGGTTGTATATGTCATTGCTCCTGCCGTTCCAGTCTATATGGCAAAGTTCACGTGTAAGCTTAGGGGCAGGCTTGAGCACTTCCGAGCCCTGGATGAAACTTTTCTGCAGGCGCAGCTCGATATTCTTGTCTATGATTGACTCTACAGTCTGTATAACAGCCCTGGAGCCGATTTCCATCAGCTTGTCGTGTACGTCGCCTGCCGTGTCAGTCTTCTCTATCTTTATCTGGTCGCGTAGCATGATATGTCCGGTGTCTATTCCTTCGTCAATCATGAATGTGGTGACTCCTGTCATGTTCTCCCCGTTGATGACCGCCCAGTTGATAGGGGCTGCACCCCTGTATTGCGGAAGCAGTGCTGCATGTAGGTTGAATGTCCCGAGTTTCGGCATGCTCCAGACGACTTTCGGGAGCATGCGGAATGCGACCACGACAAAGATGTCCGCCTTCCATGCCTCAAGTGCAGAGAGGAATTCCGGGTCCTTCAGCGATATAGGCTGCAGGACAGGGATATTGTTCTCCACTGCATATTTCTTCACTGCACTCTGGTTTACCTTGAGTCCGCGTCCGCTTGCCTTGTCCGCAACTGTCACGATGCCGACAACATTGAATCCTGCCTTGCGTAGTGCATCAAGAGGGGCCACGGCAAATTCCGGGGTTCCCATATATACAATACGTGTCTTCTGCAGTCTTCCGGAAACCTTGTTCCGTATCTTTTTTATAATAGGCTTGATGTTGTCCATGTTGAATAATGAAGAGTCGTTAATAGCCTTCCATGTAAGGAAAATCCCGATAGGGAAGAGTATATATGATGAAACAAATACACCGAGCGGAGGGCTGACCGAGCCTCCGTTTGCAAGCTTGGTCCCTGATATGTCTATCACCCAGTAGAATACGAAGAACAGCACAGATATTATTGCAGGTGTACCGAGTCCTCCTTTCCTGATCAGGGCTCCCAATGGGGCCCCTATGAAGAAGAAGATGAAGCAGGCAAGTGCCAGGGCGAACTTTTTCAGGCTCTCCACATCGATTCTCCGTAATGTATAGGTGTAATGGAATGTCTCACGGGAGAATGTAGTGAGCGTGGATATGTATTCGTTCACATTGGACAGTGCCTTCTCGTATCCAGAAATCTTGTCATTGATGCTCTTCCAGTCCTTTATTGAATCAAGGTCAAGTGCTGATCCAATATTATTGTGCTTCGATGTGTCAAGCTGTGCGTTATATTTCAGTGTCCTGCTTTCCACCAGCGAATTGATATGCATGGCCATGGCGTCTGCCTTCAATGTGCTGATAGAGTCCTGCCTGTGTCCAAGCTGCTTGAGGTTCATTGACTTGACTTCATCCCCGAACCTTGCATCGTCTGATTTCTGGAATGCGTAGTTCTCCAGCGGAATCACAAGGTTCTGCCTTGTGAACTCAATGGTCTGCAGCTGCAGTGTAGTGTCACGGTATTTTCTTGTATTTGTCTCCTCGTAGTTCTCTCCGCTGAAAAGGGTGAATGTCAATGCGCCCTTGTCCTCGCTCATCTTCATCATCGCTGAATCTGCAATGGTGAGGCTGATGTTTCCCTTGTTGGCTGTGTGGTTATAGACCATTACGCCATACATCATCCCGGTCTTGTCATTCCTGTCATTGACACGCAGGATATATCCGTCTATTCCGTCATAGAAAGTGCCTGTAGGTATCTTTATCTCCTCCTTTGTCCTTCCTATGTCGTCACGGAGCGTGTATATCTTGTTGTATGCCACCGGGATAAGGTCGTTGGAAGCGAAGAATGCACCGATGCTTATGACAAGGCAGGCGCATCCGAGCGGGATAAGCACCCTCTTCAACGAAATTCCTGCTGCCTTTATTGCCAGAAGCTCATTGTTCTCCGCAAGGGAACCGAGTGTCATCATTGAGGCGAGGAGTGTGGCCAGAGGCAATGACAACGGTATCAGTGTCGCGCTTCCCCAGCCCAGGAACTCAAGTATGACCTTCATGCTCAATCCCTTGCCTACCAGCTCGTCAATATAGAGCCAGAGAAACTGCATCATCAATATGAAAATGACGACAAACAGGATCGCTATGAACGGCCCTATAAATGACTTCAATATGAACTGGTCAAGCTTTTTCATTCCTCGCTTCCGTTATTTGGCATATATTGTCCCGCAGGGACTACTTTGTAGCAAGCTCAATGAGCTTTTCAAGGGCCTCACCAAGCCCTGCAGTTTCCTTTCCTCCTGCAGTCGCAAGGCCTGGCTGTCCTCCACCCCCTCCGAGGATCAGCTTGGCAGCCTCACGTATGTCCTTGCCTGCATTATGTCCTTTCTGCACGAGGTCATTTGAATACATCAGCAGGAGCTGCGGCTTGCCGGCAAATTCGAACGCTGCTGCAACGGCAAGGTTCTCAGTCTCTTTCTGGAGCATGAAGCAGGCGTTTTTCAGGATTTCAGGATTTATTCCGCCGTTGACGGTGACGATACGTACCCCGTTGATTTCCTTGCTGTTTTCAACGAGAGCCTTCTTCATCGCCATGCTCTTCTCCTTTGCGATTGCCTCTGCCTCTTTCCTGAAATTCTCGTTCTCGCCGATGAGCTTTGCGATAGCTCCGGCAAGGTCAGGCGCGTTGTTGAAAAGTGCCCTGGCCGCACGGAGCGTATTCTCCATCGCATCCACAACGTTCTCTGCATATTTTCCTGTTGTTGCCTCTATCCTTCTTACTCCGGCTGCGATTGCCGACTCTGAGACAATCTTGAAGAATCCTATCTGTCCTGTGGCAGCTGCATGGCATCCGCCGCAAAGCTCGATTGAGTCTCCGAATTTCACAACGCGCACAGAGTCTCCGTATTTCTCCCCGAACAATGCCATGGCACCCATTTCCTGTGCCTGCTCCATTGTTGCGCTGCGGTTCTCCTCCAGAGACGAGTTCTCACGGATAAGTTCGTTTACCCTGTTCTCCACAAGGTCAATCTGCTCATCTGTAAGCTTCTCGAAATGTGAGAAATCGAAGCGGAAGTATGAGTCGGTCACGAATGAGCCTTTCTGCTCGACATGGGTCCCGAGGATTTCACGGAGGGCCTTGTGGAGAAGGTGTGTCGCTGTATGGTTTGATGCTATCTGGCGTCTCCTTGCAGCATCCACTGTGAGTGTGAACGTAGAGCTGCAGTCGGATGGAATGCGCTCTGCGATATGTATTGTAAGGTTGTTTTCCTTTATCGTGTTGAGGATATTTATCTTCTCCCCGCTTTCAGAGACTATGTATCCTGTGTCTCCAACTTCTCCGCCCATTTCTCCATAGAACGGTGTACGGTCGAACACAAGCTGGTACATTGTCCTGTTTTTTGCCTTTACGGTGCGGTGCCTTGTAAGTGACACGCCGTCAAGCTGAGTGAAGTCATATCCGAGGAACTCCACATTCTCGCAATGCTTGAATTCTACCCAGTCGCCGGATTCGATGGCAGTTGCGTTGCGCGCACGCTCCTTCTGCTTCTGCAGTTCTGCCTCGAATCCCTTGATGTCGATTGTATATCCGTTCTCGGAAGCTATAAGCTCGCTCAGGTCTATAGGGAACCCGAATGTGTCATAGAGCACGAATGCATCCTCCCCCTTGATGACCTTTGTCTCCTTTGATTTTTCCATGATGTTCTCTATCAGCCGGATGCCCCTGTCAAGGGTACGGAGGAAAGCAAGCTCCTCTTCCTTGATTACCCTTTCGATAAGCTCCTGCTGCCTTGCTATCTCTGGATAGAATTCTCCCATGTCCTCCACGAGCTGTCCGACGAGGCGGCAGAGGAAAGGTTCGTTGAATCCAAGGAAAGTGTATCCGTAGCGTACTGCACGGCGCAGGATTCGCCTGATCACATAGCCTGCCTTTACATTTGACGGCAGCTGACCGTCCGCAATCGAGAAGCTGATTGCCCTGATGTGGTCAGCAATGACCCTCATGGCAACGTCTGCCTTGCCGTTTTCACCGTATTTGTGTCCTGACAGTTCCTCAATCTTGTGGATCATGCCGGTAAACACGTCTGTGTCATAGTTGCTTGTCTTGCCCTGGAGAGTCATGCAGAGCCTCTCGAAGCCCATTCCTGTGTCGACATTCTTGAACGGGAGGGGCTCCAGTTCTCCGTTTGCCTTCCTGTTGAACTGCATGAACACGAGGTTCCATATCTCGATTACCAGGTGATGCCCCTTGTTCACAAGTTCACTTCCCGGCAGGGCTGCCCTTTCCTCATCGCTCCTCAGGTCCACATGGATTTCGCTGCAAGGTCCGCATGGGCCTGTGTCTCCCATTTCCCAGAAGTTGTCATGCTTGTTGCCAAGAAGAATCCTGTCCTCGGGAAGATGCTTTTTCCACTGCTCCCTTGCCTCGTTGTCCATTTCAGTGCCATCTGACGCATCCCCCTCGAATACAGTTGCATAGAGCCTGCCCTTGTCAATCCTGTAGACCTCTGTCAGAAGTTCCCATGCCCAGTCTATGGCCTCTTTCTTGAAATAGTCGCCGAAGCTCCAGTTGCCGAGCATCTCAAACATGGTATGGTGATACGAATCATGCCCTACTTCTTCAAGGTCGTTGTGCTTTCCGCTAACCCTAAGGCACTTCTGGCTGTCTGTGACTCTTTTGTATTTAGGTGCGCTGTTGCCGAGGAACCAGTCCTTGAACTGGTTCATGCCTGCATTTGTAAACATTAGGGTAGGGTCGTTCTTCACTACCATCGGTGCTGAAGGCACTGTTGTATGTCCCTTGGATTCAAAGAATTCAAGAAATGCCCTTCTGATCTCTTTAGATGTCATATAAATATAAATTTCTGTTTTTCTTCAATGTGTGCCGTTCTTGCGGCAGCGGCAAAATAACTTGCAAAATTATAATTTTTTCGGGAAAAAGACTATCTTTGCGCAATGTCGAAATTCCAAAAGTATATTTTTAACCCTGAAACACTGTCCTACGAGTTTCAGAAAGTATCAAAAAAGTCGCGTGTGCTGAAATTTGCTGCCGTCCTGGCCCTATGTGCATGCACGACTGTGCTGTATTCATGGATATATACTTCGGTCCTCGGGTTTGAACTCCCTAAGACGGCATACCTGAAGCGTGTAAACGATGCGTGGAGCGCAAAGGTGGCAATCATAGACAGGAACCTCGATAAATACGATGCTACCCTTACCGGGCTGCAGCTGCGTGACGATGACATATACAGGTCTATTTTCGGTATGAATCCGATTGCCGTGGAGGTCCGGAATGCCGGGTTCGGTGGAGTCAACAGATATGCCTATCTTGAAGGTATCGACAATGACGGCCGTCTGCGCAATGCAGTCATGAGGATAGATATGCTGACAAAGAAGTCATACGTCCAGAGCCGTTCGTACGATGAGGTCGGTGTCTTCTCGAAGAGGGCTGGCGACATGGCCTCGTGTGTACCGAAGATATCCCCGATAGTTCCTGATAATTCAAAATACAGGCTTTCAAGCGGTTTTGGAGTACGTACAGACCCTGTCTACGGAGGTCTGGCAAGGCATATGGGACTGGATTTCGCCATGCCTATAGGGAATCCTGTATATTCTACAGGTGACGGCACAGTCGTAAGTGTCATCTACGGCAAGTCCGGATATGGCAATAATGTCATGATAGACCATGGCTTCGGGTACAGGACCAGGTATGCGCACATGAGCTCGATATCCGTGGAGGAGGGCATGAAACTCAAGAGGGGTGACTTTATCGGCAAGTCCGGAAATTCAGGCAAGTCATCTGGCCCGCATCTCCATTATGAAGTGATATATATGGGACGTCCGGTCAACCCTATAAACTACCTTGACCTGGAAATCAGCCCGGAGGAGTATTCTTCAATGCTCCGGCATGTAGAGGCCGAGTCCGACATCGCGCTCCATCCGTCCCATGTCAAAAGGAAATAGCAGGAGGGCATCATGGCGAAAAAGTATATCTATGATGACAAGCAGGTCCGTTTCAGGGTCTCGAAGAATCCAGTCTCCGGAATATTGTTGAGGCTCCTCAAGTATTTCGTGTTCTCAATTGCCGTAGCTGTTGTATGCTATGGCCTTTTTGCGCTGATTTTCAGTACAGACCAGGAGCATCGGCTGAGACAGGAGAACAGGATATATGCAAAGGTCTATCCTGAAATTGAGAAGAAGGAAAGGCTGCTTTCCGATGTGGTGACAGGGCTTAAGCTGCGTGATGATGAGATATACAGCGAGATTTTCCACACCCAGGCCCCTGATGCAGAGAGGCTTTTTGCAGCTGATTTCCTTGCTGTGAGCGATACGACCGCAGATGAGGCCATAGCTGCATTTGTGGAGGACAAGGCCGATGTCCTGATGAAACGCTCCTCAAGGATCGAGGAGAATTTCAGGGCAATCTTTGACGGCCTTTCCGCTGAAGGCTTTGTCATGCCGCCCATGTCAATGCCTATAAAGGGGTTCAGCTATGCGCAGACAGGGGCTACTGTCGGACAGAAGCTGAGTCCTTTCTACAAGGTAAAGGTGGAGCACCACGGTCTTGACATGATTGTGCATGTAGGGACTCCGGTCTATGCGACAGGCCCCGGTGTCGTTACTGATGTGATACGCTCAGGCAGGGGGCAGGGGAACATTGTGGAGATTACGCATGATGGCGGATACATGACACGCTATTCACACCTCCAGGATATCACTGTGGCAAAGGGAAGAAAAGTTGATACGGATGTGATCATCGGCCATACGGGCATGTCAGGCATGGCATACGCACCGCATCTGCATTACGAGGTCTATAGGGACGGCAATGTCCTGGACCCGGTAGACTACTTTTTCCACGATGTCACGCCATACGAATATGCCGATATCGTAATAATGTCTGTAAGTGTAGAACAATCAATGGACTAAGGCTATGGAAAAATTGTATTACACAATAGGTGAGGTTGCCGGGATTCTCGGGGAGAATGTTTCCCTTGTCCGCTTCTGGTCGGATTCCTTCCCGCGGTTTATCCATCCGAAGAGAAATGCGAAGGGCAACAGGATGTTTACAGCACAGGATGTGGAGGTTTTCAAGCAGATACATTTCCTGGTGCGCCATTGTGGACTGACCCTTGAAGGTGCGGCCAGGAAACTGCAGGGCGATGCCGCTGCTGTCGGCCAGGCTGTGAAAATACTTGAAAGCCTGAAAGGCATACGCTCCCAGCTTGAAGGGATAAGGAAATCACTTTAATATATATAAGGTATAGGTATGGTTCGGTATTTTGTACGTGATGTCGTGAAAGTCCTGGAAGAGTTCGCTCCGCTGTCCCTGCAGGAGAAATGGGACAACAGCGGACTTTGTATCGGGACCATGGATGCCCCTGTGTCTTCTGTCCTGCTAGGGCTGGACTGCACACCGGAACTTGTGGATGAGGCTGTGGCCTGTGGCGCGGACATGATTGTAACTCACCATCCGCTTATATTCCAGGGACTTAAACGCATCTCTCCGGAAGACAGTGTCGGCTATGCTGTCATGAAGGCTGTCTCTGCCGGAATCTCTGTGTATGCAGCACATACTTCTGCTGACAAGGTTATTGCCGGAGTCAGCGGAGCAATGGCACGAAGGCTTGGGCTTGAAAACATAAGGATACTTGACGAGGACGGTGACGGCACAGGGCTTGGCGTAATCGGTGACTTTCCTGTGCCTATGTCTGCCAGTGATGCCATCAATATGGTCAAGGAACGTTTTGCCCTTAAGGCGATGAGGACTTCACGTCCTGTGGACTGCCCGGTCAGCAGGGTCGCAATGTGCGGCGGTTCCGGCGGCTCACTTATAGGGAAGGCGATGGCCTGTGGCGCACAGCTGTATCTCTGCGGTGATGTCTCATATCACCAGTTCTTTACGCCAAAGGACTTTATGATAATGGATATAGGCCACTATGAGAGTGAAATAGATATAGTTGAAATATTATTTTCGCTGATAAGGAAAAATTTTCCTACCTTTGCGGTTCGCATAACGGAGAATATTTATAGTAACCCGATATTTTATTTTTAGACGCTGAGATTTAGGCAGCACATAATTTTTGAGCGATATGGCTAAAAAGACAAAGAAAATCGAAACTCCCATAGACCAGAGAGAGACTTTCGTTTCAATCCAGAAGAGCTTCGCAGACTCTGATATCAGTGTAGAGGAGAAGCTGAAGACTCTGTATTCACTTCAGCAGGTGGATACGGAGATAGACAGGATAATGCAGCTCAGGGGAGAACTTCCGCTTGAGGTTGAAAACCTCGAGAATGAGATTGCTGACCTGAAGGCCAAGGCAACACATATCTCTGAGTCTGTTGACGAGACCAACAGGAAGATTGCGGAGTACAAGAACCAGATAGTTGAGTATGACGCAACAATAGAGAAATATAAGTCACAGGTCGAGCATGTCTCAAACAGCAGGGAGTTTGACTCGCTCAGCAAGGAAATCGAGAACCTTGGACTCCTGCGCAAGATTGCCGAAAAGAATATCGGGGAATCCAGGGAAGCCATCCTTGCGAAGAAGATGGACATCGAGGCAATCAAGGACAGGCTTGATGTCAAGAATGCGGATCTCAAGGCAAAGAAGGAGGAACTTTCTACAATAGTGGAGTCCACTTCAAAGGAAGAGGAAAGGCTCCGCGCAAAGAGGGAGGAAAACTCAGACAAGATTGATGCAAGGACAATGAGCGCATATGACCGTATCCGCAGCAGCAACAACAATCATCTGGCAGTTGTCTCTGTCTTCAACGGGAATGCATGTGGCGGATGCTTCAGCACAATTGCACCGCAGAGGCTTATTGACATCGCCTCAAACAAGAAGATGATTATCTGCGAATATTGCGGAAGGATACTTGTAAATCCGGATTTTGAATAGACGTTATTATGCCTGCAGCCGGGACAAAGAGGACCACAAGGAAAGGCAAGGACGTCAATCTTGATACATTAGGGCTTGAGATGGGAAACAAACCGCCTCAGGCTCTTGATGTCGAAGAGGCGGTCCTCGGTGCATTGCTCGTGGAGCCTAACTGTGTGGATGAGGCTTTGGAGGAGCTTACTCCATCATGCTTCTACAGCGAGAAGCACCGTATGATATATGAGGCAATCGTAAGGCTTGTCAATGAACATGAGATGCCTGAGCTCCTGTCTGTCTCGGAACAACTGAGGAAAGACGGAAACCTTGAGATTGTCGGAGGCCCTGTCGCCCTGGTGCAGCTTACGCAGAGGATAGGTGCAGCGGCTCATATTGAGTTCTATATCAAGATTCTGAAGCAGAAATGCATCCAGAGGGAGCTGATTACAGCTTCCTATACTATCCTGAAGGATGCATACGATGACAGTGTCAATGTGGATGACCTGATTGACACTGCCCAGACAAAGGTCTTTGCCGCTGTCCAGAACAATGTCAAGAAGGATGTCCAGGACATAGGCTCTGTCATCAACAAGGCTATAGGAGAAATCGAGAAGATGCAGGAGAGCACCGGATTGAGCGGTGTCCCGAGCGGATTCCCGTCCCTTGACAAGATTACACTCGGATGGCAGCCTTCGGACATGATTATCCTTGCAGCACGTCCCTCTGTCGGAAAGACTGCATTTGTACTCAATGTTGCAAGGAACGCTGTCGTTGACCATCATAAGCCTGTCGCGTTCTTCTCACTTGAAATGCCTGCAATACAGCTTGTAAAGCGTCTCATGGTCTCTGAGACCGGACTCAGTGCAGACAAGATCAAGGGAGGCATAAAGCTTGAGCCCTATGAATGGACCCAGCTTGAGACAAAGCTGAAGGATCTGAGCAAGGCTCCACTGTACATAGATGACACACCATCGCTTCCTGTAATGGAGTTCCGTTCCAAGGCAAAGCGTCTTGTGAAGCAGAAAGGTGTAAAGCTGATAATTGTGGATTACCTTCAGCTTATGCAGGGACCTGCTGAACTGAGGGGATTCCGCGAGCAGGAGGTCGCAGCCATATCAAGGACATTGAAAGCGACTGCAAAGGAACTGAATGTGCCTATCATTGCACTTTCACAGCTTAGCCGAAGTGCAGTCACAAGGCAAGGCTCCAACAACAGGCCTCAGCTGAATGACCTGCGTGAATCCGGTTCAATAGAGCAGGATGCCGATATGGTTGTATTTATCCACCGTGCCGACTACCAGGGACTTTCAGATAATCCGGAAGATGTCGGAAAGACATTGATAATCATAGCAAAGCACCGTAACGGTGAAATCGGCGATATCCCTATGACATTCCGTCATGGAGAGGTGCGCTTTGTAGACAATGAGGAATCCCTGGTCAACTTTGCTGGGAATATGGACAACAGTTATCCCGCTCCTCCGGATGACGGTGGTGCTCCGTTCAGCCCGATACAGACATATGCAACTATTGCCAGCATGAGCCCGGGATTTGCCGGAGGGCAGTCGGACTTCGACAATAACGACTTCCAATAGCTTCATGAGGACCTTTGTCAGAATATCTGTACTTGCAGCGTTTCTTGCATGTCTTTCGTTGCAGTCTTCCGGACAGTCCGTGGGTACTTCCGGAGGGTGCATCCCTGTCCGCCCGCTTGCCGAAAAGGACCTGGCATACCAGAGTGGTGAGCACCTTAAGTTCACAATGCATTATCAGTGGGGTGCAATAAATTCTGATGTCGGCTGGGCTACAGCAGACCTTGCCAGGACCTCATTGAACGGCCAGGAAGTCTTCCTGTGCTCTGTATATGGAAGGACGATAAGGTGGTATGACCTTGTTTTCAAGGTACGAGAGGATTTCCGCTCGTGGTTTACATGCGACGGTATCCGTCCCCTCCAGTTTACCCGTGACACCAAGGAGGGGAAATATGCCGCAACCAACAGATATACATATATGTGGGACGTTGCAGAGCCATATATTGATGCTGACATCTATTCGACCAGTTCCGGACAGAGGAACATGCAGCTCCCCCTGACATCGTGCACGTATGATCTCCCCGCACTGTTCTATCTCGCAAGGAACATGGACTTTGACAACGTTGAGCCCGGGGTGCGGCATCCGATGACATTTGCCATAGACGATGATATATATAATGTATATTTCATATTGCTCGGGCGCGAGACAAGGAAAATCAAGGGCCTTGGGCAGGTAAAGACGATAAAGTTTGCGGCAAAGCTGCTTGCAGGAGAGGTCTTTACCGGTGAGGAGGACATGACAATATGGGTTACGGATGATGACAACAGGATACCTGTGCTTTTCGAGGCTCCTATACTGGTAGGTGTGGCTTCCGGGAGGCTGGCTGAATATTCCGGCCTGAAACATCCTTTTACATCACTTATAAAGAAATAGAAATGGCAGGGAAAAACGAGATTTCGCATATAGGGAAAATACTGGAGATTACGCCTGAATTTACATCAGTGGAGATTATGGCCTCTTCTGCCTGCTCTTCATGCCATGCGAAGGGACTGTGCGGAATGGCGGAGGAAAAGTCAAAGGTGATAATGGTCCCGACTGACCCGTATATTGAGTACAGGGCCGGCGATGAGGTGCGTGTGATGCTCAGGAGGTCCATGGGATTGAAAGCCGTATGGATTTCATACGTAATTCCTTTGGCGATATTAATGATTTTAATATTATCTTTGTCGGCCGTTATCGGTAACGAGGTGTATGTCGGCCTTGCGGCAATTGCAGGAGTGCTGGTATATTATGTCCTCATATACCTTTTCCGGGACAGGCTGGCAAAGGATTTTGTGTTCTACATCAAGGAGAAGTAGGACAGTTATTATGCAATTATTAGGTAAAAACTTAATTATATGACAACAACAATTATCTGGACTATTGCAATCATCACCATTCTCGGAGCATTGCTTGCGGTTGTCCTTTTCCTTGTGGCAAAGAAGTTCAAGGTAGAGGAAGACCCGAGGATTGACGAGGTGGAGAAAGTATTGCCTGGTGCAAACTGTGGAGGATGTGGCCATGCAGGCTGCCGTGCCTTTGCACAGTCGTGTGTTGAAGCCCCTGATCTGGACAACAACTTCTGTCCTGTAGGAGGCAATGACACAATGAAGAAAGTTGCCTCTGTCCTTGGGGTGGAGGTCAAGGAAAAAGCTCCAATGGTGGCAGTTGTACGCTGCAACGGCACATGCGAAAACAGACCGCGTACAAATGAGTACGGAGGATATGCCTCATGCCGTGTGAAGGCTGCACTCTACAGCGGGGATACCGGATGCGCATTCGGATGCCTTGGCTGCGGTGACTGCGTAAATGCCTGCCAGTTCGGTGCGATTACAATGAATCCTGAGACCGGCCTTCCTGAGGTTGACCAGGAGAAATGTACTGCCTGCGGTGCATGTGTAAAGGCCTGCCCGAAGGCTATCATTGAACTGAGGAACAAGGGTGCACGCAACATGAGGGTGTTCGTCAGCTGTGTGAACAAGGACAAGGGTGCTGTCGCACGCAAGGCCTGCAAGGCTGCCTGCATAGGATGCGGCAAATGTGCCAAGGCCTGTCCTTTCGGTGCAATTACAGTAGAGAACAACCTTGCGTATATTGACTTCACAAAGTGCAAGCTTTGCAAGAAATGTGTGGCTGAATGTCCTACAGGTGCTATCCATGCTGTAAACTTCCCTGTGCTTAAGCCTAAGCCTGCACCTGCTGCCGTGCCTGCTGATGCACCGGCAACGGCTCCTGTACAGAAAGAAGCTGTGAATCCACAATCAACGGAAAAGAAGGAGGCTTAATATGAAAAAGACATTCTCGATAGGTGGTGTACACCCGAATGACAGCAAGATTTCTGCCGGCTGCAAGATTGATGTGCTGCCGGTGCCGTCTACTGTCTATATCTCAATGGCACAGCATCTCGGTGCTCCTGCAAATCCTGTTGTCGCGGCAGGTGACAAGGTCAAGGCTGGACAGGTGATAGGTGAGCCTGCAGGATTTATCTCTGCCTTTGTACATTCTTCCGTGTCAGGTACAGTGAAGTCTGTCGGGCCGCGCAAGGACCTGGCAGGCAACAATGTGAACCATATTGAAATCCTTGTCGAGGGAGACGAGTGGGCAGAAGGGATTGACATGACCGAGACCGTGGTCAGGGAAATCCCTGACAATGAGACTATCATAAGCCGTATCAAGGCAAATGGGGTCGTGGGTCTTGGCGGAGCTACATTCCCTACACATGTGAAGCTTTGTCCTCCTCCGGGCAAGAAGGCTGATTATCTCATCCTTAACGGAGCCGAGTGCGAGCCTTACCTTACATCTGACTACCGTATAATGCTTGAGAAGCCGGAGCAGATTGTGATAGGTGCCGCTATAATGAAGAAAGTATTGGGAGATCCACGGACAGTCATAGGCATAGAGGAGAACAAGCCGGAGGCAATCAAGGTCATGGAGGAGACAGTGGCAAAGCTTAAGGTGATGTCACCTTCATTCCATGGAATAGAGGTCATGAAGCTCAAGAAGAAATATCCTCAGGGTGGGGAGAAACAGCTGATTGATGCCGTGGCAGACCGCCAGGTCAAGTCAATGGGGCTTCCTATTGATGTCGGTGCTGTCGTACAGAATGTTGCGACATCCCTTGCTGTCTATGATGCAGTACAGAAGAACAGGCCACTTGTCACAAATACACTTACAGTGACTGGCGACTGCCTTCCTGGCGACAGGCAGAGGAACTTCCTCTTCCGCATAGGAACCCCTCTTTCATTTATCGTTGACCAGATTGGAGGTATCCCTGAAGAGGCTGTAAAGGTTGTCAGTGGCGGTCCTATGATGGGAAAGGCTATCTCAAACCTTGATGCAACGACTGTCAAGGGTTCTTCATCGCTGTTGTTCCTGACCGCAGCCCAGACAGTCCGCAAGCCGGAGAGCAACTGTATCCGTTGCGGAAAATGTACAGAGGTATGCCCGATGGGGCTTGAACCGTTCTTGCTTAACAAGCTCGCAAGGAACGGCATGATGGAGGAACTGGAGGAAAATGCTGTCCAGGACTGTATCGAGTGTGGATGCTGTCTCTACAGCTGTCCTGCAAATATCCCTCTGCTGGATGTGATAAGGATTGCAAAGGGAGATGTAATAAGGATTATCAGGGGCCGTCAGGCTGCTGCAAAGAAATAATTAAATATTTTATACAATGAATAAACTATTGGTTTCACCTTCTCCTCATATCCACACAAAGACGTCTACAGCGTCCTTGATGCGGGATGTGGTGATAGCCTTGCTCCCGGCAGTCATTGTCTCTGTCCTGTTCTATGGACTCTCAGAGCTGATTGTACTTGGAGTAAGTGTTGCTTCATGTGTGCTTCTGGAATACCTGATAACAAGATATATGCTGAAACGTCCGTCTACAGTATGTGACTGGTCAGCCGTTGTTACCGGAGTCCTTCTTGCACTTAACCTGCCTGCGACTTCTCCATGGTGGATGGTAATTATAGGTGCCGTTGTCGCCATCGGAGTTGCAAAGATGACTTTCGGAGGCCTTGGACAGAATGTGTTCAACCCTGCGCTTGTGGGACGTGTGTTCCTTCTGATTTCTTTCCCTGTCGCAATGACCGACTGGTCTGCAACAAAAGGATTCATACCTGGAGTTGATGCAGCTTCCGGTGCTACTCCTCTCGGACTCTACAGCGAGGGCGGTGTCGAGGCTGTTGCCGGGATGGATTATTTCCATACGCTTTTCCTTAATATTGGAGGTTCCGCCGGGGAACTTTCTGCAATAGCCCTGCTTGCAGGATTCGTTTACCTGCTTGCACGCAGGGTAATCCGTCCGCATGTGACACTCTCAATCTGGATTACAGTCTTCGTGTTCTCCGGAATCATGTGGCTTGTCGACCCTTCTACCTATACTGACCCGGTGTTCAACCTGCTTACAGGAGGTCTCCTTCTCGGTTCCATCTTCATGGCAACTGACTATGTGACTTCACCGATGAGCCCTAAGGGTGGAATCATCTTCGGTGTCGGAATCGGTCTTATAACAATGCTGATAAGGTATTTCGGGGCATATCCTGAAGGAATGTCATTCGCAATCCTTATCATGAACTCGACAGTTCCTATTATCAACAAGTTCTTCAAGAACAAAAAATTCGGGAGGTAGCAATATGGCTGTAAAATCATCATTCAGGAATATGGTGCTCTGCCTGCTGGTCATCTGCCTTGTCTGCTCTGCTCTTCTTGCTGGGGTATATGCGCTGACAAAGGCTCCGATAGATGCGGCTGCAGCAGCCAAGACCAACAATGCCATTGCGCAGGTTGTCCCTCCATTTGACGGAGAGCCTGTCAAGGCAACTGTCCAGGTTGCGGGAAAGGACTATGTATATTATGTTGTCTCAAAGGACGGCAAGGTTGCAGGATATGCAATCCAGGCATCATCGTCAGGATTCGGCGGAACTCTGAGCCTTATGGTCGGAATGACTGCCTCTGGCGAGATTTTCAATACATCCGTACTTTCGCATAGCGAGACTCCTGGACTTGGCGCAAAATGTACGGAGCCTGCATTCGCAGACCAGTTCAAGGGATTCAACCCTTCACAGAAGAAGCTGGCTGTAAAGAAGGATGGCGGAGATGTCGATGCCATCACAGCCTCCACCATTACTTCACGTGCATATTGTGTTGCCTTGGAGAATGCAGTTGCTGCCTATAATGCAATTGCAGGTGTCCATGGGCAGGACTGCTGCGGAGGATGCCAGGACGGCGGATGCTGCGGTAGCTGTGGAGATGGTGAGTGCTGTGGTGCTGACGATGCCTGCTGCCATGCAGATGACACCTGCTGCCAGGAAATTGCTGCAGAAAATGTAACAGAATAGGGAGGACGTGACTATGGGAAAATTTCAACTTATAACTAAAGGCTTGATAAAGGAGAACCCTACTTTTGTCCTTCTCCTTGGTATGTGTCCTACTCTGGCCACTACAACTTCTGCCATCAACGGAATGAGCATGGGGCTTGCGACAATGTTCGTGCTTATCCTTTCAAACATGGCAATTTCTGCAATTGCAAGGTTCATCCCGGACAAGGTACGTATCCCTGCATATATCGTTGTCATTGCCACGTTCGTGACATTGCTACAGTTTGTGATGCAGGCATATACACCGGCAATATATGAGACACTTGGACTGTTTATTCCGCTTATCGTTGTGAACTGTATAGTCCTTGGACGTGCGGAGGCATTTGCAAACAAGAACAGTGTCCTTGACTCTGCATGTGACGGCCTCGGAATCGGGCTTGGCTTTACTCTCTCGCTTACAGTGCTCGGACTTGTGCGTGAAATCCTCGGAAGCGGCTCTGCTTTCGGGTTCAAGTTCATCCCTGGAGACGGAGTCCTATGTTTTGTGCTGGCTCCGGGAGCATTCCTTGTGCTGGGTTACCTGATTGTGGTCTTCCGTAAGCTTACTTCAAAGAAATAATGTGCAACAAGTAAATTGACAGCTATGGAATATTTGATAATCATAATATCAGCGATATTTGTAAACAATATCCTGCTTTCGCAGTTCCTTGGAGTCTGTCCGTTCCTGGGCGTCTCAAACAAGCTCAGTACGGCAGTGGGAATGTCCGGTGCAGTGTGCTTTGTCATCACGCTTGCTACGCTTGTGACATATCTGATCCAGTATTATGTCCTTGAGCCTTGCGGAATCGGCTTCATGCAGACAATTGCATTCATCCTTGTCATCGCTGCCCTTGTGCAGATGGTGGAGATTGTGCTCAAGAAGGTCAGCCCTGCGCTTTATCAGGCCCTGGGAATCTTCCTTCCGCTTATCACCACCAACTGTGCCGTACTTGGTGTAGCCCTGATTGTGGTTACCAAGGAGTTTACATTTGGCGGTGAGCCGCACATGCTCAATCTTGGTGAGTCTGTTGTGTATGCGTTTGCCACATCGCTCGGCTTTGGCCTTGCCATGACACTTTTTGCCGGGCTTCGTGAGCAGCTTTCACTCAACAGTGTGCCTAAGGCTTTCAAGGGTATCCCTATCGCCCTGGTGACGGCAAGTATCCTTGCGATGGCATTCATGGGATTCTCGGGACTTGTTTAGTCTCTTGGAATTCATCTGTTTTTGCTATGCAGGATGATTTGAATATACAGACACCCGAATCTGCCGCCCAATGGTATGATTTGGGTGTTTTCTATAGGCAGAATGCCCGTTTCGGTGATGCAGTCAATGCTTTTCAGAAGGCTGCTGACCTCGCCCTGGAGGAGTCTCGTGGCACTTCGGTGACAGGTGAAGCTGTGAATGGCACCGTCCCTGTAGATTGTCCGGAAATACAGCCCGTGCCGGAGACACTGAGGAGCCGTGCGTTAGCTTCAATTGAACTGATTAAGGAAATCAATGGCTTTGTAAATGTTGACCTTATGAATCCGTAACTTTTATTTGCAATTTTTGATTTTATTGTCTAAAATTGCAGACAATATTGATAAAGGCCGTGGTACTTCGAGTCCACAACGCGATATAGGAGATCGTTCCTGTGTCGCTTTTTTGTTTATAGGAGGGTGAAGTTATGGAAAATGCTGATTTTGAGATGATGCTGAATGGTAAAAACTGTTATTCAGATGCTGGATGTGGCGTCTTCATGCTGGAGGAGCCGAGGATAAAGAATATCCCTGAAAAGTCCGTTGAACGCTATGTTGACTTGCTTTCTGATGTTGGCTTTAAGCTTGTATTCGGGATGGAGGCAAACAAGGATATTATGATTGAATTGCTGAACCATATTATCCATGACAGGAAAATAGCAGATATAGAATACCTTGACAAGGAAAAGCATGGCATCTCTGAGGTTGACAAGGACTGTGTCTTTGACCTGTACTGTGTGACGGATGACGGAAGCCGGATAATAGTTGAGGTACAGAAAAGGATGCATGACCATTATGTGGAGAGGACACTTTACTATTCTACTTTCCCGATTCGCGAGCAGATGTCGTCTGGAGACAAGGAATATCAGTTGTGCCCGATATACATAATCAGCATTCTGAAGACTCGTCTTCATGGAGTGGAACTGGGAAATCAGATAAATAGCAGCTTCCGGATCTATGAAGACAGTACGCATGTATTGCTGACTCCGTTATATAATATTATCTTTCTTGAAATGGGAAAATTCCGGAAGACATTGGAGGAATTGGATGGAAGTATTCTTGACGGTTTCTATTATTGCATCAAGAATATGCAGAAATTATCGGAACGGCCTGCTGAATTACAGCATGATATCTTCCGCCGCTTGTTTGAGGCATGCATGATAAGTAAAATGGATAAGACAGAACAGTATAAATACAAAAAAGCTATGATGACAGAACGTGATATCTGGTGCTACAAGGAGATGGCACGTAAACATGGGTTTGCCTCAGGTGAGAAGCAAGGTATAAAGCATGGTATGAAAAAAGGGCTGAAGAAAGGACTTGAGCAGGGACTGCAACAGGGACTGCAGCAGGGATTGGAGCAGGGATTGGAGCAGGGCATGCAGCGTGGTATGGGAAGAGGAATGGAACTTGGTGAGGAAAAGGCAAGGGGAGATATTGCCAGGAAAATGAAAGACCGGGGTTTTGCGGTATCGGAAATCTGCGCAATAACGGGTTTGACAGAAGCTGCTGTGGCAGGATTATAGGGAGGAGTGCATCGGGGTGTCTTAGCCTGGAGAACAGGTGTCATGTAATAAAATACAGCCAGCAATTTTAATGAACTGCTGGCTGTATTATTTATATTTATTGTACGTCTGTTAGAATCTGTAGCGGACACCTATTGTAGGTATAAAACCAAAGAGTCCATCAGTATAGAATCTTGTTTCTTTGCCTGCCGCAATACCGAACTGGGGACGGAGGTCAACTGAGAGCTGGAGAGGGAACCAGAATGTATATTCAAGTCCGACCTGTCCTACAGCAGCAATTGTAAATGCACCAGAACCTGGCCACCAGTATCCGATTGATGCACCTGGACCTGCATAGAATCCCCATTCACCCCTGTCTGTCCAAGCCGGCTGTGCAATCATGAAGTTATATGTTGCAGTAGCATTCAAGGATGTAAAAGAGAACAGTCCGAGGTTTGCCTCAACGAAGTCCGAACCACTTACAGTGTGCTGGTAGCTGGCTTCAACTCCATATGCAAGACGTCCTCCGATTGCCCTTGGCTGGGCATTGGCTGCGAACACTGCTGCAAGTGCAACTACAGCCACCATAATCATTTTTTTCATAATAATTGAAATATTTTAGTTAATAACTTATCCGTTCCATCGTCAAATCCGTGCAAATATAGTCAAAAGCTGAGAGCAATCGTCAAACTTGTTTGTAAGATTGCCGAAGCCAAGACGTATATATGTGCTCCAGCACAAATATAGTCAAAAACTGAGAGCAATCGTCAAGCTTGCCTGTAAGATTGCCGAAGCCAGGACGTATATATGTACAAAGTACAAATATAGGGATTTTTGATAAAACAATGTATTGACGATACTAAAAGCCGTGCCATAATATGGCAATATCAAGTCCTGCCATTATAAAACTGGAATATCTCATCAATATGTCTGGAAGACAGAAAAGTCATTCTGTCCAGTCAATCCACTGAACCATAATGCCTTTAAGATAATCAACGCAAATTTATAGTGTTACTTCACTCTCCAGGCGT
>JAMPAT010000011.1 GCA_023667095.1 Bacteroidales bacterium
TGGCCGGAAAATCCAAAATAAGGGCATAGTAGCATTATAGGTATAATCAGCTTGCTTTGCTCTGGCAGGTTGGCCTGGTAGTATGCTGAACTTACATGCGGCCATTAGGCAGAGAAATATGACTTCTGCATATTTGTGTCGCAAAGCTCATGCTTTTTCGGCATAAAGAAGAATTTATTATTATCTTTGCAAACTTATGCCGGATGTGGCCTGGCCGTATCCGGACATGGAGCATGACTTCCTGGATTTTCGGGAATATCCTGGAGGCAAGGGGCTTGCAAAGCAGCATCTGCTGCGTCATATAATTATAATTTATAGAGATATGCGAAAGAAACTTGTAGTAGGAATAACACAGGGAGATGGAAACGGCATCGGATACGAAGTCATAATAAAGGCACTTGCAGATGAGAGGATGCTTGACCTTTGCACTCCTGTAATCTATGGCTCGTCAAAGATTTTCGGATTCTACCGTAAACAGATACACAATCTTGAACAGCAGGTAAATACAAATGTGATCTCATCGGCAAAGGATGTCCACCAGAAAAGGATAAATATTGTGAACTGCCTGCCTGACAATGTATTTGTTGAACCAGGCCAGCCTACTGCCGAGTCTGCAAAGTCTGCAATGACATCCCTGAAATGTGCCGTGGAGGACATCAGGAACGGATATATAGATGTGCTCGTCACTGCCCCTATCAACAAGAGGGCCATGGTGAACGAAGGATTCGGATATACAGGACATACAGAGTATCTGGAAAAGGAATTCGGTGTGGATGAGGTCGCTATGATTATGGTCAGCGAGCATCTTAAGGTCGGTGTCGTGACAGGCCATATACCGCTGAAGGAGGTTACAGAAAGGCTTTCCAAGGAACTTATCCTGAAAAAGCTGAGGCTTATGAAGAATTCCCTTGAAAGGGATTTCGGTATACATAGCCCGAAAATCGCCGTACTTGGACTTAACCCTCACTGTGGAGACGGGGGATTGTTAGGGACAGAGGAGCAGCAGATTATCCTTCCGGCAGTACAGGAGGCTGTGGCTGAGGGTATAATGGCATTCGGGCCATATTCACCGGACGGTTTTTTCGGTCTTGGCAACTACAATAAGTACGATGCAGTCCTTGCCATGTACCATGACCAGGGGCTTACTCCTTTCAAGGCCCTGGCATTCGAGCTTGGAGTCAACTATACTGCGGGTCTTCCTATTGTCAGGACATCTCCGGACCACGGTACGGCATACGAGATGGCTGGACGTGACATGGCTGACCCGCGCTCAATGATATCGTCGATATATACTGCAATCGATATCTATAACCATAGGGTTGACCATGATGAGCTGGAGGCGGGCAAGATGACAATGAAAATGCCTGATACTGAGATAAAGCCGCGCGGAGGACGCATTATAGAGTAGGTGATGGAGGGCAATTCTGCAAGGCCGCCTATCTTTCTCTTTACCGACGGGGCATCAAGCGGTAATCCAGGTCCTGGAGGATATGGCGCGATATTGAGGTGCGGGGCACGTGAAATGGAACTTTCGGGGGGCTTTGCCCTTACAACCAACAACCGTATGGAGCTTCTTGCCGTAATCAAGGGACTTGAGGCAATCAGGTGGAAGAATGCCGAGGTCCATGTCTACAGCGATTCTTCCTATGTGGTGAAGTCTGTCAATGAGGGATGGCTTTTCAACTGGGAGAGGAAGGGATTTGCAAAGGCAAAGAATCCTGACCTGTGGATGAGGTTCCTTGGGCTGTACAGATTGCACCGTGTCTCGTTCCATTGGGTGAAGGGACATGCCGGACATCCCGAAAACGAGAGGTGCGACCGTCTTGCCGTCGCTGCGGGGGCAGGGGCTGTAGCAGCAGGGAAGAGCCTTCCCGATGACCCTGGATTTATGCATGAGACATGATTGTAATAAATTGATTTATTTTTGTATATCAGATCAAATAAGCCTATATTTGCATGCTTTTTAAAAAGGTGACTGTAATATGAAGCTATTCTCTGGATTTCTCAAGGTGGCATTGACATCTGTCCTGATGCTTTTTGTGGCATCCTGTTCAACGTACAAGAAAATAAACTATCTGCAGGACCTTGCTCCGGATTCTCCTGAGGCAATTGCAATCAACAAGGGTATCCTCATACAGCCGAAGGACATGATCTCGATTGTCGTCTCCAGCAAGAACCCTGAACTTGCTGCGACTTTCAATCTCCCTGTCGTATCGTATCAGGCAGGGGCGGAGATTACAAGTTCTTCCACAGGGCAGCAGAGGCTGCTTGGATATGTTGTGGACAATGATGGCAACATTGACTTCCCTATCCTTGGCGAAATGCATGTTGCAGGCCTGACAAGGTGGGAGCTTTCGAAGCAGATAAAGAAGATGCTCATTGACCAGGACTATATCAAGGATCCGGTTGTGACTGTCCAGTTCATGAATTTCAAGATTTCCGTTATAGGTGAGGTTACACGCCCGAATACATACTCCATCGATGGTGACAAGATTACTATCCTTGAGGCATTGAGCCTTGCCGGGGATCTTACGATTTTCGGCAAGAGGGACAATGTGACTGTCATCCGTGAGCAGAACGGCGAGAGGGTGATGCACCAGCTTGACCTGCGTTCAGTGGAACTTTTCAATTCTCCTGCATATTATCTGCAGCAGAATGACGTGGTGTATGTGACCCCGAACGCAGTGCGTGCCGGACAGTCCACTATCAACGAGAACAGTGTCAAGTCTGTCAGTATGTGGGTAACTATTTCATCTTTCCTGACCACATTGGCTACATTGATTATTACGGCTACGAATTTGACGGGGCATGGTGGCGGAAATTAGTGTACGTGTAGTCGTAAAATCAATAGTTAATAAAATTCAAATCTACAAATATAGATTCTATGGCAGAAGAAAATAACAGGGCTTCCTGGACAAACAGCAATGACGATGAGCCGATGTTCCAGCTGTCCGACATCTGGAACATGATATGGGACTATATCTGGTGGTATGTCCTGGCTGTTGTTATAACCCTTGCATGTGCCGCTGTCTATCTTTACCGTACTCCAAACGTGTATTCCAGGACTGCAAAGGTGATTGTCAGTGAGGATTCGCAGGATGCAGCAATGAGGAGCCTGGCAGACTTTACAGGAGGCATCGCCGGAGGTAGCAACCGCCTGAATGTCAACAATGAAGTAGAAGCTTTTGCTTCACCTGACCTCATGGACCAGGTAGTAAGGAGGCTTGGGCTTGAGACATCTTATGTCGAACACCAGTTCCTGCGTGATGTGGAACTGTACAAGAATACCCCGATTGAGATGAAGCTTCTTGAGGACAATCCTAAGTCATCATTTTCTTTCGATGTCTCACGGGGCAGTGATTCCACTTCATTTGTACTTGACAATTTTCTGCTTGCGGGAGAAAAGATAAAGGGGACTGTCTCCGGTTCTGTCAATGATACTCTCTCTACTCCTGTCGGAACAATACTTATTACCCCGACCGTATATTACTCTTCGTGGAAAAATGACATCAGGGTAAGGTGGAGCAACAGCAAGGGAGTAGCCAAGGCATATTGCAGCAGCATGTCTGTAACTGTGTCAGACAAGAGGTCTTCCGTAATCGTGCTTTCGATGCAGGGTACGTTCCCGTCAAGGATGGAGGGAATCCTGGGTACTTTGATTGATGTATATAATGAGGAATGGATATTCAACAAGAACAGGGCGGCGACAAATACCACTGAATTTATCAATAACAGGCTTGTCGTTGTGGAACAGGAACTTGGAAACATCGAATCCGGTCTGAAGGAATATAAGGAAAACAACAGGCTTACTGACATCAAGGCCGCGTCCCAGACCTACCTGGATGAGTCAAGCGAATATGCGACAAGGTCATTTGATGTAAATAACCAGCTTTCCCTTGCACGGTTCATGAAGGACTACCTTAATGATCCAATGCATTCACAGGACCTTATACCTGCCAATTCCGGTCTTTCGAGCTCAAATATAGAGAAGCAGATTTCAGACTATAACATGCTGCTTCTCAACAGGGACAAGCTCCTTGCCAACAGTAGCGTCAAGAATCCTGTTGTGGCTGACATGAATGCCACACTTGAATCCATCCGGCTGGCTGTGCTCCGCTCAGTAGACAACCTGATTGCCACACTTGAACTTCAGGTTTCACAGATACAGAGGCAGGAGGACCTTATCATGAACAGGATTGCCTCCAGTTCCGGACAGGAGCTTCAGCTCCTTTCAATTGAAAGGCAGCAGAAAGTGAAGGAGTCACTTTATATATATCTCCTGCAGAAACGTGAGGAGAACGAGATTGCAAGTCTCGTCAATGTCGGTAACACAAGGCTGATTGTCTCACCTTCCGGATCACCGGCCCCTGTCAGTCCAAACAGGATGTTCATACTTCTCATTGCCATTGTTGCCGGAGCCGGAATCCCTTTCGGACTTATTTTCCTTAGGAAGATGCTTGATACAACTGTCAAGAACCGTTCGGATCTTTCACGCCTGTCGGTACCTTTCCTTGCGGAGATACCTCAGCTTCCAAAGAAAGGGAAAAGGAAGCTCTCGCTCTTTGATACAAGGAAATTTGATGATTCCAACCGTACAGTCATCATAGATGCCGGAAAGCGTGACATGATGAATGAGGCTTTCCGGGTGCTCAGGACCAACCTTGACATGATGCTTGGGAAGAAAGGTGAACCGACAGTGATAATGCTGACATCATTCAACTCTAATTCAGGAAAGACATTCACAAGCATAAACCTTGCAGCGTCAATGGCTATCAAGAAGGACCGGACGATTCTCATTGACCTGGACCTCAGGAAAGCTGCATTGAGCAAGGCCATGAATGGCGGAAAGCATGGAATCTCATCATATCTGAATGAGCAGACTGATGATTTCAGGAAATTCATTTCCAGTGTTACTTCGAATATGGACTTCCTTCCTGTAGGTGTCATTCCTCCGAATCCTGCAGAACTTCTGCTCTCAGACAGGTTCCGCAATATGATAGAGGCCCTCAAGAAGGAATACAAGTATATCATTCTTGACTGTCCTCCAGTGGATGTAGTGGCAGATACTGCAATAATAGCAGATGCGGCGGACATGACAGTGCTTGTAATGCGTGCCGGCATGATGGACAAGAAGTTCCTGCACCGCGTAGATGAACTTTACACAGAGGGACGGTACAGACGTATGGTTGTGCTTCTCAATGGTGTGGAGGCTTTCCATAGCAAATACGGACATTATGGCTATGGTTATGGCTACGGCTATGGAAAAGGGGAATAAGCATCGCATGGGATATGTTCGGACTCTTCAACAGACACAGGGCGTTCGTAGATAGCGGACTGCTTGATATTGCTATAGACCGTCATTCACACATATTATATGGTGTGGATGACGGTGTCCGTTCTCTGGACGAATCACTTGCAATCCTTTCGTGGCTGGAAAGCCTTGGCCTAAGGACACTCTGGCTGACACCTCATGTCATGGAAGATGTCCCGAATACAACGTCTGGGCTGCAGGAACGGTTCTGTGAACTGCAGGTTGCATACAAGGGTGGCATTTCGCTTCATCTTGCAGCTGAATACATGATTGACAACTTGTTTGAGAGCCGCCTTGAAGCACGTGACCTGCTGCATATGGAGGACAACCGCGTGCTTATGGAGACATCGACATGGTCATCTCCATACGGGCTGTATGAAATCCTTGACAATGTCATGAGAGCCGGGTACCGCCCGCTTCTTGCACATCCTGAACGTTATAGATATATGGAATACAGTGACTACAGGAAACTTGTCTCTATGGGGGTACAGCTTCAGCTCAATCTTCCGTCCCTTGCCGGTGTCTATGGGAGCCGGGTAATGGAGGTGGCAAGGAAGCTGCTTGCCGACGGAATGTATTCGGAAATAGGTTCGGATTGCCATAGGCTTTCATCCATACGTAGGGTCTATGAGTCAAAGGTGTTCCTTGCATCCGATATCGGTCGTATCAGGAACTGTATTGTTTATTAATATCTCTAACTCATGAAAGGAATAGTTCTGGCAGGCGGCAGCGGCACCCGTCTATATCCGATAACCAAGGGGGTGAGCAAGCAGCTTCTCCCGATTTTTGACAAGCCGATGGTCTATTATCCGATTTCTGTGCTGATGCTGGCCGGAATACGTGATATACTTGTCATCTCGACTCCTGACGACCTGCCAGGGTTCAGGAGGCTGCTTGGCGACGGTTCGGATTTCGGTGTACGCTTCGAATATGCTGAGCAGCCCTCTCCGGATGGACTTGCACAGGCATTTTTAATAGGGGAAGAGTTTATCGGCAATGACAGTGCCTGCCTTGTGCTCGGAGACAACATATTCCATGGTCCTGGGCTGGTGAAGATGCTGAGGGATGCTGTGGACGCTGCGGAAAATGACTCCCGTGCAACTGTCTTCGGGTATTGGGTAAGTGATCCGGAACGCTATGGGGTTGCGCAGTTCGACGGGGACGG
The DNA here is from genome assembly GCA_023667095.1 of Bacteroidales bacterium. Lineage (GTDB taxonomy): Bacteria > Bacteroidota > Bacteroidia > Bacteroidales > UBA932 > Cryptobacteroides. The sequence continues at coordinate 6,477 of JAMPAT010000011.1, forward strand.
GAACTGCCTTGGCATAGAGGAGAAGCCGGAACATCCAAAGTCGAACTATGCAGTCACAGGACTGTATTTCTATCCCAACAAGGTTATCGAAGTGGCAAAGGGAATAAAGCCCTCAGCCCGTGGAGAACTTGAGATTACATCGGTAAACCAGCGTTTTCTCAATGATGGGGAACTGAAGGTGCAGACTTTGGGACGCGGCTTTGCATGGCTGGATACAGGTACACATGACTCGCTTGCCGAGGCATCTACATATATAGAGGTTATAGAGAAGCGTCAGGGACTGAAGGTTGCCTGCCTGGAAGATATAGCCTACAGGAACGGGTGGCTCAGCCGGGAACGCATACGTGAAATAGCTTCGCCTATGCTGAAGAACCAGTATGGGCAGTATCTTCTGAAGGTCATAAATGAACATAATGTCTATGGAGGTAATCAAGACTGATATACCGGGTGTAGTCATAATAGAGCCCCGTGTCTTCCGTGACAGCCGTGGATATTTCTTCGAGTCGTTTTCCCAGAGGGAGTTTGATGAAAAGGTGATGCCAGTGAGGTTTGTCCAGGACAATGAAAGCATGTCAAGCTATGGTGTTATGCGTGGGCTGCACTACCAGAGGATGCCTCATACGCAGAGCAAGCTTGTGCACTGTGCCAGAGGAAGTGTGCTTGATGTGGCTGTTGACATAAGGAAAGGCTCCCCGACTTTCGGAAAGCATGTGGCAGTGGAGCTTACGGAGGAGAATCACCGCCAGCTCTTCATCCCGCGTGGATTCGCCCATGGATTTGCCGTACTGGGCGAAGTTGCAGTATTGCAGTATAAATGTGACAATTTCTATGCACCGCAGTCCGATGCCGGAATCCAGCTGTGCGATGAAAAGCTCGGGATTGACTGGAGAATCCCTGTCTCTGAAGCTATCCTTAGCGAGAAGGATATGAAATATCCGGCCTTGATGGATGCAGGCCTTGACTTTGACTTTGATGACAATCTATATCAGCTATGAACATCCTTGTGACAGGCTCCAACGGCCAATTGGGAAATGAACTTCGCATCATTGCTGCTGACAGCCGTGACAGATATATATTCACGGACATTTCAGATGCTCCAGGAGTGGAAACTGTAAAGCTTGACATTACAGATGCCGCGGCTGTGTTTGCAATGGTGAGGGAAAAGGAGATAGACGTTGCTGTAAACTGTGCCGCATACACTGATGTGGAAAAGGCAGAGGATAATCCTGTCCTGTGCAGGCAGCTCAATGCTGCAGCCCCCGCGACGCTTGCCGGGGCAATGAAAGGGAACGGCGGGCTGCTGGTGCATATTTCCACTGACTATGTGTTCGGTGCTGACCCCTATAATGTGCCGCGCCGTGAGGATCAGGCCGGAACACCGGCAGGGGTATATGGGAAGACCAAGCTGGAGGGGGAGCAGGCAGTCATCGCCTCCGGATGCAGAAGCATAATAATCCGCACAGCATGGCTGTACAGCGAGTTCGGAAGGAATTTCGTGAAGACAATGCTTTCATTGACAGCATCAAGGCCTGAGCTGAAAGTTGTTTTCGACCAGGCCGGAACACCGACATATGCCTATGATCTTGCAAAGGTTATATACGGAATCATTGATGGACGCAGCTATGCGGCCGGCATCTACAATTATTCAAATGAAGGAGTATGCAGCTGGTACGACTTCGCAAAGGCGGTGGCGGAATACTCCGGCCATGACAGATGTATCATATATCCATGCCATTCCGATGAATTCCCGTCGAAGGTGGTGCGCCCTGCCTATTCAGTATTGGACAAGACAAAAATCAAGGAGACTTTCGGCATTTCAGTGCCCCATTGGAGGGATTCCCTCAGGACATGTCTGCAAAATATGGGGGAATATGCCCTTGGACTTTGATGTGTCGTGGCTATATAACTGTTAAAAGAAAAGGTTTTTATGGATTTCAGGAGAAACATATTGATAACAGGGGGTGCAGGCTTTATCGGAAGCCATGTAGTGCGTCTGTTTGTAAAAAAATATCCGCAATACCGTATAGTGAATCTGGACAAGCTGACCTATGCCGGCAACCTTGCTAACCTCAGGGATGTAGAGGACTGCCCTAACTATGCTTTTGTCAAGGCTGACATCTGTGATTCCGTTACTGTATGCAGGCTCTTCAGTGAATACAGGATTGATGGCGTAATCCATCTTGCTGCAGAAAGCCATGTGGACCGCTCGATAAAGGACCCTTTTACTTTTGCACGTACAAATGTCATCGGGACCTTGACGCTCCTGCAGGCTGCACGCCTTGCCTGGGAACCTTGTGGCTGGGAAATGCCGTCCTCCGATGGTGAGCCGCTGCATTGCCTGTTCTACCATATATCCACGGACGAGGTCTACGGGGCGTTGGAGATGACCCATCCTGACGGTATGGAGCCTCCTTTTACAACTGCAGCCTCTTCCGGAAAGCATCATCTTGCATATGGTGAAGACTTTTTCCGCGAGACTACAAAATACAGTCCCCGCAGTCCCTACAGTGCGAGCAAGGCTGCGAGCGACCATTTTGTCCGGGCTTTCCATGACACCTACGGGATGCCTGCCGTTGTCACCAACTGCTCGAACAATTATGGGCCATATCAATTTCCTGAGAAACTGATACCTTTGTTTATCAATAATATACGTCATCGCAAGCCTCTTCCTGTCTATGGAAAGGGGGAGAATGTACGTGACTGGCTCTATGTGGAGGACCATGCGAGGGCAATCGATGTGATTTTCCACAGGGGGACTGTCGCACAGACCTATAATATAGGTGGATTCAACGAGTGGAAGAATATAGATGTCATCAAGCTCCTTGTCAATACCGTGGACCGTCTGCTTGGGCGCAGCGAGGGTGAAGATATGGGACTGATTACATACATTGCAGACCGTGCTGGACATGACATGCGTTATGCAATCGACAGTACAAAACTGCAGCGCGAGCTTGGATGGGAACCGTCGCTCCAGTTTGAGGAAGGGATAGAGAAGACTGTGCGCTGGTATCTTGACAACCAGGGCTGGATGGACAATGTCACATCAGGGGACTATCAGAACTATTATGAGCAGATGTACAATATACGCTAATATTGTCCATAAGGTGCATTGTTCTTGATGTTGCTGAAAAATGTTGTTAACTTCGCAATCCGTCAATCATGGAACGGATGTTGACTTTATTGATTATTTGAAGAATTGTATATTTGAATCCCTTTATTGTTTATGGCGATTGGATTCAGTGCCTGCTAAGTATTCAGACAGGCCAGGGACATGGCTTTGGGCAGTGGCTTATGGTGTTGTGCCGGACATACCGGCTCCCGCCGGCTGCTCGCTGCAAAAGTCCGCTGGACTGTTTGCCAAGCCGCTCACGAGGGGATAAACAGGTATTAATAATTTTATAAAATAAAATTATGAATATAGCAGTAGTAGGAACAGGATATGTCGGGCTTGTAAGCGGAGCCTGCTTTGCAGAGATGGGCGTAAATGTAACCTGCGTAGATGTGGACAGAAACAAGATTTCACGTCTTATCTCCGGAGAAATACCTATCTATGAGCCTGGCCTTGATGAAATAGTGCACCGCAACCATGCAGCAGGCCGTCTGAATTTCACGACAGACCTTGCATCGTGCCTCGGTGAAATGGATATAGTGTTCAGCGCAGTAGGAACCCCGCCTGACGAGGACGGCAGTGCAGACCTGTCGTATGTCCTCGAAGTTGCAAGGACTGTGGGACGCAACATGGACAGGTATGTCCTGTTAGTGACTAAATCTACAGTCCCTGTCGGAACTTCGCTGAAAGTAAAGGCTGCAATAGCTGAAGAACTCAGGTGCAGGGGAGTGGACATCCCGTTTGATGTTGCCTCCAACCCTGAATTCCTTAAGGAAGGAGTCGCAATCAAGGATTTCATGTCTCCGGACAGGGTCGTGGTCGGTGTAGAGTCTGAAAAGGCCAAGGAACTCATGACAAGGCTCTATCGCCCGTTCCTGCTAAACAATTTCCGTGTAATCTTCATGGACATTGCTTCTGCCGAGATGACAAAATATGCCGCCAATGCAATGCTTGCCACAAGGATTTCATTCATGAATGACATCGCCAACCTCTGCGATATAGTAGGTGCCGATGTCGATATGGTAAGGAAAGGGATAGGCACTGACGCACGTATAGGGACGAAGTTCCTCTATCCGGGATGCGGATATGGCGGAAGCTGTTTTCCGAAGGATGTGAAGGCGTTGGCAAGGACAGCTTCAGAGAAAGGCTACACAATGCATGTCATAGAGGCTGTAGACAAGGTCAACGACATGCAGAAGCATATACTTGTGGAGAAGCTGAGGCATGTATATGGCTCTCTCGAGGGCAAGTCCATTGCCATGTGGGGCCTTTCGTTCAAGCCGGACACGGATGACATGAGGGAGGCTGCGTCCCTTGTCACGATAAGTGACCTTCTTGATGCCGGTGCGTCTGTAAAGGTCTATGACCCGGTTGCCACGGACGAATGCCGCAGGCGTATCGGTGATTCTGTGGAATATGCCAATGACATGTATGATGCGGCGGACGGTGCAGATGCACTTCTCCTTGTCACTGAATGGAAACAGTTCCGCCTGCCGTCTTTCCATGTCCTGAAAAAGATAATGCGTACACCTGTGATTGTGGACGGAAGGAACATCTATGTCCGCAGCGAGGTCGAGCAGGAGGGATTCACGTATTTGTCCATAGGAAGATAATGCTCTGCTGTATATTCAACTATGCTCCTCTTTACAGACAGTCAATCTATGGCAGGCTGGATGAGGAGTTTGATATACAGTTCTTTTTCGGAAGGAATCTCTGCGGAGCACAGAACAGCGGCATTGAGAAACTGGACTATGGCATGTTCCGGAATCCTCCCGTTGAATTCACGGCCAGGGATTTCTGTGGACGCTTTCCTTGGTATTCCGGGATTCTCCGTCTCCCTTTCAGCCGTAAATACTCTTCGTTCCTTGTCACCGGTGAATTCAACTGGGCATATGTCCCTTTCCTTGTCCTGTGCCGGATTACAGGCAAGAGAGTCTACGCATGGGGGCACGGGCTTAAGCGTATAGGAAGGTATGGATGCTTCAAACGCTTTTACTATAATTCTATAGCGACCTATTTTATCTATGGCTCAAAGGGCAGGGACCGTATGGCTGCTCTTGGGTTTCCGGAGAAAAAGTTCCGTGTGATATTCAATTCACTCGGCGGAAAAGTGGAGCGTATGGCAAATGCAGCCCTGGAATCCGGCATCTACAAGGACCATTTCAGGAATGACCTGCCTGTAATAATATTTTCGGGGAGGCTTACAAAGGCAAAGAAGCTTGGCATGCTTGTCAAGGCTGTATCTGAACTGAATGCCGAGGGCTGCGGATGCAACCTTGTCATTGTAGGTGACGGGCCGTGCCGTCACGCCCTTGAGGATACTGCAGCCGGAATCCGGCAGAATACATGGTTCTATGGGGCATGCTATGACAAGGCATCCATAGCTGCCCTTCAATACAATGCAGACCTTTGTGCAGCCCCTGGAAATGTAGGACTGTCAGCCATACAGTCGATGATGTACGGGGTCCCTGTCATATCCCATGATGATTTTGAATCACAGATGCCTGAGTATGAGGCTATAGTGGATGGCAGGACTGGTCTTCTTTACCGTCATGGAGACTATGCTGACATGAAGGCAAAGATAAGGCAATGGCTTGAAAGCGGAGTGGACCGTAGTGAGGTCCGTAAAGCGTGCTATGATGTGATAGACAGTGCCTGGAATTCAGATGAGCAGATAAAGATATTCAAGGAGGTGATTGATGCTTAAGAAGATATGGAAATATATGATGTCCGTCGGGACATATTTCGCGGCATCATTTCTTCCTGTGCTTCTCATGGTCGTGGCCAATCCTTTCATTGCCATGAACATGTCTCCGGAGGACTATGCGATTACGGGATACTACAATTCATTTGTAGCCCTGTTCTCGCCAGTGATAGTTTTCTATATGATAAACTATTACAACAAAAGATATTACGAGGTCTCTCCCGAAGAACGTCTCAGGATAAGGGCAATGTTGTTCAAGGCATTGATATTCTTCTCATTTGCGGTCTCCGTGCTGTGTCTGCTTCTCCTTTGCGGATATATCTGCATATTCAGGAAAGACATGGAGTTCCCGCTGTATCCCTACGCCTTGCTGATGGTCTTTGCCATACCTTTGACCGGAGTATACAAGCTGGAGCAGGCCGAATGCCGGATGTCGCGTAATGCAAGGGGCTATTTCAGGATAACGGCTGCTTCCGGAGTCATACTTGTCGTGACCAATCTCCTGTTTGTCGTTGCCGCCAAATGGGGGGCTTTCGGAAAGCTTCTCGCCCCTCTTGTGACAAATGCCATTATATTTGTCTACCTTGCTGTCAAATACAGGAGACTTTTCCGTGTGCATACAGAAAAGGGGGAATTCATCAAGGCCATGAAGTTTTGCCTGCCGCTTGCTGCGGGTGCAATGCTCGGATATTTCTTCAATGGCTTTGACCGTACCTACCTGGAGTCTATAGGAGATGTGACAGAATACGGGAACTATATTGTAGGTGCACAGATTGCCGGATATCTCACAACCCTCTCCACTGCAGTCACATCCACATTCCAGCCGGACATATATGAATCAATCTCCAAGGGGAATTCCCGTTCACTGGCGGCCACATGCCTTATGCAGATAGGCCTGATAGCCGGGATTGTGCTGTTCTTCATGATTTTCTGTCCTCTGATAATCAGAATCCTCACAGCGGGCAGGTATATGGATGCGGTCCCGTATGCAAGGATTATATCTGTTTCTACATTGACAAGCTCCATCTATTTCATTGTCAACAATTACACCATTGCACGTGGCTATCCGGGGCTTTACCTCTATACTACATTGCTTGGGAGTGTCATGACAGTGCTCGCATATCCTCCTGTTGTCGCTTCCTACGGCTATTCAGGAGGAGCATATATGGTTGGCATGTCTTTTGTCTTCCTCGCTGCCACAAATCTGATACTGCTTTGCATTGTGCACTTGCGCAAAAAACAATAAATTTTTGTCATAAAATTGTATAATTGCCAAAATGTACTTACTTTTGCGGGCTGTAGCGGGATATAGGTAAAATAATAATAATTAACAGTATTACGAGTATGCGTAAGATTCTTTTGGCAGGATTTGCTGCATTGGCAATATCCTCACTCTCTTTCAATGTACTTGCCCAGGAAAATGGCAACAGGGACTCACTTAACCGTATTGTCCGTGGCCCATACGAGACAAACCGTTTCGGTGACAACTGGTTTATAGGTGTTGGAGGCGGTATCAACCTCTTCATGGACGGCGGCGGGCACAAGACACGTGTCGCTCCTGCAATTGATGTTACAGTAGGAAAATGGTTCACTCCAAGCGTGGGTGCACGTATCGGATACAATGGACTCCGTGCAAACGGATGGATGCCTGAGGCAACTGTAGTTGCACCTGATTTTGTGGACAGCAAGAATATGTACAAGGAGAAAGTCAACTATGCCTTTGCACATGCAGACCTTCTCTGGAACATCTCAAACGCATTCAGCGGATATAAGGAGACAAGGTTCTGGAATGTAATTCCTTACGCTACTTTCGGCTTCATGCACTCATATGGTGTAAAGGGTGTGGACCACAAGGACAATGAGTTCGCAGCAGGTGCAGGTATCCTCAACAACCTCCGTCTGAGCAACCGTGTAAACCTTACTCTTGACGGACGCGCAGTCGTTGTAAAGGGTACTTTCAATGGAATGAAAGGTGGTGTTACAGCACTTCCTTCACTTACAGTAGGTGTCTCAGTAAACCTTGGCAAGACCAATTGGAAACGTGCTACCCAGGTTCCTGCAGGATATGCTCCATACTGCGTGGCTGAGGTAAATGACATGAAGTCTGCTTCAGATGACCTCAGGAAGGAGAATGCAGCCCTTGCGAAGAAAAACAATGCGCTTTCTGATGAGCTTGCTGCACTCAAGAAGGAGAACGAGGAACTCAGGAACAAGGCAGCCGAGAAGATTATGCTTGATGTCACTCCAGGTGCCGTGTTCTTCAACATAGGTGAGACCAAGCTTGATGCAAGGGAGCTCTTCCACCTTGACTTCTATCTGCAGAACGTGATTGCACAGGACAAGGAAAAGGTATTTGTGCTGACAGGATATGCTGACAAGCAGACCGGTACAAAGAAACGCAACCAGCAGCTCAGCGAGCAGAGGGTACAGTATGTCTACGACCTTCTCCGCAACAAATACAATGTTCCGGCTGAGCGTCTTGTAATCAAGGCTGTAGGTTCAGAGAACAACAGGTTCAGCGATCCTGTGCTCAACAGGTCGGTTGTTATTGAATAATCTGCTTTTTTGTTCATAAAAGCTTTTTAATCTGGCGTGTCCCTTTTTCCAATGGGGGCGCGCCATTCAAGTTTAATATAATTTCGTGTCAGGCGTCCCGGATTATAAAATCATTTCTTATATTTGTCGGCCTTTGTTTGGCTTATTGCAACTTGATAAACAGATTTTATAGGATATATTATGAGATTACCTGCAGAATGGGAAAGGCAGAGCGGTGTACAGCTGACATGGCCGCATTGTGAAACAGAATGGTATGAGCTTGAGAAGGTCCTTGAATGCTATGTCCACATAGCATCAAGTATAATGAAGTTCGAGCCGCTTATGATAGTGGCGCGTGACATTGATGAGGCAAAGGCTGATATAGCAAGGATTTCTGCTTCAAGGAATGTGGAAATCGACATTGATGCCATACGCTTCTATGAGGCACCGCTCAATGACACATGGGCGAGGGACCATGGCGGAATCTCTGTCCATGGGGACAATGGCGAGAAATATCTTTACGACTTTGTGTTCAACGGATGGGGACAGAAATTTGCCTCCAACCTGGACAACCAGATAACCAAGGCCATATTCTCCCAGGGAGCGTTCAACGATGATGTCATGGGTGTAGACATGAGGCCTTTTGTCCTTGAGGGCGGAAGCATAGACTCAGACGGCTGCGGTACATTGCTGACAACGACCGAATGTCTCTGCTCGCTCAACAGGAACGAGTACCTGTCGAAAGATGAGATAGAGGATGAGCTTAAAGGAGCTTTCGGACTCTCAAGGGTCCTGTGGCTTGACCATGGCGGGATAATCGGTGACGATACTGACAGCCATGTGGATACACTGGCCCGTTTCTGCAGTCCGGATACAATCGCATACGTCCAGTGCACAGACCCGGATGACCCGCATTATGAAAGTCTCGGTGAGATGGAAAGGCAGCTCCGTACATTCAGGACTGCAGAAGGCAAAAGGTACAACCTCATACCTCTTCCTCTGCCTGATGAACTTTACCTGGACGGCTACAGGCTTCCGGCATCATACGCGAATTTCCTGATTGTAAACGGGGGAGTGTTGCTTCCAGGTTCCGGCTCACCGAAAGACGAAGTTGCCCGTGAAGCCCTGCAGAAGGCATTCCCTGACAGGAAGGTCGTTGTGATTGACTGCCGTGCGCTGCTTTCCGGACACGGATCACTGCACTGCGTGACAATGCAGTTCCCAGAAGGATATCTAAGATAGAATAAAAGACAAAGGCAATGAATATACTTAAAGTAGGAATGGTGCAGCAGTCATGTACAGAAGACATTGCTGCAAATATTGAGAAACTTAAAGGCAATATCCGCAAGTGCGCGGAACAGGGTGCGCAGCTTGTGGTGCTCCAGGAACTTCATAATTCAGTCTATTTCTGCAAGACTGAGGATGCTGCCCTCTGCGACCTTGCCGAACCAATCCCGGGGCCTTCGACAGAGACATACGGGGCACTGGCGATGGAACTTGGAATAGTCATAGTCCTCTCGCTCTTTGAGAGGAGGACTGCCGGGATATACCACAATACTGCTGTTGTGCTCGAGAAGGACGGCTCAATCGCCGGAAAATACAGGAAGATGCATATCCCGGATGATCCTTGCTATTACGAGAAATTCTACTTTACGCCAGGTGATATGGGATTCAAGCCGATAGAGACTTCTGCCGGAAGCCTTGGAGTGCTTGTCTGCTGGGACCAGTGGTATCCGGAGGCAGCACGCTGCATGGCACTGAACGGTGCGCAGATCCTTATCTATCCTACAGCAATCGGAGGTGTCTACACCGATCCGGTAGAGGAACAGAAGGTGCAGAGCGATGCCTGGCAGCTTGTCCAGAGAGGGCATTCCGTGGCCAACGGGCTGCCTGTCGTCACAGTAAACCGTACCGGCCAGGAAGATGACCCAAGCGGAAACACAAAAGGCATCAAGTTCTGGGGACGCTCATTCGCGACAGGCCCGCAGGGAGAGCTGCTTGCTGAGTTCGGCAATGACGAAGAGGGGGTAAAGGTTGTGGAGATAGACCTGGACAGGACAGAATATGTCCGCCGTGGCTGGCCATTCTTCCGTGACCGCCGCATTGATGCGTACGGTGAGAATATCCTTAAACGCTATGGCAGGTAGCTTCCATGCCAGGCTCAAAGAGATCCTACCTTATAAACAACATAATGATTATGACAAAGATTGGAACTACTTTTACCAGATTCGGCAGGAAAGCCGTTCTGTGCGGCTCCGGTGAACTTGGAAAGGAGGTGGCTATTGAACTCCAGAGATATGGGGTTGAAGTCGTTGCCCTTGACAAATATGCAAATGCCCCGGCAATGCATATCGCAAATTCATTCCATGTGCTTCCGATGCTTGACGGTGCAGCCCTGCGCAGTGTTATTGAGCAGGAGAAGCCTGACTATGTGATACCGGAGATTGAGGCAATTGCCACAGATACGCTGGTCGAACTGGAGAAAGAGGGATATAATGTGGTTCCGACGGCCAATGCAGCCCGTATTACAATGAACAGGGAGGGTATCCGCCGCCTTGCTGCCGAAACCCTCGGGCTTCCAACCTCTTCCTACCGTTTTGCTGAGACGTATGATGAGTTCGTGAAAGCTGTGGAGGAAGTCGGTATGCCTTGTGTCGTAAAGCCTGTAATGAGTTCTTCCGGACATGGACAGAGTGTGATACGTACAGCTGATGACGTAGACCGTTCGTGGCATATTTCACAGGAGGGTGGACGTGCCGGCAGCGGAAAGGTAATTGTAGAGGGATTTGTTGACTTTGACTACGAAATTACGCTCCTTACTGTCCGTCATTCCGCAGGGACAACATTCCTGAAACCTATCGGCCATCACCAGGTTGACGGGGACTACCGTGAATCATGGCAGCCTCAGGAGATGTTACATTCTGCAATCCGTAAGGCAGAGGAGATTGCAGGTGCGATTACAGGTGCGCTTGGAGGATATGGAATCTTCGGTGTGGAGCTTTTCATCAAGGGGGACGATGTCATTTTCAGTGAGGTGTCACCACGTCCGCATGACACAGGTATGGTTACAATGATCTCCCAGGACATGTCCGAGTTTGCACTCCATGCACGTGCCGTCCTCGGACTTCCTGTCCCGTCTGTGGAATTTTATGGACCGTCTGCATCAAAGGCCATAGTTGTAGAGGGGAATTCTACAGAATATGAATTCTGTGACCTCGAAAAGGTTCTTGAGGAGCCTGGTGTGCAGATACGTCTCTTTGGAAAACCTGAGATTCAGGGGCACCGCCGTCTCGGAGTGCTCCTTGCAAAGGCCGATACGGTCGAAGAGGCATTGGCCAAGGTCAACCGTGCATACGCCAAGCTTACTGTAAAGGTGTATTAGGGATGGGTATAGAAAAAGATAAAGGTGGTGAATCAAAAGCAGGCTTCTGTTTCACCACCTTTAGTTTGTACAATGCAGGCCATAATGTCGGCTGCTATCTGTAGCGGGACAGTTTTCTCAATGTGTCCTCAACCTTTATCTTATCTATGATCGAGCAGACAACCTTGTATGTCCTGCTGTCCTTTGTATAGTGCGCAGGAGTGATGAAATTTACCCTTTCCTGTCGGAGCAGCTTCTGGGCAATCTCCTTCTTTCCTGGGATTTTCGGATTGTAGACAGCTATTGAATTGCCACCGAACATCTTTACGATTTTCATGCACGGGACATCAGTCTCTCCATCACCGAAATATATCATGTGCGGGAACGGGATACGCTTGTCCTCGTCCATCTGGCTCTCGTTTACACGCTGGTTGTCCCGGATGCTGAGTATCCCTTTGTTTATCTTGAACAGGAACTGTGTCTTTGCCGTGTAGTCCACTGCAACTCCAGGCCATTCTGCCACTCCGTTTTCGTCATAGAGGAATGAGCATGCGTAGATACGCTTGAATTCATGCGCAATCGGTGTCCCTTCAATCATTTCCGCCAGGCCAGAGGAATTGATATAATGCTCAACTGTGACACCTCGTTCCTTTCCATATGCGTTTATCAGCTTGAACCATCCCTTTACTCCCTCAAAAAGTTCAACCCCTTTGCCGAAACTCATGAACTTGCTCCTTTCCAGAGTGATTCCTGCCTTTCTGGCTTCATCGAACATCAGTTTCATATAGCTCAGGATGTTGCTCGCATCCTGTACCTTTGCTATCTCATCGCTCATCTTCCAGAACTCCTTCGGGCTTTTCCCTATTGCCTGGATAAAGCCGAACTCCTGCATGTTCCCCGGGGAAAGTGTCCCGTCAAAGTCGTATATAAGTGCGACTATCGGTTTGCGTCTCATACTATTAAGTTGTTATGCCTTTTGTTTTTGACATTTGGCAGCATTATTGATACGCAAATATAGGAAAATTAGTAAATTAATTGTTACTTTTGTGTGAACACTAAAGACAATGGTCTATGAAACATTATTTTACACGTCTTCAGGACATGATGGCTGCCCATTGGGACAAGCCTGCCTTGTGCAACTACAAGGGGGAATCTTTCACATTCGGCGAACTTGCTGAAAAGATAGCGCGTTTTCATCTGGTATTTGAGGCTGTAGGCATTAGGAAGGGGGACAGGATTGCCCTGTGCGCAAAGAACTCAGCACGCTGGGGAGTATCTTTCCTCGCTATCAATACCTATGAGGCCGTTGTAGTGCCTATTCTTGCAGATTTTCTTCCTGAAAGTATAAATTCGCTGGTAGACCATTCGGAAAGCCAGGTCCTGTTTACAGATGCCGACATGTGGAAAAAGCTTGACATCAATAAGATGCCTCTTGTCAGGACTGTCGTGTCTGTAACTGACTTTACAATCCTGTATGCTGCAGACAAGGAGGTTGAGGAGGCCCTTGCCGGGCTTCCCGGGCTTTTTGCTGCAAAGTATCCGGACGGTTTCAGCATAAAGGATGTTGACTATCCTGTCGACAATGCCGGTGAACTTGCCATAATCAACTATACATCAGGTACAACCAGTGCACCAAAAGGAGTAATGCTCCGCTATGAATGCCTGACTTCCAATGTGGAGTTCGGACAGGTACATATACCTTCATCGGCAGAGGACAATATGGTCTCGATGCTTCCTATGGCGCACATGTACGGGATGATGTTCGAGTTCCTGTATCCTCTCTGCGGCGGAACTGCAATATATTATCTTGGCAAGACTCCTACCCCTGCTCTGCTTCTCGGGGCAATGAAGGATATCCGCCCATACCTGATGATAACAGTCCCTCTTGTAATGGAGAAGATTTTCAAGAATTCTGTACAGCCGGTACTGAAGAAGCCTGCTGTAAAGGCCATTGCTGCAATACCTGGCTTGAACAGGATAATATTCAGCAAGATACGTAAGAAGCTCATGTCTGCCCTTGGAGGGAATGTAAAGATGATTATCATGGGTGGAGCTGCCTTGAACCCGGATGTGGAGAAATGGTTCAAGCGTATAGGGCTTCCTTTTACAGTCGGATATGGAATGACAGAGGCTGCCCCGTTGCTTGCGTATGAAGAATGCGGAAAATTTGTACCGAGGTCTTGCGGCAAGGCCGTGGACAGGGCGGAGGTACGTATCGATTCAGAGGACCCGCAGAATGTTGTCGGTGAAATCCAGGCCCGCGGAACCAATATAATGAGCGGCTACTACAAGAATGCGGAAGCCACCAAGGCCGCGTTCACAGAGGACGGATGGATGAATACAGGGGACCTTGGAGTCATTGATGCACAGGGGAACATCTTTATAAGGGGACGCAGCAAGAATATGATCCTTTCCTCAAACGGACAGAACATCTATCCGGAGGAAATCGAGGCGGTGATCAATAGCCAGCCATACGTGATAGAGACAGTTGTCGTGGACAGGGCATCCAAGCTTGTTGCCCTTGTATATCTTGACAAAGACAAGCTTGCTGCTGACGGAATTGAGGGTGAGTCATTTGATGCCAGGATGTCTGAGATGCTTGCTGCTGTCAACAGGGATATGCCTTCATACAGCAAGGTGACCAAGGTGGAGACAGTCGATGCTCCGTTTGAGAAGACCCCTAAGATGAGTATCAAGAGGTTCCTCTATAAGTAGGCATCCCAAGTCAGCACATGGCATTGACCGGGAACTGGAATGCCCGGTTTTACGGAAAAACGGTACAGGCAGCCCAAAAGTCAATTCGGGCTGCCTGTACCGTGCAACAGATGATATCCTTTCTGCATCTATATAGTCGTGTTTGAACAACTGTAATAGATGAAAAGATATATTTTATTTGTCCTTGTACTGCTGACTGCGCTCCCTTCCATTGGGCGTGAAATGAGGCGGACAAGGCCTGAATATCAGCTCAAGAGACATGAATTTGCACTTGGCGGGGCTTTCTATCCTGGACGGTACGCCTTTGGATATGATTTTGATTTCATACCTATGAGATTTACATATCTCACCCCATCAGGAATTTCTGATATATACAAGAATTCAACTACATACAACAAGGAACGTGTGACAAATTCATGGACAGCTTCATATACCTATAACTTTACACGCCTGTTTGCCCTGCAGATAGGCCTTTCCTATGAGGGCGGATGGAATGAATGCTACCAGGTGAAGGATGACACTATGATTTCCTCGATTTCAAGCCAGTATCTTACGCCTATGCTGACGGGAAGGTTTACATGGCTGAACAGGAAATATGTCAGGATGTATTCCTCTATAGGCGTCGGGATGGCAGTAAGCCTCTCCAGCACACATTATGTGACAGACGACAATACTGTGCATGAACGTCCTGATACATATATATCCATGCAGGTGACCCCTGTGGGAATCTCTGTCGGCAAGAAACTCTTCGGATTTGTCGAGGCAGGTGTCGGGACGATATATTTTGGAGGATGCTTCGGGATTGGATACCGTTTCTGAATATGGGAAAAATGAAAAGATATATAAACCTTATCCTGCTTGCCTCTGCTGTAGCAGGGATTTTGCCTGGATGTGTCATGTATAATGACAGGGAATCAGTTACAGAGCCGTCCACAGGTGTGGCGAAGATGATATATGTCAATGCGGTAAGTCCGATTTTCCGTATTGCCGAACTTGCAGACTTCTATGATGCGTACCTGGAAATCTGGGAAGACAGGGATGCATCTCTCGAATTGGCGTCCGGATATTTCGGGGATGCTGTGGTAAACCTGTATTATGAGGAAGTCAGGGTACACCGTTGGGGGAAAATTTCAAAGACAAGTATAGAGCATGTCTATCTTGCAGAATCAGACTGGAGTTCATTGTATGCGACATACAATGTGACATCCATGGGGGGGAGGAAATTCAGGATTGAATGCGAAAGTTCCGGACAGGAGACTGACAACTGGAAGAAATTCATGACTGATGCCCTGGTGTCAGTGTCTGATGACAGTATAATAGTGGAAAACCTGACAATAAATTATCTGGACAGGGATGATATATTGGTATCAGTCAACGGCTGCCCGGAGCAGCCTCTTACATCTGTAAGGATTGCGGGCATATCCAATATCCCGGCATATGGCTATCTTGACTTCAGCATCTCCGGAAATATAACCGATGCCTTTGCCGTGATGTTTGCCGATGGAAGCATGGAAATCATAAAGTAGAATATATGAAACGTTTATTATGCCTTTGTGCCATGGCGGTCATGTGCAGTGCTGCTATGGCAAAGGGGAGGTCTGCCGAGGCTGCTTCAGGACAGCCTCTCTACAAATACGAATTCAACGTCGGATATGCCACTTTCCCTGTCTGGGCGGCAAGTGTGCATACCTTTTGGGGAAGCCAGTGTGACATGCCTGCACCAAGCATTGCTGCAAAGTATGGCTCTGTCGGGAATCTTTACGGGGAATACACGTCGGCAGAATACCTTACAGGTGTCATTTCTGCAGAATTCAGTGCACGTTTCAAGAAATGGTTCGCACTTTCTGTACAGGCCAATTTCTGTGGTGTCGTGAGGAATGTCCATTCGGGATGGGACGGGAAAAAGACCGGTGTGGACAATGACTATGTTATGTCATTTCTCCCTTATGCGAAGTTTACATATCTGAACCGCCCAATTGTCTATATGTATTCGGCAATAGGTATCGGCATGACAATGTCATTTGACGGCAAGGGCTCAGGGATATATAATCTTGACCCGGCGTTTCAGATTACTCCTGTCGGTGTGGCTGTCGGGAAGAACCTGTATGGTTTTTTTGAGTTGGGCCTTGGCATGGTCTATTGCGGCTGCAAGGCCGGTATAGGTTACCGTTTCTAAATATTGTTTGACATGAAGGCTATTGATGTATTGAAAAGGGCTGCAGCATCAGCTGCAATATTTCTCGCAGCGGTTTCCTGCAAGGTATCCGCTGGATATGAGTCTCCGAGGACAAGAAGCTCAATATCGTCGTACACATTGAATCTGATGTACGTGGCTTCTGAATATACGGTATCTGTCATTGAACTGCTGGTTGCCATAGATGAGTATGAGAATCTTCCCGAGGACGACAGGCATAGGCCGGAGTATGCCGCAATGAGGGAGAATCTGCGTCATATTGATGCAAATACCATTGTGTACAGCGGACTTGGTACAGTTTATACGGGAGGAACCTCTTTCTCTGCTCCTGGCAGCTCCTGGAGACTTGAGGAAGAGGACAGGAATTATGTCTACTGTTGGACAGCCGGTGTATGGTGCCTTTATCCCGGATTCGAAAATGGGCTTGACATCTTGTGTACAGGGGAGAGGATGTGGGAGATTACATCGGTGGATGGTCCGGAGATGCTTGACATTGAAATTTCCGGGGTGCAGTCTGCAGCTGTGGAGGGGAAAATGGATTTCTCTGTCAAGTGCCGGGGACAGATAGCCAGGGACTCGGAAGGATATGGCGCGGAGTTCAATGCTGACGGCATGAAGGTGTTCAACTTCATGGACACGGATGATGACGATATATATTATTATAAGACAGTTGCAGGAGAATTCTATCTACGTACTTTCAGGGACGGGAAGGAACTTGACTGGTGCCGTGTGAAAAGTGACGGCAATTATGGCTATACTTACGAATCGAACCTTTAGAATTGACCTGGACTGACAACATGTCAGTCCTTTTTTCTTTGGAATATATTTTGACTGTCCTGCCCTGTCCATCGATGGCCATGACACGGTTGTCAATATGGAGAAAATCAAGTGAAATTTTAAAAGATAGATATTATGTCAAAGAAAAAAGGTACAACAGGAACAATTGGGGTTACTACCGAGAACATATTCCCGGTAATCAAGAAATTCCTCTATTCTGACCATGAAATCTTTTTGAGGGAGCTTGTGGCGAACGCCGTTGATGCTACACAGAAGATGAAGGCACTTGCCGCTTCCGGGGAGTTCAAGGGAGAGCTTGGGGAGCTTGCTGTCCGCATCGAACTTGATGAGGCGGAGAAGACACTGAAGATTATCGACAACGGTATCGGCATGACAGAGGAGGAGGTTGACAGGTATATCAACCAGATTGCATTCTCCTCGGCAGGTGAATTCCTTGAGAAATACAAGGACCAGCTCAGCAGCATTATCGGACATTTCGGTCTTGGATTCTATTCTGCCTTCATGGTCTCAAGGAAGGTCACTATCGAGACATTGTCGTGGAAAGAAGGTGCAACAGGAGTGAAATGGTCATGTGACGGAAGCCCTGAGTATGAGATGGAGGAGTGCGGCAAGGCTGACAGGGGAACTGTCATAACCCTCTATATCGATGACGAGGAGGCTGAGTTTGCTGCCAAGGGACGTATCCAGGGGCTTCTGGACAAATATTGCAAATTCATGCCTGTGCCGGTGATATTCGGAAAGGAGCAGGAGTGGAAGGACGGCAAATATGTTGATACTGACAAGGACAATGTAATCAACAAGGTCGAGCCTCTGTGGGCAAAGAAGCCGTCTGAACTTAAGGCCGAGGACTACAATGAGTTCTACAGGACCCTGTATCCTATGCAGGAGGAGCCTCTGTTCCATATCCATCTGAATGTGGACTATCCGTTCAACCTGACCGGTATCCTGTATTTCCCTAAGATAAAGGACAGGATGGAGATTTCACGCAACAAGATACAGCTCTACTGCAACCAGATGTTTGTGACAGACAGCGTTGACAACATTGTCCCTGATTTCCTTACTCTCCTGCATGGCGTGATTGACTCTCCGGACATTCCGCTGAATGTGTCGAGGAGCTATCTGCAGAGTGATTCAAATGTGAAGAAGATTTCAGGGTATATCACCAAGAAGGTCGCTGACAGGCTGGAGGATATCTTCAAGAATGAGCGCGAGTCACTTGAGGGCAAATGGGATAACCTGAAGCTTTTCATCGAGTACGGAATGCTCAGCGACGAGAAATTCTGCGACAGGGCCATGAAATTCTGTCTGCTCAAGAATACAGACGGAAAATATTTCAGCATAGAGGATTACCGCAAGGCTATCGAAGGCGAGCAGACTGACAAGGACAAGAAGACCGTGTTCCTGTATGCTACCGATGTAGAGGCACAGTATGCATATATAGAGGAGGCCAGGAAGAAGGGATATGATGTGCTCTGGCTTGACTGCCAGCTTGATTCACATTTTGTGAACCTGCTTGAGACCAAGCTTGAGAATGTACGTTTCTGCCGTGTGGATTCAGACAGTGCTGACAACCTGATTCCAAAGGAGGACAAGATCAGGCCTGAACTGGCAGAGGAGGAGAGGACAGACCTTGACATCGTGTTCCAGTCTGTGCTTCCAAAGGAGAACCAGTATTTTGTGCAGGCTGACAACCTCGGTGAGAATGCAGCACCGATCCTTATTACCCAGTCGGAGTTCATGCGCAGGTACAGGGAGATGTCGGCCCTTGGAGGCGGAATGAATTTCTATGGCGAGATGCCTGCATCCTACAACATTACAGTAAATATGCAGAATCCTCTCGTGATGAAGGTCATGGTTGCAAAGGCAGAGGCTGTCAAGGCTGCAGAGAAGGTGGCAGATGCCTCTTCAGATGCAACAGAGGAGCAGAAGAAGGCTGTCGAGGAGGCAAAGAGTGCAGCGAGGGATGCACATAAGTCAGACCTCCAGGCATTTGCAGCCCAGAATGAGATACTCAGGCAGATTGCAGACCTTGCGCTCCTTGCCAACGGTATGCTGAAAGGCAAGGAACTGAGCGACTTCATTGCACGCAGTACCAAGGTTGTCGAGGACGCATATCTGAAATAGTCCGCGGACCATAGAGTCAGCAATATTCCCTTACGGGAGATCATGTAGCGTTCCAGACAGGTCATATATGCGGCCAGTCTGGAACGCTACCTTGTAATATATGCGCTGGGAACCATATTGCTGTTCCAGAATGGTAGAGGAAACGCTGCCTTACCGTGCTCCTATACCGGAAATTTTGTTTTGACTATAGCAATTTAATGCTACCTTTGCGGAAACTTAATTCTGAATTATGGCACTTATCGTATGTAAAGACTGTGGCAAGGAGATATCTGATGCTGCAGCCGCGTGTCCGCATTGCGGGGCCCCTGTGGCAAAGGAAATTTGCTGCACGTCATGTGGGGCAAAGATTCCTGGAGACTCTGCGTTCTGTCCATCGTGTGGCAGCCGTCAGCCGGCACCGTACAGCCACAGACCAGCTGCACCTTATATGGAACATGTTGATATGAATGGCAAGGACCGTGTGACAGCGGGTATCCTGGCCCTTGTACTTGGAGGCCTTGGTGTACATTATTTCTATATCGGCAAGATTACAGCCGGAATCCTGACAATACTCCTTACATTCATTACATGTGGAATGTGGGCATTGGTGACGTTGGTGCAGGCGATTCTTATGCTTACGATGACGGATTCGGAATTTGCCGTGAAATATGTCAGGACAGAAAAGAGTTTTCCTTTATTTTAACAAGATAGCCGATGTATTGCAAAAAATGTGGTGCAGAACTGCCTGACAGGGCGCGTTACTGCACAGCCTGCGGGCAGGATCAGCAGAGCAGCATACCGGTACAGCCTGTCTACACACCTGAGACACAGCCTGACACGTATCTGATATTGTCAATAATAGTCACAGTGATGTGCTGTGTCCCTTTCGGTGTAGCCGGCATTGTCTATGCCTCAAAGGTCTCGTCTGCATGGGCGGCCGGACAGTATGAGGATGCCAGGATGTACTCACGCAAGGCACGTTCATGGGCTTTGTGGGGAATAGGGGCAACAGCTATATTTCTTGTGCTTTACATTATCTTGATTGTGTTCTGCGTATGTGCAGGGATATGGAGTGCAGATGAATTAGGACGTTTTGTATAGAGCGGTTTATGCCTGTTTTACACGGTCACGCCTGGAAAGTCATTCTGGCAGCAGTGCTGATTGTCATGGCCGTTGCCATGATGTTTATGTATAGTGAAATGGACCCTGGGGAATCTATTCTGTTTCCCAAATGCCCGTTTCATTTGCTGACAGGCCTGTATTGTCCAGGGTGCGGGTCCCAGCGTGCTGTACATCATCTTCTGAACGGCCGGATTCTCCAGGCGGCACGCTATAATATACTTCTTGTCGCCGCTGTCCCTTATCTTCTGGTCTGGGTGGCACTGCGTCTATGGCCATGCAAGACTCCCTTCGTCACTTCAGCCAGGAATATCCTGTATGGAGGCAAGGCAGCCGCTGTAATCCTGTACATCGTGCTGATATTCTGGATTATCCGGAATATCTTTCACTGCATTTCCCCAGCCCTGTGGACCTGATTCAAGTTATCTGCATCCTTAGCCATATTGTCTTTCTGTTCATTGCTTTCTGATCAGTACAATCTTGCTGTCGTATGCCTTGGAGACAGATTTGGCGAACTCACGGTATCCGGTATATGATTCTTTAGGGAAATTTCCACGGATGAATTCAAGTGACTGGACTATCCTTATGCTGCTGTCCGATGATTCAATCTTGCTGCTGAACTTGCCGAAATCGGATTCAATGGAAATATCCTCTGGAATAAATTCAACGACAAAGCCTTCCGGGATATTTATCCTGACGGTATCGGCAATGGCAGAGCCTCTGTCTATCGATATCCTGTTGACACGTTCAGCCTTGTCATGGTAAAGTTTCGGGGTTGAAGGATTGGCCTGTATGAAAATGCGGTCTCCTGACACCTTTGCGTATGCCTTTGTGTCCATGGTGAATGTGATGGACATTGATGGCGTTTCCCCGTCAGGGAAGATCGAGTCAAAGTTGTCGGATATCCCTGTAACTGAAAACCCGTTGCAGGTGAACCTGTAGCCGGATGTAAGCCTTTGCCTTTTCTCTTCCGGCTTGAACTGCCCTAAACCGATATATCTTTCCAGATTGAATGGACCGGGATTCCTTGTTACTGTACATCTTGCAGAGCCGTCTGCATTCAGGTCAACTTCAAAATTCTCCACAGTCCTTACTGAAGAGTCGTCATAGCTTCTTGCTCTCACGCGTTTTCCACCTTCAGGTGTGACCAGCACAACTTCATGCCCGGCAATTGAACTATGCCTGTATCCTAAAGGGTATGACGGATTGGTGCATTCTATCCATAGTGAATCCTTATCCATCGGCACACACAGCATTGCATGGTCCATCTGTCCGAGTGAAGCATAGCCTGGAAGAAGGTCCGGCTCATCAGTATTCACTATCAGGTATTCTGACTTTATACCTATGGCTGAAAGCATTGCACGCATATAGCTGGACAGGGCCTTGCAGTCACCGAAGCCGGACTTCATCACATCAGCTGCAGGAAACGGTTTCAGTCCGCCGATGCCGAGCTGGATGCTTACATATCTTGTCGTCTTGCGGAGATATTCATATATGATTTTAATTTTTCCGTACTCGGATGAAGCCCCGGAAGTCATCTCCTGCAGCTGTCTGCAAAAGCTTTCCGGCAGGGATATGGCATCTTCCTGCAGCCTGTAAAGCCATTCTCCAAGTTCTTCCCAGCTGCCCTGGGACCCTTTTACGCCACTTAATGAGAACTCTGCCGGGCAGGCATAGACATAAGGGACCAGCTCAAGTATGTCCGGCATCATCGGTTCATCCCTGAATCCTTCAAAATCCTTTGTCTCCCAGGTGTATACAGTCTTCTTGCCGGCCATGGCAATGTCCGGCTCGCCTATTGAACTGCTGAATCTTACTTCGTTTCCGGAAGGTACTGACAGCCTGTATGTAGCAGTCCTGAGCTGTACATCCGGCCTTGATACGGGAAAGAATGTCGGGAAGGACGCTATCCCGTGCCTGTATGCCATCCTATATCGGTATTCTATGGTATATGGCCCTGAGAGTGAAGGGGAGTATGTGTACAGGAATGTGTCGTCTGCCAGTCCTGATGACATTGATACCTTGGTCAGGTCAGCCATCTTCAATTTCTTGATAACCTTTCCCCTGTATGTGACTTCCCCTGAGAATGATGCCAGATCGCGAAATGAATCCGTGTAGATGGCTATCCTGGCCGAACCTGCGCCATCCGGTTTCATTACAGTTATCTTCCTGACAGTCTCGCATGTGCCAGATTCGCTGGAGGACATGTCAAATGATATTTCATAGTTTTCTATAACTGCATCAGCCTGGCTTTCCTGAGACAATGCAGGGGCCATGGAAACAAGCATGAGCGAAAATGCAATGGCTGTCTTTTTCATTTTATTCCATGTCTTTTGATATGACGAGCACTTCATCGTATGTCTTGCAGATACTCTGCCAGAATTCCCTTATCTGCTGATAGTCATCCTGCAGGCCGATTACTTCCGATAAAATGAAATTCAATGCTATGCTGACTTTCCGTCCGTTTCTCTGATGTGTGACCTTGTATGCGCTTTTCAGGCAGGGAAGGCTTACGGACATGTTTTCAGGAACCTGTTCAAGGCTGTATCCTTCAGGAATCTCAAGGTTGAATATGTAGTTTATCATGTATTTGTAGGGGAATTCGACCGGACATGTCCTTGTCATCGGGCTGAAATCCGAGTCTGAATGGAACTCACTGATGAATGGCCTTACATATATCCTGTCCCCAGCTATGTCCGGGTCTTTCTCAAAGCTGCATGAGAATCTGCATTCCCTGGCCGGAATATCAATGTTCTGGAAACTGTGGCCTGTGACATTGACAGAGCTGCTGTTCTCGAATCTGCTGATGAACTCATCTTCAGAACCGGCTTTCCTGTAGCTCTTCTTGAATGCATAGCAGTCCTCTCCAAGGAATTTTGCAGTAAGCTCGCCTGAAAGCATGCCGTTTACGTCAAGTTTCGCATTTACGATATATGCAATCGCATTTTTGCATATCCCGGTCAGGTCCACCCATTGGCATCTGCCTGGTTCACGGAGCAGCCTTGCCGTGGAAACAATCATGTCCGGTGGAAGTATGTTCAGGTATAGGTCGGATGAACTTGTATCAAGGTAATATGCCTTTCCGTCAGATGTTCCGATCCTAAGGATGAATGTAGAGTACGGATTAAGCTCAGGAAGGCCTGTGAGCAGGACCCCTGATGTCCTCCGTTTAAGCAATATCGGGTCGACTGTATATCCGGCTGCGCGCAGGCATGATCCGACAAGTGCATTCCTGTCAGCATTGGATCCTGTCTTTTCCTTGTAGACCTGGCTTCCGCGGAGAGGGTATAGCCTGTATTCGCCGTTCCAGCTGACTTCCGAGCACACAAGATTGCGTATGGCCATGATCTTGTCCGTGTCAGGCACATCTGTAGCCATTACCGCCTTCACCATGTCCGGGAACAGGCATTTGTCGTTCAGCCTTGCGGTTATGGAGGATTCATACATGCTCTTGTCCACGTCTTCCCATTTTACGCTGAAATGTCTGGTCAGCCTTCCTGGGAAATCGAGGTAGCTTATGTCGTAGCTAACGCCTGACAGATATTGGATATAGCTGTATGAATACGGCTCCTTGCGCATTGCCGGAATCCTCTCAGCCTTGTATTTGTCCACATTTATCTTGAAGTCGATGTATTGCGTCCCGGCCAGGAACTTCCCTATCCTTACTTCAGATGAGTAGTCTATCCTTACATGCCCTGACATGCGTCTGTTGACACCTACATATTCCGGAATCCCGACTTCGTAGCTGAGCATGTTGACAGGTATATCCCTCTGGAAACAGATCCTGTCGAAGTCCCAGTACATGTAGGAGATTACGGTGTATTCCACATCTATCACCGAGCCGGCACGGACATTCTCTGCAGAAAATGAAACCTTGCGGTAGTTGTCTGTCAGCTCTTCATCGAAAATGTATTTTTTCGACATCTTTGTCTTGACAATCTGGCCGTTCTCCTCATTGTATGTGACAACGTTGATGCCGTTGACTTTCTCGTGCATCCCTAACTTTGTGTAATACACTATTTCATAGTCTCCGTATGAGACGCCTTCCTCCTTGAGCACCTTGATCCGTTCATGATGCTCGGTCTTAAGATGGAGGCTGCCCTCGGCGTCAAAGGCCATGTTTGTGCTGCTGACATCAAGCAGGACTACTGCTGATGCTACGGTATCAGGCTCATATACACGCATCTTGACTTCATCTGGTGAGACCTTGTCGAATTTGGTGTTGACTTTTACCGGCTGGGCGGAAAGGGTTGCCGTGACAGCTGCGAGGATAATTGCAGCGGAAAGTTTCAGGATTGGTTCAGTGGCCATGTCATAGTGTTTTACAAATTTTCCAAATATAGTGAAAACCTGGTGCAGACATCGGGTTCGACCGAATGTATGCCGAGGTGCAAATGTATATATGTGCGTAAGGACAAATATACGGATTTTCAGCGGATTGGATGCCTTATGGACAAAATATTATGCAAAGT
Organism: Bacteroidales bacterium; assembly: GCA_023667095.1. Classification (GTDB taxonomy): domain Bacteria; phylum Bacteroidota; class Bacteroidia; order Bacteroidales; family UBA932; genus Cryptobacteroides. The sequence goes on from JAMPAT010000011.1 coordinate 31,587, forward strand.
GGCGCAACGTGGCCAGGCTTACCGTATGAATTCAGTGAAAATTCCTGTCTTTCATGTTAATTTTATATATTTGCAGCTGTTTGAATATTTATTGAAAAGACAATGCTAAAACGATTTATTCCAATAGCCTTCTGCGTTGCTGCAATATCATGCGGCAATAATGGTGTGCCGGCATACAGGAACGCCAGCCTTGATGTAGAGAAGCGTACAGAGGACCTGCTTTCCAGGATGACTGTAGAGGAAAAGTTAGGGCAGCTGCTATGTCCGCTTGGATGGCCTATGTATGAAAAGACTGCGGGAGATGACGGGGCTTCCCATGCCGGTGTTTCGGATGAGTACAGGAAATTCATCCGGGAGCAGCACGGAGGAATGCTCTGGGCAACATTCAGGGCAGATCCATGGACTAAAAAGACCCTGGATAACGGCCTGGACCCTGTCCTTGCTGCAGAGGCATACAATGCCCTTCAGAGATATGCAGTCGACAGCACAAGGCTCGGGATTCCGATAATCCTTGCCGAGGAGGCTCCCCATGGCCACATGGCGATAGGCACGACAGTCTTCCCGACAAGCATAGGGCTTGCAGCTACATGGTCAGAAGAGACAATGGAGAGTGTCGGGCGTGTGATTGCAGGGGAATTGAGGGCTCAGGGCGCACATATCGGATACGGACCGGTGGTGGACCTTGCGCGTGAACCGAGATGGTCACGTGTTGAGGAAACATACGGTGAAGATGTCTGTCTGACTTCACGTATGGCGGCTTCAATGGTACGTGGAACAGGTCCGAAGCACAATGGATGGGACAAGGGGGTTGTCTCCACATTGAAGCATTTCGTGGCATACGGCATTCCTGAGGGAGGACATAACGGAAACCAGTCATTTGTCGGCCAGAGGGACCTGCATGAGAATTTCCTTCCTGCATTCCATGCCGCAGTAAAGGAAGGGGCATTGTCCGTGATGACATCATATAATTCCATAGATGGAATCCCGAGTACGGCCAATCCGGAGCTTCTTCGCGGAATTCTTAAAGGGGAATGGGGCTTTGACGGCTTTGTTGTCTCAGACCTTGTGAGCATAGACGGGCTTTATTCGGACCATCATATTGCCTCTGGCCTTGAAGATGCCGGAATCCTTGCCTTGAATGCCGGTGTGGATGTAGATCTCGGTGCCAACTGCTACAGCCTTCTCAAGGCAGCGGTGGAGGACGGGCGTGTCAGCATGAAGACGCTTGACGAGGCTGCAGGACGTGTACTGAGGCTTAAATTCGAGTTCGGGCTGTTTGACAATCCGTATGTAGACCCGTCAGAGGCTGCAAGGCTTGTCCGCAGCAGTGAAAATGTGGCAGTCGCACGCCAGGCTGCAAGGGAGGGCGTAGTGCTGCTGGAAAACAACGGGATATTGCCTTTGCGCAAGGACATAAAGATTGCCGTCATCGGCCCGAATGCAGACAATATGTACAACCAGCTCGGTGACTATACTGCCCCGCAGCCGAGGGAGAATGTAAAGACTGTGCTTGACGGGATTGTCTCAAAGGCTGGCAAGGCAAATGTAACCTACGTCAAGGGCTGTGCTGTGCGTGACACCAAGGACAACACTGTTGCACAGGCCGCAAGGGCTGCTGCGGCGGCTGATGTAGCAGTCGTTGTTGTCGGCGGCTCGAGTGCACGTGACTTCAAGACCACATACAAGGAGACCGGTGCTGCCATAGCTGATGCCAATACAGTCAGCGACATGGAGGCCGGTGAGGGATTCGACCGCGCATCGCTTTCATTGCTCGGGCTGCAGGAGGAGCTTCTCCTTGCTGTGCGCAGGACCGGTACCCCGATGGTGGTGGTATATATCGAGGGACGTCCTCTTGACAAGATGTGGGCAAGCGCGAATGCAGATGCCTTGCTGACCCAGTTCTATCCAGGACAGGAAGGGGGTAATGCCTTGGCGGATGTCCTTTTCGGGGAATACAATCCGGCAGGACGCCTGCCTGTGTCCGTGCCACGGGATGCCGGACAGCTGCCTGTCTATTACAACAAGAGATTCCCTAAGGGGCATGACTATGTCGAGATGTCGCGTGCACCGCTTTATCCGTTCGGATATGGGCTGAGCTACAGCACTTTCGAATATTCCGGCCTAAGCGTGGTGAAGACTGGAAGAAATGAAGTTGAAGCCAGCCTGACAGTCACCAATACAGGCAAGATGGACGGAGACGAGGTTGTACAGCTGTATGTTACGGATATGCAGGCTTCTACTGTGCGTCCTGTCAAACAGTTGCGCGGATTCAGGCGTGTCCATGTCCCGAAAGGCGGGAGCGTGGAAGTGAAAATGGTGTTGGATGATGATGCCTTTTCGCTGTATGACAGGAATATGCGCAAGGTTGTGGAGCCAGGGGAATTCAGGATAGCCGTCGGGGCATCGTCTGAGGACATCAGGCAGGAGTGCGTAGTCCGTCTCGACTGACAGCATGGGGCCAGGCCTGAAAACACAGGAAGCGGCTGGAAGTGGCCGGGTACAGTACTGCAGTAAAAGACAGTACCAGGATAAGATAAACAGATAAAACTAAAACATGATGAGATTCAGATATTCAGGAATATTGCCTGCATTGCTGGCTGCGGCCTTGGCATTTTCATGTACCGGACAGATGCAGGATAACCTTGTGGACAAGGTAGACCCGATGATAGGTTCGGGAGGGCATGGACATGTATTTGTCGGCGCAGATGTGCCTTTCGGGATGGTTCAGCTCGGTCCCCAGCAGATAAAGGATGAATGGGACTGGTGCTCAGGCTACCATTATTCGGACACATTGCTCATCGGTTTCGGCCATACCCACCTTTCAGGTACTGGAATTGGTGATCTGGGTGATGTGCTGATGATGCCGTATGACCCGTCCAGGACCCTTTACAATGTAAGCTATGCAAAGAGGAAGGATACAGATGTGAGGCATATATATGCACATCTTGACCATTCTCTGGAGACAGTTGTCCCGGGATACTACAGCATTTCACTTCCGGACTATGGTGTAGATGTCAGGCTTACTGCAACGGAGCGTGCAGGGTTCCATGAATATACATTTTCATCAGGCAGGTCCGCTGTCCTTGTTGACCTGTGCACCGGAATAGGCTGGGACGGGGTGACGGACTGGAGCCTTGATGTTGTATCAGACAATGCAATAGGAGGCTACAGACGCTCTTCCGGATGGGCAAAGGACCAGATGCAGTACTTCTATGCCGAGTTTTCACGCCCATGGTCAGAAACTTCTGTGGAAACCCTGACTGAAAAGGAATATGCTACATCATTCATCTTCGATACATCATCCGAAAAGACTCTCTATGTCAAGGTAGGAATATCAGCTGTAAGTGCAGAGAATGCGAGGGAGAACCTTATGGCTGAACTTCCGGGATGGGATTTTGAAGCCGTTGCTGCTGAAGCAAGGGGAAAATGGGAAAAGTCCCTCGGAAGCATAAGTATAGTCCCGATGGATGAAGTACAGGAAAGGCTGTTCTACACGGCTCTTTACCACACGATGATAGCACCTTCAATATTCAGTGATGTGAACGGGGACTACAGGGGTGCTGACGGGAAGAACCATAACAGCGGCCAGATGCGCTATACGACACTCTCGCTCTGGGACACCTACCGTGCTGCTTCTCCTCTGATGACGCTCATCAATCCTGTCATGTCAAAGGAAATGGCTGCCAATTTCATTGACATATATGACCGCCAGGGAAAGCTTCCTGTGTGGCATCTTGTCGGAAACGAGACAGACTGCATGGTCGGAAACCCGGGTGTCATAATCCTTGGAGACCTTGTGATGAAAGGATTTGCCGATGATGTGGACAAGGCCCTTGAGGCAATGAAGACATCATCTATGCTTGATGAGAGGGGAATGGAATTCCTCAAGGAATATGGCTTTATCCCGTTTGACAGGAGTGCTGAGGTGGAGACAGTCGCCAAATGCCTTGAATTTGCCATCGCCGATGACGCCGTTGCAAAAGTGGCCGCCAAGGCCGGCGATACTGAGGCTGCGGAGTATTTCGGGAACAGGAGCAATTCATGGAGGCATTATCTTGACCCTGAGACCGGATTCATGCGTGGAAGGGCTTCAGACGGTTCTTTCAGGACTCCGTTTGACCCGTTCAAGGCATTGCACATGAGAAGTGACTATACGGAGGGCAATGCATGGCAGTACACATGGCTTGTACCACATGACCCGCACGGGCTGATTGATGCCTTTGGCGGGGATGAAGCCTTTGTCAGGAAACTTGATGAATTCTTTGTCGCAGAGGGAGACCTTGGCCCTGATGCCAATGATGTGTCCGGGCTTATCGGACAATATGCACACGGGAATGAGCCGAGCCATCACATAGCTTATCTCTATAGCTATGCAGGGCAGCAGCATAAATGTGCTGAAATAGTCCGCAAGGTGCTTGACGAACTCTATTTTGATGACCATAGCGGTGTCTGCGGAAATGAGGACGTGGGCCAGATGTCTGCATGGTATGTGCTGTCTGCCATCGGACTTTACCAGGTAGAGCCTTGCGGAGGGCCGTTCATCATCGGAAGCCCGGCAGTGAAGGAGGCGGTAGTCAACCTTGGCAATGGAAAGACATTTACAGTCATAGCCAAGGACAATTCCAGGGAAAACATCTATGTGGCTTCAGCAAAGCTGAACGGAAGGCCATACACCTGCTCGTGGATCAGCTACAGGGATATTATGGCAGGAGGGGAGCTAGAACTCCAGATGAGCCCGGTACCTTCTGATTTCGGGAAAGCAGAGCTTGACCGTCCTTGATAAGATTAAATACCAGATATGATGAAATATAGCAATCGATATGTGACAAGGCCGGCTGCGGCATTGTTTGCCGGCATTTCAGCATTGGCTTCCATGTCAGCACAGACTCCGCTGTGGAGGGATGTCAATGTGACTTCTGTAAATGCAGATACGCGCAGGACTGAGACCATATTCTATCCGGACATGGATGCAGCTGTGGAGAAGGTTTTCCATGAAAGCCCGTTCTATCTTTCCCTGAACGGCAGATGGGACTTCTCCTATTATGATTCCCAGGAAAATCTGCCGGAATCGCCTGATGCAATGGAGTGGTCAGGGATAGATGTTCCTGGAAACTGGGAGGTGCAGGGATTCGGTATTCCGATATATGTGAACACATTCTACGAATTCTGCCCGAGGAACCCCCAGCCTCCGCAATTGCCGGACAATACTCCTGTTGGAATATACCGCCGGCAGTTCAGGGTGCCTTCTGAATGGACGGGACGCAAGGTCTACCTGAATATCGCAGGAGCCAAATCCGGTGTATATACATACGTTAACGGAAGTTTTGCTGCATATACCGAGGACTCCAAGGATCTGGCAAGGATAGATGTTACCCCATATCTGAAGGATGGCGACAATGAGCTGGTGCTGAAGATATACCGCTACAGTACAGGCTCATATCTTGAATGTATGGACTTCTGGCGCATCAGCGGCATCGAGAGGGACATATATCTCTCATCAGAGAAGTCCGGTACTGGATTTGATTTCGATGTGGTCTCTACGCTTGATGAAGACTGTATCGACGGTCTGTTCTCACTGACGGTCCGTACGGAAAAGGCTGCGGAAATAACATGGAGCCTTATTGACCGGGACGGCAGTGCAGTGCTTTCCGGAAGCGGAACAGTGGACGGGGCATCAACATTCTCCGGGACAGTGCCACAGGCACGCAAGTGGACAGCTGAGACTCCTGAACTCTACAGGCTTATGATAGGTGTGGACGGGGAATATACACGCTTTGATGTCGGATTCAGGCGTTTCGAGATAAAGGGAAACCTTTTCCTGGTCAATGGATGCCCTGTGAAATTCAAGGGTGTGAACCTTCATGAACATAATCCTGCAACGGGACATTATGTAGACAGGAAACTGATGCTCAAGGATCTCGAGCTTATGCGCAAGCATAATGTCAATGCCATCCGTACATGCCATTATCCTCAGCCGCGCATGTTCTATGAACTATGTGACAGCCTTGGCTTCTATGTGTATTCGGAGGCAAATGTGGAGTCCCATGGCATGGGATACGCGCTTGACAGGACGCTTGGCAACAATCCTGCATGGAAAGAGAAGCATCTTGACAGGATAATGAACATGTATATGCGTACACACAATTATCCTTGTGTCACGATTCTCTCACTCGGGAACGAAGGCGGAAACGGATGCAATTTCCATGATGCCTACAATATGCTCAAAGCTCTGGAGAAAGACGGTATGAACCGTCCGGTCTGCTATGAAAGGGCTGAATTTGAATGGAATACCGATATGCTTGTCCCTCAGTATCCATCGGCTGAGTGGTTCAGGAAGATGGGTGAGAATGGTTCTGACAGGCCGGTATGCCCTTCTGAATATGCACATGCGATGGGAAATTCCACAGGCTCGCTTGACCTGCAGTGGAAATATATATACAGGTATCCAAATCTGCAGGGAGGCTTTATCTGGGACTGGGTTGACCAGGGGCTTGACGCCGTGGATGAAGAAGGCCGTGCATACTGGACATACGGAGGAGACTATGGGGAGAATACCCCGAGCGACAACAATTTCCTCTGCAACGGTCTTGTAGGGCCTGACAGGATTGCCCATCCGGGTGCGGAGGAGGTCCGCCATGTCTACCAGGATGTTACGGTTACATCAGAAGCTCCTGCTTCCGGACGGTTCTATATATTCAACAGGTTCTATTTTACTGACCTCAGAGGCTATAAGGTTGTATATACGGTTGAGGCCAATGGCAGGAAGGTCAGGAAAGGTACTCTGAGGTTCAGTACAGAGGCACAGCATGGGGAGGAATTCAGCATAAGGCTTCCGAGGATGCGTAAAGACAGGGAGTACTACATACGGTTTGACGTCATCAGTACTTCTGACCGTCCCCTTTTGCCCAAAGGCTCAGTCATAGCTTCTGACCAGATGCTTCTCAAGGAGGCTGGAAAGAAGGTCTACATGGCAAAGGGACGCAAGCCGTCTGTTGCCGATGATGAAAGTACAGTCAGGGTTACAGGCAGGAATTTTGAGTTCGTGCTTGACAAGGTGACAGGGACAGTCTCTTCATATAAGGTCAAGGGAAAAGATATGTTCTGCAGTGATTTCGGCCTGAGGCCTAATTTCTGGAGGGCACCTGTGGACAATGACTATGGCAACGGATTCCCTTCAAGGACCCAGGCCTGGCAGCAGGCCGGAAAGGAATATTCAGTATCTGTAAAGGTGACTGAAATTAATGACCTTGTTGTGCTCAGTGCGGAATATGCATTGCCTTTCGGGACCTCCATGAATGTTGCCTACAAGATATTCCCGGACGGTGTAGTGAAAGTGATTGCTGTTTTCTCCGGTAATGCTGAATCTGAGCGTGTCGAGATTCCGAGGATAGGTTTCCGTATGAGATTGCCTGCGGCAGCGGACAGATTCTTGTATTTCGGGCGTGGACCGCAGGAAAATTACAGTGACCGCAGTTCAGGTGCCTTCATGGGACTTTACAGGAGTTCGGCTGAAGCGGAATATGTCCCGTATGTAAGGCCTCAGGAGTGTGGGCATCATACAGATACCAGATGGATCAATATAGGCGGAATGACTATAGCTTCAGACGGGAATTTTGAATTCAATGCGTTGAGACAGAGTATTGAAGACCTTGATTCTGAGGAGGCCGTATGGCGTGACTACCAGTGGCAGAACCTTTCTCCTGATGATCCAAAGGATCCGGAAAATGCAAGATATGTCCTCCGGCGTCAGCATCATATAAATGATGTCCCTGTGAGGGATTACGTGGAGCTTTGCATTGACGGGTTCCATACCGGTGTCGGAGGATATGACAGCTGGGGTGCCCGTACAGAACCGGACAAGACACTCTGGAGCAATGGGGACTATAGCTTTTCATTTACGTTTGTACCTGAAAATGTAAAGAAATGCAGAAGGGCGATAAAATACATGTATTGATGAAGGCATTTCCGGTTGCAGCCGTTGCACTGCTTGCCTTGCTGTCTTCCTGTCACAATGGAGGGAATGCAGGTGCTGTCAAGGATATAGTCACAAGTGAGAATACTGAAGCAGACCTTGGCACGATAAGGGAAAAGGATGGACCTGTGCATGCCAACCTGCTGGTTGCCAACACTTCCTCTGATACATTGATGCCGCTTGCCGTGTACACGCGCTGCCAGTGCATGTCCGCTTCTGTTGAACGTGAGGCGGTTGCTCCGGGAGAGACTCTTAAGGTTGAGGTTACATACAATCCAGCATACCGTAAGGGGATCTTCATGGAGGAGGTCTCTGTCAAGATGCTTGGACGCAGCTCCATGAGCCTTATCGTAAAAGGTGAGGTCGAGCCGATGGAGCATCCTGTCGAGGAGGACCATCCGTATGATTTCGGGGCAGGGCTGCATCTTAGCCATGAGGTGCTGCACTATGGCAAGATGCAGCCAGGAGATAGCCGTACCATATATATAAGGTATGCAAATGGCGGCAGAAAGGATATGGATGTGGAATTCCGCCCTGAAGCCGGCCATGACGGTGAGATCCGTGTGCGTGAAAGGTCTGTGCTTCCTGCCGGTGGACGGGACACATTGCATTTCCGCTTCACCATGCCCGGAGGGCTGCAGCCTGGAGACACACTGAAAATCCCTGTAAAGCCCTATGTCAACGGGAAACCGTCTGGAAAGGTGCTTATAGTGAAGGCCATTTCTTCTGATTGCTGATGCATTGTAACATAGGAGATGACGTGAACAGAGCCTGTGCGGTGGGAGAAAGTTTCGCGAACCGCATAAATGCACGGTTATCAATAAGATTTGTCACTTGTGAAACTTAAGTAAAAACATTGAATATGAAAAATATAATGAAATTTGTGTATGCCCATGCTCTGCCATGCCTGGCTGTTTCCATGTTTCTGGCATCATGCTGCAATGATGCTCCGGCTCCATATGGCGCAGTGCCGTCTGAAGCCCAGGTCGCATGGCAGCAGATGGAGACAAACATGTTCGTGCATTTCGGCCCCAATACATTCACCAGTGCCGAATGGGGTGACGGGACAGAAAGTGCAGATGTATTTGCCCCTTCTGACCTTGACTGCCGCCAGTGGGCAGCGACTGCGAAAGCGGCTGGAATGAAAGGAATAATCCTCACGGCAAAGCATCATGACGGGTTCTGCCTATGGCCTAACCCGGTAAGCAGCCACACAGTTGCACAGAGCAGCTGGATGGACGGCAAGGGTGATGTGCTGAAAGAACTTTCGGAGGCCTGCCATGAATATGGGCTTAAATTCGGGATATATATTTCCCCATGGGACAGGAATGACCCTCATTATGGTACTCCTGAATATAATGAAGTATTCCGCCAGACATTGGAAAATGCCCTTGGAAACTATGGGACAGTATTCGAGCAATGGTTTGACGGTGCCTGTGGAGAAGGTCCTGACGGAAAGAGGCAGGTCTATGACTGGCCGCTGTTCTATTCAACTGTCTATGTGATGCAGCCTGATGCTGTAATATTCAGCAATGTCGGTCCAGGATGCCGCTGGGTCGGGAATGAAGAGGGAAGTGCAGGGCGCACATGCTGGGGGACAATGAATATAGGTGAACTGACCCCGAGCAGTCCTATTGACTGTGAAATCCTGAATACAGGTGAGCCTGGAGGCGAGAAATGGGTCGCAGCCGAGACTGATGTCTCCATACGTCCGGGATGGTTCTGGCGTGAATCTGAGAATGGCCGTGTGAAGTCGCTTCAAGACCTTATGAAGATATATTATGAAAGTGTCGGACGGAACTCACTCCTTTTGCTTAATGTGCCTGCGGACAAGAGGGGACATATCCATGAAATTGATTCAACAAGGCTTATGGAATTCCGTTCAGTGCTTGATGATATATTTTCTGAAGACCTTTCGGAGGGCGCTTCCATAATGGCAGACAATGTCCGCTGCCGGAAATATTCTCCGGATAAGATGCTTGACGGAAAATATGATACATATTGGGCAACAGACGATGGATGCACGACAGCGTCATTTACAGTGACTTTGCCTGAAGCAAGAATGTTCAACCGTGTTGTGCTCCAGGAGTATATTCCGCTTGGGCAGAGAGTCTCTGAATTCAGCATAGAAGTCCTTGGGGAAGACGGGGAATGGGTAAAGGTTGCAGATGAGACCACAATCGGGTACAAGCGTATCGTACTTATTCCTGATGTCATTTCAGAAGCGGTGAGGGTCAATATATCCGGAGCAGGTGCATCTCCTGTGCTCAACGGATTCGGGCTTTATATGGATCATGCCTATAAACCGGAATATGAAGCTGAAAATGCAGAGGGGAATATATTTGACTCGTCTGAGCCGCTTTTGCTTGACCTTGGAGATGTAAAGGAAGTTGAAGGATTCTCGTATGTACCTATATATAAGGGCCATGGAGGCTGCATCATAACATATGATTTCCTTGTCAGCGTGGACGGAAGTACGTGGACAAAGGTGTTTTCCGACAGGATGTTCGACAATGTCGTAAACAATCCGGTACGTCAGGACGTTGCTTTCAGGGAGAAGGTCAAGGCCCGCTACCTGAAGCTTGTGCCGCTAAGGACAAGCAGTGACGGTACGTATGGTTCAGCAGGTTTCGAAGCTGTGATGTAGCATCTTTCTTACCGTAAGGATATAAGTGAAATATCTTCAGGCGGATAAGAAAAGAACTTGTCCGCCAATTTTTTATCAAAAAATGTTAAATCATTTTTGCATTTGTGAAATTTCTGTTACATTTGCATGCTAAAATGATTTAACGATTTTTAAATACATAATTATTAACCAATAAAATTCCTATTATGAGTACACAAAACTCTATAGACCGTGCAAGCGGTTTTAAGAAAAGTCTCTCCAGGGCCGTTTCGGTACTGGCGGGATTGCTGCTCTTTGCTGGAATCGGCTATGCCCAGGAAAATATTTCCGGTACAGTAACCGATGAGAGCGGTGAGCCGTTGATTGGTGCAAGTGTCTTCGTTGAGGGGAATTCATCTGTCGGGGCAATTACAGACCTTGACGGCAAGTACACCCTTGCTGTTCCTGCTGATGCCAAGGCCCTTGTATTTTCTTTCATCGGAATGGGCGACCACACTGAGTATATCAATGGACGCACAGTGATCAATGCACAGCTTTCAGCTGTCTACACGGCACTTGAGGCTACTGTCGTGACAGCCATGGGTATCACAAAGTCAGAAAAGTCCCTTTCCTACAATGTGCAGGAAATGAAGCTTGAAAACGTTGCCCCGGCCGGTTCTTTCGTCAATTCATTGAACGGCAAGGTTGCAGGTGTGGCAATCAGCACATCCTCAACTGGCGTGGGGGGGGGTAGCCGAGTAGTAATGCGAGGGACAAAGTCCCTTTCCAACAACAACAATGCGCTCTATGTGATTGACGGTATCCCTATGGCCTCCCTTGCCGGTGAGCAGCCAGAGGGTGTATTTGCCGGAGCAGGCCAGACAGGTGACGGGCTTGCTGCGATCAACCCGGACGACATCGAGAGCATCTCTGTCCTCAGCGGTCCTTCAGCAGCCGCACTGTATGGCTCGGCAGCCGCCAACGGAGTCGTCATCATCACGACCAAGAAAGGCTCAAAGGACAGGCTGACTGTCAATTATTCCAACACTACGGAATTCTCCAGGGCATACATCATGCCTTCTTTCCAGAACACTTACGGCCAGACTGAGTTCGGGTCGTACCAGAGCTGGGGAGAAAAGCTTTCAACACCTTCTTCCTACAATCCAATGGATTTCTTCCAGACTGGAATCAATGAGACAAACTCAATCAGTCTCTCATCCGGAAATGACAAGAACCAGATCTATGTCTCCCTCGGTGCGACAAATGCAAACGGAATCATCCGCAACAATGATGTGGACAAATACAATTTCAATGTCCGCAACACTACAAATTTCCTCAAGGACAAGCTGACTCTTGATGTAAGTGCATCATACTCAAATATCAGGGAACAGAACATGGTCGCACAGGGACAGTATATGAACCCAGTATTGCCGATATACCTTTTCCCTGCAGGAGCTGATTTCGAGGCTGTAAAGATCTATGAACGTTACAATGCGGAGCGTGGTGTGAAGACCCAGTACTGGCCTTACGGCAATGATTTCGCTATGCAGAACCCTTACTGGATTACAGAGAACCAGAAATACGTCAACAGCAAGAACCGTATCATGACAACTGCACAGCTGTCATATAAGCCTCTCAAATGGTTGACAATCTCTGCCCGCGGAAAATTCGACCTCAATATGGAGGAGCATGAAAGGAAATTCGATGCCGGTACTCTCCAGCTGTTCGCTTCCAAATTCGGATATTATAGCAAGTCGCAGAACAAGACCGCACAGAAATTCGGTGAGGTTATAGCATCTGTGGACAAATATTTCGGTTCAGACAACCAGGTCAGCCTCACTGCTACTGTGGGTGCCAACATCGAGGACCTCAGCTATTCTTCTGACTATGTGGGAGGAAACCTTGCGGCAGTCAGCAATCTATTTACATTTGGCAATATAGATGCAAGGCAGTCTACGACTGAATTGAAGCAGGAAGGATACCGCAAGCAGAAGCAGGCGATTTTCGCCAATGTACAGGTTGGCTACAGAAGCATGGTATATCTCGATGTGACTGCCCGCAATGACTGGTCTTCAACCTTTGCATATTCTGACTATAAGTCGGTATTCTATCCAACAGTCGGTCTCTCTGGCATATTCACTGAAATGATTCCTGGACTCAAGAGCGATGTCTTCCCTTACTGGAAAATCAGGGCATCATATTCTGAAGTCGGCAATGACCCGGAGCAGTTCCTTACATTCCCGACATATTCTGTGCTTGGCGGTGTCCTGACAACCAAGACCAGGATGGACAATACAGACCTCCAGCCGGAGAGGACCAAGTCATGGGAAGTCGGTACCAACATCCATTTCTTCAGGAGTAAGCTTCAGATTGATGCGACATGGTACAAGTCAAGTACTTTCAATCAGTTCTTCGAGCCTGCCATGTCTGCTACATCCAACTGGACTTCTGTAATCCTGAACGGAGGACAGGTCGACAATACTGGTATCGAGCTTGCAGCACGCTATGGCGATGATTTCGGTGTCAAGGATTTCCGCTGGGATACCTATATGACATATTCCCACAACAAGAACAAGATTGTCTCAATGCTTGACAATTGGTATGTGGAGGAGACAGGAGAGACTATCAGCCTGAAGAGGATGGATGTCGGAGGATTCGGCGGCGTCAAGAATATCCTTTATGAGGGAGGCTCAATGACTGATGTCTATGTTACGACGCTTGCTACAGATGAAAGGGGATATCTCCAGCAGACCTCTACCGGAAATGTCATAGCTGACTATAGCGATGAAGGCCTTATCTATGCCGGTGACACTGCTCCTAAGCATCTTCTCAGCTGGGGCAACAATTTTTCCTACAAGGGATTCAACCTCGGATTCCTCTTTACGGCACGTATCGGTGGAGTTGCAATCTCAAAGACGCAGGCTGTGATGGACTACTATGGTATTTCACAGGCTACTGCTGATGCACGCGACCGTGGGTATGTGATGATAAACGGCATGAAGTCACCGAATGTCAAGGAGTATTACCAGGTACTCGGAGCAAATGACGGAGTCATGAGCCAGTATGTCTATGATGCAACAAACATCCGTCTTGGCGAGCTCAGCTTCGGATATGACTTCCCGGTACAGAAATGGTGCAACTGGCTTAAGGGCCTTAACATATCATTCGTGGGACATAACCTGCTGATGATTTACAAGAAGGCACCATTTGATCCGGAAATGACCTCAAGTACAGGTACATACAACCAGGGAATCGACTATTTCATGCAGCCGAGTCTGCGCAGCCTCGGATTCTCTGTCAAGATTAAACTTTAAAGTCAGCAAGAATTATGAAAGTCAATAATATTATAAAATTGATGGCAGCCGCTTCAGGCGTAGCTCTTCTTGCCGGATGTGTCAAGAATTTTGAGGAGTACAATGTAAATAAGCATGAGGCAACTCCGGAGCAGGCAGCAGCCGTGCTCTCAGGATCATTGTTTCAGCAGATACAGAGAACGGTAATCCTCTACCGTGACGGAACCGGTACCCTTGACTCAGACTATCAGGTGTCATATAACCTTTGTGCTGACACATGGGCAGGATATACAGCCCCGACACTTGGAGATGGCCGCAACAACGGCAGCTTCTATATAAACGACAACTGGGCAAGGTCGCTTTGGGTAAACAAATATTCCAAGTCAATGAATGCGTATTCAAGGCTGGAATCCATCATGGCTGATGCACCGGATTCAAAGATTACTGCTATCGCAGATATTATGAAGGTCGCTGCCATGCACCAGGTAACGGATTACTATGGCCCGGCTCCATACAGCAAGGTCGGAACTTCACTTACTCCTGACTATGATTCGCAGGAATCCATATATCGCCAGATGCTTTCAGAACTTGACGAAGCTATAGATGAACTTGAAGTTTATTCTGTGGCCAATCCAGGTGCCAAGATTCTCGAGGACTATGACCTTGTCTATGGAGGTGACCCTTCCATGTGGATAAGATTTGCAAATACGCTGCGTCTCCGTCTTGCAATGCGTGTCGTCTATGCAGACCCGGAACTTGCACAGGAGGAGGCAGAGAAGTCCTTGTCTGATTCATTCGGACTGATTGACAGCAATTCATCAAACGCGATTGTTTCAGGTGTCAGCCATCACCCTATCTATGAAATCAATGTCAACTTCAATGACGCAGACGCTCAGATAGGAGCCTCGATGGACTGCTATCTCAACGGATATAATGACCCTCGCAAGTTCCTGATTGCAAAGCCTGCAAAAGATGGTGAACTCCATGGAGTGAGAAACGGTATCCACAACACCAACTGGACTCCTTACAAGAATACGGCAGCAAATGTCTCAGCACCTAATGCGGATAATTACTCCATTGTATGGATGAATGCGGCAGAAAGCTATTTCCTCCGTGCAGAGGCCGCTCTCCGCGGCTGGAATGCAGGCGGTTCTGCAAAGGACTTCTATGAAGCCGGAGTACGTACTTCATTCGAGGAATGGGGCGCTTCCGGTGTGGATGCATATCTCCAGGACAATACGTCTGTCCCTGCAGCATTCGTTGATGTTGTAGGCAATGCAAATGCATCTGCCCCTTCCTCCATAACAATTGCCTACAACGATGCGGATGATTTCGAGACAAACCTTGAAAGGATAATGACCCAGAAATGGATTGCGCTCTTCCCTAACGGATGCGAAGCCTGGGCAGAGTATCGCCGTACACGTTATCCTAAGCTTGTCACTCCTGCAAACAACGACAGCAACGGTGAAGTGAACACAGACCTGCAGATCCGCCGCGTGCCTTATCCTATCAGCGAGCAGTCAGAGAATGCAAAAGGCCTTTCTACTGGACTTTCTGCACTTGGTGGACTTGACAATGCCGGGACAAAGCTCTGGTGGGACAAGAAATAAACTAAAAACAAAGAGTAATGAAAAAGACAATATATACATTTTCAATTGCTGCAGCTATTCTTGTCAGCTGTACGAAGGAGGAGGCCCTTGTAATCCAGAAGGTCCCTTCACCTGGGGATGAACTGTTTGACGAGCAGTACTACCAGAATCTGCGCGACTGGAAGAACAGCGACCATATCCGCACATACGTATATTATGCAGCCTGGGCACCGCTTGAGGGAGCATCAAGCATGTACAAGGAGCCTACAACAATGGCCGAGAGGTTTATAGGGCTTCCGGACAGCCTTGATATAGTCAATCTCTGGATGGGAATCCCTTCAGCTGACCCTGCAGATGAATACGAGTATTCTCCTGTCGCCGCAGCAGACATGAAATATTGCCAGGAGAAAAAGGGTACACGCTTTGTCATGCACGCTGATGCATCGCACTACAGGCATCAGTTTACTGTCAACGGCAAGGACTATGACCTTAGCCAGGACCGAAGCGAAGAGGCAATCTGCGCATACGCTGACTATAATGCCCAGCAGGTTCTTCATTTCGGCCTTGACGGAATCGACTATGACTTCGAGGGATGGAGTGCAGCAGACATGACAGTGGCAATCAGGCAGAGCGCGAAATATTTCGGGTCTCAGGCTGAAACTGAGGAAGGCAGGAAGATGCTGAACATCATCGACTATTTCAACGGAGCACCGAGTGAGGATGTAGAGCCGTATGTAAGCTTTATTGTCCGCCAGGCATACAGCCAGCAGATCGGGAACCGCTATACAGGCCTGGTTCGTCCTTCATGGCTTCCTGCAGAAAAATATATAATCTGCGAGCAGTGGAACCAGGGAAACAATCGCTTCAACGGTGGATACGTCCCTTACCGTGGCTACAACAACGAGACACTGATGACATATGATGAAAGCGGAAACTATGTCCAGATGGCTTCACTTGAGGCATACGCACGTTTCTGCAGCGACGGAAATGCCGGAGGCTTCGGAGCATACTACATTGACTCAGACTATTTCTTCAGCAAAGGCCCTTACTGGAACCTTCGCAGATGTATCCAGATAGGAACACCGTCAATTCATTAATAAACAGGAGATATCATGAATAAATATATCAAAACAGGAATAATGGTTGCGCTTGCATCGTTTCTTGCAGGATGCACCGAGGGTGACAAGTTCAATCCCGACAGGGAGATTGTCATTATTTCCGGTACCGATGACAGCCCGCTGATCAAGGTGGATTCGGATACTTACGGTCTGACTGTCTCTGCTACTGGAAAGGCAAAGGAGGACGTCACTGTCTACCTTAAATATGACAAGTCTGCCGTTGATACCTACAATGCTGCCAACAAGACCAATTACCAGGCAGTGCCGGAAAGCGCAATCTCGCTTGACAGCGACCATGTTGTCATCAGCAAGGGACAGGCTTCCTCCGAAATCAACAACCTGACAATTGTCAACCATGACTTTGTCGAGGAAGGATATATCTATGTGGTTCCCCTTGTCATCAGCGACGTGAAGGGAGGCGGATTCGAGATTCTCGAGTCGTCACGCTCAATACTTCTCAGGCCGACAAATGAATTCACGTTCAACGCCCTTGACATTGCTACAGCAGATATGTCGAGCAACTATATCTTCCCGGACGAGAAGGCGATAAGCCTTTCGACCTATACATACGAGATAAAGTTCTATGCATACTCCCTGAAAGATACCGGTACAGATGCAATCTGCCGCCTGTGTGCATGGGAGGCAAAGGATGAAGGGAAGGCCAATATGCTCCGTTTCGGTGAAAACGGCAATCCAGGACATTCGCTCCAGCTCGTATCTCCTGCCGGCAACATCATCTCCAACACATTGTTTGACCCTGGCAGATGGTATATGCTTTCACTCGTATATGACGGAAGCACAATGACAATGTATGTGGATGGAGTGCCTGAGCAGACCAAGGGAACCGGTGACGGAAGCACAGTCTTCCAGAGGTTTGAAATGGGAATGTCATGGGGAGGATATACAACCCGCCAGCTTTTCAGTGGACGTATTGCCGAAATGCGCGTTTGGGACCGTGCCCTTTCCGTAAGCGAGATGAAAGAGGGGATATGCAATGTCCCTAAGGATTCCGACGGACTTCTTGCATACTGGAAATTCAATGAGGGCGAGGGCCATATCTTCCATGATGCAACCGGCAACGGCTATGATATGGACTGGTCAGATACATCAAGGGATGTATCCGAGAACGGTGTGATGGTTCCATTGGACAAAGGCTCCATTGCTGAGGGCCGTTGGGTATTTGACGAGATTAACAAGTGCAGAAACTAAACGTTATGAAGAATACATTGAAATATTTCCTTGTCCTTGCCGTGGCTGCGGTTTCTGCACTTTCGTGCAAGGACGAGCTTATCCCTTCAAAGGATACTTACGCTGACTATAAGGGCGTTGTAGGGGATTTTGCATATATCGTAGGAGGTACAATGTCTGAATATGATGCGGTAACCGCAGAGATTCAGCACACACCAATAGGTGAAATCGGCACTTTGGAGAAAAATTTCACTGTGGCCTTGACCAAGGCACAGCCAGAGGATGTTACTGTAACTGTAGATGTAGACAACACATCGCTCACAGGAATAAATTCAGCCTTCCCTGAAGGCGTACTCAAATTCAATGGCTCGGTGACCATCCCTGCCGGAGAACTCCAGGCTGAGGTCGCGGTTACGGCTGACAATTCGGATTTCCCTAAGCTGGTGGACCCTCAGTACATGGCTGTATTCCGTATCGCTGATGTGACAGGAGGTGTCAAGGTCAGCACAAATTCCAACAAGGCTGTCCTTTATGCAACAGTGGAGACAATTGACCCTGCTGACAATGTAGTCTCGATTGCGGGGAATACGGTTACATTCAATGTTACCAACTATACCGATACTCAGAGGGGCGACAATATCAGCACGTCAATTGCCGTGACAGGTACAGACGAGGCGTTCCAGCAGTTTGATGTGACATTTGCGGTGGACAACAGCCTGATTGCTGCCTACAATGAGGAGAACGGGACTTCGTACGTGGCGGTGCCTGACGGAATCGTCTCCATTGTGAATGCAACCATGGCCAAGGATGCCAAGTCTGCATCAGGAAGTGTCTCAATCAGCAATGATGACCGTGCACAGCTTACAGATGCCAACGGCTATCTGGTTCCTGTAAGGATTGACGATGTGGCAGATGCTACGCTCAGCAGCAATTCAGGGGTTGTATGGATTGTCATCAAGGTGGTGAATTTCGACACGCCTTCCAATATGTTCTCTGCCCTCTATCTCGGTGACTACAACATGGCTACATGGTATAAGTTCCCTCAGGGCCTGAGTCTGTCCAACGGATATACATACGTTTTCCATGTCTTTATAGATGAAATTACTGCCCATTCGCGTATCGGCAACTTTGCCGATGCAAACGAGGGATGGATCAATATGCTCCGTTATGGCGAGAGAGGAAACAACGATACACGCCTTGAATGGTGGGTCGGGCCTGGCAGCTGCAGGAAGAAACTGTATGCAAAGGCTATCGAGGCCCAGAAATGGTATCAGTATGCACTTGTATATGACAAGAACAGCTACAAGTTCTATCTTGAAGGTGAACTTGTGGACGAGGTTACGCTTACTGATGATGAGAAGGCCATTCTCCAGGCAGCTCCTCCAGTCTTCCAGGCAATTGAATTCAACTCGTCATGGGTTGCCGGCTACCGTCCAGGCAATGAGTTCCATGGGCGTTTCTGGAACTTCAGCGTATGGCAGACTGCCCTGGATGCAGATGACATCAGCCAATGCTACAGGGGAATGACTCCAGCCTATCAGAACTATATGAACTGGTACGGAGCATATTGGGCATTTGACGATGTCTATGGATATGTTGTTAAGCAGACTGCAGGAAAGACAATGGGGGACATTGATTTCTCAAGGACCACCCGTGTGGAGGATGAAGGACGCGGAACATACGAGGATGCCGATGTCAGCCAGTATATACAGTGGAAGACGGATGAATTCAACAGGTTTGAATAGCGGCTTTTGCCTCTGATGTATGACATCGGACGGTAAATATGGAGAGGAGACCGATGCAGAAACATTGTACCGGTCTCTTTTTTTGTTAAATTTGTCTTGTTTTTGACGGTATCCAGGCCTGGCAGAGATGGCTTTGGATTACATTGAGACAGCAATTGCAAGGATTACAGCAGTTTCCGTGGCAATTCTGCCGGAAATGGAAAAGATGCGTTATGACAAAGGGTGCAAAGAATGTTACTATAAAGGATATTGCGGCTGAAGCCGGAGTATCAATTGCCTTGGTCTCTTTTGTTATGAACAACAGGACGGAGGCGGACGGCAAGAGAAAGTACCGTGTGAGCGAGACTACAAGGGACAAGATACTTGAAGTAGCAAGGAGGCTTGAATATCAGCCTAATCCTGCTGCCAGGACATTGAGAAAAGGAAAGTCGAAGGTCATAGGGGCCGTGTTTTCCGATATATCGAATGTGTTCTATGGCGAGATTGCAAGGGAGATGGAGGAACTTGCCTTCAGACATGGCTATACAGTCCTGATAGGAAGTACAGATGAATCTCCGGAAAAGCTGGACAATATCGTCCGCTCTTTCATTGACAAGGGGGTGGACGGTTTCATTGTTGTCCCGTGTGAGGGTTCGGAAAAAAGCATATTGCATATCCTTAGAAGCAATATACCGCTTGTGTTCCTTGACAGGAAGAACATGGATTTTCCTGCGCCAAAGGTTGTTCTTAACAATGTAGATGCGATGCGTAACGCTGTCATGCTCCTTGAGGAGAAGGGGGCACGCAACATAGAGATGCTTTCATTTACCATGAGGGTGTCGAGCATCATGGAACGTGAGGACGGTTTTGTCTCCAGGATGCGCGAACTCGGGGCGGATGACAGGGATATACGCATCCATAGGATACCTTTCCACAATCAGATGGACCTTGTCCGCAAGGTCATAGCCGACATTTGTACGCGGGATGTTGACGGGCTTGTGTTTGCAACCAACTATCTTGCAATCTCCAGCATCAAGGTACTCAATGCAATGGGGGTAAGGCTGCAGGAGGATATCAAGGTCATCGGATTCGACAATTCAGATGTATATGAACTTTTTAACCCTCCTATACCGTATGTGCGCCAGCCTATACCGTCAATGTGCCGCATTTCCATGGACTACATCTTCAGGCTTATAGAGGGGGAGATGCCCCAGGAGAGCAAAATCATGACACTTGACAGCGAGACGGTGCTTTCACCGGCCTTTTGACCGGACATTTTGTCAGCCATGTTTTTCCGAAGACTTTTGTTTTCAATATATTTCTGACTATATTTGCAGGTTGCAACGCTATGGCACGGAAAATGTCAATGTGCGGCGCCTGTTAATTTTATAATGAAATCCAAAACGATTATGTCATTTACAGATATTTTCAAGAAGCTTTTTGGCTCAAAGGCCGAGCGTGACTACAAGCAGATCAAGCCTATCCTGGACAAGGTACTTGCTGCATATGAGGGGATTGACAAGCTTTCTGACGATGAGCTGAGGGCCAAGTCAGAGGAACTGAAAGCTGTCATCAGGGAGAGGATCGCTTCTGACGAGGCGAGGATAGCCTCCATAAAGGAGGAACTGGAGAAGGACCTTCCCCTTGACCAGAAGGAGTCGCTGGCATCCGAATCCGACAAGCTTGTGAAGAAAGTGGACGAAGAGATAGAGGCTGTATTGAATGAAATTCTTCCTGAGGCGTTTGCCGTGATGAAATCCACTGCAAGGAGATTCAAGGAGAATGAGACCATAACGGTCAATGCGACTGACTTTGACCGCGACCTTGCTGCCACAAGGGACTTCGTGGAGATTGACGGGGACAAGGCAATATGGCATAACCGCTGGATGGCAGGCGGTAACGAGATTGTATGGGACATGGTGCACTATGATGTGCAGCTGATCGGAGGTATCGTCCTTCACCAGGGAAAGATTTCGGAGATGGCGACAGGAGAGGGAAAGACCCTTGTGGCTACCCTTCCCGTATTTCTCAATGCATTGGCAGGCAAGGGAGTACATGTGGTTACTGTGAATGACTACCTGTCAAAGCGCGACTCGGAGTGGATGGGTCCACTCTATATGTTCCACGGACTTTCAGTCGACTGCATAGACAAGCACCAGCCGAACAGCGATGCCCGCAAGAAGGCATACGCCTGCAATATCACTTTTGGAACCAACAATGAATTCGGCTTCGACTATCTGCGTGACAATATGGCGGTGTCGCAGAATGACCTTGTGCAGCGCAAGCATCATTTTGCCATTGTCGATGAGGTTGACTCAGTGCTGATTGACGATGCACGTACACCTCTCATCATATCCGGACCAGTCCCAAGGGGTGATGACCAGCAGTTCATGGAGTTCAAACCTTATGTGGAGAGACTTGTAAACAGCCAGAAGGCCTTGATAACAACTACATTGAACGAGGCAAAGAAACTCATTGCCGCGGGTGATGAGAAAGAGGGCGGAAAGCTTCTTCTCCGTGTCTACAAGGGACTTCCGAAATACAAGCCGCTTATCAAATATCTGAGCGAGCCTGGCATCAAGCAGCTTCTCCAGAAGACAGAGAACTACTATATCCAGGACAATGAGCGCGAGATGCCTGTCGTGACTGACCCGCTTTACTTTGTCATAAACGAGAAGCAGCATTCGGTTGACATGACTGACAATGGACATGACCTGCTTTCCGGTTCATTGGATGACCCTAAGTTCTTCATCCTTCCGGATGTAGGATCTGCCGTGGCTGAAATTGAGAAGAGCGGTCTGTCCGAGGATGAGAAACAGGTGAAGAAGGATGAGGTCAGGGCTGACTTCGCACTCAAGTCCGAGAGGGTACATACAGTGAACCAGCTCCTCAAGGCATACGCAATGTTTGAGAAGGATGTTGACTATGTCATCATGGACAACAAGGTGAAGATTGTCGATGAGCAGACAGGACGTATAATGGAGGGCAGACGCTGGAGCGATGGGCTGCACCAGGCTGTGGAGGCAAAGGAGAGTGTCAAGGTCGAGGCTGCGACACAGACATTTGCAACAATTACCTTGCAGAACTATTTCCGTATGTACCACAAGCTTGCCGGAATGACCGGTACAGCAGAGACGGAGGCAGGTGAGTTCTGGTCAATATACAAGCTGGATGTAGTGGTAATCCCTACAAACAGACCGATTGCAAGGATAGACCAGAATGACCTTATATACAAGACGAAGAAGGCAAAATATGAGGCTGTAATCAACCGTGTTGTAGAATTGACAGGTGAGGGCCGTCCTGTGCTTGTCGGAACAACGGATGTCGAGACATCCGAGCTCCTGAGCAGGATGCTCAAGATGCGTGGAATACAGCATCAGGTCCTCAATGCGAAGCAGCATGCACGCGAGGCCGAGGTCGTTGCACGTGCCGGCCAGAGCGGTACCGTCACCATTGCCACCAACATGGCAGGCCGTGGTACGGACATCAAGCTGTCGGATGAAGTGAAGAAGGCCGGCGGTCTTGCAATTATAGGTACAGAGCGTCATGACAGCCGCCGTGTTGACCGTCAGCTGCGTGGACGTGCCGGACGTCAGGGCGACCCTGGAACATCTACGTTCTATGTGTCACTTGAGGACAAGCTGATGAGGCTCTTCGGTTCCGAGAGGATTGCCGGAGTTGTGGACAAGCTCGGTATGCAGGACAATGAGGCCCTTGAGGCTCCTATGCTTTCAAATTCAATAGAGAGGGCACAGAAGAAGGTTGAGGAGAACAACTTCGGTATCCGTAAACGTCTGCTGGAATATGATGACGTGATGAACTCCCAGAGGGAAGTAATCTATACAAGAAGGCGCAACGCACTTTCCGGAGAGAGGGTGGAGATTGATGTGATGAACGTAATGCAGGACATGGCCGCAATAATGGTCGAGAATGCAAAAGGATATGATTATGAGGCGTTTGCTGAATATGTGATGCGTTCTCTCTCTATTGACCTTGGCTTTGATGAGAAATTCTACCAGAAGGCAAAGGATGAGGAGATAGTTGACCGTCTCTTCGAAAATATGCTTGAAGTCTACAGACGCCGTATGGACACAATGGCACAGAAGGCATATCCTGTAATCAAGGAAGTCTACGAGAAGCAGGGGTCACTCTACCAGAACATTGCGATTCCAATTACTGACGGACGCAAGATGCTGACTTTGTCAATCAACCTGAAGAAGGCATACGAGACCGAGGCCAGGGAGATAGCAAGGGCACTGAGCAAGACGATAACATTGTATCAGATTGATGAGCACTGGAAGGAGCATCTGCGTGACATGGATGACCTCAAGCAGTCAGTACAGAATGCGACTTATGAGCAGAAGGACCCGCTCCTTATCTATAAGTTTGAGAGCTTCAACCTTTTCAAGACTATGCTCGAGGAGCTCAACAAGGATATCCTGTCTTTCCTCTTCAGGGCGCAGATACCTTTGAGGGATGCTTCACAGCAACGTCCTGCTCCTGCCCAGCCGCCTGTACAGCGTAAACCGGATATGAGCCAGATGCGTACAAGCCGTACTGACCTGGTGACAAACGGGGGAGAGCAGAAAAGCAATATGCCTGTGCATGTGGACAAGACTGTAGGGCGAAACGACCCTTGTCCTTGCGGCTCCGGCAAGAAGTACAAGAACTGTCACGGAAAGGAACAATAAAGGAATATGGCATGGCAAAGATTGACCCGAATGTAAATGTAAATACTGTAAGCCGTATTTCGGCAGGAACATATTTCAAGGGTGACATCAGTTCACCATACGATCTCAGGATTGACGGTGAATTCGAGGGGAACCTGTATTCAAGTGGACGTGTAGTGATAGGGGAGTCTGCAACAGTGAAAGGTGACATCGTCTGCAATGATGTGGACATGTGGGGCAAGTTGACAGGAAACCTGTATGTAAAGGATACACTTTCGCTGAAAAAGGGATGTTCTGTTGACGGGGGACTGAATGTGCGCAGGCTTTTTGTGGAGATTGGTTCTGAATTCAACGGCACATGCAAGATGATAAGCGTTGAGGAGTATGACAAGATTGTTTCAGGAATGGATTTTGTAAGGATTCCGCGCGCAGAAAAGGCTGCAGAGCCAGAAAAATAGAAAATGATTCATTGGGGATGTTTTGGTTTTGACAGCATCTGACATTGGACAGTAAGCACGCCGGGCGTCGTGGGTTTGCCCGTAAATCTCAGCTCTCAAACAATTAGTTGGCAACAACAATTATGCACTCGCTGCCTAACCTACCAAGTAGCTTAGCTTAATCGACGGCCGCCAAGGCTGCGGCTGCGACGAGTATCCCTCCAGGCTTTAGTCCGGTTATGTCTGGAATACGGGGTATCATCCAAACCGGATGCACAGGGGGACTCCTTTAAACCCTGCCAAGATTTAAAGGATAAGCTGGAGTTGGCCTGTCTTTCGGCAGCCTCCGGACGAAAACCAAAGAAAGACTAAACGTGTAGAAAGCTGCCTGGTGCGGTGCCTGGACGGCGGTTCGAGTCCGCCCATCTCCACAAGAATCCCGCAGACCTGATGGATGGTCTGCGGGGTTTTTGATTTTTTCAGTGGTTCAAATTGTCTCCATATCTGTTGGTTTATAGATTGCTATTTCCTTGAGATATCAAGGGAAAGTATATTGGTACCTGATGCTTAAGAAAGCAGCATGCTCAATTCATGCTATCTTCACATAGATAATGCTATAGGCTTCATTAACAATATAAATGGTAGATCGTTTGAGAATAGCTGGCAATATCCTGCCGGAACGGTATTCATAGAAGGTTTTGCCCTATATAAAGGCATTACGGCTGTACGGATTCACGTGTGGTGTAGCAGTGTTGGAACGTTAGTGTGATCATTATTTATGACTGAAGCCAAAGCCATGATTGTTGTCATTAAAGCCTTGACAATGTATCTGCAACAAGGCCGGTAATGTCCATAATGTCTGCTATGGACATGCCTTTTGCTTTCATCAACTTGGCAATTTCGAGACGGCCTTCCTCAAGCCCTTTTAACTTACCCTCCGCTAGTCCTTCTTCTCGTCCTTTCTTCTCTCCTTCTGCTAGGCCTTCCTCGCGTCCCTCCAGCCTGCTGTATTCAATCTGGTTCAATATGTCCTGCTGCGTAGTCATGTCGTATGCGTAATTAAGAATTTCATCGGGCGTAAAGTTAACCGTTTTGGCAGAATTATGCAACATGGCGAACATCTCGTCATCGTCTTTCTCCGGGATGTCGTCAAGGTTAGTCATATTGTGCAGGTAGTAGCAGAACAGCTCGAGCTTCGTCCTGTTGCGGGCCTGTTCCTTGGTTACCTTAGGCAGCTCCAGCATGATGATTTTCATGCGGTCGGTCAAGTATTCACCAGGATTGTCAACGTCAACAAGCATGTACTTGTACATGAACTTATTTTCATGCCCGGCCGGACTGTCCTTATGATAGATAAAGTTCATCAGTGCAATGACATACACCGGCCTATAGTCAAAGCTGCGGTGACCCTTGCCGAGCTGCTGGAGGATGGCAAATGACGAGTAGTACAGCAGTCTGTTGCCGAAATACATGTCGTTTGCCCTCTGGACTTCCACTATGAACCGGCTGCCGTCACCGGAGACGCATTCCACATCAATGCGGATATCTGCCTTCTCTGCAAATGGGTTTACATGCTCTGTCTGTGTGTATTCGATTGACTGGATGTCGTGCTCCGGAAGGATTTCCCTAAGCAGGAGCAATAGCATTCGCTTCCATTTCTCATTCCCGAATGCTCTCTTAAACCAATAATCCATCATGAGGTCGGCAAATTTGGGAAGCTTAATTTCGCCAGCCTCGATTGCCATCCTTATCCTCTGCCTTTCTTCCTCGTCCGGCCTTCTGCCGAAAACTGGGATGTCCATATTCCTGTAATTCTCCATATTATATTGGTTAATAATTATTCTGTTATCAAATATTTCCAAAGCATACTCTGCTGAAGCTTTACCGTACACTCCAGCTGATTCCTTTTGCCGGAGCATTTATCCGCTCCATTTTGCCATCAAAGTTTAAACGCTAATTGATCGCCAATCCTTTCACTGAAGTTAACACGGTTACAGACAGTATATTGCTTTGTTCGTTACAAAGTCCTGTCAGGACTTTTTGCAAATCTCCGACAAATTATCCGTGTTCGCAAAAAAGACACGGATAACTTTCAAAAACGCTCTCACAAGTGCTTGAAATGGCATTTTTTATAGAAAGAATCAAGAGTTTTGGCACCAAAATTTGTAACTTTTTTGCGATACATGCCAATAAGTATCTGACGTTTAGGTGAATATGTAAATAATAGCAAATTATCCGTTTTTCCGCATCACGAGAATAAGTTTCAAAATTCTGCAAAAATCATTTATTTTACGTATTGATGCATTTATCGAAGATAGGAAGAACTAATATTTCCCATCTTCGATATAATTAACGTCAGTTCGACGAATTAGATTTTAAAATAATAGATTGAATATTAGTAAAATAGCGAAAGTTTTTGTATATTTATATAAGCAAAACAACCACAAAAACAATCGCTATTATGATCACCGATGACAAAATTACTGAAATTTTCTGTATGGCAGATGACTTTTGCAAAATATATGACAAATTCATCAAGATAAATGGGCTTGGCCCAAAACGTGGGAAGAACAGACGCAAATATTACCGGGCACCGCGGGTGTCTGACTCGGAGGTGATAACAATCATGATACTGTTCCACTTCAGCGGCTACAAGTGCCTGAAGCATTTCTACACATGCCATGTCCTGCCTCACATGGGCCATCTGTTCCCGACACCTGTATCCTACAACAGGTTCACTGAACTGGAGCGGAAAGTGGCAGTACCGCTGTTCCTGTTCCTGAAGAAGAGCCTGATGGGAGACTGCACCGGCATAAGCTTCGTTGACAGCACGGCATTGCGTGTATGCCGTAACCAGAGGATACATCTGCACAGGGTATTCAAGGGACTGGCCCAGAGGGGGCAGTGCTCAATGGGTTGGTTTTATGGGTTCAAGCTCCATCTGATATGCAACGAGAAAGGCGAACGGCTCAGTTTCATGCTGACCCCTGGCAATGTGGACGACAGGGACCCGCTCAAGAGCTCCGCCTTCCTGGAGAACATTTCCGGGAAGCTTGTCGGGGACAAGGGGTACATCAGCAAGGGACTCTTCGAGAAGCTATCGTAGACGGCATACAGTTGCTTACGAAACTCAGGAGCAACATGAAAGGGGCGCTCATGAGTGTTGCAGACAGGATACTTGTCAGGAAGAGGGCAATTGTCGAGACCGTCAATGATGAACTCAAGAACATGGCCCAGATTGAGCATTCCAGGCACCGTTCTGTTGTTAACTTCACAGTAAACCTCATCGCCGCTCTATCTGCCTACTGCTTCTTCCCTAAGAAACCTATGATTGCATTAGACAGGGAATGTACAATAGAAGAGAATAAACAATTGACACTGTTTTAGTTACTTTTCATCGAATTCACGTTAATGTATGTGCCAGTGTTCTACAAAAGAGATCGTGATAAATTGATTTTCATGTCTTTGTGCGTATTATTATGGCTTTCGTTAACAAATGCATTTCTGGACATCAAGGAAGACCTTGCTGGCAGGAAAAATTTTGCCATTGAGCGCGCACGTTTTGAAAATGTAAATATTTGATAAACAATCATTTCGTTTTTGAAAGTGTGCCAAAGCAGTCCAATTCTATGCCTAAGGAGCACGCAAATCTTCATTATACGCTCTATATGGCACTTTTGCGTGCTTGTTCATTTGCAAACTCGTTGGTTTTCGGAAATGACCGGAAATGGCCGATAGAATAATATTTTAAATAAAGGATTTTTTGCGGTAATTTTGTGGGATTGTGAGTACTGGAAATATATAAAACATACACATATATGAAACACAAAGGAATAATTACATCATTGCTTGCGTTGGCGGCGGGATTGGCGGCTTCGGCTCCGGTGTCACGTGCAGATGAAGGAATGTGGCTGCCTGCGCTGATTTCCCAAAGGATTGGCGACATGCAGGAAAAAGGGTTCAAACTGACGGCTGAGGACATCTACAGCGTCAACCAGGCTTCACTCAAGGATGCGGTCGTACTTTTCGGCCGTGGCTGCACTGGGGAACTCATTTCATCTGAAGGACTTCTGCTGACAAACCATCATTGCGGATATGGGCAGATTCAGAAGCACAGTTCTGTTGAGCATGACTACCTAAAGGATGGCTTCTGGGCTATGTCAAGAAAAGAGGAACTTCCGAATGAGGGGCTTACAGTCAGCTTCCTTGATAGGATGGAGGATGTCACAGGCATAATTCTCAAGGGATATTGTGAAAATATGTCCGAGGCTTCAAGGGATTCTCTCGTCAAGGCCAATTCTGCGGCATTGATCAAGGAGGTTACGTCAGAAGGCAAGGGATTGCGTGCAACAGTCGAGTCGCTCTATTACGGCAACCAGTATTATGTCTTTGTCTACAGGGAGTACAGCGACATACGTCTGGTCGGTGCACCGCCATCATCAATCGGAAAATTCGGTGGAGACACGGACAACTGGATGTGGCCGCGCCATACAGGGGACTTCTCAATGTTCCGTATCTATGCGGACAAGGACAACAATCCTGCACCGTATTCTGAGGACAATGTCCCTTATCATCCTAAGAAATATTTCAGGATTTCACTTGACGGTGTGCATGAGGGGGATTTCACATTTGTCTATGGCTTCCCGGGAAGTACGCAGGAATATATAATGTCAGAGGGAGTAGGATATGTTTCAGAACTGTCTGATCCACACAAGATTGCATTGCGTACCAAAAGGCTTGATATACAGAGGAAATATATGGAGAATGACCAGGCCGTGCGTATCCAGTATGCTTCCAAGAATGCAGGTGTTGCCAATGCCTGGAAGAAATGGCAGGGAGAGATGAAAGGTATCAACAGGCTTGGGACTGTGGCTGCAAAGAAGGAGTTTGAAGGACGCTTTGCAGAATGGGCTAAAGGAACGCGCTATGACGGTCTGCTTGAAAAGCTGGATTCATTGTATGCACTTGCTGTGCCGTATATGTTTGCAAGGGACTATTTCAATGAGACATACGCGACTGTTGAAATTTCACAGCTGGCACGCAATGTCAGCAGGTCGCTTGCAGAAAAGGCCGGAATGGACAAGATAAAGGCATTGGCTGAGAAGTTCTACAAGGATTATTATCTTCCGATTGACAAGGAGTGCTTTACCGCTGTGATGGAGGAATTTGACAGGAATGTGGAAGAGCGTTTCAAGCCGCAGTATTTCAAGGATATGCTGGATGAATACGGCTCTGTGCAGGCATGGGCTGATGCCTTGTTTGAGGAATCCATCTTTGCATCTAAGGACAATGCCGCTGCCTTTGCTGATTCGTCAGCTGTTGATGGAGATCCGGCTTCTGTACTGGGAAAGGAATTTGTCCGTTTCTATAACAGTGAGATATATCCGGAGTATGCCCGTCTGAACAGGGAAATTACCCTGCTCTACAGGGACTATATGCAGGGACAGATGGAATTTGAGCCGGAAAAGGCATTCTATCCTGATGCTAACCTGACTCTCCGTGTGGCTTATGGCCATGTGGGTGGATATAGTCCGAATGACGGTGTGTATTACGGCCCGTATTCCACCCTTGATGGCATAATCGAGAAGGACAATCCGGATATATATGACTACAATATTCCGCAGAGACTGCGTGACATATATGCAGAAAAGGATTACGGCAGATGGACAGAGGACGGGAAGGTCTCTGTCTGCTTCATTGCGACAAACCATACTTCAGGAGGGAACTCAGGAAGTCCTGTAATCAATGCCGACGGCAACCTTATCGGAATCAATTTCGACAGGGTATGGGAGGGGACGATGAGTGACATCGTGTTCGATCCTGACTATTGCAGGAACATATCGCTTGATATCCGCTATGTCCTGTTCACAATAGACCGCCTCGCCGGTGCCGGACATCTTCTTGACGAGATGGAGTTTGTAAGAAAATAGCCGGGAGCATTCCGGCATAGAGCATTTAAGGAATTCTTGCCGGAATGCAACCTGACATTAAGTATACCTGCCTGATATGCCCGGAAATTGAAAATCGCCCCTTACGGGGGCGAAAATATTAATTGACCAAAATGAAATTTTCTTTTCTGAGAATTTGAATATTTGAAGAAAGCCCCCATCAGAGTACGGACAAAAAGAGGAGGACTCTGATTTTTGAGCCCTCCTTTAATTTGTAACTGTCCTCTGTGATTACCCGAGGAAGCTGAGGAGGATCCCCGCTGCGACAGCGGAGCCGATTACTCCGGCAACATTAGGACCCATGGCGTGCATAAGCAGGTGGTTGTTGCGGTCAAACTCTCTGCCTACATTTTCAGAAACCCTGGCAGAGTCAGGGACAGCGGATACTCCGGCATTGCCGATAAGAGGGTTTATCTTCCTGTCTTTCCTGAGGAAAAGGTTCATCAGCTTGACAAAGAGGACTCCGGATGCGGTCGCTATTATGAATGATACCAGTCCGAGGGCGAATATCTTAACGGAATTGCCGGTCAGGAATACGTCAGCCTGTGTCGAGCATCCTACTGTAAGTCCGATGAGTATTGTCACGATATCAATCAGCGGACCTCTTGCCGTCTCTGCAAGTCTGCGTGTTACACCGCTCTCTTTCAAGAGATTGCCGAAGAACAGCATTCCGAGGAGCGGAAGACCAGACGGAACTATGAACGCTGTGATTATTATGCCTATGACAGGGAAGATTATCTTCTCCTTCTGGCTCACCTGGCGAGGGGCAGGCATCTTGATAAGCCTTTCCTTCTTTGTGGTCAGCATCAGCATTATAGGCCTCTGGATTACAGGGACAAGGGCCATATATGAATATGCCGATACCGCAATTGCTCCCATGAGTTCGGGAGCGAGCTTAGATGAAAGAAAGATTGCAGTAGGTCCGTCTGCGCCACCTATAATTCCGATTGCTCCAGCCTCGTTTGGCATGAATCCAAGTGAAAGGGCAATGACGTATGCCCCGAAAATTCCAATCTGCGCTGCAGCTCCTATAAGCATCAGCCTTGGCTGTGAAATCAGCGCGGAGAAATCTGTCATTGCACCTATGCCGAGGAAAATCAGAGGCGGATACCATCCCTGCCTTACGCCCTGGTACAGGATGTTCAGGACAGAGCCTTCCTCGTAGATTCCTATGTTCAGTCCAGGGAAGAACGGGATATTGCCGATAATCATTCCGAACCCGATCGGGACGAGGAGCAGAGGCTCCCACTCTTTCTTGATTGCCAGGGTAATGAAGACAATACCTAAGGCTATCATTATAAGGTGCTGATATGTAGCATTGGCAAATCCTGTGTACTGCATGAATTGCTGCAGGCTGTCAATAATAGTATTCATAGAGCTTTAATTTACTTTTGAGGACTTGGCTAAGCCCTTATTTATCAGAATCGGGCGCATTTCCTGGAATAAGCCGCAGTGGCTTCCTGAGATGCGCCCGCCATGATTTTATGCCTGAAATTATGCTATTGTCACTATAGGTGCGCCCTCAAGCACTGAATCACCCTTGTTGACATGTATTGCTGTTACTGTTCCGGCTGCGGAAGCCTCGATTGTGTTCTCCATCTTCATGGCCTCGAGTACAGCTACCTGCTGGCCTTCCTTGACTGTGTCACCGACCTTTACAGATACCTCGATGATCACTCCAGGAAGAGGTGAGGTCACTGCCTTGCCTGCTCCGGATGCGGCAGGTGCAGGTGCGGGAGCTGCTGCCGGCTGTGGAGCCGGTGCAACAGGGGCCTGTGGTGCAGGAGCCGCCTGGACTGGCTGTGCTGCAGGTGCAGCTGCCTGTCCAGGGACAGTATTTTCCATTTCGACCTTGTATGCGGCACCGTTGACTGTCACGTCCGCAATGTTTCCTTCAACTGAATTGATGGCAACATTGTACTCGTTGCCGTTGATCTTGAATTTGTACTGTGTCATATTCTTGTTGCTTTTTTTGTCTGATGTTATTTCTTCTTTTCAGGCAGCTGCCTCAGCGTGAACTGCCTTGCCGCGTATGGACCGAAAGTAGGCTTGATGGTCAGCACAAAGCTCTCCTGGTCATGCACAGTATCATTCATATACTGGTGCAATGCAAGTGCTATTGCCGCATTCACCTCGGAGTTGTTCTCCTTTTCCAGTGCCATTGCTATTGCTGCTGCAACTTCCCCGGTCATCCCTGCCTTTGCAGGAGCAGCGGCACGGCTTTCCATGCTCCGCTTTCCCGTGAATGCCTTGCCGACAAGCGAGTAGATGAACCAGAGGAGGATAAGCACAGCGAAGACAACGCATACGGAAGTAACAGTCATAATCCATCCGTGTGGATCCTTGTCAAGCATCTGTGCAGATTTTGTCTGGACATCTGCACCTGCAACCTGGCATATTGTCAGCAGCACCGCAGCGATTGAAAGTCTGTTCAAAAGTTTCATGTTCAATCTCATTTAATCCGCGGAACTACATAGGGAGGTTGTCGTGCTTCTTGGCAGGGTTGACCACTTTCTTGCCTGCAAGCTGCTCCAGTGCCCTGATGACACGGAAACGTGTGTTGCGCGGCTCGATGACATCATCGATGTAGCCATAGCTTGCTGCATTGTAAGGATTGCAGAAGAGGTCGTTGTACTCCTGTTTCTTCTCCTCTGCCACCTTTGCCTTCTCGGCAGGATCCTCAATGGCCTTGATATCCTTTGAGTAAAGGATTTCGACAGCACCGTCTGCGCCCATTACGGCGATATTTGCGGATGGCCATGCGTAGTTGATGTCGCCGCGGAGCTGCTTGCAGCTCATCACGATGTGTGAACCGCCGTATGACTTGCGGAGTGTGACTGTCACCTTAGGGACGGTAGCCTCACCGTATGCATAGAGAAGCTTTGCACCGTGCACGATGATTCCGCCGTACTCCTGCTGTGTACCGCAGAGGAATCCAGGTACATCCACCAATGTGACGATAGGGATATTGAATGCGTCGCAGAAACGTACGAACCTTGCTGCCTTGCGTGATGCATTGATGTCAAGGACACCGGCGAGCTGCTTAGGCTGGTTCGCCACGATGCCGACAGAACGTCCGTTGAAATGTGCGAATCCGATGATGATGTTCTTTGCCCAGCTCTTGTGTACCTCAAGGAACTTGCCGTCATCGACAATGCTTCCGATGACCTGGTACATGTCGTATGCCTTGTTCGGGTTGTCCGGGATAATCTCGTTGAGAAGGTCGGAAACCCTGTTGACAGGGTCGTTGGTCGGGACAACAGGAGCCTCTTCCATGTTGTTCTGAGGGATGAAGCTGAGGATGTCCTTTATAATCTGGATGCCTTCATGCTCGTCCTTGGCAGCGAAATGCGCGACACCGCTCTTTGTGGCATGTACGCTTGCGCCTCCAAGCTCCTCCTGTGTAACTACTTCTCCTGTAACCTGCTTTACAACTCCAGGGCCGGTAAGGAACATATATGATGTATCCTTGATCATGATATTGAAGTCCGTGAGGGCAGGCGAGTAGACCGCACCTCCTGCGCAAGGTCCGAAAAGTCCTGAAATCTGCGGAACTACACCGGATGCAAGGATATTCCTCTGGAATATTTCACCGAAGCCGGCAAGGGCGCAGATGCCTTCCTGGATACGTGCTCCGCCTGAGTCGTTAAGGCCGATGCATGGCGCTCCGTTCTTTACTGCCATGTCCATTACCTTGCAGATCTTCAGGGCCATGGTCTCTGACAGTGAACCTCCTGAAACGGTGAAGTCCTGTGCGAATACATAGACGAGCCTTCCGTCGATTGTACCCTGTCCTGTCACGACACCGTCACCGTCGAACTTGGTCTTTTCCATGCCGAAGTTGGTGCACCTGTGCTGGACGAACATGTCATATTCCTCAAAGCTTCCTTCGTCAAGAAGCATTGCAATCCTTTCACGCGCAGTGAATTTGCCTTTGGCGTGCTGGGCGTCGATCCTTTTCTGGCCACCTCCCATGCGGGCTTTCGCCCTACGCTCAACAAGTTCCTTAATCTTTTCCTGCTGAATACTCATAGTGTGTCTTCATTAAAAATAACCGACAAATATAATACTTTTCATTTGCAATGAATGAAAAAAGCTATATTTTTGTTGCCCGGACCGGAGAATCCGCTACAGGATGCTATGCTTGGCCTGCTATTCAAAATGAAATTGTAATGATTGACGAGAAGAAACTGATTTCATCAATTAAGTCGGGGGGGGTAATAAAGACTTCAAAATCCTGTATGACCACTGGTGGCCAGCCCTCTACCATTTCTGCTATTCATATGTGAAGTCTTCCGAGATTGCAAGGGAGATTGCCCATGATTCTTTTGTACGCCTGTGGCTGAACCGGGACAAACTTGACGGGAGCCGTTCAGTCAAAGGGTATCTGTTTGCCATTTCCCGTAACCAGCTTATAAGGGAACTCCGACGCCAGATGAAGAATCCGCTGCTCAGGGACTATGTCGGGCTTGCAGGCAGCCTGGGGGCGGAAGCCAGGATAATGTATGACTACGATACCTTTGTCTCTGGAATAGAAGAGGCAAAGCAGACCCTGTCGCCCCGGCAGAGGGAAATCTATATCAAGAACAAGGAGGACGGGCTTCCTGTCAAGGACATAGCTGCCGAACTTGGAATCGGTGAACAGGTGGTCCGGAACCAGCTCTCTGCAGCCCTCTCTAAAATCAGGCGTTATCTTATTGACCTGTTCGGGAATATCGATGAGATGATAATTGCAGGTGCACTTGTCTTTTGGGAAATATGCAGAAAATCGTTTTTTGACATGTTATAAAACGGCACTTCGGGGATATATGTCACAGGTCCGGACAAGAACGGGCCTCCGGCATATATGAAAAGGCTTTTGCATAAATACAGGACAGGGAACATATCGGTTGGGGAATTCGATACCTTGTCCGCAATGGTAGACAGGGCGGACGATGAATATCTGTCAGGACTCCTGCGTGAGGAATGGGATGCGTTTCCGGTTGGCGGGAATGCGGGAAAAGGAGGACGGCTTTCACGCCTTCTCCGAAGGACTGGCTTCTGGACAGGGATTGCAGCGTGCCTGCTTCTTGCAGTCTCGACAGTACTTTCCGTAAGGCTTGTGCAGACAGGGACAGTGCAGAGGCGTATGGCATCCAGGGAGGTTACAGTCAGGGCCGGCAACGACGGACAGTCATCCATTGTCCTTCCGGACGGTACGGATGTCGTCCTCAATGCCCGTTCTTCGATTACATATCCGTCTGACTTCGGCAATACCTCGCGGAGGGTTACAATGTCCGGCGAGGGATTCTTTGATGTCCGTAAGGACACTTCCTGCGAATTTGTCGTATGTGCCCCTGGCATGGAGATAACAGTGCATGGTACAAAATTCAATGTATATGCCTATCCTGAAAGTGAATTCTCCGAGATGTCCCTTGTAGAGGGGAGCGTGAGCCTCCGGACCGGGGACACCGTGATACCTGTCTCGCCGAAGGAAAAGGTAAATGTCTCAAGGTGTACAGGACGGTTCAGTGTCTCCCGTACAGACAATGAACTGGAGACCGCATGGATGAAAGACAGGATTGTCTTCGTCCATGAACCTCTTTCCCATGTGGTGGATATACTGGAGAGGCGTTTCGGGGTGCAGATTTCATGTGACGGCATCTCGCTGTCGGACAGGTATACCGGCACATTCAAGGACAGGAGCATAACAGATATCCTCGACATTCTCAGGATGCACTATGGATTTTCATACCAGATCAAGGATAACCATATCATTTTAACACATTAATAACAATACCAAGTATGCGAAAAACTGATTTTTCTGCGCATTCATGGTTGCTGGCTGCTGCCTTTTTCCTGTCTATGGCATTTTCTGCCGGGGCACAGGAAGGGAAAGTCACCGTCAACCTCAAGGATGCCTCTCTGAAAGAGTTCTTCAATTCAATTGAAGGACAGACGCATTACACATTTTCTTACAGGGACTCGGAAGTGGAGGGCAAGACTGCCGTTACGGTAAATGTAAAGGACGCCCCTCTGGCCGGTCTCCTGCAGAAGGAACTTGCCAAGGCAGGTCTCCGGTATGCGCTTGTAAACGGGAAGATAGTGGTGACTCCCATGTCTAATGGACAGGATGCTGCCCCTATTGTTCTCAATGGCCGTATAGTTGACAAGTCCGGACAGCCTGTAATCGGGGCCTCGGCTCTGATAAAGGGGACAGTCAATGGCGTTGTGACCGACATGGACGGGAAATTCTCAATCAAGGTCTCGCGTGGAGAAGAGCTGGTGTTCTCCTCACTGGGCTACATTCCATATGAATATAAGGTAGGACGCCTTGAATACGTAGACATTACGCTTGAAGATGATGCACAGCTTCTTGACGAGGCCGTAGCTGTAGGATATGGCACTACGCTCCGCAAGAACCTGACAACCTCAATCGCCACAGTCAAGGTGGATGACCTTTCCAAGAGTGCCGCAAGCAATGTATCCCAGATGCTTATGGGAAAGGCGGCGGGTCTGAGGGCAAATATCAGCAGCCCGCAGCCGGGAGGAAATGTGGACATCTCGATACGTGGAGGCGGCACACCTATATATATTGTGGACGGTATAATGATGCCGTCAGGCTCGCTTGAAGTAGGGAACGGCTCAATCGAGACCCCGAACTCAATCAACAGGGCAGGCCTTGCCGGACTTAACCCGGGTGACATTGAGTCTATAGAGGTCCTCAAGGATGCATCTGCTGCAATATATGGAATAAATGCTGCAAACGGTGTAATCCTTATCACGACAAAGAAAGGTTCTGAGGGCGCTCCAAGAGTTACGCTGGAGGCAAACTATTCATTTGTACGCAACTACAGGTATCTTCAGCCGCTATGCAGTACAGAGTACATGAATTTTGCGAATATATTCAGCAAGGAGAGCTATCTGATGAACCACGACATGTACCCTTATGGTGCAAACCAGTATGACGAAGGATGGTCTCCAGTATTCTATCCGGACCAGATAGCAAGCGCCACGGATACGGACTGGCTTGACTATATCCTTCGCAGCGGAAGCATAAACAACCATTCGGTCTCAATCACCGGCGGAAGCAAATATGTGAAATACTACATCGGGGGAAACTACTATGACCAGGTCGGAACAGTCATAAACTCCAGGATGCAGAGGTACACCCTGAGGAGCAACATCAGCGCACAGGTATTCCCGTTTCTGAAGCTCAACGCAATCCTCAATGTCAATTCAAACAGTTTCCTGAATTCGAATGCTGACGGAGGCGGTGCCGGAGGAGTCGGGAAGGATGCACTGCAGTCTGCCCTGATGTTCCCGCCGAACTATCCGGTCTATGATGAAGAGGGCAATTACATGAGGTACCGCACCGTTGCCAATCCGGCCGAGATGAAGATGTACAACGACAGGACAAATACATCCGGATGGTACACCAATTTCTCTGCAGACCTGAATCTCTGGAAAGACATCATAATGTTCAGGGGAGTCTATGGATTCAACAGGGAGAATGCAAAGAGGTCCCTGTATGTCCCTACTGACATGATGTGGTACGAGGTCGCAGGAGTTTCGCGCGGACATCTTGGAGATGCCGAGAGGAGCGACCAGACCCTTGAGGGAATGCTGATGTACAGGCAGGACTTTGCCGGCAAGGTGAATGTCGAGGCCGTCCTCGGAATGGGAATGTACAATTCGTATGGCTCAGGCCTTGAGGTGGACTACAGGAATGCAAATGACAATATAGGTCCGGACAATATTGCTGCAGCCGAAGGCCCTTTTACACCGACTTCGTCAAAATGGGCGAACGAGAAAAGGTCACAGTTTGCCCGTGTCTCTGTGGATATACTTGACAGGTATGTGATATCCGGTACTGTCCGCCGTGACGGTACTGACAAGTTCTTCCCGGGAAAGAAGTATGCATGGTTCCCGTCGGTTTCAGCTGCATGGAAAATCTCCAACGAGACATTCATGAAAGGCATCAGGTGGATTGATCTGCTGAAACTCCGTGCCAGCTATGGAGTTACAGGACGTGATAATCTCGGTACCTCCCTGTATGGACTCTACTCGATGGCTCCTTCGTATGTGAAATTCGACAATAATTCCGTCAGCTACATACCTTACATCAAGTCCGGGGCCGACTATCCTGATGTTTCATGGGAGAAGACCATAATGAAAAATGTCGGGCTGGACTTCCATCTCCTGAAAAACAGGCTGTGGGGAAGTGTGGATGTATTCCGCAACGATGTCACAGACCTTCTCGGAGAGGCTCCGGGCGAGCCGCTTTCCATGACCGGTACCCGTCCTGTGAACTACGGGCATTACTACAGGTCCGGAGTGGATGTTGCAATCAATTCCTTGAATATCAAGAGTGCAGGAGGTTTTACATGGTCCACCGCACTGACCCTGACCCACTATAACATGTATTGGGTAGAGAGGACACAGAACTATGACTACAAGGAATACCAGATAAGGGACAGGGAGCCGATGAATGCCAGCTATTTCTACCATGTCACAGGGATAATCAATGCAGACAGGTCGAATATGCCTGACTCCCAGTACAGCCTCGGCGAGAATTCCCAGCGTCCGGGCTACCCTATAATCGAGGACAGGAACGGGGACGGCATAATCGGGGTGGAGGACATCTATATGGACGATGTGCTGCCAAAGATAAGCATAGGATTCGGCAATACGTTCACATACAAGAATTTCGACCTTGACATATTCCTGTATGGACAGTTCGGTGCGACAAAGTATAACTACGCCTTTGCATGGGCAAATGCAGGTGCCCTTTCGTACGGTCCTCCACAGAACTCCAACCAGTATGCCTACAGGATATGGAACTCCCAGACCAACCCGGACGGTACCCTGCCTGGAATAGCTACGACAAGGAGCGATGCGCTTCCGGGGGATGCCGGATGGGACCTCGGACGTGAGAATGCATCTTTTGTCCGTGTCAGGAACATAACGCTTGGCTACAACCTTGATGGAAAGATTCTCGGGAAGGTGCTTTCAAAGAGGATAGACGGGATAAGGATATTCTTCGATGCCCAGAATCCTTTCACATTCACCGGGTTCTCCGGAATTGATCCTGAAATATATACTGGCAACAGCTCGTCACCTGCAGGATACCCTATGGTAAGGAGCTATTCCCTCGGAGCAAAGATAAACTTCAAATAGACTGTTTCATGAAACGTATATTATATGCCTTTTCTGTTGCCGCCGCACTTCTGGCAGGCAGCGGATGCGAGAAGAATTTTGACCCTAAGATATACGGGGTGCTGACTTCACAGAATTTTCCCGTCTCAGAGAACGACTTCGAGTCTCTCATGATGTCGTGCTATGTCCCTTTCGTGAACACATGGACATATTCCCTTTTCAGCTCAAGCGGAAACCTGCATCCATGGTATATCCCGGCAGGTGGCGTCCTGAAGTTCTTCGATGCCACTTCCGACCTTGAGGCCCCGTGGATCAACGGAGTCTGGAACAACGACCAGCGTCAGCTGTCAGAGGCCAACTTCTCGATGTGCGTCTACTATTCGCGCGGAACGCTTTCGGATGACAGGCCGAACAGCTACCCGAAGACGAGAGAGGTCACAAGGTTCACAGATGTAATAGGTGCCATTGCCAATGCACCGGCGACAGAAATTTCCGAGGAAAGGAAGATGCAGATATTGGCAGAGGCGCGTCTGCTGAGGGGGCTTCACATGTATAACCTGTTCCATATCTATGGGCCTGTGCCTGTAATTGTCAATCCTGCAGATGTGGAGAATGCTGAGGCCCTGAAAAGGGCAGTCCGCCCGTCGCTTGACGAGATGGCGTCATGGATATATGACGACTTTGAGTTCGCAGCCTTGAACATGCCGGAAAGCCAGGTGGAGAAAAGCCGCTTCAACAGGGATTTCGCGAAGGTCTGCCTGATGCGCCATTGCCTTAACGAAGGTTACCATAAAGATGGCTGGTATTCCAAGGCCATTGAAATGTACAATGAGCTTAACAATGGCAGATACACCTTGTTCAGACAAGGCGACAACCCGTACCGGGAGATGTTCCGCGAGGCAAATGACTTCAATTGCGAGATTATAGCCGCAATCAGTTGTGACCCTTCATCGACAGGAAACCCAAAGGAAGGCAGCATGAATCCTTTCGCAATGCTTGCCATGCCGAACAACTGTGCAAAGAAGGATGACATTGGCAATCCTACACCGTTCTCTGTAGTCGGTCCAGGCTGGGGGATGACATTCAATTTCTCTCCAAAGTTCTATGGGAACTTTGCTGCAGATGACCTCAGGAAAGAGAGCATAATCACGCGCTACTACACTACTTCCGGGGAATGGTGGGGACCAGAGCAGATAGGCTCCAGGTCTGAATGGGACGGATATGTACCTTATAAATATCCTGCAGAGACTTCTACTGCACCATGCTTCGGAAATGACTTCCCTCTTGCACGCTGGGCGGATGTGCTCCTTATGTTTGCCGAGGCTGATGTACGTCTCAGCGGGGCTGCCCCTTCACGCGAGGCAGTGGATGCAGTGAATGAAGTACGTTTACGTGCCGGCCTTGCCGCCTTGCCTGGATCATGCACAGCATCGGCTGAAGCTTTCCTTGACGAGCTTCTTGTCGAGAGGGGAAGGGAACTTTGGTTTGAGGGGATGCGCAAGATTGACCTTGTCCGTTTCAACCGCTATGCACAGAACTGCAGGATATACAAGGGAAAGATACCTACGCACCAGTATGTCCCTATCCCTAACTATGCAGTGGATGAGGCGGCAGAGGCAGGAATGGATCTGCAGCAGACATGGAGCCGGGAAGGATGGGAAAATGACCTTGCCAAGGCCCAGGGAATAAGATAGAAAGCACATTAATGACATGATAATTATGAAAAAGATATTTAGCCATATGCTGACACTGGCCACGGTCTTTGCCGTGCAGGTGTCGTGCACTGACAAGGTAGACAGGGACGTAGCCTGGCCGCAGTGGGCCTCACGTCCTGTGATAGAGGATGCCGGGATTTACGCAGGCGGCATGAAGACCGTGGTTGCAGGGAAGACTGTGAAATTTTCGGCAAGGATTCATGATGAGTTCACCTCACTCAAGGAATATTCCCTGACGGTAAAGTACGGTACTGACATTGTCTTTGACAGGACAGTGCCGGTCAGCGGAAATGAGGCGGCCATAGATATTGACGTGGTCATGCCTTTTGCCGCATATCTTGATTCCGGCTATCCTGAAGTCACTTTGAGTGTCACCAACTCGGCAGGCGGTTCTGCCACCTGCAGGATTCCGAATGACAGGAATGTCACGGTTGTCCGTCCTGAGTCTCCTGAAGTGCTGTATATTGTGGGGACCAACGGAAAATCTGCTGTCATGGAAAGGGCTGCAGGGGACTATTCATATATTTTGGCCGATCCGGGGGTGATAGCTTCAGTCGGTGAACGTTTCTATGTAGCAGAGAAGCTTAATGGAGTACAGCCCGACTTTTCCGCCCCGGTGTGGGGGGAGAATGACGGAAACCTTGTGGTTGTCGGGAATGACGGAGACCCAATAAGGATGCCGGACTCTTCCGGAAAGGGATTCAAGAGGTTTGGATTCAATATCTATACATTCTGCATCGACAAGATGGTTGACTATACAGTTGTCATAGACAGGAGCCTGATGGAGGAAGTGGAGCAGAGCGGAGTGAATTACCTTGCGATGGAAGGTGTCGGGCTTGTCCGTGACTGTGAAGTGGTCTTCAGCGGCTTCGGCGACCTTGGAGCGATGCTTCAGCCTGACCGTTTTGAAATCATCGATGCCAATACAGCCAAATTTACCGGACATACCCAGGACTGGAACATCTACTATGATGTGGATGACAACTGGATGATTGTCAACTATGCGATATTCAATACGTCAGGACAGGTGTGGGTGACAGGGATGAAGGCATGTTTCCCCCTTGGAAATGACGGCTCTGCGCATGAACTGAAATATCTGGAGGGAGACGGAAAGGTAAGGTATGCGACACTTGCTGCCGT
The DNA here is from genome assembly GCA_023667095.1 of Bacteroidales bacterium. Lineage (GTDB taxonomy): Bacteria > Bacteroidota > Bacteroidia > Bacteroidales > UBA932 > Cryptobacteroides. Next base: position 74,124 of record JAMPAT010000011.1, read on the forward strand.
AAAGGACGGCAACGGCGTCTTCTCGATAGCCCTCTATCTCAAGGAGGACTTTACAGTCCAGCTGTACCGGTGGGTCAAATGGAGCACGACTGTTTCCATGGTATCGTTGACACCTGAGACAGCCAAAGTTACAGATGACATGATCTATATCCGTCCCGGAAGCAGTTTCAGCCCGGGTGTGTATCTCCTTGAAATAGAATTTACAGCAGAGGCCGATGCCGGAGGGGACGGTTCAAAGGCCAATATATCAGTTAAACCATTTGCATAATCATGAAACTAAAACCATTTTGGGCCATGTCGTTAATGGCCGTTGTCCTGTCAGCGTGCGGAGCATGTGATACACAGAGAGGAACAATTCCCATAATGTCGTGGGCCGGAATTCCTTGCGAAAAATCGGAAGAGGCATTCAAGGTAATGAAAGAAAGCGGGATAGACTGGCATCTTGACTTTTATGCCGATGTCGCTTCTGCAAGGAAGGCTCTTGATGCTGCGGCAGCTGCCGGAGTGGGGCTGATTCCTGGCATTCCAGAGTTGAAAACCGATACAGAAGCAGCTGTGGCTGCACTTAAAGACCATCCGGCTCTTGTCGCATGGCACATCAAGGATGAACCGGAGGTCTGGGATATAGACTGGATTGCAGACCTCAGGGACAGGATTGCAGATCTGGATGGCTCACATCCTTCATATATAAATCTGTATCCGAACTGGGCTTGGGGAAATGAAAAATATGCCGGGCATATTGAATTGTTTGCGTCCAAAGTCAATACGCCATTCTATTCTTTCGACCAATATCCTGTGACAGAAGAAGATGAAGGGACAATCGCAATCCGTCCGGGATGGTACAGGAACCTTGAGGAATTCTCAGCTATGGCGAAAAGGCACGGAAAGCCTTTCTGGGCATTTGCCCTGGCTCTGTCGCATCATCTTGGGGCACCGTCTCCTGAGGCTTTCTATCCTGTGCCGACCCTTGGACATCTGCGTCTCCAGGTCTTCAGTGACCTGCTTTATGGAGCACAGGTAATACAGTATTTCACTTTCGGAGGGCTATACGATGTCAAGAATTCATGCAAGACTGAGGCGTATGATGCCATCAGGCAGGTGAACAGTGAAATCAAGGCATATTCTCCGGTCTTCCTCGGATGTGATGTCAAAGGGGTATGGCATACAGGGGAGACAATTCCAGAGGGAACTTTGAGACTTCAGGGAATGCCTGACAGCAAGGTACTTGGCATCGAAATGACCGGCGATGGGGCAGTTGTTTCCATGATTGAAAATTCCGGAAGGAAATATATTGCCGTCCAGAACAGGGACTGTGTGAACCCTGCTGTGCTCAGCATTTCGTTCAAGGACAAAGCCAGGAGGATACTTCCGGATGGTACGGTACGCTTCAGGGAAGGTGACATTCCTCTTGCTCCTGGCGACATGGCAATATTCCAGCTATAGGACATTTAAGCCGGGAGCAGAGAAAATGACGTTTTGCTATGCTTCCGGTGAATTGACGACAAAATTTAAAACAAGAATAACATGAGAAAAATTTATTGGCTGGCTTTGACAGCCATGGTATTTGTGCTTGCATCTTGCAAGGATAATAAGCTCACTGAACCAGAAGACCCCCAGGCTCCTGTGATTGAGTCTGCCTCTTTAAGAAGCCTTTCAGGAGAAAACTATGTACAGATAGGGGAAAATGTAAAATTTTCGGCAAAAGTAAGCGTAAAGGGCAGTATTCTAAACACATGGTCTGTTGTAATAAGAAATGGAAATATGGAAATCAGCTCTTCTGAAGGAAGTTTCGATGGGGGCAAGGAAAGTGCAGTGATTGAAAAGGAATTGAGGTTCGCATTGGATGCCTCTGATATCACTGTGGATTTTGTTCCGGAAGTCATTCTTAAAGTCACTAATGCCGATGGAATGTTTACCGAAAAGACGCTTTCTGATTCAGAGGCTCTGACGGTCAAGGCTCCGGAAATATTTGAAGAACTTTATCTGACAGACAGCAACGGCAGGTCATTCCTGATGAAGCAGACATCGGCTAAAGGAAGATACCGGACCTCTGATGCTTTGGATGGAATAGGCGAATCGTTTGCCATCTCATCCGAACTTGCATCGGGGAAACCGGCAGGAAAAGTATGGAGCGGCATCACAACTCCGGATGCAGGAGAATATGGCCTGCTCTGGATTGGTTTCGATATTTTAAGCGGACAGCTCAGCAAGATGATAGACCATACGGTCACATTCGACTATGACTTGATGGCTGATGATGCAGCACAGGGCTATAAAGTGTTCTGGGAGCGTGGACTTGTGCAGGATTGCCGCTGCGAATTTATAAATTATCCTGCCGGCATGAAACTTCAGGGTGACAGGTTTGAGGATGCCGAGGGCAATACAGCAAGGTATACAGGCCACACTTTCAACAAATTTGAAGTCTACCACGAAGCAACAGGAAACTGGTTCATTGTAAAATATCAGTGGAATGTCGGTGATGCAATGTGGCTGACTGGAGCAAATTCTTCACTCCCAATGTCTCCTTTCTGTGATGGCAGACAGATAAACTGGTTTGATAATGCGCCAAATGGTGTCTGTTCAACTTCAACAGTGTCGTTTGTCAAGAGCAGCCAGACAGAATGGAGGGCACTCGTTTATCTGAAATCAAACTTTGAATTCAAACTGTACTCAGGCTTCGGATGGGCTTTTGAGGTGACTCCGGTAACTTCAAGGAGCACAGATTTAATATCCGTTACTCCATTGGAAGCTGACGAGGCTGGTAATTTGTCAGGCAATTTTGCTGAACCTGGGACAAACTTCACCGAGGGACTCTATATGCTTACATTCAGCAGTGTTGACAATACATTGTCGGCTGAAAAGTATCCTGAATCAGCTTTACCTGCAATACAGTAGCAATGATGAAAAATATTCTATTGTCAGCTTTCGCGGCTGTCATGTTCCTGACAGCCTGCGAAACACAGTCCGGAGACTCCGGCAGGATGGAGAAATGGGAATCTCCGTACAGCCTTGAAGGGCTTACTGTTGATGGCCAGTTTCCGATAATTGCATGGACAGGAATTGAAGCGGAGAATGCAGAGGTGAAACTTGCTGCCATGAGAGATTGCGGTATCAATGTCTATCTTGGATGGTATGACAATATGGATGCAGTCATCTCTACCCTTGAACAGGCGGAAAAGGCCGGAGTCAAGGCCATACTCAAAAGCAATGAACTCCTTTCAGATACGGAGCAGGCTGTAAAGAGGATGATGGATTCCCCGGCACTTTTCGGATACCATATAGATGATGAGCCTGAGGTAAGCGAATTCGGTACGCTTGCTGACATAGTCAACAGGATAAAGGCTGTAGACAGCGGCCATCCGTGCTATGTGAACCTGTATCCTAACTGGGCTTGGGGAGCCATAGACGGCTATTCTGCCAAAGTCACTTCTTTTCTTTCACAAGTCCCTGTCAGATTCCTTTCATTTGACCATTATCCAATAATGGAGGTGAATGGTGTCAGTTCCCTAAGGCCTGAGTGGTACAAGAACCTTGAAGATATACGGAGGATTGCCAGGGCGAAGAAACTTCCGGTATGGGCATTTGCGCTCGCTCTTTCCCACAGGCTTGGAGATGTCCTGTATCCGGTTCCGACCGTAGAAGAACTGCGTCTGCAGATGTTCAGCAATTTAGTGTACGGAGCGCAGGGATTCCAGTATTTCACTTTTTGGGGAATATGGCAGAGTGGCCCGACACAGGTATATGACAGGGTGAAGACCGTCAACAGGGAACTGCAGGCATTGTCGAAATTTTTTCTTGGGGCAGATGTCACGGATGTATGGCATGTTGGAGAGAATATTCCCTATGGAACCAAAAAACTGGCAGAACTGCCATACGGAATAGACGGTATATCTGCAGATGGAGAAGGGGTCATCCTTTCAAGGGTGAGGAATGAAGACAATATTTATCTGGCCATAGTGAACAAGGATTACAGAAAATCCCAGTCTGTGGACATAAAATTTACAGGAAGGGCCTGGAAGTTTGACAAAGAAGGGAACCGTGCAGATGCGGTATCTGGTCCGGCAAGTATTGCCCCGGGAGATATAATGGTGTATCAAATTATTGACTGATAATTATATATTCAATGAAAAAATATAGTTTTATATTATTGCTTATTGCAGTTCTGGCATGTTCTTGCTGTAAAGGACCTCAGGCTGGTGCCAGATGGACTGCGGAACGTGCCAACGGATGGTATGCAGGCAAAGGCTGGGTGAGAGGATGCGACTATATCCCGGCTTACGCAATAAACCAGCTTGAAATGTGGCAGGAGGAGACATTTGACATCCAGGAGATTGACAAGGAACTTGGATGGGCTGAGGAGCTTGGCTTCAACTGCATGAGGGTATTTCTCCATCATGTCCTCTGGGAAACCGACAGAGAAGGGTTCAAGGACAGGATTGACAGATATCTCGAAGTCTCTTCCGGACATGGCATCTCCACGATGCTTGTATTCCTTGATGACTGCTGGAATGAGAGCTGTGCCCCGGGGATGCAGCCGCTCCCGGAAAGGGGAGTGCATAATTCCGGATGGGCAAAGGACCCGGGAATCCTGTATTTCGGCCCTTGCGGAAGCGGCTGCATGTATGCTGAAGATACGACAGCCATTGTATCTGTCCTCGAAAATTATGTAAAGGATATCATGACGGAGTTCAGGGATGACGACAGGATATTTGCATGGGACCTCTACAATGAGCCTGGTGGCGGACAGGATCCTGACAGATACTATGAACGCAGCTTCCCGCTGCTCAAATCCATTTTCGGGTGGGCACGTGAAGTTAATCCTTCACAGCCGGTTACGGCCGGTGTGTGGCATCCGCGCCTTAAGGATATGAATGCCTGGCAGATTGCCAACTCTGATATCATAACATACCACACTTACGAACCTCTGGAGCAGCACAGGCAGATGCTTGACACACTCAAGGCATACGGACGTCCAATGGTCTGTACAGAATATATGGCCCGTACCCAGGGAAGTACATTTGAAAGCATCATGCCTATGCTGAAAGAGGAGAATGTCGGTGCAATCAGCTGGGGTTTTGTCGCAGGCAAGACCAATACAATATTCGCATGGTCGACACCTCTTGATGCCGATGAGCCGGAGCTGTGGTTCCATGACATCCTCCGCGGTGACGGGACACCTTACTGTGAAGAAGAGGCCGTATTTATAAAGTCACTTGCAAGATGATGCCCATAAAGAAGATTATTGCAGCATTTCTTGTTCTCCTGCCTGTAATGGCCATGGCTGATACAGGCAGGAGGCTTCCCGTAGTGCCTTGCCCGTTGGAGACAGTATTTGCCGATGGGAGTTTCAATGCCAAGGGGGCCAGGGTGGTGGCTTCAGGACTTCTATCAGATGAGGCTGCCCTTGCCGGAGAATTCGCGGAACGCCTCAAGGCTGCATCAGGAAGTGGCAGGGGACGTTCTGTCATATCTTTCAGGCATGTGGACGGGATGTCTCCGGAGGAATATTCAATAGATGTGTCAGGACGGCGCATCGAGGTACTGTCATCTTCATATTCCGGTACACTGTATGCAATAAGGACATTGATGCAGATGCTGCCTGCCGGGGTGTATTCCGGCTCGTACTGTGCCGATTCATGCTGGAATATCCCGTGTGTCAGGATAAATGACAGGCCAAGGTTTGGCTACAGGGGGCTGCACCTTGACTGTTCAAGGCATTTTTTCGGGATAGATGAAATCCATAGGCTTCTCGACCTTATGTCCTTCTATAAGCTGAACCGTTTCCATTGGCATCTGACCGATGACCATGGCTGGAGGGCTGAAATCAGGAAATACCCATTGCTCACTGAAACCGGTTCATACAGGGACGGGACAATGGTCGGCAGGGACATGGATTCCAATGACGGGGTCAGATATGGAGGCTACTATACGCAGCAGCAGATGAAGGAGGTCGTGGACTATGCCGCGCGTCTCGGGATAGAGGTTGTCCCGGAGATTGACCTGCCTGCCCATATCGTGTCCGCATTGGCTGCATATCCGCACCTTGGCTGCACAGGAGGTCCATACAGGCTGATGACTGTATGGGATATTTCACCGGAAATATTGTGCGCAGGTAAAGATTCCACATTTGAATTCATTGAGGATGTGCTGGATGAAATATGTGAAATCTTTCCGTATGAATATATCCATATCGGCGGAGACGAATGCCCCAAGGACAGGTGGAAGGCGTGTCCGTTCTGCCAGGCGCGTATTGCAGAGCTCGGGCTGGAGGATACGGAGCAGTGGACAGCAGAGCATTATCTGCAGAATTATGTCACGGCCAGAATCCAGGGTTATCTCCAGTCAAAGGGACGTAAAATCATCGGGTGGGATGAAATACTCGAAGGCAGCCTTTCCGAAGGTGCCACTGTGATGTCATGGAGAGGGGTTGATGGTGGAATAAAGGCTGCTTCCGAAGGTTTTGATGCAATCATGACCCCTTGTGAATATTGCTATCTTGACTATTGCCAGTATGACCGTCCGGAGCTGGAACCGATATCGATAGGACATTATGTACCTGTACAGAAATGCTATAGCTATGAACCCCTGGACGGGATTCCTGAAGAATATTCAGGACATATCCTCGGAGTGCAGTGCAATCTCTGGACAGAATTCATTGCAACGGCCTGGCACCTGGAATATATGCTTCTTCCGAGGATGCTTGCAATCAGTGAAGTGCAGTGGTCAGCCCCGGAGGTGAAATGCTATGACAGCTTCCGCTCAGACCTGATTACACACCAGTTCCCGATTCTGGAGTCAATGGGATATGATTTTTCCCGCAGGGTGGAGGAAGAATGACGGACGTGTTTGCCTGAAACTCTGCAAAAATGAACTTCACCTCTGGCGGAATATTCTTCAATTCTGCCAGAGGTGAGCCGTTGATATAAGACTTGTTGAAGTCTGTCCGTCTAACTTATCCCTGATGTGCAGGGCGAAGCAGGTCGAGAACAACCTTTACAGGGTTGAAAGTCTCGAGGGGAACTTCAACGAAGAGGGTATTCCAGTTGCTCATGGCACCGTTCCACAGGCCAGGGAGTTCAAGGGCCTTGAGCTCGCGGCCCTGGTAGCTCTTTGAACTGATGAATCCTGCGTCCTCGTCCACATATTTCAGGAGATCGAAACTTTCACCCCTGTAGTCATGCAGGCAGCATACTATATCCACAGGATTGAAATGTGTGGCATTTGCAAGCGCGCATCTTGCAGCCTCATCCGACATGTTTATCTGCACGCTTTCCAGGATCTGGAGCGATGTAGAGCCTGACTTGTCTGCAATGATGAAAGGTCCGCCTCCTGGTTCGCCCTGGTTCTTCACCATTCCGCATACACGGATCGGACGGTTCAGCTTTTCCCTGAGTTTCAGCACCCTGTCCTTGCAGTCCTTGGCTTCAGGTATCCTGATGCAGAGCTCCTTGTCGAGGAATTCCTCTATATCATCACATAGCGACATGCACTCAGGACTTGTAAATGCCTCTGTGTCACCGATAGTGTTGTTGTATCCGGGGATGATGGGCATATTCGGGGCCATGTTGAGGTGTGCACCTGTCACGGCATCCAGCTCATGGAGGTAGCCATGTATCTTGTCACGGAGCTCGACAGCCTTTCCAAGGAGAACTTTTTTGTACCTTGCAGTTGCTGGAAGATAGCTCTCAGTGGCCACATTGTCTATATTCTTGATTGAGACAATCTCCTCCTTTAGCTGGTTCAGGTTGTAGATCAGCGCACCGTGTCCGGCAGGACGGAACAGAAGCGAGTCTGTCTCTGTCCTGAAAGGCTTGTTGTCAACATCCACTGCAACAGTGTCGGTCGCCTTGTCCTGGAATGTGAATGTTATATTGTACTTTACCCCATACTTCTTTTCGTATGCTTCCTTGACTTCGGAGTATGCCTCTTCGAAGAGATGCTGGTGCTCAGGAGATATAGTGACAACAAGGTTCGCGCTCCCGTCAGCATTGCGCATATAGTTCTGTGCCTCCACAAGGTGCTCTGCAAATGCGGTCCTGACCTCACCGTCCTGGTATCTATGGAATTTAAGTACCCCTTTAGGCTTTGCACCATAGCCAAGCCCGGCGTCAGTGAGGGTCTTGGACAGTATGTCCTTCCTGCTTGATGCGCTGTCTTCCGGCTCACCGAAAAGAGCCTTGTCATAGAATGCAAAGCTGCATATCTGTGCAACGAATCTTGCGGCAGGGGAGTCCTCCGCAACATCCTTTCCGGTGTTGAGGGCGTCAAGCCCGCTGAAAAGGTCCTTGAACATACGTGAGGCGGCTCCTGATGCAGGGACAAATTTGCATTTTCCTGCTATTTCAGCGGATTCGTAGTATGCAACAGCTGCATCCTCCTCTTCCTTGCTGAGTACGGATATTCCTCTCTGCGGCGTTGCCGGGGCAATTATCTTCATCCATGGAAAGCCTTTCCTGAAGCGTTCCACCTGATCCTTTACTGTCTCTACAGATGAGCCTCTTGACTCAATCTGCCTTATGTCATCGTTTGTAAACATTGTGTTATAATTTATATAGTTATCTTATTTTATTCTGCACCGGATATTCCGGAGCATTGTCTACATATATCTCCCTGCGGTATTTGTATTCCGAACGCATCTTTTCGAAATTGTCAGGATCCATCCTGAACAGGAAATCATCCGTAAATATAGGATAATTATATTGGAAAAGTGCTGTTATCTCTCCCTGGTTCTTGCCTTTTAGGTCAAGCTTGATCGGCTGGTGTTCAGGAAGGTCGCATGTCGGGAAGAAATGGTATAGGCCCATGATCCCGAAATATCTTGCCACAGCCCTTACTGCAGATGCTGTCCCGTTCTGTTTCCCCTGGAATGAATATCCTGCAATGTGCGGAGTCGCAATCTCCACCATCTCAATGAGTTCCTTGTTGATGTCAGGCTCGTTGCACCATGTGTCTATTATGACCGGGCCAAGCTTTGGAATGGCTTCCATCAGTGCCTCCTCGTCAACCACTTCTCCACGTGATGCATTGATGAAGAATGTCCCCGGGCGCATCATTGCGAAGAAATGGCTGTCCGCCATGCCCTTTGTGGTCTCGTCAAGGGGAGTGTGCATTGTCACCACAGTCGAATGTGAGAGCAGGTAGTCAAGCTGGCAGAATCCCTCCTGGCCTTCCTTGGCTGCCCTCGGGGGATCGCAAAGCAGCACATTGAATCCGAGATACCTCGCCATGTGCTCTATCTTCTTGCCCACATTCCCGACACCGATTATGCCTATTGTTGCACCGTCGAGCTTGATTGCATTCCTTGATGCAGTGCCGTACAGTGCAGAAAACACATACTGCATAACGCCTCCTGCATTGCACCCCTGCGCATTATAGACCCTTATGCCGTTCTCCTTGCAATATCCGAGGTCGATATGGTCGGTACCTATTGTCGCAGTAGCAATCAATGACACCCTTGAACCCTCGAGAAGTTCGCGGTTGCATCTTGTCCTTGTCCTTATTATCATGGCATCTGCATATTTTACATCTGCAGCCCTGATGTCCTTGCCGTCAATGAAAACAATGTCGGCATACGGTTCGAATATACCTTCAAGGAAAGGTACATTCCTGTCTGCCACTATCTTTATACGTTTGAACATGTCTTCCTTTTTAAGTATGCTGCCCTTATTTCAATATGATATCCTTGACAGGAGGATTCTTGCCGTCATTGTCAAACATCCCGTCATTCTCAAGGAACTCGTTCATTTTCTGCAGTATGACGTCTTTCTGCATATATATATGGCTACGGACCATCGAGGACGACATCCCGCAGTGGAGCACACCGTTCCTGAAATATCTGCTTACAGTGTATCTGCCTGCACCTGACACTTCGTCCCATGCCGCGAATACCCTCTGGGTGTTCAGTCCGGAAGTAAGCTTCATGCTTCTTATGAATGCCTTGACAAGTACATCCATCCCGACCACCTCCTGCCTGCGGATACTTCCTCCAACCTGTCCGATGTTTCTCTTTATCATAGCCTATATCCTCGTGAAAGTTCCTCCTGATGTCTCGAAATATGCCCTGTCGCTTGTCAGCCTGTCCACAATCCCGCTGAGCCTCACCTTGTTGCTGTCTGTTATGAATATCTGCCCGAAATCGCTGCTTGACACCATCTCAAGCAGGTTGGAGATTCGGCTCATGTCCAGCTTGTCAAATACATCGTCCAGAAGGAGCATCGGGGCAAAGCCGTAGTCCTGCTTCATGATTTCATACTGGGCAAATTTAAGTGACACGATAAATGACTTCTGCTGTCCCTGGGAACCGCACCTGCGTATCGGATGGCCGTCCATTGTGAAGATGAAATCGTCACGCTGGATGCCGGCGGAAGTGTATCCGAGTGCCATGTCACGCTCCGTGCAGCTGCCAAGGACCGACTCCAGGCTTCCCTTGTCAAGGTCTGACCTGTATTCTATGTCGACAGTTTCACTCCCTCCAGACAACGACCTGTAGAAATCGGATACAGCAGGCTTCATGTCCTCTGCAAATCTCTTTCGTGCGTCATATATTGTATCGGCGTGTCCGGCCATCTTCATGTTGAATACCTCGAGCAATCCACGGTCCGGATTCCTGTCCTTGAGCAGCCTGTTCCTCTGGAAGAGGAGACGGTTGTACTGCTGGGCGGCATTGAGGTAGGTACTGTCCATCTGTGAGAGCACGGAATTCGCGAATTTTCTGCGTTCCTCCCCGGATTCGCTCACGAGCGAAATATCTGAGGGTGATACCATTACAATCGGGAGGGTACCGATGTGGGAAGAAATCCTCGGATATGCCTTCCCGTCTTTCCTTAGCTTCTTGTCCCCGGATGAACTTACAGATATCGAGAATTTTGATGATGTCCCGTTAGGCATCCCATAGGTGCCGCAGACAGAGAATGTGTCAGCACCGTGCCTGTATATATAGCTGTCAGAGGCGGCAAACGCGCTCTTTGTCATTGAAAGGTAGTAGACGGCATCCAAAAGGTTGGTCTTGCCCTCACCGTTGTTGCCGGATATGCAGTTGATATTTGAAGCGAACTCCAGCTCCTGGAATTCGATGTTCCTGAAGTTTGAAACTGTTATTTTATCTAATGTTGGCATGGGTCCAGGTTAATACAGCTTTCACAAGTGTAAGCCAGCCTTGCAAAGATACAGAAATAATTGTAGGTTTTATCAAATTTTTATAAATTTGCGCCCTGCTTGTTGTTAGTCCAGTACTTTCAATATGCCTTGTACAGAAATTAAAATGTTTGAAAATATGGCAAAAGAAAACCTAAACGAGAATGCCGAGGCTGTAGCCGAGGCAGTCTCCAAGACAGAACTCTTCTTCAAGGAGAACAGGACTCTCCTGATTTCAATTCTTGCAGCGCTTGTAGTGGTGTGTGCAGGATTTTTCTGCTGGTACAAGTTCGCCTATCAGCCGAAGAAGGCCGAGGCTCTCGGACAGATGTACCCGGCTGAAGCAAACTTCAGGAACATGGAATATGAACTTGCGCTCCATGGTGACGGAAACCTGCTTGGATTTGAGCAGATTATCGAGGACTATGGAAAGAAGGCAGGCAAGGCAGTATATTTCTACGCAGGTGTGTGCGAACTCCAGCTTGGCAACAACGAGGCCGCGATCTCCTACCTCAGGAAATACAATGGCGGCGACAAGATTCTTGCAGCACGTGCAATTGCATGCATGGGAGATGCATATGTAGGACTTGGCGAATATGAGGAAGCACTGAAATGCTTTGTAAAGGCAGCGGCGAAGTCTGACAACATGTTCTCGGCTTCATACCTTCTCAAGGCCGGTGTTGTTGCAGAGGAGCTTGGCCAGGATGCGAAGGCACTTGGCTTCTACAAGGAAATCAAGGACAAATATCCCCAGTCTATCGAGGGATATGACATCGACAAATACATTTCAAGAATCGAAGCAAAATAGTTATAGGCTATGGGAAGAGCATTTGAATTCAGGAAAGAGAGGAAATTCAAGCGTTGGGGACACATGGCGAAGGTGTTCACCAAAATCGGAAAGGAAATAACAATCGCAGTAAAGGCCGGTGGTGCCGATGTTACAGGAAACCCTCGCCTGAGGGCGTTGCTCCAGACAGCACGCAGCGAGAACATGCCTAAGGACAATATCGAGCGTGCAATCAAGAGGGCAAGCGACAAGGACCAGAGCGACTACAAGGAGATTGTACTTGAGGGATATGGCCCTCACGGCATAGCTGTCCTTGTAGAGGCTGCTACTGACAACAACAACCGTACGGTAGCAAATGTCCGTTCATATTTCACAAAGAGCGGAGGCTCCCTCGGGACATCAGGAAGCGTAGACTATATGTTTGACCGCAAGTGTATCTTCCGTATGAAGAGCGACAAACCTGTGGATGTCGAGGAACTTGAGCTTGAACTTATTGACTTTGGAGCAGAGGAAGTCTTCGAGGAGGAGAACGAGAATGAGGAGAAGGAAATCATCATCTATGGTGAGTTCACTGCATTCAACACCATCCAGAAATACATCGAGGACAACGGATATGAACTTGTCTCTGGAGAGTTCGTCCGTCTTCCGAATGTTGACCTCAAGGACATAGCACCAGAGGACAGGACTGAGATTGACAAGCTCATCGAGCGTCTTGAAGAGGACGATGATGTGCAGAATGTCTATCACAACATGAAACCTCTGGAGTAATTCCGGCATTGCAGCGTCTCCTCCTGGAGACCACCAAATATTTAAGGAAAGAGGGTGAATTCTGAGTTAATCAAAGAATTTACCCTCTTTCTTGTGCCTGCAGGCCTTTCTGGAGAACATTGAATCCAGATTGCTTTATGATAGATAGTTACTGCCAACCGGGGTCATCCGGTAATGTCTTTATTGTCGGCCCTGTATTCCAGAATGTCTCCAGGCTGGCAGTCCAGCGCCTTGCAGAGCGCATCCAAGGTCGTGAAACGTATGGCACGCGCCTTTCCTGTCTTCAGGATAGAAAGGTTTGCAGCCGAGATTCCAACCTTTTCGGCAAGCTCTCCGGAAGTCATCTTCCTTCGGGCAAGCATCACGTCTACATTAACAATAATCGGCATTACAGTTTCTCTTCTATAGTTTCTGCTTCTTCTGGTTTTGGTTCAGCCTTAAGATATGACGGAAGGCTCATGCCTGCCATGTTGAACAGTTCCTCGAGAGGCGGAACTGACTTCATCATGCCTGAGATGAAATTTGCAGTTGATGTGTTGCCGTCTCCTTTGCCGTTTCCGTCCCATACTGTCACCTTGTCTATCTTTATGCCCTTGACGGCCTCAACCTGTGTCTTGACCAGTTCAGGAAGCTTGTCGGCGATAAGCATGAGTACAGCCTTCTGAGGATCTCCTGCAGCTGCATTGACGAGCTGGTTGAAACCGTCTGCCTGCTTGGAGAGGATTTCGAGCATACCGCGTGCCTGTGCATCCATCTTTGCATAGATGGCATCGGCCTCTCCCTTTGCCAGCCTGCGGATTTTCTCTGCTTCTGCCTCGGCATCGATTATGGCCTTTTCCTTGTCAATCTGTGCGGGCACTACGATATTTGCCTGCTGTGTAGCCTTTTCCCTTTCTGCACGTGCCATCTCGGCATCGCGTTCTGATTTGTAGGCTTCCTCAAGGGCTTTTGCAGCCTGGACTTTCTCTGCTGCTACTGCAAGACGTGCTGCCTCTGCCTCTTTCTCACGGCGTACAGCATCGGAATTTGCTATCGCAATCTTTGAGTTGTTCTCTCCTTCGACTGCCTTCGCGTTTGCATCTGCAGTGCTTATCCTTGTGTCGCGGACGGTCTCGGCGATGCGTATATCCTTGTCCCTGTCGGCCTCCGCCTTACCGATTTCACCGAAACGGTTCTGCTCGGCAACGCTCTTCTTGGCATCGTTTATTGCCTTTGCTGCTGCTTCCTTTCCGAGGGCCTCGATATATCCAGACTCGTCCCTGATATCCGTTACATTGACGTTGATGAGCTTAAGTCCGATCTTTCTCAGCTCTGCCTCGACATTTGCGCTGACATTTGCGAGGAACTTGTCCCTGTCTGCATTGATTTCCTCAATGTCCATGGTCGCAATCACAAGTCGAAGCTGTCCGAAAAGGATATCTGTGGCTATGCTCTGGATATTGTCAATTGACAGGCCGAGGAGCCTTTCCGCTGCATTTGTCATGCTGTCAGGATCTGTAGATATACCTACAGTAAAGCGGCACGGTACATCGACGCGGATGTTCTGCTTGCTCAGGGCATTTGTCAGGTTGCACTCTATCGAAATAGGGGTGAGGTCCAGGAATGCGTAGCTCTGGAACACAGGCCAGATGAAAGATGCGCCTCCGTGGATACATTTTGCAGAGGATCTCTTGCCTGTCTTTCCGTAGATTACGAGGATCTTGTCTGATGGGCAGCGCTTATAGCGCTTCAGGATTGCAGTGAAAGTCACAAACAATACTGCAATAATGATGAGTGGTAAAATAAGTTCCATGATTCTAAATGGTTAATATTGAAATGTTTTCTGATAAATTGCTATATGATGAGAGAATTGATTTCCTCGACAAGCATGGTGCTGCTGTCAATTACTTCCACAACCTTTATGGCCTTTCCATTGGCGATAGTGTCGCCGTCTGTAATTGCAGTGTATTCACGCACGGCATTGTTGATGCTTATCTGTACCTTGCCTTCTCCGGAACGCTCCCCTGGAATGGTAAGATAGACACGTCCCTGGCATCCTACAGCGGACTTGTAGACATTTATGGTGCCTGACTGCTGCATGCTGCCCAGAAGCTTGAACATATACATCACTATTGCAACGAGCGCAATTCCCACAGCAATGGCGATTAGCAGGAGAAGTCCGGTCGAATCCACCTTCTGGCGCAGGAGAATCGCTGTCCAGCCGAATCCAAGGCAGAAGTTCACAAAGTTCCGGAATGTATAGAGGTTGCTTCCGAGGCTGCTGCCGTCTGCATTGGACAGGTCGTCAATGCCTGTGTCGAAGTCCATGTCGATGCCGCCTGTGTCGCCTGCATCTGCTCCAATGAATGTCATTATGCTTTCAATGACAAAAATCAATGAGGAGCCCAATGCCACAATCCACAGGGTTCTCATAAACGGGTCAAGTGATGCCCACCATTCTGTAATCATATCAATAAAATTTTAAGAAATCCAATGTTTTTGCAAAAATAATATATTTTATCGAAAAACAATAATTATTTTAAAGGAATCGAAAATATTTTTATGAATAATGGCCATCTGCTTCCATGCTTTCCATTAAAGGTACGGACCTGGGCACACAGTTTAGCACAGTAGTTGGTATTAGGGCCGGCTGTGACTTGGTATTAACATCAATTGTGAATGTTATGAATACGGAATATATTGAACTCAGTAAAGTATTTGACATATACTCTCCGATTGATATAGAGGTTGTCCGGAAGATCAATTCTTTAGGGGCTGCTTTGATTGGCGGTTCTGCTGTTCAGACACTTGCAAGGAGCTATGGCATCATGCCGAGAAGGAAGAGGTCCTACAATGACCTTGATTTCATAATAGGTGAGCCGGACAATGTTGTAGCAATTGATGCCTATCTTAAGTCTGCCGGTTTTGTGATGACCGGTGAGTTTGAGTTTACCGATCCGACTCTGCATTATTATAATGAAGAATATGATGTTGAGGCTGACCTTTTTAACAGCTTCTATGTCAGCAGTGAGGACTTTGTGGAAAGGAACGGCCTTCTCTTCTGGAATCCGGTCTGGCTGTACGCATCAAAGATACAGAGGGTTGCAATGCCAGGCTCAGTCGAGAAGGAGACAGACCTGATGGATCTGATGACCCTCGATGAGATTATCTCCCTCCAGGAACTCGAAGATGAACTTGAAGATGTCCTTATGCTTCTTGGAATTGCACAGGAGACTCTTGACAGGATTCAGGAAAAATATCTGAAGTACAGGGCATTCAAACTTTCACGGTAAGGTCATTATAATATATATCAGCTGGATGGATATGAAGTTCAGCGAACGGGTTCCTGCCATTTGACGGCAAATCCGGTTGAAGAAGTGGCCCGTGGTGCAGGGATATGTGCCTCCGGGCCATTTCTTATATGGAAGGCAGCCAGTATGGCACTGCCAATGCTCATACGGACTGCCTGCATGGGAAAATTTCCGCTATTCAAAGACAAGGAAACGGCTTTCTGTATCTCCTGTCTCCTTTTCCCCGGGCGTGTCCTCCGGGATTCCGAACGGCATCTGTGATACAAGCCTCCACTTGGGGCTGATTCCCCACTGCTTTACAATGTCCTGGTCAATCAGTGGGTTGTAGTGCTGGAGCGATGCTCCGAATCCGAGCTCTTCAAGCCTTGTCCAGATGACGAACTGGTGCATTGCCGATGTCTGGTCAGAATATGAAGGGAATGCTGCGGCATATGTCGGGAAGTCTTTCTGCATCTTTTCGATGACATCCATATCCTCAAAGAAAAGGATTGTCCCGTATGCCGATGCAAAGCTCTTGGCCACTTTCTGCTCTGTCCGTGGGAAGAACTCTGCAGGTGTGACCTTTTTCAGTTGCGCCAGGGTAAGCTCCCATAGTTTCCTGTGGTGCATCCCGAGAAGGAGTACAATCCTGGTGGAACGTGAGTTGAATGCGGATGGCACATTCTCTATAGCTTCCCTGATAATTTCCTTTACCGTATTGTCATCCACAGGAGACTTCGCTGTAAGCCTATAGTAGCTTCTCCTGTCTTTAACGGCTTCTCTAAATGTCTTTTCCATAATCTTGAAATTATTATATCCATAGCCGCATATAGCAAAACGGAGGCCATGCGGATGGCTGCAGCTCCTTGTCCTGCTCCTTGACTCGGCTGTGGCAGCGGACATGCCTGCGTATTTTGCCTTGCCTGTTTAGGGATGTCTCTGGTGATTTGTCAATGGCGTGTGGAAAAATTTTCCTATTTTTACGATTTGAATTTTTGAAAAAATATGAAGACAGCATTGATAACAGGTGTAACCGGACAGGATGGCTCGTTCCTGGCTGAGTTCCTATTGGAGAAAGGCTATGACGTGCATGGTACTATCAGACGTTCGTCAGTGGATTTCCGTGAGCGTATTGCGCATCTGGAGGGACGCTCATGCTTCCATCTCCACTATGCGGATATGGGCGACACGATGAGCCTTATCAAGGTCATATCCCAGGTACGTCCTGACGAGATATATAACCTTGCTGCGCAGAGCCATGTACAGGTTTCCTTTGACTCACCGGAATATACAGCAAATGTGGATGCCACAGGTGTCCTCCGTATCCTTGAGGCTGTCCGTGCATGCAATCTTGTTGAGACTTGCCGGATATATCAGGCGTCTACATCAGAACTGTATGGCAAAGTTGAGGAGGTCCCGCAGAATGAGAATACCCCTTTCCATCCATACAGCCCTTATGCTGTCGCAAAGCTGTATGGCTACTGGATAGTGAAGGAATACAGGGAGGCCTACAATATGTTCTGCTGCTCCGGAATCCTGTTCAACCATGAGAGCGAGCGCAGGGGAGAGACTTTCGTCACAAGGAAGATTACTTTGGCTGCAGCGAGGATTGTGCAGGGCAAGCAGGAGAAACTGTATCTTGGCAACCTTTCGTCACTGCGTGACTGGGGCTATGCCAAGGACTATGTGGAATGCATGTGGCTGATTCTGCAGAACAGCAGGCCGGAGGATTTTGTGATTGCGACCGGTGTCCAGCACAGTGTCCGCGAATTCTGCTACCTGGCTTTCAAATATGTAGGCATAGGGCTTGAGTTTGTCGGAGAGGGGGCGGACGAGAGGGGAGTATGTGTCTCTGTGAGTGGAAATGCACCGGAATCCCTTGTCGGAAAGACATTGGTTGAGGTTTCTGAGGATTTCTACCGTCCTACAGATGTCGTGAACCTGTGGGGAGACCCGGCAAAGGCGCGTGAGGAACTCGGCTGGAATCCCCAGAAGACGACTTTCGAGGAACTCGTCAAGCTTATGGTGGACAGCGATATGGCCAAGGTGGCAGTCGAAAGGGCTGGCGACCATATCCGCACAAACCTCGCTGAATATCTGGAGAAAGGTATTGTAAAATAAACGATTGCCTTGCCGGTATGGCCAATATTGATAAAGATATAATGGAAAAAGACAGCAAGATATACGTAGCCGGGCACCGCGGAATGGTCGGCTCA
>JAMPAT010000012.1 GCA_023667095.1 Bacteroidales bacterium
AGCGAAAGGATGATTTTCTTTACCATAACCTGAAGGTTTAGTTATGGACTGTCCCTTAAGACAAGTATGATGCCTGGATTATCATATCTGCAGAGAACTTCCACATCAGTGTTGCACTCCCATGCTGACATTAAAGTTGAAAACACTGTCCTGTTTTCCATGTCTTGTTCCGTGTCAGGCATCGTGTAGAATTACAATATATTAAATATCAATTAATTTATCTTTCAAAAAGATGGCAGGTACCCTGTTTTTTGAGGGTACCTGCCATCGAAATCTGCATTATACGCGCTGTACGGCACTTTCCGCTGCCCTACAGGGAACAGAAGCGAGATTACAATTCTATTTGAATACCGGCCTGGCGACAGAGCGTGATGAAGGCTGAAGCCCCGGACAGACAGGCCAGCCGTCCACCCAGTTGACCCTGTCGAGCATAAGGCATCTGAAGTCCTTGTCGTTCGGATATGCATGGTAGAGGATCCAGTCCTGGCCTTCGTCATCTGTGATTATACGCGAGCAATGTCCTGGAGAGGAGAATGTGTCATTTCCCTTGAGCATAAGTTCATGGTGCACACTCTTCATGTCGTTTCCATTCTTGTCCACATACGGTCCGAAAATACTCTTGGAGCGTCCCACGACAAGCCTGTAGGTTCCTCCCTTCGAGTAGTCGCCGGTAGAGACAATAAGATAATAGTATCCGTCCCTCTTGAGCACTACGGATGCCTCATACTGCCCGCCGGCCACTTCTATGCGTTTCTGTGTAGCCTTGTTCTTTATGGCTGTGCCGTCTGCCGTCAATTCAAGGACGCTTATGCTGCGGAAGCTTCCCCAGAAGAGATAATTCCTGCCATCCTCCTGGTAAAGGTAGGCATCAATCGAGATGTCCACCCCCTGTTCGTTGCTGTCAATCAGTTTCCCGAGGTCTGTGAAAGGCCCAGCAGGATTGTCTGAGACAGCGACACCGATGGCATGTTTGTAGTTTTTGCCAGGCTGTGAATAGTATATCACATACCTGTTGCCGACCCTGTTGACAGAAGGTGCCCATATCCCTGCCGGATTCTGGTCGGTAATCTGCGGATGGGTAGAGTCCGTGAACATAGCCCCTGCCCTTGTCCAGTTGACAAGGTCAGAAGAACGCATTATAGGGCTGTTCTTCATATTGGCATCATTGCGGTTATGTTCAGTAGCATATAGATAGAAATATCCGTCATCTGCCCTGATGACATCCGGGTCAGGCAGGGAGAATCCGGTAAATATGGCATTGGAGTATGCCACAGGAAGATTTGTCACAAGCAGGCTGTTACGTACTCCTGAAATCCAGGAATTATCCTCAACTGTGCTCCTTACAGCCCATTCAAGGCGGAGGATTTCAGAACCGGCAGCGACATTGGACGAATAAATCTTGCGCATCTCGTCAAGGGCTACAGTCACGGATGTCTGCTCCCCGGCATCAAAAGAGGCCAGCGGAGAGCTGAAATCATGCCCCTCCACATCGAGAAGCACAGTATACGACGGAGTTTTCAGCCCGGATGCAGGTGCCCATGTGAACTCTATGTCATCCTCCTGCAGCACAAGGTCTATACGTCCTCCAGACTCAGGAACGAAAAGTGCATCGACCACATATGGGGTGACAGTGTTTGTCAATGTCAGCCTGCGCTGCTCCTTTCCTGCAGTACGGACATCTCCGGATACTGTAAACACGGTCCAGGCCAATTCGGCCACGCCATTTTCCTGTACCTTGTTATATATGGCCTTCATGTCTCCGGCAAGGACAGAAATCTCTGCCGAGGTTCCGGCATGGAAAGATGCCAAAGGAGAGGAGAAATCTCCTCCTGCAATGTCTATTGCAAGTTCATATCCGTCAACCTTCCCTCCGGCCTGCTTCCACCAGAAAGTAAGGTCCGATATCGCATCCAGATTAACGGAAAGCCCGTCCTTAGGTGCAGTGAGCGCGCTTACACAAGGCTTTTCCGACGGGGTATCCTGCCCGCCGGGCACAGCCGGGACATCCTCCGGCTGTGCGCAGGCAGACAGCATTGCTCCGCACAATATCGCAAATATTCCTATCAGTCTATTCATGTGCATTTGTAAATTCATGTGTATAATGTCCCCTGTCATCATTCATGTAGAGATAGAGATCCGCATACCACCTAGTAAAATTCGTCGTATCGTACAGAGAATCAGGATATTTGAATGACGGATCCCACTGGTTCGGCCTTGTCGGCTGGACATACCAGTAATCTGCTGAAGTGGAAGCATTCGGCCTGTCACCATAGGTGCTCATCCTGCCGTACGGCTGCGCCTGTCCATCAATGACGAACTTGAACTTATACCTTTCCTCGACTCCCCAGCCTGCCTGGGCGAGCTTGATATTCAGGTTCTCGATTACCCATACGCCCTTTCCAAGATATTTCATCGGCGTAAGCTGCTCGGTGAAACAGAAGAAATGGCTGACCTCGTCAACCTTTGCGACATACGCCTGTCCGGACTGCACATTGAACCTTATCCTGTAGATACCCTCTTCCTGTACGGTGCCTGCAGCATCTGATGGAGATGCAATCTTCACGACTTCTGTACCGGACTCATTCAATGAGTAATAGTCCGAATTGGTCTCAGACCTGAAATAGAACCTGGCACCGGCCTGGAGCTTTGTAAATATCTCATATCTGTAGTCCTGGTCCCTAAAGGCATCCACTTCACCGGACTGGCCTATTGAGGTATTGTATGAAGATGATGTGATATAGGACATCTTCTGGCCTGCCTCAGTACCCTGCCCAGCGATATAGAGCGGGTCACCGTCAGCAAATGCCTTCATTTCCGCCGGATTGACAAATTCATGGGTATAATGTCCCTTGTCAGCATTCATGTAAAGCTTGACATCTGCACACCATCTTCCTGGATTGGACTCATCGCAAAGCCATGCAGGATATTTGAATACCCAATGGTCCCATCCGGTATATGAGGTCTGGAGATGCCAGTATGAAGCATCCTCTCCCTGTCCTGGCCTGTTGTCAGTAACCAGCCCCTCATTGTTCTTCGACAGTCCATAGGGAGATGCAATTCCTTCCATCTTCATGACAAACCTGTAGCGGTCTTCGAACCAGCCTCCGCGGTCCTTTATTTCGACATGGTATCCAGGTGCGGTCCAAAGCCCTTTCCCTGAATATGTCATGGCTGCATCGTTGTATGAATTGCTGTTGTAGTCACCCCATGCGAACCTGAGGTTTATATACTCGACTCTCCTTATGTCCACCATCCGGCTGTCGGATGCATTTATCCTGATACGGTAGATTCCGTCCACAGAGACCTCGGCAAATGCTGCTGTCTCGTCCTCCACCTCTGCAAATCCGTCTGATGTCACCTTGAAGAGATGTGTCCTTTCCGAATCAGCATCAAGCGTGCAGAAGCAATATTTCTGGCCTGCAGAAAGGGATGTGAATATCTCATAATACGGGAATGCCCATTTCCAGGCATCCAGCCTGTCATGGTAGCTGTCGTTGCCGGTCCTGTAGTATGTGTCTGTGAGATATGTCATCACCTGTCCGCTCTCCGATGAACCAGGAATCCAGATATACAGCTTGTCACCAGGTTCAAACGGCCTGACAGGCTCTACCTTTGTCTTAGGTATGACAGAGAATGTCCTTGACTCTGCCGATATGGTTGATACAGGGCCTACATTTGCATATACAGCCCATTTGAGCATATAGCTTTCCTCCTCAGCGGCCACGGATGAGGCAGCATAGATTTCAGCAAGGGCAGACTTCGGCATGACAGCTTCTGTACCCTTGACTTCAACACTGTAGAGAGGTTCAGAAAAATCCTTTCCATCCTCGTCTACAACGAGGGTATAGCTAAGTCCGTCATCGTTCCCGAGCCATATTGCCTTGGACCATGAGAATGCAAGGTCACCCTCCATTGTCTCAAGGTTGAGTTCCACTCCGTCTGCAGGAGCGACAAGGGTCTCCACTTCTGCAGGGACAGAAAGGGTTGTGAATGTAATATGCCTTGTCTGTGCAGAAATGGTTGCTGCATCATCATATACAGCAAAAACGCCCCAGGACAGTTCTGCGACCTCGCCCTTTTCATCCGCATTCTGCTCAAAAATCTCCTGGACAGTGGCCTTGTCAAGCATCAGCGAAGTCTCATCTGTCTGAAAAGACGCCACCGGCGAAGAGAAATCTCCGTCAGCCTTGTCGAAAACAAGGCTGTATGTCGCCCCGTCCCTGGCAGCGGACCATTCAAACTGGAGCACTTCCAGAAGATACATATTGACACTCAGCCCCTCCCTCGGGGATATGAGCTTTTCTGCCCTGACAGGCCCGTCCTGCACCGGAGTGATGTCCTCCGGCGTACATGACATGAGCAATGCCGCCATGGCAAATACTGATAGCAATGCTTTCCTAAACATGATTCATTTTTTATTATCGGTTATTATTTTTCTATATAGGTTGACTTCGGCCCGAGGTACGAATGCTTCATACCGCCAAAGTCGACAACAATCTTCTGTATCACCATTCCCGGGTCTCCTGTCCTTATCCTGAGTGTATGCTTACCAGGAGAGGAGATATTCATCGTTGACTTGTTGACAACGCTGTTCCTCAGGACGCTTTCATACCACAGCTGTGTATATTCGACATGAGATGAGGTAGGAGTCGAAATCGCGCCGCCGTCAATCTGTACACTGTATTTCGTGTCCACATTTGTGTTTTCGGGGAGCTTGAAGTCCCTGTCTATATTAAGCGGGAATACCGGAAGCACATAGGTATAGACATCCACCTGTCCGGAATCGAAGCACCAGAAGTCATACTCCACCGAGGGCGTGTCTCCGCTTCGGTAATTCTGCAATGGTGCGACAGGGTTTCCAAGCTGGAGCGCGTCCCCGTCGATTCCGAGACCAGGCACCGGCCTGATTTCGACCTGTCCCTTGCCGGTTATCCTGTGGAACAAGGCGGCAGGAATCGAGACAACCCCGTTGCTTTGTACATACATTCCCTCCAGCTGCTCCCTTGAAGGGAATTCTGGATTGAAGACCGAGACAAGTACCCTTGTCTCCTCACCAGCACCGCGTAGGGTAATTTCACCGAGGACCTCGCTTCCGGAAGGGACCTTTGACCAGTCAATCGAGACATCTATCCTGCTGTCGAAAGCAGTCGTACCGGAATACTGCGAAAGCAGAATCCAGTCCGAAAGAGGCTCTGCACTCCATCCGGCCACTCCATCCCCTGTGCTGTAGACATCCATCCAGTGCACAGGACGGAGATAGCAGTCAAATGCAGGGAGAGCCTTGAAGCTGCGTACTCCGCTCACATCTTCCCCCTCTACCTGTACTGCAAGTGAAGCCTTTCCTGAGGCTTCCACACTGCACAGTTCCGGGAGCTTGTAATACGAACTTGTATGGTCATAGTTCTGCCTGAGCGACATCATATGCCTCCATTTGCCTCCAAGGATTGAATTATATTCCTCCGTTATAAGTTCAAGGGAGTCATGGCATGCCCTGACTTCATCCGCGACAGCATTGGCTGAAAGGCGTCCCTGCCTTGCATACATTCTGTTCTTCTGCGCACCGAGGGTCATCCTGTTCATGAGTTCAGCACCACGGAAAGGATACCAGACAAGCTGGCAGAACGCAGGTCTCATCTCCTGAGGCAGGCTTCCGTATGTCCTGCGGGCAAAGTCCCCGAGGCGAGAATACGAATCAAGCCTCTCCTGGGCCTCTCCATAGTTCAGAAAGGAGAAACCGGTGTCAGTAAGCTGCTCGCATCCGTTTCCATAATGGTTCCAATGGTATCCCCAGCCCATGTATTCAGGTTTCCGGGTAAACGCGAGCGAGAGAAATTCCCTGTAGCAGCTGTCCAGCTCTTCATGAAGTTCCTCGCCGAAGATGCCGCCAAGCCATTCTGCAGGATAGTCCACGGCATTGTCCTGGGTAAAGCGTCCGATGCCATAGCCCATGCTGAGGAAGAACGACACCTGCATCTCACTGCCCTTAAGGTCACCGCAGTTGAGCAGCCAGAAACGGTCTGCCCCCGTGTCATAGGCCTTCCTGAGTTCCTCGTACATGAGTGCGGGATGCGTCGTGCTGAACCACAGGTAGCTATGCGGTACACCGAGATATGAGACATGATAGTAGACACCCGAACGTCCGGAGCGTCCCTGCTCCCGTGTTCCGCTCAGCCGTTTCATATATCCATAGTTGTCATCTGGCCACACTATCGTGACATCATCCGGAAGCTCAAGCCCGCTGGAATATATTTCAAGTACCTCCTTATATGGGGTAAACGCCTGAGGGACATCTTCAAGCGGTGCGTCCACATTGGCTGAAATTATAGTTCTCTGGTCATTGAGGGCCTCCGAAAGCATACGCACCTTGTCCTTCATCGGAATCCCGTCTGCCATTACGGCATCATGAAGTCCCCTGAGTGCCAAAGGATAGACATTCTCATACATGGCTGTCTCCCTTACCCTTTCTGTCAACACACGGTTAATGCCTTCCTTGTTGGCATCATAGTTCCATGGTCCCATGGTCCTGCTGTCCCACTCGGATGCAGTATTCAGCAGAAGCGGTTCACAATGCGTGGATGTCATGACTATTGCAAATGAATCCGCTACGGCGCGGTTCTCCGGAATGCTGTGGAAAGGAGCCGAGACCGGGTGCATCGCAGGTGCGAGCATATTGGCCTTGAGCCTCAGCAGGAGTTCGCATATCCTTGAATATGTCCTTGGGCCTATATTGCCCAGTTCCTTTTCATAGTTCCTTGATGCCCATGGCGCAAGGCCCCAGTCCTCATCATTCAGGAAAATGCCGCGGTATTTCACTGACGGCTCCTCTGAATAATATCCTTTTGCATCGACATAGAGTTCAGAATGCCTCTTTACAGGCACATCTGCCCACCAGTACCACGGGTTTACACCTATCTTTTCAGAAATTGTGAAAAGGCCGTATGCAACACCACGGCGGTCACTCCCGGCCACCACAAGTGCCTCCTGGACTCCAGGAAACGGATTCTTCACTGTCTTTATGCAGAACTGCTCCCATCCGCCCCTTATCGGCTCCAGGTCAATCTTCCCGGACTCTGCAAGTGAGCGGACAAGTCCGCATCCGTCGACTGTGCCCGCTATGACATAGCTGCGAGACTTACCCAAGGCATTCACGACACCGGCATGGATTCCTGTGACAGCCTCGATGTCAGCGGCAAGCAGCTCTGCTGATTTCTTTACTGCAATTGCATCATTTTCATCCACATATATGACCGGACGCCTGTCCCTGGAGGCAAGGCAGAACACAGACGGTGCCCTGCCCTTCCTGTCAAGCACCTTCACATCCTCCGCCTCCAAAGTGAGGCAGAGGAAAGAAAGCGTCAGTACATATAACAGCCCGGATGCCATGATTACCTGAATGAACGTTCGTGGATATAGTCAGCTGCCTTTTCGTTGTTCATATAGACCCTGAAAGTAGCCAGCATGCCAACTCCCTCACGGTCCTCCTTGCTCTTCCATGAGTGCGCCCATCCGTCACTCAAGTCCACAAACCTGTAGACATTATAGAATTTAGGGTCTGTTTCCGGCGTGGCATTGTTGCGGCAGTCATCATCCCAGAATGACCATCTTTCAACAGAGCCGTCGGCATAGGTTACATTGAAATGATAGCGTGTATCCCTCTGGGACTCATTTCCGACTTTCCAGGCATAGTCAACAATTGCCCAGACTCCGTTGCCCTCATACGAAAGCGGAGCTGTATCCTCTGCGCCAAACCATGGATGCGTCCAGAGGACAAGGCTGGAGATTTCCTTCATTGACCATGACATGGTATTGAAGTCAAGGTATACCCAATAGATTCCCTCAGACGGAGCATGGTTCGAAGTCTCCTGCGTATAGGTACACAGCAGCCTTCCGCCATCTTCAAGCGCATAGAAGCGGTCAAGGTCATCCTTTACTGTAAATTCGCCGTCGGTAAAGCGTGTGAAGCATTCCATCGCACCTTTCTGGCGGTCTGCGATATGCTGTCCCAATGCTGTCCCAACAGGAAGAGCCTGGCAGAACTTGACAGATGAGCCGTTCTCGGTTGCTGTCCCCTGCATCTGGATGGAAGCAGGCAGAGGATCGACAGTGTTTGGCCTTGTCACGAGCACTGTACGTGCCTCACCGTCCTTTGTACCTGTCACAGATTCAAGTCCCCTGAATGTACGGACTGTCCATTTGACAGCCACAGTCTGTCCCGGAAGGCCTCCGCAGAGGGAGGCGATTGTAGACATCGTTGCAGAAGAGACCTCCACCGAAGGGGAAAATCCGTTTGCATCGCTTGTCACTATATATGCAGGAGAGGAGAAATCTCCGTCTTCCCTGTCGAAAAGGACCTGGTAGCAGACATTGTCTGTAGCAGAGTAGTCCCATTCGAAGACCACGGCCTGCCCTACAGTAATGTCAAGAGGATACTGGTTTCTCGGAAGATATAGGCTTCCCGGAGACTCCAGTGCGGAAGCATGCCCATTGCCGTCCGGACTGCATGACACTGCAGCAAACAGGACAGACATGGAAAGTACAAGAATGTTGAATAATCGTCCCATATCCACTGCTATTTAGATCTTTCCATAAGCCACATTGATTCAAGGGCCTGTGCAGCACTTGTATACGCCCCGAGGGATCCTCCTGAGCCGGATGTCCTTGCCTCGTAGCACTTGACTCCGAAATAGGAGTCTTCCCATCCGAATACAGACTTGTCGATTCCCCTTGTCCAGTAATATGAGGCATGGCGGAGTACATATCTGTCAAGCTCCTCCCTTATACGTGAATCCACGGCATCAATTTCCTTGTCAGTCGCCATCCTCGCAGCCCAATGGAAGAACACCGCGTGGAAAATCGAGTTGTTCTCGTCAGCACCCTCATCACGCATCACATTCTCGTTCTGGTAAACCTCGTTCATCCTGCTGGAGCCCATCTGGCCCCTTGCGGCAGAGATTGCCTTCCTGAGGTATCCTACCTCTCCGGTGAGTTTCCATATAAGGCGTCCTGCCTCCATGCATGTGCCCTGGGTATAGCTAAGCGGAATTCCGCTGAGTGTACCGTCCTGGTTCATCACGCTGATGTTCTGGTCGAAGCATTTGAAAGCCTCTTCGATATACCTGTTGTATTCGTCAGCATTTCCGGCCTCGCGTGCATACCCTGCAAGAGTGGCTGCGACTATTGCCCCCGGGCCGTTGGTACATTCATTGGCACCGGCATCGCTCCACTTCCACGGGAGCCAGCCATATTTGTTTAGGGCAAAGCGCGGGCGGACACATTCGTCCCATGTAGTCTTGGCTGCGGTATAATAGGTTGTATCCCCTGTCGCATCATACATCTGGAGAAGTGCGATTATTATCCAGCAGGTATCATCGGTAAAGTCGTTGCCGAATCCTGTCGAGCCACGCCATGAGGAATTTCCCTCATAGTTGTTTCCCCTCTTGTCATACCAGCGTCTGAAATAGCTCCTTATCAGGGCTGCCTGGTCCGGGTCTGTGTATTTGATACGGTTATAGTAGTCCACCATCGCTCCCATGGCATGGGCCTGCTGCCAATAGCAGTTTCCGTTTCCTCCCCTCTTGTTATACTCGCTGTACGAGAATACACCGTCCGAGCCGTTGCGGTTGGAGCTGCAGTAGAACCTCTCTATAAAGGCAGTCGAGACAGAGTCCGCAGCAGCAGCCCAGTCTATATCGTATGTTGAATATACATTGGCCTGTTTCACGGTAACCGGATTGGTAATTGCCATATAGTCTTCTTCACATGAGACAGGAAGCATGGCAAGCACAGAAAATAGTATCAGAGTTCCCATTGATCTATAGTGTTTCATAATTATTGCACATTTTATTTGAATTTATATTCATGCCACCATGTTCCGGCAGGATTGTCCCCGTTCAGGTACAGATAGCAGTCCAGTTTTCTTCCGCAGTCGCTGACCAGGAAATTATAGGTCTTGTCCCAGTCCACATTGCCGATGGTCTCCTTCGTATAGAAGTTCACTTTCAGGTAGTCGGTGGTATAGGAAGTGCCGAGACCTGCCTGTGTGCCGAGATACAGCTTGCTGCCGTCACCGAGAGTCGCATTGAAACGGTGCCTTGTGTCATTGGCGGAATTGTCTGATACGGTATTGGCATAGTTGAGAAGCTCCCAAACGCCATTCCCGACATAAGTCATTGTCTCATTCGCAGTTGTCATCTTGTTGTCAGCGTATGCCGCAGCATAGAACTCAACTTTCGAGACAGTATTGTACGACCATGTCATCACGCCGAAATCTATTTTCAGCCAATAGATTGCCTCAGCCGGCATCCTGCATGTCACCGGAGTATCCGAATATTCAACAGTACCGTTGCCGTTCAGGCTATAGTAGCGTCCAAGTTCGTCAGATATGGTAAAGTCTGTACTTCCCTTTATCCTCGTGAAACATTCGAAGTTGCCTTCAGTGGCAGGGACATTGTCAATGCCGCGTGAGACCGTCATCCCTATTCCCTTTTCCGGCTGCTCGACAGCCTCGCCTTTCAACTGTACGTTCTGTGGAAGCGGCTCCATTGAGTTCATCGTAGTGACAACAAGGGTCCTTGCCTCTGAATATACGCTTCCATAGAGGCCCTTTGACGCCTTGGCAGTCCATTTGACAACACCTGTCTCACGGCGTCCTATCCCTGCTGCCCTTGCCGCCACGTTGAGATTCTTGGAAGAAAGGCTCAGACAGGGCTTCGAGCCATTGAGCTGGCCTGCAAACACAGCCACAGGTGAAGAGAAGTCCCCGTCCTCCCTGTCTATCAGCAGTTCGTATGAAATATACCCGTTGTCGTGAGCCATGGAAGGTGCCCACTGGAAATCCACATCTGCACCACGTGCAAGGTCTATTTCAGCAGCTTCTGCAGGCAGATACAGTTCATCGCCAGGCTGCACGTCATAGTTGATCTGGCGTCCCTCCGGCATACACCCTGCAAGCAGGACTGCAGCCGCATATACCATGACAGTTGTATTAAGCAATATGGTTCTCATATATCTTTATCTTTTATCGGTTGGACCTACCAGCCAGGATTCTGTGTAAGATTGCTGTTCTTGTCCCTTTCGCCCTGAGGCACAGGGAACCAGTATTTCATATTGTATGAAGCAGGGCACTGTATATTGCTGCCGTTGTCAAGGAACGGGGCGCCTATTGCCCTTGACATCAGGAACGGCGCACCTGTAGACTTGATCGCAGGTGTATCCATGGCAGCCCAGCGGCGGAGGTCAAAGCAGCGACGTCCCTCAAGGGCGAGCTCACAGCGGCGTTCGTCACGTATGGTCTGGCGAAGGTCGCCTGCCCCCGGCCAGCTGCAATAGTCATTGCTGAATCCTGCCCTCCTGCGAATCGGTGCCATTGTGGCATTCCATACGGACTCGGTCATCGCACCTGTCTCATACATTGACTCGGCATACATCAGCAGGACATCTGCGTACCTCATCTCCATAAGTGGCTTGTAAGATCCTCCACCCGAACCGATGGTCTCTGGAGCATAGTTCTTTATGTTGTAATATCCTGTCATTGTCCTGTCCTGGGAGCCGTTGTAGGAGTCATTGAGTGCCGCATCATTCCTCTGGGCCACCTCCTCATCCGAAGGGTTTGTCCAGCAGGTATATGTACCCTTGCCGACACCCTCTGAGCCTATGATTTTGCAGGCCTTTGCCTCCGGGATACGGATTGTGCATCCATTGTATGCGATTGTGGCATAGAAACGGAGGTCACGGCCCTCATAGTCTGTGTCAGCCGCAACAGAGCCGTCGACTTTCCTGTAGCAGTTCACAAGTTCCTGTGTAGGGGAAAATGCGACAATCGCACCTGAACCGATAGACTGAGGAATCCTTGTGCCTGTGTCCCAGCTCCTCTTTATATTGTCAACCCCGCCTTCGTATGCGAACTCAATGTTCATGATGGACTCCGGACCGTAATGTCCGCTGACAAAGAGGTCTTCATAGCTGGCCGCGAGTGCGTATGTGCCGTACTCAGTGCCGTTGACAAGCTTTTCACATTCCTTTGCACAGTTCTCAAAGTCATTGTCAAGGAGATATGCCCTTGCATTCAGGGCCACTGCAGTTCCGCAAGTGAAACGCCCGTTCTCAGATGCGGAAAGTTCCGTATTCCTGGGAAGTATGTGTGAGACCTCCTCAAGCTCTGAATGGATAAAAGCCTTGATTACGTCCGCGCTTGTACGGGCTATTACCTTTGACTCCGGAAGAGTAGGGTTGCTGGTAAGGAAAGGGACATCGCCGAACCATGTTGTCAGCCTCATGTATGTAAAGGCCCTCATGAGCCTCAGTTCAGCCACGATCCTCGACTTGACATTTTCAGGAAGGTTCATCCTGTCCTTGTTGTCAAGCGCAGTGTGGATTGTACGGAGTTCCTGGTAGCACTGGTTCCACTCCGAAGAGAAGCGTCCGCCGTTGGTTGTGGCAAGGCCTGTTGCCAACTCAGTGGAATTTGTTGTGTGGCGGCTTCCGTACACATCATCCGAAAGGATGTTGTTGCCGAAATACATGTCTGCATTCCAGCACTGGTTGTATCCGAGGTACAGTGCAGCCATACAGTTTTCCTCATAGTTCCAGAATGTTGCATCCGAATATGAGTTTGTCGGGAACTGCTCTATCCCCACGCAGCTGACCAGCCCCAGCAGAAAGATTAGAAATATATTGTTGCGTTTCATAAACTTGTCTTTTTAAAAGGTCAGATTGATTCCTCCACCCCAGTAGCGCAGGGTAGGATAGTTCCTGACTGAGTTTGCACCGCCACGGCTCATATTGCTGCCGAATTCGGTTGTCTCAGGGTCCACAAAGCCATATTTTGTGAATGTCAGAGGATTCTGTGCATCGACATATATCCTGAGGCTCTTGCAGGCAAATTTCCGGGTCCATTTCCTTGGAAGGGTATAGCCTATCTGGATGTTCTTCACCCTCAGGTATGCACCGTCAATCATATTGATTTCAGAGCCAGGCTGTCCCCAGTTGTTTGATGTGCTGACAGAACCGTGTGCAGAAAGACGTGGCCACAGCGCATCAGTGTTGTCCGCTGTCCAGTAGTCGAGCTGGTGCTCGTACATTGTCAGTCCGTAGTCAGAATGGAACGGCTGGAACAATTCACCCCTGATTGCATTTGTCCTTTTCAGGACGCCCTGGAGCATAATGCTGAAATCCAGTCCCTTCCAGTTGAAGCTATAGTTGAATCCGAATGTGTAGCGAGGGAAGCCGTATCCTAAATATGTACGGTCATTGATGTCGATTACACCGTCATTGTTGATATCCACATAGCGCACATCTCCCGGACGGAGCTGCGAGCGGTCGATAGTGGACGGGATTGCTGCCTCCTGGATTTCCTCATATCCCGAGAAATATCCTGCTACCTTATATCCATAGTATGAATTGAGAGGAAGTCCCTCCTGGATAAGCACAGTGACACCATCATTGGATGATATCGCAGGAGTTCCGTATTTCACGACCTTGTTCATTGAGTCTGCGAGGTTAAGGGAGAATGTGTGGTTCCAGTCCTTGCGTGAAAGGTTGTAGGTCAGTGTCAGCTCCCATCCCTGGTTGTCAAGGACTCCCCTGTTCTCCTTTGCGATGCTTGCACCGAATACTCCAGGAACGATTGCAGGAAGGAGGATGTCAGATGTCCTCTTGTAGAAATAGTCGAAATTGACATTGAATGAATTCTTGAAGAAAGACGCATCGACACCGATGTTGAATGTCTTTGACTTCTCCCATGTAAGGGCCTCATTTCCCATCGTGAACATAAGCCCCGGCACTGATGAGCCGTTGAAGCCGTATGCGTCAAGCCATATTCCGTATGTGGTCATGAAGTCATACAGTCCGACATCCTGCTGGTTTCCGTTTACACCGTATGAAGCTCGGACCTTAAGGTCACCGACCTTGTACCTGTAGTCTTTCATGAAGCTCTCCTGGGATATACGCCAGCCGGCAGAAACGGCAGGAAAGAATCCTCCGTTGCGCACTTTCAGGAATTTCGAAGACATGTCATAACGCGCTGTAAACTCGACATAATATCTCTCATCGTAGGAGTAGCCGACCCTTCCGAAATATGACTGGAGGGCAGAACGAGTATTGTCCTGGGTTGAAAGGGACGTGCCGCTGTCAACTGTGATTGTCCCGTCAGTAGGCTGGTTAAGGTCATTGAGATACCTCTTCGATGCACTTACAGAATAATGTTTCCTCGACTCCTGTGACCATCCGAGAAGTGCAGTGACATTGTGCTTTCCCGCAAATGTACGGTTAAAGTCCAGCAGCACCTGGCCATTGAGATATGTATCCTTTGCCACCCAGTCATCCGCTGGATTGGTTGTGCTTCCCGAAAGTACGGCAGAAGACGGATCTGCCCACGTGGCACCATTGTCTGTCGCCACATAGTATGTCATATGGTCGGAGAAACGGTGCTCATTGCGTGATTCCGCACTGAGGACCCCACGGAGCTTCAGCCCCTTGATAATCTCGAACTCGGCATTGAACGTACCGCTGACATATTCATTGTCATATTTGTTGTAGCCCCCCCCCGACGAGTTTTGCGAGCACTGCTCCAGAGCCGCCGTATTTGTAGTTATTGGCATAGAAGATACCGTTGTCATCCATTGTACGGAAGAAATGGTACGTAGGGAACCGTGCAAGGTCAGCGAAAAGGAAGCCGTCAGTCGTAGGGGACTTTATCTCGGACCTTGTGTAGTTCACGTTGGCCCCGACCTTGAAGCGTCCCCACTCCGTCGTTATGTTGGAACGTACATTATATCTCTGTTTTCCGTAGTCCGGGCCGATATAGTTGGACTCCTGGTCGAAATATCCGGCAGATACCATATAGGTAGTGTGCTTGGTTCCGCCCGATACGCTGACGTTGTAGTTCTGCTGGAGCGCAGTCTTCATCGCCTGGCGGACAAAAGGCTCGCAATCACCATTTTCGTACATGTCCTGGATTTCAGCAGCTGTGAAGATAGGGTCACGTCCGGAATTGACAAGGGCCTCATTCCTGAGGATCGAGTTCATATAGGAAGGTACAGGATCCCATAGTATATGAGGGTCCTGTGCACCGAGCTGCGCACTGAACGAGATGCTCGGGGCCACCTCCTTGCGTCCGGCCTTGGTCGTAATCAGGATGACACCGTTGGAAGAACGTGCACCGTAGATTGCTGCAGAGCCTGCATCCTTGAGGATATTGACAGACTCAATGTCATTCGGATTGATGTCGTTCATCCTTGAAGCCTCTGCCTGAGGGACACCGTCTATCACGACAAGCGGGGAGTTGTTTCCCATTGTATTGACTCCACGGATGGAAAGGTTCATCTGGTCTCCACCGGTAGGGTCATAGTTCCTTGTCTGGATGATAAGGTTTGCAGCTGTTCCCTGAAGTGCCTGCTGTATATTGGCAACCGGCCTGTCAGCCAGGGCCTCCCTGCTTACTGTGGATACAGAGGAAATGATGTGACGCCTTGTTGTCGTACCATATCCGACAACGACTACTTCATCAAGATAGCTCGTATCTTCAAGAAGCGTCACAGAGATTTCTGACCTTGAGCCGATGTGCTCGACTGCAGTCTTATATCCGAGACAGCTGAATTCAAGGTTGTCGGTATTCTTGATACCCTTGAGAATCCATGTACCGTCAGCTCCGGTAGAAGTACCGTTGAAAGTCCCTTCAACAAGCACCGAGACACCGGCCAACGGCTGACCATTCTCATCGACAACCCTACCGCTCACCGGCTTTGTACCGGACTGTCCGAAAAGGTCAGACATTCCCGCACATGCCAGACAACACAGCAATGCGAGAGAATATTTCACGGCATTGCTTAGAATCGTTTTTTTGATCATAGCGTGGTTACTAGTTAATTGTTCAATGGCACAAAGTTATTTCCATTAATATACAACAATGTACGATTTTGTGCATTTTTAGTGCAGTTACATACTTTTTCATGTTTTTACAGACAAAAACCATTAAATTCGCTCCAAAATAGTACGAATATGAAATTTCCAGGCATATTTATCCGTTTTTTCGCAAGTACGATATCTGTACTGTCATGCCAATTGCTCATTGCAGGCAACCTGCGCACCATATCCAGCAAGGAAGGCATAAGCAACAATTCCGTACTTTGCATCAACCAGGATCCGGACGGATATGTCTGGCTCGGGACATGCGAGGGGCTGAATATATGGGACGGATATTCAATGCAGGCATATCCGCAGGCAGGAAGCGGGATGAAGCAGCTCTCCGGAAACCTTATCGAGAAGATTCTGCCGACAGAGGACGGATACTGGTGGATCAGGACAAACTATGGTCTTGACCTGATGGACAAGAGCAAGGTAATCGAGCAGCACAATGAATTCCAGGGGACATATTTCCTTATAAGTACAGAAAGATCCAGGACAATAGTGATTACTCAGTCCAACAATCTGTACGGATACAATGCATCCTCATCGTCATTCCAGGAAATAGACATGCCCTCGCCGCTGTCTTTCAACAAATTCATAACCGCATGGACTGGAGGCAGCGACATCTGCCTCATGCTGAGGGACGGGATCTACAGGACCCACTATTCTGCCCCTGGCGAAGGGAAGGCATGCAGGATGGAAACCCCGGAACCGGTAGTCCCCATGGAGATTGACTATGCCTTTGCGGACAATGATGAAGCGATTGTCATTGACAGGAAAGGAATCCTGTACACATTCAACCCACACACAGAGATACTTGAATACATCGCGGACATAAGTTCCGAAATCAGACGATATGGAAAGGTTTCGTATGCAATAAGATACGGGCATGATTTTCTCGTCTCGTTCCTGTTTGACGGAGTGACGAAGCTTCACCACGAACCGGAAAGCCCGAAGAAATATTCCATGGAGCGTCTTGCGATAAACTGCGGAGTGTTCTACCTGATGAAAGACAGCAGGCAGGACATTGTCTGGATCGGAAGCGACGGCCAGGGACTGTTCATGTATGCAAATGATGAACTGTCATTCAATTCCTACAGCTTTGACAAGCTTCCCTGCAATCTGTCAAAACCAGTCAGGAGTCTCCTCCTTGATTCAGGGGGCACACTGAGGGTAGCGACCAAGGGAGAAGGGATTGTAATGATTCCTGACTTCTCAACAGCAGGAAGGCTGACAGGGATAGCCCATGTCAACAGCATGTCAGGCCTTGCTGACAATGCTGTATTCGCCATGGAAGAGAGCCGCCGAGGACTCATATGGATAGGTTCCGAAGGATATGGACTCAATTACCAGGGATTGACAGGGACAAGTGTCCACACACTCGGAGGAAATGTCCCTCCTGACTTGAGATACATCCATTCACTGCACGAGAGTGACAATGAAACCCTCTGGGCAGCGACTGTAGGATGCGGGGTATTCAGGCTTACCATCGCTGACAGGGACGGCACACCGTACATCAAGGAGTGGAAAAAACTGGATTTCGGGAAAGAGATGGAGAACAAGGATTTCTTCTTCACCATGTTTGCAGATACGGACGGCACAATATGGATAGGCAACAGAGGAGGAGGACTTGTCCACTATTTTCCGGAGACGGACAGCTATACCATAACCAAATTCAATGATTCAAGGGCAGAGATAGCCAATGATGTATGGTCTATCCTCAGGGCAGGAGACGGAAAGCTATGGATAGGGACGAGCTGGGGGCTGCTGAACCTTGACAGTGACGGCTCTGTACACGAGACCCCTATACGCAACATAATCCACGGCATACTTGAAGACAGCAGGGGCAGGCTGTACCTCACGACCAACAGCGGACTGATAAGGTACGAGCCGGCAACATCTTCGTATGCAAGATACGGGTATTCATATGGAATAGACATCATAGAATACAGCGACGGGGCGGCATACCATGACACTCAAAGCGGCATTATGTTCTTTGGAGGCACAAACGGCTTTGTCACAATGGAGCAGACAAGATATGTGGCCGAGCCATACAGTCCCGAGCTGACTTTCAGAAGCGTACAGATAAATGACAGGAAGGTACCGTTTGAAGATGCCGTACGCAAGGACGGACGGCTTGTCATAAGGCCTGATGAAAGGCTGTATGAGCTTCATGTGACAGCCATCGACTACATCAATTGCAGCAATTACGTCTACCTATACAACCTGAAAGGCTCCGACGACCACTGGTTCGAGTCCTCGCCTGACATAAATTTCGGGGAGAAGCATCCTGGAAGATATACATTGAATGTAAGGTACAGAAACATCATAACCGGTGAGACAAGCCCAGTCAAGTCCATAAGGATAGTAATCCGCGCACCATGGTACAGCTGCACATTTGCAAAATGCATCTATGCACTGCTGTCATTGATGTTCATTGCCATGACAGGAATGTACTTCTACAGGAGACGCAGACAGAAAAGGCAGAGCATAATGGAGAGAATCGAGGCAAGGCGCAAGGAAGAGACCCTTGACTCAAAGCTGCATCTTATGGAAAACCTTGCCCAGCAGATGGCTGTCCCGGTCTCGATGATTTCAGTCCCGTGCCAGCAGATTCTGGAATACCAGCGTTCAGATGACTACATCAGAAGCCATTCAAGGAAAATTCTCCAGCAGAGTACAAAGCTCGGGCACATAATACAGATGCTCCACAATTTCAGGGAATCCAATGAGCCGGGCAACCTGAATGTCAAGATCTTCTCTGTCACTGAATATATGGCTGAAATTGCAGAGAGCTACATATCTTTTGCACAGTCGCATGGAATAAGCCTTGACATTGACATTCCGCGGGACCTCCTGTGGACAAGTGACCCGAGAAAAGTCTCCGCCATAACAGACATGACGATGACAAACGCATTTCTCCATGTAGCAAGAAAAGGCAGGATTGCCCTGCGCATATCATCCGACGGCAATTTCCTGGACATAAAGGCCGACATAGAGGGGCATTGGCTCGAAAACGATGATTTCAAGAGGCTTACGGACAAATACGGGATAATGGAGGATTTCCAGAAAAAGAGCGAAGACGGGGAATCCTTCCAGGACGAAATGCGCCTCGCCGTATGTTTCAATTATGTGACAGGACTCGGCGGGACAATGACATACAGTCAGCAGGAGAGCAGTTTCTCATTCGGGATAAGGCTTCCTTCCCTGAAGATTTCATCTGATGCCACGGACAACGGAGGAGAGTCACCGAAAGACTATATGGAAGAAAGCCATATAATGGTGATAGATAAAGACTCCATCCGCCAGTTTGAGACAATGTCAGACAGACAGTGCATGTTCATACTCGGCTCAGACACAGGAATCATAAATTCAATTGCGGACATGTTCTCCGAAGAATACAATATCAAGACATTCAGAAAGCCTTCAGGATTCAGCGAAGAGATGCAGTCAGGACATCCGGACATTATCATCTGTGAGAATCTGCCTATGAGGGCCGACATAGACAGCCTGATGACATCCATAAAGGATGACAGGATAACAGTCAAGATTCCTGTCATATTGATTACAAGCCTGCAGCATGCAGATACCATGGCCGGCGAATATGCAGATTCCGTCCTTACCCTCCCTATCAATGTCAAGGCCCTGAAATCCACCGTAAAGCAGAGCCTCAACAGGATAAGTTCCCTGAAGGAATACTATAACTCCCCGGTGAGCACATACGTATTCAGCGAAGGCAAGATGCTCCACAGCGAGGACAAGCAGTTCCTTGAAAAGATATTCAAGATAATCAGCGACAATATCTCTGACAGCGACATGACGACAGGCACCATAGCTGAACACATGGGAATGAGCCTCAGGAATCTCTACAGAAGGCTGAGCGGGATAATCAACATAACACCGAGCAATATAATAAGGGAATACAGGCTGACATACGCTGAGCATCTGCTGACAAAGACCAAGCTTTCTGTCGATGAGATTATCTACAAGTCAGGATTCAGCAACAGGGGCACATTCTTCAAGAACTTCTCAGCCAGATACGGATGCACTCCAAAGAACTACAGGAAGCAGAAGACAGAGGAATTTGAATAGCCGGACGCTGCTGCCAGCCGGCACCGCATACCTGCAAGATAAAGCCGATACGGGCATGCCATAAAAAAGAGGCATACTCCAAATGAAGTACGCCCCTTGATATGCGGTCTTTATTTCAATATTACATCATTCCGCCCATTCCTCCGGCAGGCATTGCCGGAGCCGGCTCCTTCTCCGGAAGGTCAACGATTGCGCACTCTGTTGTCAGGAACATTCCGGCAACTGAAGCCGCATTCTCAAGCGCCACACGTGAAACCTTGGTAGGGTCAATTACACCGGCCTCGAACATATTCACATACTCATCTGTACGTGCGTTATAGCCGAAGTCACCCTTGCCCTCACGGATCTTGTTGATGATTACGCTGCCCTCTACACCTGCATTTGCTGCAATCTGACGGAGAGGCTCCTCGATGGCACGTGCCACGATATGGATACCTGTAGTCTCGTCATCATTGTCTCCCTTGAGGTCCTTGAGAGCCTCTGTGGCGCGGATATATGCAACTCCACCGCCTGGGATGATACCTTCCTCGACAGCTGCACGGGTTGCGCTGAGCGCATCCTCTACCCTGTCTTTCTTCTCCTTCATCTCTACCTCGGTAGCCGCACCTACATAGAGGACAGCCACACCGCCTGCGAGCTTGCCGAGACGCTCCTGGAGTTTCTCCCTGTCATAGTCCGAAGTTGTTGTCTCAATCTGCTTGCGGATAGTTGAAACCCTCTCTGCAATTGCCTCATTGTCACCTGCACCGTTTACGATAGTGGTATTCTCCTTGGTGATGACAACTTTCTCTGCCTTTCCAAGCATATCTGGAGTTGTATTCTCGAGAGTGAATCCCCTCTCCTCTGACACAACTACTGCACCTGTCAATGTGGCAATGTCCTGGAGCATCTCCTTGCGGCGGTCACCGAAGCCTGGAGCCTTCACTGCAGCAATCTTGAGAGTTCCGCGGAGCCTGTTCACAACAAGAGTTGTAAGAGCTTCCCCGTCAACATCCTCTGCAATAATGAGCAGTGACTTGCCCTCGCGTGCAATAGGCTCAAGCACAGGGAGAAGATCCTTCATTGTAGAAATCTTCTTGTCAGTGATAAGGAGATAAGGAGTATCAAGCACAGCCTCCATCTTCTCGCCGTTTGTCATGAAATATGGAGAGATATATCCCCTGTCGAACTGCATTCCTTCAACGACTTTCACCTCAGTCTCAGTACCTTTTGCCTCCTCGACTGTGATTACACCGTCCTTCTTCACCTTTGACATTGCGTCAGCGATGAGCTTTCCGATATAGTTGTCATTGTTTGCAGAGATTGTTCCGACCTGCTCTATCTTTGCATAGTCTTCACCGACTTCCTGGCTCTGTGCACGCAGGCTGTCAACCACTGCTGCAACAGCCTTGTCAATACCTCTCTTGAGGTCCATAGGATTTGCACCTGCTGCTACATTCTTGAGGCCTACATTGATGATTGCCTGTGCAAGGACAGTAGCGGTTGTTGTACCGTCACCGGCCTGGTCGTTTGTCTTGGAAGCAACTTCCTTGACCATCTGTGCACCCATGTTTGCGAACCTGTCCTCAAGCTCGATCTCCTTTGCGACAGTCACACCGTCCTTTGTCACCTGAGGTGCACCGAACTTCTTGTCGATAACGACATTGCGGCCTTTAGGGCCAAGAGTTACCTTCACTGCATTTGCAAGGGCATCTGCGCCTTCCTTCATCTGTGCGCGTGCCTCAACATTGAATTTTATATCCTTTGCCATGATTTCTCTGATTTAATTTATTGCTTCAAATCCCTCTTCCATGTATGGCACAGCTGCCGTTCCAGGCCAGGAGGGATGAATCTGTCTTACTACAATATAGCCAGAATGTCTGACTGCTTCATTATCATATATTTCTTGTCATCAACAGTCACTTCGGTACCTGCGTACTTGCCGTAGAGGACAACATCACCTGCCTTGACCTCCATAGGCTCATCCTTCTTTCCAGGGCCTACAGCTATGACTGTACCCTGCTGTGGTTTTTCCTTTGCTGTGTCAGGAATGTAAAGTCCTGCTGCTGTCTTGGTCTCAGCCTCCTTAGGCTCAACCAGAACTCTGTCTGCTAATGGTTTGATCATGATTCTATATTTTAAAGTTCTTTTCACATCTGCCAGGCGGACCCTGCCGACCTTTGTCAGTCCTGACCGGGCTCCCTGGCCGGGTGTCCATCAGACAAAACGGATGCCAATTCAGAGAAACTGACATTTTGTCACCACATCATATATCTGTCCATGTCTAAGTCCTGAATCTAACAGACTTATGTCATATGGCATTTAAATAACCGGGGGGGGACAGTCCCTCATGAAATATTAAGAGACAATGGAGAATCAACGGCTGGGCTTCGGCATAATCAAAACAAATTTTGCTTCTACTCTCAGCTTTTGCCTATATTTGTGCTTACAAAAAAAGAAAACATAAAGAAAGATGAAGACATCCAATCCATCAGGTTCAATTCTCCGCTACATATCCGCAATCTGCCTGGCAGCAGCCCTGGCCGGCAGCGGACAGGCCTTCTGCAAAGGGCATGAATTCAAGGTATTCCAGCTCAACCTATGGCATGGAGGGACATGCAT
Organism: Bacteroidales bacterium; assembly: GCA_023667095.1. GTDB lineage: Bacteria > Bacteroidota > Bacteroidia > Bacteroidales > UBA932 > Cryptobacteroides. Next base: position 22,597 of record JAMPAT010000012.1, read on the forward strand.
CGATGACGGCTACAATGCCATTGTCAACATCCTGGACGAAATGGATGCAGATGTAATTTTCCTCTGTGAAATCAGGGAACCGGCATCATTCATCCCGAAACTGGCTGCCTCCCTGGAGGAAAGGGGGAAAAGATACCATGGAGGAAGCAACGGGGTATCTACCGGCCTGCTGAGCAGATTCCCGGTTGACAGCATAGGAAAATGCTGTATTGTTCCAGAGGATGAATCCAGGGCGATGGTAAAGGCTACAGCCAATGTCTACGGGCATAAGGTAACATTCTATTCATGCCATCTGGACTATACCCATTATGAATGCTATATGCCAAGGGGATACAGCGGCACGACATGGAAGAAAACCGGTTCCCAAGTGACAGACCAGGACGTGATACTTGAAGCTAACAGGCTTTCATACAGGGACGAAAGCATTGCTGCATTCATTGAAGATGCCGCAGAGGAAATTGCAAAAGGCCACAGTGTAGTAATGGGAGGTGATTTCAATGAACCGTCCCATCTTGACTGGCAGGAAGACACACGCTGGCTTTGGGACCATAACGGAGCCATTGTCAATTGGGACTGTTCCATCATGCTTCTCAATGCAGGCTTCAGGGATTCCTACAGGGAGAAATACCCTGACCCTGTGAAAAATCCAGGCTTTACATTCCCAGCAGGAAACCACAATGTAGAAAAGGGCAAGCTTGCATGGGCACCAGATGCGGACGAACGTGACAGGATAGATTTTATCTATTACTCAGCAGGGAAGAAATCCAATCTGAGGCTCAAGGACATAACTATCACCGGTCCTTCCGGGACTGTACTGAAGGGAGAAATTACAGAGAACGGCTCAAAAGACAGGTTCCATACCCCTGCAGCCAAATGGCCGAGCGACCACAAAGGCAATCTCGCCATTTTCAGGATAAGGTAAAACAGTAAATACTAAAATTTCAGGATACTGAATAGACTACGGCAAGAAGCATATAGCCATTGAAATTTCAGTACATTGTCAAAAATACAGTGAATATGAAAACATACGGATTTTCCAGCCTTTCCATAAGGAATTGCATCAGGGCAGCATCCTCTGCACTGGCAATAATGTCATTGCTGTCATCCTGCCATGGAAATACAGCAGACAAGGAGAGCATCAGGCATGATACGTCTGTAGGTGTCACCGCAACGGGACAGTCTGTGTACATAAAGGCATATACCGGAGGAACTGTGAATGACGGTACACCTGTAAGGGTGGAATTCACGGCACCTGTCCATGGGGCGGAAACCGGTGCAGAGGCTGACAGGAAGCTGTTCTCATTCTCCCCGTCCCTTAAAGGAAGCGCGAGATGGGCATCGTCAGATGCACTTGAATTCATTCCGGAGAAATACAGCCAGGGCATAACCTACAAGGCCACATTGAGACTTGACAGGATACAGGGACTGGAGTCTTCCGGAAAATTCAGCTTTTCTTTCCATGCGGCTGCAAAGGAGGCATATTTCAGCACAGGACATGTAAGGATTCCTGCATCCGCACCGGAGAGCGCAACCGTTTCCGGAAAAATTGAATTCAGTGAGGAAATGTCAGAAAAGGACGTTGCAGGAATGCTGTCATGCAGATATGACGGGAAAGATATTCCCCTGTCACTGAAAAAGGACGGGAATTCATTCATATTCATGGCAGAAAGACTTGAGAGAGGTTCCAGGGACAAGGTGGCGTCCATAAATTTCAATGGCAAGGCATACGGTTTCAGGGAAAAGGAGAATTTCAGGGTCACCGTACCTGCAAGCGGCCAGTTCAAGGTCTCAGATGCCGTACAGGCAACAGGAAATGATCCATATATAGAGGTCACCTTTTCGGAGCCTCTTGGGCAGGGCATTGACCCGGACGGGCTGTTCCGTGTACACAATGCAGGAAAACATTACACAAAAATAGAAGACAATGCCGCATACATATACTACGAGAAGGACGGGAGCGGAAGTAATATCTCCATCGAAATCGCAGCCGGAGTCCAGGATATCTCGCAGACAAGGCTAGGAAGCACATTCAGGAAAGAATTCTCCCAGGGTGCATTGAAGCCGGCAGTGGAGATCCCGCTCAAAGGAAATATCCTTCCGGATGCGGAAAACATGGTCATGCCGTTCCGGAGCGTAAACCTTTCGGCAGTGGACATCAGCATAATAAAGATATATGAAAGCAATGTACTGATGTTCCTGCAGTCCAACGGGATAAACGGCTCAGATGACCTGCGCAGGGCAGGACGCCTCGTCTACAAAAAGAGGATCGACCTTGACACAGACCCCGGAATCGACCTGCACAAATGGCATGATTTCTCAGTAGACCTTTCAGGCCTTATCAGACAGGAGCCTGGTGCGATCTACAGGGTAAGGCTCAGCTTTAGGAAAGAATATTCACTTTACGGTGTACTGAAATCAAACTCCGTAAGGAGTTCTATGGTCAATGTGGCTTCAGGGGAAATGACAGAGCAGGAAAATGCAGTATGGGACGAGCCATACCCTTATTATTATGAAAACACATACGACTGGAACCTGTACAGATGGCGCGACAGGGACGACCCTTCAACTCCAAGCTACTATATGGTAAACGACAGGTTTCCGGAAAGGAACATCATGTCATCCGACATAGGTATCGTTGTAAAGCAGTCTGACGGTGAGCATATATGGGTAGCAGTCAACAACATATTGACTGCTGAACCTGTGCAGGGCGCAACGGTGTCCGCGTACAGTTACCAGCTGCAGAAAACAGGCGAGACAAGGACGGACAAGGACGGATTTGCCGACATTGTGACAAAAGGCAGCAAGGCATTCGCAATTACCGCAAAGTCAGGAAATTCAGTAAGCTACCTCAAGATAACAGACGGCAACGAGAAGTCACTCAGCAGATTCGACACCGGAGGACAGAAAATAGCAGACGGCATCAAGGGCTTTGTCTACGGTGAGCGTGGTGTCTGGAGACCTGGCGACACTCTGCATGTAACAATAATGGTCGAGGACAGAGAGAAGCGCCTTCCGGACAAACATCCGGTAACGATGGAGGTATTCACACCGCAGGGACAGTTCTATGACAAGCAGGTTTCGGCAAACGGTACCGGAGGAATGTATTCTTTCGACATAGTGACCAGCGAAGATGACCCGACAGGCACCTGGAACGCATATTTCAAGGTCGGAGGAGCAACATTCCACAAGCCGTTCAACATCGAGGCCATCAAGCCTAACAGGCTGAAACTATCACTTGACATCAAGGAGAGGATGCTTTACGCAGGCCAGACCGTCAACGGGACGCTCAATGCCTCATGGCTCACAGGCCCTGCCGCGGCAGGACTTGAGGCCGAGGTTGAAATGACATTGCGCAACGGAAAGACTGCGTTCAACGGATATGAAGGATATGTCTTCTCAAACACGGCAGCAGAATTCTCATCCACCACATCCACAGTCATGTCCGGCAAGCTCGACAACAACGGAAAACTCGCTGCCGGAATGAAGATGCCATACGCCAAAGGTGCCCCCGGGATGCTCTCAGCAACCCTTGTCACACGTGTGACCGAACCTGGAGGCGACCAGAGCTTCACCACATCCACAATGCCATTCTCCCCTTACAGCGCGTATGTAGGGCTGAAGTTCCCTGAATCCGAAGACGGATATGTGGAGACTGACAGGCAGCATGAGATACAGGCTGTCGTACTTGACAAGGAGGGAAAGAAAGTTGCCGGGCACAGGCTCGAATACAGGATATACAGGCTCAAATGGAGCTGGTGGTGGGAGAGCCGCAGCGAATCCCTCGACTCATACGTCAACGGTACAGCAGCAGACGCAATTGCAAAAGGCAGCCTGACCTCCACAGAAGGCATTTCCAGGATTCCGTTCAGGATAGACTATCCGGAATGGGGACGCTACTTCGTATATATAAAGGACATTACAGGCGGACATTCCTCAGGAGGCATCATTTACGTGGACTGGCCATCATGGAGGGGACGCGCGGACAGGACAGACCCTGACGGGCTGACAATGCTGACATTCTCCCTGGACAAGAAAAGCTATGTGACAGGCGAGGAGGCAACAGTATTTATTCCTGCTGCAAAAGGTGGAAAGGCACTCGTGAGCCTTGAGAACGGCAGCGGGGTGATTTTTAGGACATGGGTAGATACCGGCAGCAGTGAGACTCCATACAAGTTCAGGATAGAAAAAGGGATGGCTCCTAACTTCTATGTCCACATCACACTTCTCCAGCCGCATGGCAATGTGGAGAATGACCTCCCGATAAGGCTGTATGGAGTGCAGCCTGTGATGGTGAATGACCCCAAGACACATCTGAATCCGGAAATAATCATGCCGGACGTCCTGAGGCCACAGGAGGAATTCACGGTCAAGGTCAAGGAAAAGGACGGACGGCCGATGTCATATACAATTGCAATTGTCGATGAAGGCCTATTGGACATAACTGCATTCAAGACACCTGATCCATGGAATGCAATGTATGCACGCGAGGCATTGGGAGTCAGGACATGGGACCTCTATGACGAGGTAATCGGCGCATACAGCGGACGTTTCTCCCCTCTTTTCAGCATCGGAGGCGACGAGAATGTGCTGAAAAGCAACAAGAGGGACAACCGTTTCAACCCTGTCGTAAAATTCATCGGGCCATTCACACTGCCGGCAAAAGGGACAGGTACCCATAAGGTAACCCTGCCTATGTATATCGGTTCTGTAAAGGCCATGGTGGTGGCATGTTCAGACGGGGCATACGGAAATGCCTCAAAGGCAGTCCCTGTAAGAAGTCCACTGATGATTCTTTCATCATTGCCACGTGTTCTCGGCACAGGGGAAAAAGTTTCCCTTCCGGTCAATGTGTTCGCAATGGAGGACAATGTGAAGGACGTCACTGTGAAAGTCAGCGTGAGCGGGGCGGCACGGCTTGAGGGGACAGCGTCCAGGACAATCAAGTTCTCCAGGACAGGGGACAAGTTGACAGATTTCAGCATCATTACAGCTGAGAAAGGAGGTACAGCTGAGATAAAAATCACGGCAGAGGGAGGCGGCCACAGCGCATCCGAGACGATAAATGTCACTGTAAGGAATCCGGAACCTGCCGTCACATCCGTATTCCGCGAATCCATTGCCTCGGGAGAGACTTCTGAAATAAGCTACGGCGCATTTCCTGCTGACGACAAGGAGGCGTGGGCTAAACTCGAGCTGGCAAGCTTCCCGTCAATGGATTTCAGCGGATGCTTCACATTCGTCTCTGACTATTCACATTATTGCTCTGAGCAGCTTTCATCCAAAGGGCTGACAATGCTGTACCTTTCAGGACTTGTAGACGAAATGGAGCAGGCTGTAGCCAAGGATGCGATTCCGCAGATAATCAAGCTATTGTCATCCCGCCAGCTTCCGGACGGAGGATTTGTCTACTGGCCAGGACAGGCAAATGCTGATGAGTGGGTAACTTCAATGGCAGGACAGTTCCTCACAGAAGCCGCATCCAAAGGATATGAAGTCAATGCCGGAGTCCTTGCTTCATGGAAAAATTTCCAGAAACGCTGCGTCAGGAACTACCGCGAAAGCAATCTCTATGACCTGAACGACCTTGTACAGGCATACAGGCTCTATACCTTGGCTCTCGCATCCGACCCTGACACTGGTGCAATGAACAGGATGAAATCATCTTCCTCACTTTCCGGCCAGGCAACATGGAGGCTTGCGGCCGCATACGCCATTGCCGGCAAGAAGTCAATTGCCAGGGAGATGGTATCCGGCATCAGGACAACTGTTGAAGAATACAGGAGTTCCAACAGGACATACGGTTCCTCCCTCAGGGACAGGGCCATGTACCTGGAGACACTTGTGCTCACCGGAGACATGGCTGCCGCCATAGGACTTGCCGGCGAGCTTGCATCAGAATTCCAGGGAACTGCATGGTACACTACCCAGAACGTGGCATTCATGTCTGTAGCGATGTCACGTCTTGCAGAGAAGGCGAATACAGGTGCACTTGATGTAACGATAGGAAACGAAAAGGTGAGAAGCGCAAAATCCGTGTACACATGCTCACTTGACCCTTCGGACAGGAAGGCCATAATAGGCAACAATTCCTCAGGGGCAATCTACGCTACAGTGACTACAAGGCGGCAGATGCCGTCAGGAACTGTCAGCGCAGAGGCTTCGGGGCTTGGAATTTCTGTAAAATATACCGGCAGCGACGGCAACAGCCTTAATGCAGGACAGCTAATACAGGGCACAGACATATATGCTGACATCACCGTCTCCAACACCGGAGGCGTACAGGACTATACAGGCCTGGCACTTACGGTTACAGCACCGTCAGGATGGGATATTTTCAACAGCCGCCTGCTCGGCCTGGAAGAAACAGGACAGGAATATACCTATATGGATGTCCGTGACGACAAGGTGATATATTATTTCGACCTCGGCAAAGGCATGCGCAAGACATTCAAGGTAAGGTTCAATGCAGCATATTGCGGAGATTTCGTGATTCCTTCCGTAAGATGCGAGGCAATGTATGACCCTGCTGTCTTTGCCCGTACTGCCTCAGGAAGGACTACTGTACGATAACCCGCAATATATATCGTACAGCAGCCAACATGAAGAAATGGGCAATTAATTATCCTGAAAATTAAATGCGGTAAATCAAACAGCTTACGGTTGAATAGGATCCCGACATATATCAGAAAGCACAAGGTGAAGAGCGCATTGCTTTTCACCTTCACTGTCATGGCTGTACTCTACTGGTTTTCCCTTCCACGCGACCTTTTCAAAGGTATCCCCTGTTCCACAGTCGTCACCGACCGCAACGGGGAACTTCTCGGGGCACGTATAGCCGATGACGGACAATGGAGATTCCCTCCGTCCGGCACTGTACCACCAAGGTTTGCTGAAGCACTCATCATGTTTGAAGACAAGGCTTTCCGCTACCATCCTGGAGTCAATCCGGCATCACTGGCAAGGGCTGCATGGCAGAATCTCCGTTCGCACAGCATCGTCAGCGGAGGAAGTACAATCACAATGCAGACAATCAGGCTTTCACGTGACAGGAAAAAGCGGAATCTCTGGCAAAAAGGCATTGAGGCAATACTCGCGACAAGGCTTGAAATAAGGTACAGCAAAGACGAGATCCTTGCCATGTATGCAGCCCATGCCCCGTTCGGTGGCAATGTGGTCGGGCTGGAAGCTGCCTCATGGAGATATTTCGGAAGGCCTCCCGGTGAATTGTCATGGGCTGAGTCTGCCACCCTTGCCGTACTGCCCAACGCCCCTGCAGCCATCCATCCAGGCAAGAACAGGGACGCGCTGAAAGCCAAACGCGACAGGCTTCTGAGACGTCTGTATGAGAAAGGCAGGATTGACAGCCTTACATTTGCCCTTGCCTGCGATGAGCCTCTGCCTTCCGCACCTCTTCCGTTGCCGCAATATGCCCCGCACCTGACGGAATGGTATTGCCGGAACGCAAAAGGGCGTGAGACACGGACATCCATTGACCTCAGTCTGCAGAAACGTGTGGAACAGACAGTCGGGAGATGGCATGGAGAATTCATGCACTCAGGCATAGATGCCATTGCTGCAGTTGTGTTCGATGTGCATACAATGGAAGCCGTGGCATATTGCGGAAATGCGGGCTACGGGAGCGGACGGCCTGGATGCGAAGTGGATGCAGCGCGCTCCCCGCGGAGCACCGGAAGCATACTGAAGCCTTTCCTCTATTGTGCATTGCTGCAGGAGGGCGAAATTCTGCCAAAGACATTGCTTCCGGATATACCTGTCAATATCAACGGGTTCTCTCCCCAGAACTTCGACAGGAAATTCTATGGGGCTGTCCCGGCAGATGAAGCCCTCGCAAGGTCACTGAATGTCCCTGCCGTGCATTCATTGCGGAAATACGGTCCGGCAAAATTCCACAGCCTGCTGCGCGAGGCTGGAATGACCACACTTACAAGACCGGCATCTGACTATGGGCTGTCGCTGATTCTCGGAGGAGCAGAGGGGACATTATATGAGATTGCAGCCATATATGCGAGGATGGCCGGGATGCTGGAGCCAGCAAACCAGATGCTTCTTGAAACAGCGACTTCTACATCAGCTTCAGATAAAACGGCCCCAAAAATTTCATCCGAAGTTTCTGGACCGGCAAATAGTTCCTCAAACAGGACACATCACAGACTCCCAAAAGACAGTAAAGAATGTAAATCCGATTCCGGTTCCGGCATGAAGGCAACATTGGAGTCAAAGCCATTTCCACTGAACGACAGGATGGCAATATACTACACATTCGAGGCGTTGAAGGAAGTCAACAGGCCTGACGAGATGGACTGGAGAATGATATCCTCAGTACGCAAAGTCGCATGGAAGACAGGCACCAGCTATGGATTCCGGGATGCATGGGCAGTCGGGGTGACACCGGACTATGTTGTCGGGGTATGGGTCGGGAATGCTCAGGGACAGGGAAGCCCAGGGCTTGTCGGGGCACGCACAGCAGGCCCGGCAATGTTTGACATTTTCAATCTTCTTCCGTCCTCGGGTTGGTTTGAAATGCCTGGCTACGGAGAATATGCAACAGCCGAAGTCTGCAAGCAGTCAGGCCATCTGAAAGGCCAGTACTGCGAAGAATGTGATACAGTCATGCTCCCGAAAGCGGCCATGAGGAGCACCCCATGCCCATACCATTTCCCTGCCGGGGAGCAGTCTCCAGCTGAAGCTGAAAGCCAAGGCACCAGGGTAACCAAGGACAAGATCATAGACAGCAGTGAAGACGCCACTTCCATGCAAAGCATATTCATGCTCCCTCCTGCAATGGAGTGGTACTACAAAGAGCATCATCCGGAATACAGGTCCGCCTCAATGCAACGCAGGCATTCTGCACTTGCAGGCAAAGGCCCGATGGAGTTCATCTATCCCGAAAGCGGCAGTACAATAATGCTCCCCCGCCAGCTCGACGGCAGAGAAGGCAATGCGGTCTTCCATATAGCCCATTCCAATCCAGATGCAACAGTGTTCTGGCATATTGACGGCCACTATTCAGGCTCAACCAGATTCATACACCAGCTTAGCCTGCACCCCTCCTCCGGCCATCACACCTGCACTGCAGTCGATGATGCAGGCAATTCTGTCAGCGTGGGGTTTGAGGTTGAGTAAGACAGCACAGCCTGTAACTTCCCTGCCGGTCACATGAAATTCGGGCAATCCAATATAACGTAAATTCTATAAAAACAACTAAAACAGTGTCAATTATTTAGAGTCTCCTTCCTTGCTTGATGCAATCATAAGTTTCGATATATTTCTGATAGAAATCAAAATATGAAAATGCAATTTCTTGATGATTCTCAGAGAAATTTCGCACTTTTGCCATGAGGTTTTCAACTTCATTTCCTCTGAAATAGCCCTTTCCACAGGATTCGAAGGAATTCTTTTTTCCTCTATCTAAGACATGAAAATTATATCATATCAGCAATCAATCGATTGTAAATTTTAGGAACATTTCACGACTGTTCCTGGATTAGCCGTGAAGTTCGCGACAGAGCGATGTCCGGAATGTTCAAGCTGAGCCATGTTCATGAGTTCATCATTGACAGTCGACTGTTGATTTGAGATATATGCCTATGATGCGTCTGTGCCACCGCAGTTTGCCAATGGGCGAGCACGCAAAAGTGCCATGGAGAGCGTAGAATGGGGATTTGCGTGCCCAGTGGCACTAAAAAAAGGCGCATGAAGCACGCTTCTGAAAATTAAACAATTATTACTCAGTAAATTATGATTTTGAAGTATGCTCGCTCAATGGCAAAACTTCTACACACTTCCCCTATGCAGAAATGCTTCAGGCAATTGTAGCCACTGAAATGGAACAAAGCCATGCTACAGAACCATGCTCGTAATCACCTCCGGATTCGACAGCCTCGGGGCCGACAGCTTTTGAGCACCGTGGTATTCCAGCCTGTGCTTTTCACTCTTTGCTTCACCCGTTTACCTTGATGAATTATCATATATTTTGCAGAAATCATCTGCCACACAGAAAATTTCAGTAATTCTGTCTTCGGTGATTATCATGGCGGTTGCTTTTTTGATCTTTTTTTGCTTATCCAGACGCACAAAACTTTTATTATTTTACTAATATTCAATTAATTCTATTTAATAAATTTCATCAGACTGACGTTATGATACATTTCTATGATATAGGCTTCTGGCAGTCTTGTCACTTGTCTGGCAATCTCCTTCCGTATCGGGCAGCACATGAAATCATAGGGCAAAGCTAAAGACAGCACATTGTTTATCTGTGCAGCTTTCGATGTCTTGTTCCATGTCAGGCATCGCATAAAATCATAATATTCTAAGTATAAATCATTTGCATTTTCAGCAAATGGCAGGTGCCATGTTTTTTGAGGGGACCTGCCACCGGAATATGCATTATACGCACTATATCGCACATTCCGGTGCCCGACCGGAAACAGAATATGGCAATAACAAGGGCAGATGTTGACAAATCGCTTTAATCAATCTGCGACATATCCTTTGTTTATTCCAATAAACAAGAAAAATGTCTAACGGATTAAACAGATGGTCAGTTCAAGTCAAAATGACTTATACACAAAATGAAATTAGCGTGTTTCTGTATTGCCAACAAGATTCTTACATAAATTTCCGGAAATTTCACCCCATCCAGGAATACATTAATCAAAATAAGACACACACTTTACCACAAAAAGACAGTATATTTGCGCCCGTTTTTATAAAAGACAGGAAATGAAACAGTTTAACAGACTTTCAATTGTAGCGTTGCTTGCCCTATCCATGCTGGCAGCCTGCACACAAAGGCCGGCTAAGGTTGCCGGAATCTACTATGAGAACATGGATACCACAGTCCGTCCTGGTGACGACTTCGCAAGATATGCCACAGGGAAATGGATTGACCACAATCCGCAGCCGCCTGAGTACCCTATGTGGGGAACAGTGCACAAGGTTGATGACGACAACACAAAGATGCTCGCAGCGATGATCCAGGAAATTGCTGCCGGACAGCACAGGACAGGGAGCATAGAGCAGAAGATTGGAGACCTCTACAATATGGCAATGGACTCAACCCGTCTCAATGCAGAGGGGGCAGCACCTATAGCCGCACGTCTGCAGGAAATCCAGGCAATCAGTTCGCGAGAAGAACTTCTGCACGACTGCGCGACAAGGCACGAGGAACTTCTTTTCTCCCTCTATGTAAGTACAGACCAGAAAGATGCAGACAACCATATAGTTGGCATCAGCCAGGGAGGGCTGTCACTCGGAAACAGGGACTATTACCTTTCTGACGAACCGCAGACAGTTGCCATACGCGAAGCAATGAAAGAGCATATTGTCAACCTCTTCAAGCTGGCCGGATATCCTGAGAATGTTGCTACAGACAAGATGAACAGGATATGGTCAGTGGAGAGCGAGCTTGCAGTTCCTTACTATTCACAGGAAATGCAGCGCAACCCGGAGGCCAACTACCACAAGATCAGTATTGATTCACTCACTGCAATATGTGGCGGATTCGACTGGAAGACATTCCTTAAGGAATACAGATATGACAAGACAGACGTTGTGGACCTCGGCCAGCCTGAACCTGTGGCAAAGGCATGCGAAATTCTCATGACAGCATCACTTGACGACCTCAAGGCCATATACGAGTGGAATGTCATTTCAGGTGCATCAAGCTACCTTTCAGATGATTTCTCTGATGAGAACTTTGATTTCAGCCGCAAGATCTACGGTGTACAGGAGAAGACACCAAGGTGGAAAAGCGCGGAATCACTTGTGGACAACCTTATGAGTGATGCTGTAGGCCAGATGTTCGTAGCCAAATATTTCCCGGCAGAGGCAAAGAAAGAAATGCTTGAGATGATAGGAAATCTCCAGAAGGCACTGGCAGAACGCATCAAGGCACAGGAATGGATGAGTGAAAGTACAAAGGCCACTGCACTTGAGAAACTTGCAGCATATACAGTAAAGGTAGGATACCCAGACAAATGGGACGACATCAGCGGTCTTGTCATAGACCCGTCTAAATCATTGTACGAAAACATAGTAGCCGCATCAGAATTCTATTGGGAGATGGACTATGCCAAACGCTACAACAAGCCTGTAGACAAGAGCGAATGGCAGATGCCTGCACAGATGGTCAACGCATACTATGACCCGACCACCAATGAAATCTGCTTCCCTGCAGGCTTCCTCCAGCCGCCTCTCTTCGACCTGAATGCAGATGCTGCGGCCAACTACGGCTCAATAGGCGTAGTAATCGGACATGAGATGACCCACGGATTCGATGACCAAGGACGCCAGTACACAAAGGACGGCAACCTCGAAGACTGGTGGGCACCGGAAGATGCAGAGAAATTCAAGGAGCCTTGCGACAGGATGACAGAATTCTTCAACTCCCTCTGGGTAATCCCTGGAGAACTTCACGCCAACGGTGCGACATGTCTCGGTGAGAATATAGCAGACCACGGAGGACTCAACATCGCATACGATGCATTCCAGATGTGGCAGAAGAAACATGGCCGTCTACCTGACGACAACGGATTCACCCCTGAGCAGAGATTCTTCCTTTCATACGCCAATGTATGGGCAGGAACAGCCTCAGAGGAAATAATGAGGTATCTTACCATGATGGACGTACACTCCATTGCCCACCTGCGTGTCAACGGAGGACTTGCACAGTGCGACTACTGGTATGACGCCTTCAACATACAGCTGGGAGATGCGCTGTATGTCGCCCCTGAGGACAGGGTGAAAATCTGGTAGCCAACAAAAATCCCCAATAAAAATGCCGGCCCAAAAGCAATTGGACCGGCATTTTTATATTCGCCGTTTTCCTTTTCCGCACAGATGCCTGCACAGGAGAAGACAGCCTACTTGGTACTAAAACGGTATACACATGTATGTGTGTAGCTCTCTCCCGGATTCAGACGTGTTGAAGGGAAATTGCCGTGATGAGGTGAATCAGGGAACTTCTGTGTCTCCAGTGCAAGGGATTCCCTGTATTTAAGTGCATAACCATACTTTCCGCATGTCGTACCGTCAAAGAAGTTTCCGCTATAGAACTGCAATGCAGGCTGGTCAGTAAACACCTCAAGGAAACGTCCGCCTGCAGGCTCATACACAGATGCTGCAAACTCAAGACCGCTGTCTGACTTCCTGTCGAGAACCCAGTTATGGTCATATCCGCCTCCATTTGCGAGCTGTTCATTTTCTGCACCGATACGTTCACCGATTGTGTGAGGCTCACGGAAATCAAACGGAGTGCCTGTCACATCTGCAATCTCCCCTGACGGGATAAGGAAACTGTCCACAGGGGTAGTGTGGCTGGCATTGATAACCATGACATTGTCCAATACGTCACCTTTACCCTCACCCTTGAGGTTAAAGAAAGAATGGTGCGAGATATTTACGAACGTAGGCTTGTCTGTGCCTGCCATATAGCTGACCTTGAATTCATTGTCAGAAGTAAGTTCGTATGTCATCATGATATCGATGTTTCCAGGATATCCGTCCTGCCCGTCTGGATGGACATAGTTGAAAACAATTGTGCTGTCGTCACATGCTATAACATCCCAGACAACCATGTCAAGACCTTTCAGGCCACCATGCAATGTCTGTCCGTTGTTGTTCTGCGGCATCGTATATATCTCACCGTCAATTTCCATAGTACCTCCTGCAATCCTGTTGGCATAAGGCCCTACAACTGCACCAAGGAAACGTTCACCAGGATTATTGATATATGTATCAATATCATTGTAGCCCAATACTATATCATCGTAGTTACCCTCCCTGTCCGGAGTCCATAGGCTGACTACACGCGCACCGAAATTAGTCACCTGCATCGTGATGTCACCGGCCTTGAGCGTATAGAGAGCAATCTGGCTGCCGTCAACCTCTGCCTCAAAATTTTCCGCCGGTATGAGTTCCACTTCCCTCTTTCCGGCGCATGAAGCCATCAGCACAGCTGCTGCACCGAAGGCTGCCATCTTAAGATAATTGTTCATAATATTTTGTGTTATCTGTTGTTGCTTCCCTTAGTAGCTGTCCATATAATTCAAACAGTTTCTTGACTGCATTAAACCTATGTCCAATCCCGACTCCAAATTTAAGCCTTTTTCACTACAAAGCCACTCCGGAAGGAGTGGCTTTGTATCAAAATATGACAAATCCGTATCAATTATCTGCCAATCTGCTTAAAGAAGTCATTTCCCTTGTCATCGACAAGGATGAATGCAGGGAAATCCTCAACACGGATTTTCCATATTGCCTCCATTCCAAGTTCAGGATACTCAACGCACTCTATGCTCTTGATATTGTTCTGCGCAAGAATTGCTGCAGGACCTCCGATAGAGCCAAGGTAGAATCCGCCATGCTTCTGGCACGCATCTGTCACAGCCTGCGAGCGGTTGCCCTTTGCAAGCATAATCATGCTGCCGCCATGATCCTGGAATTCATCAACATACGGATCCATACGTCCGGCAGTTGTAGGTCCCATTGAGCCGCAAGGCATTCCTTCCGGAGTCTTTGCCGGACCTGCATAATAGATTGGATGCTCCTTCATATACTGAGGCATCTCCTCGCCGGCATCAAGGCGTGCCTTGATCTTCGCATGCGCTATGTCACGTCCGACGATGATGGTTCCGTTAAGGCTGAGACGTGTAGATACCGGATATTTTGAGAGTTCCTTGCAGACCTCAGACATAGGACGGTCAAGGTCAATCTTGACTGCATCTCCCTCACCTGCCTGACGAAGTTCCTCTGGTATGAGTTCGTATGGCTTGTCATCCATCTTCTCGATCCAGATTCCGTCAGAATTTATCTTAGCCTTGATGTTGCGGTCTGCCGAACAGCTGACACCAAGTCCGATAGGACAGCTTGCACCATGGCGAGGCAGACGGATTACACGTACATCATGGGCCATATATTTTCCGCCGAACTGCGCTCCGAGGCCTATCTTGTGAGTCTCTTCAAGCAGACGCTCCTCAAGCTCGATATCACGGAAAGCACGTCCTGTCTCATCCCCTGTTGTCGGGAGATTGTCATAATAGTGGGTTGAAGCAAGCTTGACTGTAAGCAGGTTCTTCTCTGCTGAGGTTCCTCCGATTACAAATGCGATATGGTAAGGAGGGCAGGCTGCAGTACCGAGGCTCTTCATCTTTTCAACAAGGAAAGGAATGAGAGTTCCTGGGTTCTGGATACGTGCCTTTGTCTCCTGATAGAGATATGTCTTGTTTGCAGAACCGCCACCCTTTGTTACACATAGGAAATGATATTCGTCACCCTGAGTGGCCTCAATATCAATCTGTGCCGGAAGATTGCATTTGGTATTCACCTCATTATACATGTCAAGAGGCGCATTCTGTGAATAGCGGAGGTTCTCTTCAGTATAGGTCTTGTAAACTCCAAGTGAAATCGCCTCTTCATCCTCAAACCCTGTCCAGACCTGCTGGCCTTTCTCTCCATGGACGATTGCAGTTCCGGTGTCCTGGCATAGAGGCAGTTTGCCTTTTGCAGCCACCTCTGCATTCCTGAGGAATGTCAGTGCCACATATTTGTCATTTGCACTTGCCTCAGGGTCACTCAGTATCTTTGCGACCTGCTCATTGTGTGAACGGCGAAGCAGGAAGCTGACATCACGGAAAGCCGTGTTGGTCATAAGGGTAAGGGCCTCCGGCGAGACTTTCAGGATTTTCTTTCCTTCAAATTCCGAAGTCGAGACAAGCTTCTCTGAATCCGGAATCCTGTAATATTCAGTCTTGTCCTCACCAAGCTGAAACATTGGAGCGTATTTGAATTCCATAATTTGAAATATTTATGCTATGTTTTTCTATATTACCTTTTTCATAATTCTGCAACCAGGACCGCTGTACCGTCACTCATGGTTCATCAGGAAGACCTTCATGAACTCATTCAGGTCGCCATCAAGGACCCCCTGAGTGTCAGAAGTCTCATATCCGGTACGCAGATCCTTGACCATCTTGTACGGATGAAGCACGTAGCTGCGAATCTGCGAACCCCACTCTATCTTCTTCTTCTGTCCCTCAAGCTCCGCCTGCTTCTCCTGACGTTTCTTCAGTTCTATGTCGTACAGGCGCGACTTCAAGATGCGCAGTGCATTCTGGCGGTTGTCAAGCTGTGACCTTGTCTCTGTGTTCTCGACAACAATTCCGCTCGGGATATGCCTGACACGCACTCCGGTCTCGACCTTGTTGACATTCTGTCCGCCGGCACCGCTTGAGCGGTATGTGTCCCACTCCAGGTCAGCCGGATTGATTTCAATCTCAATCGTGTCATCCACAAGTGGATACACAAATACAGACGAAAAAGTTGTCTGCCGTTTCCCCTGGGAGTTGAATGGTGAAATGCGGACAAGACGGTGTACTCCACTCTCGGCCTTAAGGTATCCGAAGGCATAGTCACCCTCAAACTGTATGGTTACCGACTTCACTCCAGCATCCTCACCGTCAAGTACATCGGTCACCGTAACCTTATATCCGTTACGCTCACCCCAGCGCATATACATACGCATCAGCATTGCAGACCAGTCGTTTGCCTCAGTTCCTCCGGCACCGGAATTGATTGTCAGGATTGCGCCGAGGCTGTCACCTTCCTCCCCGAGCATGTTGCGCAGTTCAAGAGCCTCTATATCAGTCTCGACAGACTTATATGCCCCTTCAAGTTCAATCTCCTCGTCAGTTTTCGCGTCATCAGGCTGCCCTGCCAAGCTTTCCTTGGCAAAATCATAGAGTACATCAAGGTCTGCGACACCTGATGCCACCTTATCATATCCAGCTACCCAGAACTTCACTCCTGCAAGTTCCTTCAAAAACTTTTCAGCCTCTTTCGGGTCATTCCAGAAATCAGCGGCAAGCGTCTTCTCCTGCCTTTCTGCAACTTCCGCCCTTTTGGCGTCTATATCAAGACATCTCATCAGCGTATCCACACGCTGGCGAAGTGACTTTATCTGTTCTGTCGTTATCATTCAAATACAATAAGATTTAACTGCTAATGTCCAATCCAACATAGAAAAACCGGACATCCTGCAAATTTAATCAATTTTCAGATTATTATGAAAGTCTGACAGCTTTGATAACATAAATTATCAGTTTGGAGAGCAATCCGGCTCATTTCAACTGTTCCGTACTTTCTCTTCGCTCCAGCCTGATATGCCTGCAATCATGTCAATTGGAAATCCCTTTTCTTTCATTGCCCTGACTACCATGCCTATCCGGTCTTCAATCCCTTGGCTTATTCCTTTCAACAAACCCTTTTCCATTCCTTTCTCCATCCCTGTCCGTCTTTCTGTAAGCGCAATGCAATGCATATCCCTTTTTGTTATCATACTCCTCTTGTATCTATAGTGCTTTCAAGCAGAATCAGCGTTCCTGACTGGCATAAAACATAACCAGAGTGGAACGCTGAACCATGCTACAGACACTTGAGAGGCATGTCACTGTTCCAGACTGGTCAGCTGACACGCCGGACGGGAACAGAACAACAAGACTGAGAAATCCATTACTTCACCCTGAGCCGGCGTCCGATCTTCAGCACAGTCTTCGTTGTAATGCCGTTCAGACGGCAAAGTTCCTTGACGGTCGTATGGTTATTTATCGCAATACGGCCTAAAGTGTCACCTGACTTGACAGTGACATATTTCATCGCTGCCCTCTCTGCATCCTCCTTGCGGTCCTCCTCATCATTACGGAACTCATCCTCAAAATCCTGCTCATAGTTGCTATATGGATTGAACTGCCTGCGTTTCAGCAGGAAAAGTCGATGCCTGAGTTCCCCGGTAGAGAAATTGATCAGCCATTGAGGGTCAAATGCATATCCCTTATACCTTGCCTCAAAATGCAGATGCGGACCGGAAGAACGCCCCGTTGAGCCGCCAAGTCCGATTACATCTCCGGCACATATCCAGTCCCCCGGCTCGACATTGCGCTTCGACAGATGCCCATAGAAAGTCTCCAGCCCATTTTCATGCCTTACAACGATAAGGTTTCCATATCCGTTGACATATTTTGACATCCTTACCTTGCCGTCAAATGCAGCATGTACCGGTGTCCCGTTAGGGAAAGGCAGGTCGACTCCCTGATGCCTGCGGCCACGCCTTATCCCGAACTTCCCCCTCGGATGGATATTACCCTGATATGGGCAATGGTACTGCCCGAGACTGTCCACCATCCATACTGTCCATGATTCAGGAAGACTGTCGAGAGGTACACGGTAAGGATTTATGGCATTGACATCCCAGCTGTCTGTAAAGACGTCAGAAGCAGTAACATACGATGGATCCTTTATATAACGCCATGTATTGTTGTCAAACAGCACAACCTTGACATACTCGACACCGGTATCAAGCGTGTCGAGTGCCCTTGTCTCCGTATCGACAAGGGATTTTACCGGCTGCAGCGGCAAACGCGGCAATATTATTTCCGCCTCCTCCTTTGTAAGCGTAGACTGTGCATACAGGCTGCCTGAAAGGCAAAGCCCGCCGCACATGAATGCGGCCAAAACAAGAAACTGCCTCATCTTACTTCGCTCCAAACCTTGAGGTCAATATCTCCCTTACCTTGCCGACCTTTTCGTCAAGGAGTTCCTTTGATGTTGCCTCACAGATAAACCTCAGATAAGGCTCCGTATTTGACGGACGTATATTGAACCACCACTGCGGAAATTCAACACGGTATCCGTCGAAATCCATATATGCAGTAGATTTCTCCGACTCCATGAAGTAGTCACGTACTGCATCCATGGCACCTGCCTTGTCCTCTATACGGAAATTGATTTCACCGGAATTCTGGTAGCGTTCCACCTTGACAATGAGCTGGCTGAGAGATATCCCGGCTGTCTTCATCCTGGCAACCACATTGAGTATCAATATAGAAGCGAGCAGTCCGCTGTCAGAGTAGAAGAAATCACGGAAATAATAGTGTCCGGCAAGCTCACCTCCATAGACCCCGTCAAGTTCACGGAGCTTGCGCGCTGCAAATGCGCGTCCCACTTTCCATGTCTGCATCTGCGCCCCCATCGGAACAAGGTATTCCCCTACTGCCTTTGAACTTCTTATATCCTGGAGGACAATGCCTTTCTCTCCCCTTTCCTCAAGGAAGTAATGCCCGAGTACGGCAATCATAAGGTCAGGAGAGATGAAGCGTGCATTCTCGTCCACAAACATGACCCTGTCAGCATCGCCGTCATAGATGACACCGATGTCTGCACCTGTCCTACGTACCAGTTCCTGCAATGCCTCGACATTCTTTGGTACAAGCGGATTAGGCTCATGGTTAGGGAAACGGCCGTCAATCTCATCATATATATATGAAGGCCGGTCTCCGAATATCTCCTTCGCATAGAGTGCAGACATTCCGTTTGAAAGGTCCATTGCTATATTCAGTGAACTGTAGTCCCCCTTATATTTAAGGAGGAATTCCAGATAGTCCTTGTGGATATCCTTCTGGAACACCTGTCCCCTCTTTTCTGCCACAGGGCACTCCCTTCCACTGTCAATCCATTCCTTTATCTGTCCAAGACCGTTGTCCAGTCCAACAGGAAGAGCATTCTCGCGCGAAACCTTCATGCCATTGTACTCAGCAGGGTTATGCGATGCCGTAATCTGTACAGAAGCCTTGAAGCCGTAGTTCGCAGTTCCGAAATACACCATAGGCGTAGTGCTCAGCCCGATGTCATAGACATCAGCCCCTGCATCAGCAAGTCCCTTCAGCAGATAGTCATGTATCTCATCTGAAGACACTCTGCAGTCGCGTCCAACCAGGACCTTGTCCGTCTGGAGAAGTTCAGGAAGAAAATATCCTACCTTATAGGCTGTCTCCTTGTCAAAATCAACATTGTAGACGCCCCTTATGTCATATGCGTGAAATGCTCCCATAATCAAAATCTTCATTTACAGCCGCAACCGGCTGCAATTTATTCTATCAGTTTTTAGTCTTGTAATGAGTGGAAATCTTGCCCCTTGAAATATTCTGAAGCTTCTTTGACATCATCTTCCTGCGTATCGGGGCCACCCTGTCCACAAAAAGGTTTCCGTCAAGATGGTCGAGCTCGTGCTGG
Source organism: Bacteroidales bacterium (assembly GCA_023667095.1). Taxonomy (GTDB): domain Bacteria; phylum Bacteroidota; class Bacteroidia; order Bacteroidales; family UBA932; genus Cryptobacteroides. Next base: position 42,685 of record JAMPAT010000012.1, read on the forward strand.
ACCATACGGCATGCGAACTTGTCAAATTCCTCGGTAACTTTCTCTAAGTCTTCATTGTAATACTCTACCTTTATCTTCGAAGGCCTGCGGACATCTGCATATATCCCCGGCACGCTCAGGCATCCCTCTGAATATTCGCATGTGGCAGTGCTTTCCTCAAGCACTACCGGATTTATCATAGTCCTCCTGAAATCCTTGAGATAGTCATATATGTCAGCCATGCCCGTGCCGTCAACTATCAGCACACGCAGCCCGACACCGACCTGCGGAGCCGCCAGCCCGCATCCGTCAGCGACCTTCAGTGTCTCCTTCATGTCAGCGACAAGTGCAGCCAGGGCATCCCTGTCATTGAGATCTGCCTCCTTTGACGGCTCCCTCAGCACTTCCGCTCCATATAAATAAATAGGTAACTTCATATTATAAAATCAATTTCTTTAAACAACAGTCTTCTAAGGGAGGTTTCCTGATGCATTTCTTCTGTCAAGATAGCCCTGGAGGATTATCGCTGCACTGATCCTGTCCACGGATGCCTTGTCCATACGGTCCTTTTTCTTCATGCCCCCATCAATCATGGCCCTATGCGCCAAAACAGATGTAAAACGTTCATCCTCAAGCTCTATAGGAATACCGGGGAAAGCCTTGGCAAGATGTTTCAGGAACACCTTCACATCAGCGGCCGCCTCGGACGGACGCCCGTTCATGTTTACCGGCATCCCGACCACAAAGCAAACTACATTCTCTTTTTCAGAATATAATTTGAGATATTCTATTATCTTTGCAGAATGGACAGTTTCCAATGCAGAGGCTATGATTCCAAGCGGATCGCTCACAGCGAGCCCGACCCGTTTCCTACCATAATCTATGCCTACAATCCTGTCCATCGGGTGCAAAGTTAACATTAAATATGGCAAGACAAAACAAAGATAACAAAGTTAAGGACTACAGGATTGACATTGTAGACCACAGGAGCCACAAGACTTTGTGGACACAAAGGTTCTCCAGGACCGGTCTCATAACATATTCCGTATCCGCCATAATATTCATTTTCATCGGGTTCTACTGTCTCATAGCATTTACTCCAGTCAGGAAGACTATCCCTGGATACCCTGACTCCCATTCGAAAAAGGTAGCAATACGGAATGCCATCAAGGTAGACTCACTTGAAAGGCTCATTTCACGCTGGGAACTATATTCGGAGAACCTGAGGAGGGTAATAGACGGTGAAGCTCCTGTCAAGATAGACAGCATTATCCAGGCCAGTGCATCAACCGGGGGCAAGTCCCGTGAGGAGCTGAGCAGGAAAGACTCTCTTCTCAGGCAGAATGTAATCAACGAGGAGCAGTTCGGACTTTCCAACAGGCACGCCAGAAACCTCCCTATCGAAGGAATGCATTTCTTCACCCCGCTGAAAGGCGTGATTTCACAGGGATATGATGTCGTGCACCCATATATAGACATCACTGCTCCAGAGAATTCCGTGGTAATGGCAGTACTTGACGGCGCAGTAATATTTGCAGGCTGGAATAACGACACCGGCTACACGATACAGATACAGCACGAGAACGACCTGATATCAATATACAAGCACAACCGCAAGCTGCTGAAGAAGACCGGGGACAAGGTAATGTCCGGGACTCCTATAGCACTTGTCGGAGGTACAGGCGAACTGAGTACAGGCGAGCACCTGCATTTCGAGCTATGGTATAAAGGAGAGGCCATAGACCCGACCAAGTATATAAATTTCTGACACTTAAACAATTTTCAGGATTGGAAAAGAGAAGAGTTGCCATATTAGGCTCAACCGGGTCAATCGGAAGACAGACCCTTGACGTAATCTCACAGCACAGCGACATGTTCGAAGTCGAGCTATTGACAGCAAACAACAGCAGTGGACTCCTTATAGAACAGGCAATAAAGTTCAATGCCAACAGTGTCGTAATAAGCAACGGGGAGAAATACCGGGAAGTCGCACAGGCGCTTGAGCCGCATTACATAAAGGTATTCACCGGAATGCAGTCAATCTGCGACCTTGTCGCAGGGGACAACATTGACATAGTAGTGACTGCCATGGTCGGTTTCAGCGGGCTGGAGTCTACCGTAGCAGCCATCCGGGCAGGAAAGACAATAGCACTGGCCAACAAGGAGACACTTGTGGCAGCAGGTGCTATAGTGATGGATCTGGCTGCAAGGCACAATGCAGCCATCCTTCCAGTGGATTCTGAGCATTCCGCAATATTCCAGTGTCTCCAGGGTTCACACGGAGCCGGCATAGAGAAAATACATCTTACAGCATCTGGAGGGCCTTTCAGGGAATGGAAGCGTGAAGACATCGCAAAAGCCACCATGGAACAGGCACTGAAGCACCCGAAATGGAACATGGGCAGCAAGATCACCATAGATTCTGCCACAATGATGAACAAGGGACTGGAAATAATAGAGGCCAGATGGCTCTTCGGAGTCAGTCCCGACAAGATAAATGTAGTTGTCCATCCACAGTCAATCATACATTCAATGGTAGAATTTGCAGACGGGGCTGTAATCGCACAGCTCGGGCATCCGGACATGAGGGAACCGATACAATACGCCATCGCATATCCGGGAAGGCTGCCTCTAAACAACAGGAAACTGGATTTTGCAGAACTTGCATCCTTGTCATTTTTTGCTCCAGACATGGATAAATTCCCGGCTATCGGCCTTGCCTACAAGGCATTGGAGAAAGGCGGAAACATGCCATGCATCATGAATGCGGCAAATGAGGCGGCTGTGGCGGCATACCTGAAAGGGATGATCGGATTCTACGACATCACTGACATAATAGCGGAATGTATGGCTGGTGCAGATTTTGTTGCAAGCCCCACGCTTGACGATATTTTCAGCACAAATGGCGCAGTCCTTGAGATGGCTGCCGGAATTATAGACAGGACCGCATCAGAAAAGATTTTTTAGCGGCTTCCCAATTGTATTATTTAAAGGTTGACAATGGTTTTTCTCATTAAACTGCTGCAGGTCATACTTGCACTTTCAATACTTGTACTCGTACATGAGCTTGGTCATTTCTTCTTCGCCAAGCTGTTCAGGATAAAGGTGGACAAATTCTACCTGTTTTTCGACATTGGAGGGTTCGCCCTGTTCAGGTTCAAGCCCAAAGGCTCAGACACAGAATACGGCATAGGCTGGCTTCCTCTCGGAGGCTACTGCAAGATTTGCGGAATGATAGACGAATCAATGGACACAGAGTCACTGAAACAGGAGCCGCAGCCATGGGAGTTCCGTTCCAAGCCGGCCTGGCAGAGGCTCCTGGTAATGTCAGGAGGGGTCCTGTTCAATTTCATCCTTGCCATATTGCTGTATATAGGCATATTGGCAGGCTGGGGTGAGAGCTATGTGAGCAATGAAGGCAACAGCATATATGTCAACGAACTTGCATACGACATGGGATTCCGTAACGGTGACCATATAATAAGGTTCGATGAATATGTCCCGGAAAATTTCGGGATGCTGCAGGCTGACCTTGCCCGCCAGACAGCCAGGAAAGCGACAGTCCTGAGAGGAAAAGACACAATTGACATCTACATAGACCACAGCAGGCTCGGAGACATACTCAACACCCCGGGAATGTTCGGCCTTGCGATGCCATTCATAATAGATACCGTCCCCCCGTCATCTGTCAACTATGCAGCAGGGCTGGCCAAAGGTGACAGGATTGTCTCGATAGACGGAGTGCATATCGACTTCATACAGGATTCCAGGAAACTTCTTGCAGACAGGGCTGGACAGGAAGTACCTGTTACAGTGACACGCGGCATGGACACGCTTGAAATGGCGCTGCAGATAGACACTGCCGGAAGATTCGGGATCTACACTTCAATGCCAGGGCTAAAGACAAGGGAATACTCCATCCCGGAGGCAATCCCTGCAGGGTTCAGGCTTACATTCAGCACCATAGGAGGCTATCTCAAGGACCTTAAGCTCGTATTTACCCCAAGTACAGAGGCCTACAAGTCAGTTGGGAGCTTCATCACCATAGGACAGATTTTCCCTTCTGCATGGGACTGGTTCAGCTTTATCAACATCCTTGCACTTCTTTCGATAATGCTCGGAGTGATGAATCTTCTGCCTATCCCGGCACTTGACGGAGGACATATAGTATTCACTATATATGAAATGGTTACAGGAAAGAAGCCAAGCGACCGGTTCCTGACCGTTGCACAGATAATCGGCATGGCACTTCTCTTCTGCCTCATGATTCTTGCATTCGGAAACGACATTGCGAGATTATTCAGATAACACAAAAGACAAAAATATGAAACAGTTTCTTTCAATCATGGCATTTGCCGCCCTGCTGTTCTCCTTCCAGTCATGCAAGGAAGGGACGCGCCAAAAGGCACTTCTCCCGACAATCAGCGGAAAGGCAGGAGAAGTCATTGTAGTAATCAGCAAAGGGGAATGGGAAAGTTCCGCAGGGGTTGAGCTTCGTGAGCTTCTTGCCACGGACTGTCCTTTCCTGCCCCAGAAAGAACCTCTATACACACTTGTGAACATCTCACCGTCTGCATTTACCAGCATCTTCCAGATCCACAGGAATATCCTTATAGTCAACATCAGCAATGATGTGACTGAGCCTGGAGTGGTCTACAGGAACGATGTCTGGGCACAGCCACAATGCGTGATTTCCGTGAACGCTGTGGACGGTGATTCCGCCGCACAGCTGATCAAGGACAATGAGGAAAGGATCCTGCACACCCTGGAGCAGGCTGAAAGGGACAGGATTATAGCCAATGCCAGGAAATATGAGGAACGGTCCCTTCCGCCTGCCGTCATCGGGATGGCCGGAGGCTCACCGCACTTCCCTACCGGATATGTTCTCAAGAAAAAGACAAGGGACTTCATCTGGATTGCATACGAGACAACATACATCAACCAGGGCATATTCATCTATAAGTACCCTGTTACCGGGGAAGATGACATGAGCATTGAGAAGATTGTGGCAATGCGCAATGAAATCCTGCAGCAGAATGTACCCGGAATGTTCGAGAACACATATATGACAACCAGCGATGTGACCATGCCTGGAATAGAGTATATAAAATACAAAGGCCGTGAATTTGCTGAGGTCAAGGGATTCTGGGAAGTCCACAACGACTATATGGGAGGTCCATTTGTCTCACATTCGTTCTACAGCAAGGACGGTAAGGACATAATCACCATTGAAGGCTTTGTGTACGCTCCAAGATATGACAAAAGGCACTATCTCCGTCAGGTTGAATCCCTTCTATACTCCTTTGAATGGTCAGACGGGGAATTCTGCAAATAGGGAAAACATATTTTTGTTGAAATTTAGAGCACAAAAAGGCAAAAATATTTTGTCCTAAAAAAAATATTATATACCTTTGCACTCCCTTTGGTAGAATACCAGCTACAAAGGTATTTTTGGTGGGTTCGTATAACGGCTAGTACTCAAGATTTTCATTCTTGCAATAGGGGTTCGATTCCCCTACCCACTACGAAAAATATAAAAAATAAAAACAATGGCAAATCACGCATCAGCTGACAAGCGTTATCGCCAGAGCGAGAGACGCAGGTTGCATAATAAATATTATGCAAAGACAACAAGGAACGCAATTCGCGCGTTGAGAAACACCACTGACAAGAGTGCTGCAGAAGCAAATGCACCAAAAGTTTACGCCATGATTGACAAACTTGCGAAGATTGGTGTTATCCACAAGAACAAGGCAGCAAACCTCAAGAGTGGTATTGCAGTCTACATAAACAAACTTTCTTAATGAAAGTCAACCTTTTAAGGGTATTCTTATAGCTAAAGAAGCTGCTGCCTCGGTAGCAGTTTTCTTTTTTAGGCAAAAAATCGGGATGTAGCGCAGTTGGTAGCGCACTACGTTCGGGACGTAGGGGTCGGGCGTTCGAGTCGCCTCATCCCGACCAGAGACAAGAAGCCGGCCTCAAATGGCCGGCTTCTTTCGTATATATTATTTAATAGTCAACCTATGAGCAAGTTTCAGCTTTGCCGGCCTCTGCATACAGTCTTTTCAGACGCGTCAGCGCCTCAAGATAATAATAGTCAGCATACGTGAGCGGGACATCAATCTCCGAATCCAGAGGAAATGCACCGGTACTGTGCATAAGTATGAATCCACCATTAGTGCCTACAGGAGCCGTATAGCGTTCCGATGCAAGTGAACGCACCTGCCTCTCTGCAAAATTCAGATATCTTCTTGACTCATCTGCCTCAACATACCCGCTCAGTTCAATCAGGGCAGAGGCCATAAGTGCAGCAGCGGATGCGTCACGCGGTGTATCAGGAATGTCAGGGGAATCATAGTCCCAGTATGGTATGCCGTCTTCCGGCATATTCTTGTGCGAAAGCAGAAATCCGGCAATCTTGCGTGCCTGCTGAAGATATCTGTCATACCCGGTCAGGCGATACATATATGTATATCCATAAAGTCCCCACGACTGCCCCCTGCTCCATGAAGAATCATCTGAATAGCCCTGATGCGTCTGTTTAACATGCGGAAGCCCTGTCTCCATATCATACGATACGACATGCCAGCAGCTTCCGTCTGGACGGTAATGATGCTCCATGGTCTTGTCAGCATGCGAAATGCATATATCCCGCAGTGAATTGTCCCCGGAATATTCCGCAGCCCACATAAGCAGTTCCAGGTTCATCATATTGTCAATGATTACAGGATACTGCCACCTGTCAGTACTATGGTCCCACGAGCGTATCAGGCCTGTCGCTGGACTGAATCGTGTGGCAAGCGAGCGCGCTCCGGTCAGAAGGACCTCCTCATACTGTTTCTCCCCTGTAAGACGCAGCCCATTCCCGAAACTGCAGTAAAGCATGAACCCCACATCGTGGTTGTCGGTAGTGTATTTTTCCCTTTCAACACGGGAAGTGTACAGGCGCGCATATTCCAGCACGTCCGGACTACCGGTGTTCTCATAGACATACCACAATGTACCCGGAAAGAAACCGCTTGTCCACCAGCGCGAATCCGAGCTGATGTCCTGTCCGTTTTCCCATGTACGCGGAAGCAGGCTGTCACGGCTTGCATATTTTTCAGCAATTACAAGAACCTGCCTCCCGGCATTGGCCAGGGCCTCATCAACGACACTCTCCATGGATTTTTCATGTGAGCAGCCCAAAGGCAGGGCCACGGTGGCCAATAGACCGGCCACTGATAACAAAAAGATTTTTCTCATATCAACATATTAATTAATATCACATCCGCTAAAACATCGGCAACCAGGCCAGCCAGGAATATATTTCAGTCAGCTATATCCAATTCTGAATCTGCCATGGCCTGTAGTCACAAAAATAATTCAATTGCCCCACCTGCTATGGCCCATTTCATACGGAAATGGTTCGCTTTCGTATTCCACTGCTGATTTTTGCGGGGATTTCATTTTATCCGGACATATTTCCCTATCTTTGTCCGTCCCGACCGTAAGTATGGCCGGGACGGACTTAACTTGTTATATCAATATGGAAGAAAAACAGACATCGCTCCCGGAAAATGCGCAGAGGGAGCTGAAGCCGGGGGAAGAGTACAGGCCCCTGCTTTCACCGGAAAAGAATTACCCTGAAGTGACACCATGGTCAGTTTGTCTCGGCCTGCTGATGACAGTTCTGTTCTCGGCTGCTGCGGCATTCCTCGGACTGAAGGTCGGACAGGTATTCGAGGCAGCAATCCCTATCGCAATCATTGCAGTCGGACTTTCAAGCGGACTGGGACGCAAAAACTCCCTCGGGGAGAATGTGATGATACAGTCAATCGGCTCATGCTCAGGAGCAATCGTTGCCGGAGCAATATTCACACTGCCGGCACTCTACATCCTGCAGGACAAATATCCTGAACTTACTGTCAATTTCACAAAGGTGTTCTTCTCATCGCTTCTCGGAGGTATCCTCGGAATACTTTTCCTCATCCCTTTCAGAAAATATTTCGTAAAGGAGATGCACGGGAAATATCCTTTCCCTGAAGCTACAGCGACCACACAGGTTCTCGTAAGCGGCGAGAGCGGCGGCAAGGGAGCCAAGACCCTCCTTATCAGTGGACTCGTAGGAGGTCTCTATGACTTCATCGTATCGACTTTCGGGCTTTGGGCTGAAACCATATCCACGACAATGACATCATGGGGAGCAGCAGTGGCGGACAAGGCAAAGGTTGTCCTGAAGCTGAACACCGGTGCAGCAGTCCTTGGACTCGGATATATAGTCGGTCTGAAATATGCGTTCATAATCTGCTGCGGAAGTTTCCTTGTATGGCTCGTCATCATTCCGCTTATGAGCCTTATCTGGGGGGGCCAGGTAATTGACCTTATGAATTCGGGAATCACCCAGACTGTGGGAGAGATGTCCGCAGACCAGATATTCAGGGAATATGCACGTCACATCGGTATCGGAGGCATCGCGACAGCCGGTGTCATCGGCATCATAAAGTCTTTCGGTGTAATCAAGTCGGCAGTAGGACTTGCAACAAAGGAGTTCAGCAAGAAGAAGAGCGACTCTGAGCAGGAGGTAATCCGCACACAGAAGGACATTTCCATGAAGATTGTGGTAATAGGCATCGCCATCACTCTTCTTGCCGTGTTCCTTTTCTTTGCGTTCGGAGTTGTTGACAACATCTGGCATGCCATAATCGGTGTGCTGGTCGTCGGAATCATAGCATTCCTGTTCACGACTGTTGCAGCAAATGCCATTGCGATTGTGGGCAGCAACCCTGTCAGCGGAATGACGCTCATGACACTTATCCTTGCCTCGCTGGTGATGGTGGCTGCCGGTCTGAACGGGACAGCCGGAATGACAGCAGCACTCATCATTGGTGGAGTTGTATGTACGGCACTTTCGGTTGCAGGAGCATTTGTGACTGACCTGAAGGTCGGATACTGGATAGGAACCACACCAAAAAAGCAGGAGACATGGAAATTCCTCGGTACCCTTGTTGCAGCCGCTACCGTAGGAGGAGTGATGATGGTCCTCAACAAGACATACGGATTTACCGGGGACAATGCCCTTGTGGCCCCTCAGGCCAATGCAATGGCAGCCGTCATCGAGCCTATGATGAACGGAGGCGGAGCACCTTGGCTGCTTTACGGAATCGGAGCTGTGCTTGCGATTGTCCTTACTGTATTCAAGGTTCCTGCACTTGCATTTGCACTCGGAATGTTCATCCCTATCGACCTCAACCTGCCTCTGCTTGTAGGAGGAGCGATTTCGTGGTACGTGGGAAGCCGCAGCAAGGACAAGGAGCTGAATGCAGCACGCCAGGAGAAAGGTACGCTCATCGCTTCAGGATTTATCGCCGGAGGTGCCCTGATGGGAGTTGTCAGTGCAATATTGAGGTTCGCCAATGTGGACCTGTTCATGGAGCCGTCCCCTTGGACCGAGCCTGTCGCAATCATCCCTTACGTTGCAATCATCGCCTATATGATATACGCCTCGCTTAAGGTGAAGAAGGGCTAAGAATGAAGAAAATGTCAGGAAAATATTTGAACTTTATATCCAGTAGCACCGTAGCACTGGCCTTATGCATGCTGTTGTGCCACAGTTGCATCGTTACTGATTGGATATACGGCTACCAAGTGGTTATAAAAAACGACACGGACAGTACAATATATCTTACAGATATTTCTTCTGATTCTTATCCGGAAGAAATAACATTGAAACCACAGGAACAGTTTGAGATAAATTATAGTGAACGTGGCAAAGAAAACAAAGAAATAATCGACATATTTCCAAGCAATATTACTGTTACCATTAATGACACATCGATTACCATGGATATTTCAGACGTTAATCTTGAATGGAATATGTGCCGGAGAAAATACTATAAGAAAAGTAAGAGCAAAAGACATAGCACCTATACATTCACCTTTACGGATGAAATTGTAGAGGAACTTTTAGCCGGCATACAGGAATAGAGCGGCTGATTTTTTCACGGATTTCATATTATCCGGACATAATTCCCTATCTTTGTCCGTCCTGACCGCAAATATGGTTGGGACGGACTTTGCTTGCTATAGAATGAAGAAAATGTCAGGAAAATATTTGAACTTTATATCCAGTAGCACCGTAGCACTGGCCTTATGCATGCTGTTGTGCCACAGCTGCATCGTTACTGATAGGATATATGGTTACCAAGTGGTTATAGAAAACGACACTAACAGTACAATATATCTTACAGATATTTCTTCTAATTCTTATCCGAAAGAAATCACATTGAAACCGCAGGAACGGTTTGAGATAAATTATAGTGAACGGGGCAAAGAAAACAAAGAAATAATCGGCATATTTCCATTCTACACTATTGTTACCATTAATGACACATCAATTCCTATGTCTATGTCAGACGACAGTCTCCAATGGAATATATGCCAAAGAAAATACTATAAAAAAAGTAAGAGCAAAAGACATAGCACCTATACATTTACCTTTACGGATGAAATTGTAGAGGAACTTTTAGCCAGCATACAGGAATAGACCCGTCATTAACTATGGATATATTGAATTGACAGGATTAAGGCCCCAGACAGAACAACATAAAAACAAAGAGTATATATGGAAAAGATATTGGACAGATTTCTCAGATATGTGGCTGTAGACACACAGTCGGATGAGAATTCGGAGAGCCAGCCGAGTTCAGCGAAACAGCTGAACCTGCTCGGGATGCTCCGTGACGAACTTAATGCAATGGGAGTTGAAGCCACACTTGATGAATATGGCTACGTGATGGCAACAATCCCGTCAAACTACGGGGATGAAATTCCTGCCGTGGGATTCATTGCCCATGTGGACACATCTCCGGACGCATCCGGAGCGGACATCAAGCCGCAGATTATCAGCAACTATGACGGCAGTGACATTCCTCTCAAAGGAGTGGAGGGTCTCTCGCTGAAGACAAGTGAATTCCCTGAACTGCTCGAATACAAGGGACAGACCATCATCACAACCGACGGAACCACGCTTCTCGGTGCAGACGACAAGGCAGGAGTTGCCGAGATTATGGATGCAGTGCAGTATATCGTGGAGCATCCTGAGTTCAGGCATGGAGAAATCAAGATCGGATTCACTCCGGACGAGGAAATCGGGCGCGGAGTAGTGAAATTCGATGTCAAGAAATTCGGTGCCAAATATGCCTACACAATGGACGGCGGACGTATCGGAGAGCTTGAATACGAGAACTTCAATGCAGCGGCTGCGACCGTGCATATCCAGGGACGCAACATCCATCCGGGCTATGCCAAAGGCAAGATGCTCAATGCAATCCTCATCGGAATGGAGCTGAATGCACTCCTCCCTGTCGAGCAGAGGCCTGAATACACCAGTGGATATGAGGGATTCTTCCATATAATCAATTTCAGCGGCACAGTCGAGAGCGCGACTTTCTCATATATAATAAGGGACCACGACATGGCCCTCTACGAGCAGAAAAAGAAGACCATGCAGAAATGCGTGGATTTCATCAACGGAAAATATGGAGAAGGCACTGCGACCCTGACCTTGAAACGCCAGTACTACAACATGAGGAAAGAGGTCGAACCTCATTACCATATTGTTGAAAAGGCCGTCAAGGCAATGGAGATGGAGGGGATAACTCCTCACATCCAGCCGATACGTGGAGGCACAGACGGTGCAAACCTCTCGTTCATGGGTCTTCCTTGCCCGAACATCTTTGCAGGCGGGCACAATTTCCACGGAAAGATGGAGTTTGTCCCTCTCGAAAGCATGGAGAAGGCCAGCAAGGTGATTCTGAACATCATTTCGCTGTTTGTATAGTTGCAAGAGACAATCTGCTGCATGCATAGATGCAGTATTCGTATAGCCGTATAATACTGCCATGCTGTCCGCGCAACGGTAAAGTTCAATCACGTTGTCCACATCGCTGCAAAATACAATCAACTGACATTCTGACATTTACGCAAAGACGGGTGCTCCAAATCGGGCACCCGTCTTTGTATAAATCGCAATGATTCAGAAATTAAATTTTGTATCCACGTGGTCAGTTCAATGATGTTGATTTTTGACTATCTACTTCCCGACAATCAGGTATGAGCAATACTTGCCGAGCAAGTTAGATAGCGGCAGTTCCTCCTTCTGATAACGTTCTGCATCAAGTTTAAGTAGTCTTTCCCGAACCTGCTTCTTTCCTTTGAAAAGGGCACAAAGATATGGAATGCCCTTTTCCTCTGTAATGGTAACATCGGTAAAGAACTGCGTCAAGTCTTCTGCATCATAGACAATCGAATAGCTTGGACGCTTTGCTCCTGGTATGTCAACAACCAGAATGTTCTTATCTATCAAATCCTGAATGTCACGAATCGCTGTGTCCTTTGAGCACTTTGCCAACGATGCCCAAGTCTTTGAGGTAATCTTCGATTCATAGCCATCGAGAAAGAGATTCAACATTTCTGTCTGACGCCCAGTCATAGGAATGGCTGAAGCCTTCTGCCAGAAGAAACTCTTGTTCAAGACAGTAGTTACAATCGCTTCTGCTTCATCAAGTGCATCGACAAGCTTTTGCAGATACCATACCAACCATTCTGTGAGATCGCCATCACCATGCTGCATTCGCTCCAGAATATCGTAATAGTGATTCTTGTCTTTATTGATCTGTGATGAGATATTGTAGAAACGATAGCCGCTCTTCTCACCACGGGCCAACAGCATATCAGAAAGTATGCGGGCTAATCTTCCATTTCCATCCTCAAATGGATGGATACTGACAAACCAGAAGTGGGCGATGGCAGAACGGATAACGCTGCTAACCTGATTTTCACTATCAAACCATGCAAGGAACCGCTCCATCTCAACATCTACCCGATCCGGTGAAGGTGCGATATAGTGTATCTTCTCACGTCCAAACATACCGCTGACAACATGCTCCTCGTTGCTCCGGTACTTGCCAACCTCAATTTGGCAACCCTCGCTGAAACCTGTTGGAAAGAATGCAGCCTGCCAGGCACACAGCCTATCCTTGCCCAGAGTCTGATCATAGTTCTGGACTGCTTCAAGCATTACATTTACAACTGAGTCTATATAATGCGAAGGAGATGTGTATTTGACATTTTCTATACCCAATCGTCTGGCGATTGATGAACGTACATCGTCCACGTTAAGACGGACGCCCTCAATCTCTGATGAATAAACCACGTCATAGGTCAAGTTCTCTGCCATAGCCCTAAGCTTGCTGTCAAACCCCAACGAACTTAGCCTGCCAAAGAGCATCCCCTGCCTACGGCAGACCAGCTCCAGAAGAGAGGACACCTGAGAGTAGTCCCAACGAAAGTCTGTCCAGTTTTCTCTTTCATGTATATACATAATGAAAATCTTTAGATGCTACATTATCCCGCGATTAACGCCGCAGATTCTGCGACAAATTTAAGTATTTTTCGCCGAAGGCCCAAAGGAGAAAACAAAATATCGCAAATTTTGCGACGATTCAACTTCTCTTGGATGAAAAGTCTGTTCTAAAGACAAAATCTACCTCTGGGGTTGATAAAATTGTGTTGCAAAGCTACCACGCTGTACGTATTGACGCGAAATAATTGATAAGCTAAGATACAGGATGGAAAAGATATTGGCAATTATAGCAACTTCATTTTTACTCGGATGGTACGGTGAATCATATGAAAATGGCAACGATTTAAGATTGTACTGTAAAAATTTATCGGATGAAGATGTCATTTTGAAATGGCAGACGCACTATAATCAGAGAGAGAAAAGAGTCCTGCTCCCCTCCAAAGATTCCGTATGTGTCTATAGCATTTTCAGTCCAAGATCCAAAGCCCCTGACTTTGAATTCATATATGAAGGCGCTAAAAAAGACGAGTTCACATTACATGTACATTCTGTTGAAGATACATTGCAGAAAAAGACATGGAACTGGGAAAGCCGCGAAGATGCTGGACGTCAACTGTTCCGGGAATCAGATTGCAGGAGATATGAAAAAACATTGGAAACTTTCGATTGGGTCTTCGATATTCTTCCTGATGAGCTAAGCTGGCATTAAAGATTCATTAACCAGCCCATTGCCACCCCAGTCATTAGAATTTTCACCGGCGGGCACAATTTCCACGGAAAGATGGAGCTTGTCCCTCTCGAAAGCATGGAGAAGGCCAGCAAGGTGATTCTGAACATCATTTTGCGACTCACATTTTCACCTTCGGAATCCAACACCTGTCTTGCCTACAGAAAAGGATTCCAGACAAACACAGCGTCCCAAACAGAAGTTTTCCCGCCATCGGGAAAGCTCAACTAACCGATAACCCACTTGCTGCCAGGAAGGAGCGATATAAGCTTTGCAGTCAAGGCGCAGCTGACAAATGTCGTCACTGCAATGAACGGGATAGACACCGGAGTCGGAAGTTCAAGCATATCCATGGAGACGACAGACCACATGTGAAGCCAGAATATGTGCATCAAATACATTCCGTAGCTCAGCTTTGAAAGCGAAGTTATGATGCGCGGTGCCTCAGCCTGCCCTATGCAGGAGAACATCAGGAATGCTCCCATGGTAAGACAGACAACATTGATTGTACAGAACGACCATCCGATTTCAAGCACAGGAGTATCCAGCACGACACCAGGAACAGCCTGTACATAGTATGAAAGTATAGTTGCCACTGCTCCGGCAACAAGCATCGCGCTTCCTGCCAGCAGTTTAGTCTTCCTGCTCCATGCAAGGTGCACCTTGATATAATGTGCCATCACAAGGTAGCCGAGATAACCGGAGAAATACCAAAGCATGTGATATTCATTCCAGAAGCACTGTCCCCATGCCTCTCCGAACCATCTGTTGAGATAAGGCATACATGTAGAAATCAGGAACAGGATGATGAAAAACCTCTCTTCCTTTGCACTGGCCTTGCTCAGCCACGGTGAAATCATCGGTATGAACAGGTACAGGCTTATCAGCGGGAACATGAACCAAAGATGTCCGGCAAGCGTAGGGAAATTGTAGAATATCCTCGACAGGTCCTTAAGGCTCGTAGCACCGTCTATCTGTCCCCAAAGCAGAGGCAAGGTCGCATACAGCACTGAAAATATAAGGAACGGCGGCAATATCCGTGTAAACCTCTTCCTGTAGAACTCCCATGTAGACTGCTCCTCCTTCTTCGGTGCAAGCAGAAAAGCGGAAACTATGATAAAGAGCGGGACCGCCATCCTGGAGAATCCGTCATAGACAGAGACACATATCCTGTCCGTCTGGTTTGCAAGCACTGCCTGCGGTCCGGCCATGTCAGTAGCTCCGGGGCCAGGATAGAAATTTTCGCTTGCATGTACAAGCATCACAAGAAAGCACGCAAACACGCGCACATAGTCAAGAAATGCAATTCTTCCGTTCTTCATAAACCCATCTTTAGATATTTGCCGCAAAGATAAGACAACAAATCCAATCCCGGGATAATCCGGATTGCAGAAAACTGTCATAATTATGAAGAAAACAGTCATTGCCTGAGCAAATTGCAAGCCCGGACAATGAGTTCTGCCGTGATGAAGGCATAACTGCCATATATGCGATAAAGCCACATTGGCATTCCAGGTTGGTCGTATATTTGACCAACCTGGAACAATGGGCATGAAGATCGGGACAATGTCAGATTCCGCTTATCATCACGATCTGCTCCGGAACAGTATCAAGAGGCCTGGACTGATATTTCACTTTCTTGAAGTCGATTCCGGCAAGGTCGATGCACCGTATCTGGGAATTGTCCATCGTCCGGTAATAGAGTCTGAGGTTGTCAAGGTCGCTGACTGTCGTGAACTGCGTGGAAGTAATCATGTCAAGGCTCTTTTCTGAATTTGAATTGACATCCACTACTGCACCGACAGGAATCACCATGGCCTCCAGAATCTTGAAGCTCTGCAGCATGGCATCATATCCTGTAGACGGTACAGGCGCAGTGGCCCTGAACATCGCGATGCGCACAAACCTTGAAGGTGATGTAAAGTCACCAGGAAGTCCAAGCATGCCGGAACCACCGCTTACCGGCTTTATATCATAGCTCCCGTTCCCGAAGTTCCATGATTTGTTGGCCGCACTTCCCGGCATAAGGTTCACATAGTTGCTGAGGTTGGTGAGATGCCACTGGAATCCAGGGGAGTTGGTCAGTACACCGACCGGATTGTCATAGAAATTCATTTCTCCGTCAACAATTTCCAGTACCACCTGCCTTCCTGTCCTGTCGGCAATGCGCCAATGCACCGCCCCGACATTATCACTCAGTCCCGTTATATCAAGTCTCCCGGCAGCATCCATCACCTCATCCACATTCGCACAGGTCGCCAAGGCCCATGAAACGAACTGGAAGTCAGACAGTGTTGAAGAGTTTTTTGCCGGATTGTACCGGCTATAGGAGCCATATCCAGGAAAGAAGAAGAGCCCTGCACTAAGCCCCCTTTCATTAAGTCCCTCAACCATAAGTTCATCAGCCATTACTGAAACTCCGGCAAAACCATATTTCGCGACAAATTCCATCCCGTCAGTACCGCCTGGAGTAAACGACTTGAAATGATACCCGCGAGGCACAATTACATATCTGCTGTCAAGCCGCTCTGTGGCCCACTCGATTGAACGTGCTGCCACATGCGAACCGTCTTTTGCGACAAATGAAATTCCAGTACATGCGTCTGAATGTACTGGAGTCATTAATGCAGCTACAGCAACAGCCGCAGCTGCCAGATGATGATTACTTAAATTAAACATATTCATGCATTTTGGTTAAACGTCTCCACGCCTTACCAAAACCTGTGCCTGAATCTATTTCTGGTGACGGAGAAGCCAATAGGATGCGTATGTACAGCTTCCCCTGAGCTTCAGCCCCTGGCTTTCAGCAAAACTGTATGCAGCTTCGACAAGTGCTCCGGCTATGCCCCTACCTCCGATTTCATCCGGGACATATGTATGGATTATATCGAATACCCCATCCTTTACTGCATATTCTACATTAGCGACAAAACCGTCCTCTGTAATTGTAAACAAGTGACGGTCAGGACTGTGTGTAATTTCACGTTTCATGGCATCTATTTTTTGACAGTTTCATATATATACGATCCCCCACCGCATAAGGCCATTGTGATTGCCTGTGACTCATGCGAAAGGGTCGCAAATATGATTCCTGTTTCAAACGGGATGCCATATATTGTGGAAAGTGCAAGTGAAACTATAAAATGGAACGAACCGAAACCGCCTGGGACAGGTACAAGCCATCCGAGGCTGCCTGCAATCATCAGGAAAAGGGCATCAACCACATTAAGTGTATCAAGGGACGGGATTGCATACATTGTGGCTATGCTCATCAGCCAATACATCCCCCATATCAGCACAGTATAGAGAAAGAACCTCCATTTATGCTCCATTTTCAGGCAGCTTCCGAATCCCTGCATAATACCGGTGCATATGGAATACACCTTGGAAAGGGTCCTGTTCCTGTCATGATATTTCACTATAGCCCAGACTATTGCAGCAAATGCAGCGACAGATGCGGCAAGAATCCACCACATGCTGAATCCCACTCTGCCGGAAAGCGGTCCCCACATTTTCCCGACAAAGAAAGCCCCGAATTTCTCCCACCGGAAAAGCAGCAGGGCAACAAGGAATATCAGCATTGTCAGCATATCCCATCCCCTTTCCAGGACAACAGTACCGAGCACCTTGTCATATGTGACTGCCCCTGTTCCTTCCCGCCTTTTGGCCGCTTCCACAGAAGACCTGCGCGATATGACCCCGCAACGTACAAGCTCACCTATTCTCGGGAACACGAAATTCGCTATATATCCGATATTTATGGCATTGAATGCCGTGGTCCTTGAAAGCCTCCTGTCAAAAGGCAGAAGAAGCCCCCTCCAGCGAAGTCCCCTCAGATAGAATGCGACAACACTTGCGGCCATTGAGACAAGCACGAGCTCCATACGGCAGCTCGCAAGCCCATCCAGGAAATCTTTCCATTCAACTCCACGGAACGAGAAATACAGCAACATCACCGCTATGGACAATGAAACTGCATATTTAATTATCTTGCTATATCTTTCTTTCATCTGTAGCATATTTTGAAGCCTGCAAATTTATTGATTTTTTTATACCTTTGTCGCTTATTAATGATTTTTCCCGATGAAGTCAATTTTAGGAATGGGGAATGCGCTGACCGATATACTTGCAGTCCTCCCCGACGATACCCTGCTTAAGGAATTTCATCTGCCAAGAGGCAGTATGCAGCACGTGGACATGGAGACAGGAGACAAGATCTGGCAGACACTGAAGCCAATGGGTGTCCAGTACGTGGCAGGAGGCTCGGCAGCCAATACAATTACAGGAACAGCAATATTCGGAATGAGATCCGGATTCATAGGAAAGGTCGGCAATGATGAGCTTGGTCACCTTTTTAAGAGCGACCAGAACCAGTACGGAATCGCCTCTACACTGTTCAAGGGAGTGAATTCATCAGGCCGCGCCATGGTGTTCATAACCGCCCCGAATGCAGAGAGGACATTCGCGGTCTACCTCGGAGCAGCACTTGAACTGGTGCCGGAAGACCTTAAGCCTGAATATTTTGAAGGCTATGACTATTTCCACATAGAGGGCTATCTTGTGCAGAACCAGCAGCTTATCCGCAAGGCTGTAGAAATGGCAAAGGCCGCTGGATGTATCATATCAATAGACATGGCATCTTATAATGTAGTTGAGTCAAACCATGCTTTCCTGCATGACATTGTTGACAACTACGTGGACATAATCTTCGCCAATGAGACCGAAGCCAAGGCGTTCACCAAGATGGAGCCGCGCGAGGCACTTGACGAGCTGGCAAGGCATTGCGAAATAGCCATTGTCAAGATCGGCAAGGACGGCTCAATGCTGAAAAGCGGGGAAGAATACCATTACATCCCTGCATGGCCGGCAGCGACAATCGATGCAACCGGTGCTGGCGACACATACGCTGCCGGATTCCTGTATGCGCACTCCCTCGGCATGCCTCTGAAAGTATGCGGTGAAGTTGGTTCCATAATTGCAGCAAAGGTTGTGGAGGTTATCGGCACAAAGATTGACATACCACGCTGGAAAGCGGCAAAAAGCGAAATCCGCGAACTTATTGCCGCAAATTCAGCAAAGCAATGATAAAAGGGATTTTCAGAAAAAGATGTCTTGAAAAGGAGACAAGCAGTCTGCCGACAGGCTTCATGCCTGCCGGCAGCATAAAGTATATGGCAGTGTTGATTGACGCCGATGAGCCTGGCTTTGAGAAATGCAGGGAAAGCATTGTGGAATATTGCAGGGCAAACGGCATAGACCTTAACCTTATGTACGTGGACATGAGAAGGTCAAGCCGTAAAGACAGCCCGACCGACAAGGACGCCACATTCCTCAGGAGCGATGTGAACTGGTTCGGCAAGCCCTCTGCAAAAAAGGCCGCGCTCGTCAGGAATTATCCGTGCGACCTCTATATCTGCCTTTCAAGGAATGATGGATTCTGCATAGAATACATCTCATGGGTCGCCGAGGCAAGGTTCAAGATAGGAAGGGACAGGTTCAGGAAGGACCCTTTCAACATCATCATCGGGGAAAACGGGCAGGAGAGCAGCCAGGACGATGTCTTCAAGGCAATCATCGACCTGCTCTCCAAGATTGCATAACATTCATATAATCAGGACAAGAATGAAAAGATACACCAAATACATAATGACGGCCCTTAAAGGGGCAGGAATGGGTGCGGCTGACGTTATACCTGGAGTGTCTGGCGGTACAATAGCATTCATGACAGGAATATACGATGAGCTGGTAGCTTCGATAAACTCTGTCAACATGACTGCAGTCAAGCTGCTGTTCACTGGACACTTCAGGGAATTCTGGAAACATGTCAACGGGAATTTCCTCCTCAGCCTCTTTGCCGGAATCATAGTCAGCGTACTTTCCCTGGCCAAGCTTATGACATTCCTGCTTGCCGGCTACCCTATCCAGACATGGGCTTTCTTCTTCGGGCTTATTGTGGCATCTTCCATATATATACTTAAAGACATAAAAGGCTGGAAAATACGTGATTCAATAGCTCTTGTCTGCGGCATAATTCTCGGTGTTACAGTATGCAGGCTTTCACCGACAAGCACCCCTGACAATATGCTGTTCATATTCATCTGCGGAGCGATAGCCATCTGCGCGATGATACTCCCGGGAATCAGCGGAAGCTTCATTCTGCTGCTGCTTGGAAAATACGAATTTATGATGGGAGCAATAGACGACATGAACATAGGTGTATTGGCTGTATTCGCGGCAGGTGCAGTTGTCGGGATCCTGTCTTTCTCAAAATTTCTCCATTGGCTTCTTGCAAGATTCCACAGGCAGACACTCATTGTACTTGCCGGATTCATCATAGGTTCGCTTGTCAAGGTATGGCCATGGAGCAACATGGACGCAATCGTAAAATCGCAGTATCCTGGATTCACAGGAGACAGCGACAGCATTTCAATACTCCTGCAGCAAAGCCAGATAGACTACCATATTGCCGGGGCAATCTGCTTTGCCCTGCTCGGAATCGCAATAGTTGTGGGACTTGAAGTCCTAAGCGGCAGAAAGGACGTCAAGGAGTAGATACGATACGTTATGAATTGGAACTCAAAAGCCAGAGCCGTACTCTTTCTGTCCGTACCCCAGATGGAGACTTTCTCCGGCAATGTATTAAATGTTAACGTATTCACTCCTGTCAGAATTTGATCTGACAGGAGTGAATTTCAATTTTTATGGCCGGTATGACAGCCTATCTATTATACAGGTCCAACCTTACTCCTCTTCCGATTTTACAAGCTCCATGACAACATTTCCGTCTTCATCACACAGAAGGAGTCTACCGTTTCCATTGCCCTTGACCGTCAAGGCTCTGCCCATTGCAGAGAGGAATTCCTGTTCAAACTCCATATCTTTCTCAGGACCGGCCATCTTTGTCGCTCCCACAGCACCCAACTGAAGTTTTGGCCCGTCAAGGTTATATGTCCCAAAGAAACGGTTGACACCTGTACTTCCATAGAGTTTACCGTCTTCCTTGCTAAAGATCAGGCATGGCGTGTCAATGCAGTCCACTTCCTCCCCTTCAAACTTAACCACATCCCAGGAGCCGTCAACTACAGGACTCTGTGAACATGACATCATAAAAAAGGCAAGTGCAGCCGATGCAAAAAACATGATAATTTTTTTCATAAGATTATATTTATAAATGCGGTGCATTGCGCGTACAAAAAACAAGCCAACTGTCCCGAAGAACAATTTTCATCATCCCTCGGGACAGAATGTCAGTTACATCTATTTCCTTACAAGTTCCATCAGGACATTGCCGTCCTTTCCGCATAGCAGGAGCTTGTCTTCACCGCCACTTTTCACTGTAGTGACATCATTTATTGCAGCCATGAATCTCTGCTCAACCTGCATATTCTCTTCCGGCCCTGCCATCATAGTAGTAGCAAGTCCAACGAGATGAAGCTTATGGCCATCAATTGTATAGCTGCCGTTTATGATATTCACGCCAGTATTTCCGTGAACCCGTCCCTGGTCAGCATCAAAGCTAAGGAACGTCTCGTCAGAAACCAGCCCTACCGGATTGCCGTCAATCTTTACCACTGTCCAGTCTCCCGCAACTTCTGGTGCCTGCGAACACGACACCAATGATATGGAAGCAGCTGCTGCCGCCAAAAACAATGCAATTCTTTTCATATATTCTAAATTTTAAAACAGTTGCGGCAGATAGCAAAAAGCAAGCCAATGGCAAGAGGCCATCAGTTTCACATATGCCGTTGCCGGTGAAGAAGTGACATTCGGGATGAGCTCTGAGGCCTGCTGCAGGCAGATACTAATGCCATAGCTGTCAATGTCCCTTAGGATGAGTCTGGACAGACCTGCATAATCCAAGTTCCCAATGTCACAAAGAACCGTACATTGGGAGCCTCTTTGATTTACAACACACTGGTTGACCACACGTTTCGATTCGGTACAGTTTCCAATATCCATAATGACGATATTCATAAAATATTAACAATCAGCCACATATAATTTACTGCTATACCAAACGGCCAAAGCAACATTCCGTTGGGGACAATATCGATTTGCAATATGCTGTCAGTTGGAGAATACAGGTACTCCCGTACTGCGCCGTTGGGCACGCATGATTCTCATAAAACACTGTTTATCAACCATGTACGATTCACCGCCGTGCCAAACAGCAGGAATAACTTTCCGTTGGGCACAAGGTCAATTCACAATGTCCTATCAATCAATAAAATACAATTTTGTCGCGTGCCAAACGGAAGAAAAATATTGCTGTTGGGCACGCACGGTTTTCATAAAACACTGTATGTTGCTTATCAGTCTGTAGCAGATGAATTCTCAGCCGCCACACAAGAATCACAAAGGTTCTGGAACGGACGTGCACAAAGCAACACACTACGTCTCGTGGCAAAAGGATGCTATAGAAAACACGGACAAATTCATAAGACCGTATAATCGCCAAAAGAATTGATTACATGGACATTACAGATGAATACCTACAAGGATACACTTCTAACTGAACTGTAGGCCCCCAAAAACTCAAAATTTTCACTCCGGAATATTGTTTTTCAATCTTTTGGTGCAACGTTGTGGAAGTTACCTGTCAACTCTATCCCATGTAAATCCTGCCATAGACTCTATTCATTGCCTCTGCACTTGACCATACACTTGACTCTGCCCTCTGCCCAAAAGATCGTTTTTTCAATCTTTTGTTGTAATGTTGCACTTGCTTGTTGACTCTGCCTTGCTACAAGTTCTTCTTTCGTCATACCGTTGCGAAATTAGTCAAAACCATTGAGGTTTACAATAGTGTACAGCACCTTGAAAAGAATTAATTTTCTAATTTTGCGGTGTCATTTTCGGGATTTTTTACAATTATGGCAAAGACATTTTCAGATTTCGGGGGACTTTCGGAGTTGAAGAAGCTGCTTGGCAAGGAAGAGGCGGCAGGCGATTCCAGTCCGTTGTCCGCAAATGCACAGACGGCAGACAGTTCTGGCGTGCTGGCTGGAGATGCACCGGCAAGCAGACAGGTGCAGAAGCCGCGTCCGAGAATTGTTGTCAACAGAAGCCGTGCAGAGCATCTTGCAGCAAAGGATGGCATATCCAGGGGAACAAGGGTGAGGATGATGGATACCAATGATGTTGGAGTCATTGCCGGATTCGGGGATGGATGGTTCGAGATAGAATCTGACGGACTGGTCTTCCGCGCCATGAGATGTGAATTTGTCGTGGCGGATGCAGGGGAGGACATGATGCTACGGAATGCAATACCTTCCAGGAAGAAGAAAGGCGAAGAGAAAAAGAAGACGGCAGAGCTGCCTTCTGAAATTTCAGTTGACCTTCATCTTGACAGGATTCCAGGCAGCGACGGAGTCCCGGCATGGGCAGCCCTTGATTTCCAGATGAACTATTTCAGGCAGGTGCTGCGTCAGAACATGAAATATAAAGGACGCCGTATCAGATTTATACATGGTGTAGGGGACGGTGTCCTGGCGGCTTCTGTCCGCAGGGAGCTTGACGAATCCTTTGCTGTCTCGTGTGTATATACGTATGGAGAGCCTGGAGTGACTATGGTCACTGTCAAATAGTGCAGGAAGACTGCAAAAGGGAATAAAAAACTTGCTGAATGCAGATTTTCTGTAATATTTAAGATATATTTGTCCCTTGTTTTACAATGTACTTAAACATATATCATACAATGAGAAAATATCTAAGACTCTTTATTTCAGCTGCTTTGCTTGTGTTTACATCAGTTGCGGCATCAGCACAGTTCGGGATTCATACAGCCTATCTGAATTCGACATTGGGCACATCTTGCTCAAGCTCTGACAAGGTTGACAATACAAACCGGAGAGGCCTTTATATAGGCTTCGACTATGACATAAATCTTGTTGCAGGGCTTTCTGTACAGCCAGGAATCTATTACTCATATATCGCCAACGAGATTGATGGAAATAAGGATCTTCTCGGCAATACGTTTGAAATTGACCATGTTGAGCATTCACTTTTCATCCCTGTCCATGCTAAATACAGTTTCAATATAGTAGAGGATATATTGAAGATATATGTGTTTGCCGGACCGACTTTCGATTTTGGCCTTTCCGCATTCGACAAGGTTGAATATGACGGACGTCATGTGGACGGAGAACTGACATACAACTGCTATTCCGGCAAAGTTACTGCAAAGGAACTCAGTTCAAGTATAACTGATGCATGGGAGAACAAGGGCAAGTCAATGCAGTGCTTCAATGTCCTTGTCGGTGGCGGAGTCGGCCTGCGCCTTGTGAAATTCCTTGATATCAAGGCCGGCTATGACTACGGACTGCTGAATCTCGCCTCAAAGAATCTGCGTAATGCTGATGTGTCGATGCGCAATACACAGTATTATGTGGGGCTTGGAGTGCGGTTCTGACAATGCCATGCAGCGAATAAATTGATTATTCACCGCAAATTTGCGGTGAATAATTGTTTGTTCCGCCGTAAATGCGTATGTTTGTAGCATGAAGTCAGGATTACATCATGGGACATATATATGGCAAAATGAAGATTGGCCATATTTTAAATGGAATTCAGAATCGCTTCTTGAGCCGATGGCGCGTTTGAGCGCGCTCCATAGTCGGTTGAATACCAGGATGTCAATGCTTGGATTTGACGAAAAAAGCCGTATGCGATTGTCTGCGATGACGGATGAACTTGTCAAATCCTCAGAAATGGAAGGTGTCATACTTAATCCGAATTCTGTCAGAAGCAGCATTGGACGCCGTCTGGGAATTGAAGATGATGGATTGCTTGTTGAAGATCATTATGTTGAAGGTCTGGTAGATGTAATGATGGATGCTATTGTCAGTTCCCGTGAACCTCTTGCTGCTGAACGTCTTTTCGGATGGCATTCTGCCCTGTTTCCGACAGGGCGAAGCGGCATGTATAGGATTACTGTCGGGGACTGGCGTAAGGGAGAAGAGCCGATGCAGGTCGTTTCAGGTGCCTTTGGAAAGGAAAAGGTACATTATGAGGCTCCAGTTTCTTCTGATGTTCCTGACGAGATGTCCATGTTGATTGATTGGTATAATGCTGCCAAGATGTCTCCTTTTCTGGTTGCAGGCATAGTCCATCTGTGGTTTGTCTCAATACATCCGTTTGATGACGGTAACGGACGTATAGGCCGTACGCTTGCAGATATGGCTCTTGCACGTCTTGATGATGACCATTCGCGATACTATAGCATGTCAGCCGAAATAAACAGAAGTAAAAAATCTTATTACGAAGTGCTTGAGTGTACGCAAAAGGGAAGCATGGATATAACGGAGTGGCTGCTTTGGTTTTTCAACTGTCTTGAAAACGCTATCGCAAAGTCATTGGAAACAATCGCTGTCACATTGGAAAAGGCGGTGTTCTGGGAGAAGTTCCGTGATGTCGAAATAAATGAGCGTCAGCGTAAGGTCCTGAACAGGCTATGGGATGGCTTTGAAGGCAAGCTGACATCTTCCAAGTGGGCAAAGATATGCTCTTGTTCCCAAGATACCGCACTCCGCGACATCAATGGCCTTATCCATAAAGGGATGCTATGGAACAGCGGTGAGGGTGGCAGGAATGCAAATTACATTTTGCCAGATTTAAAGAGATAATGGCAGGTAGTTTTCCGGAGGCCTGAGTGGAAATAGTTCGTTAAGGCCCCCTTACACCTCAATCCATTCATATTCCCCGCCCCAGATTTCGAGGAAACGCAGGAAACCGCTGTTGTCCAGGATTACGCTGGCGGTGTTGTCGCAAGGATGGAAACTGACTCTTGGTGCGTCCTTCAGCTCCTTGTCCAGGAACAGCTTGACCCGGTGGCCGTTGGGGTATAGCTCCTTGGGGTTTACGTCTTCGCGTCCTTCAAGTGCGATGTCGTTCATCAGGCCGAGAGGGGAGACCGAGCCGGGGAGCAGTCCGAGGCATCTTTCCATTCTTTCCTGTGATGCAAACGACAGTTTTCCCTGATGCAGTGAATGCTCCAGGTCGTGTATTGCAAGTTCCTTGTGGCATTCGAATACGACAAGATAATGCCTGTTTCCCTTGTGGTTGCGGAAGAACAGGTTCTTGCAATGCGTTGCGTCAAGGTCTTTCCAGTATTCCAGTGCAATCTCTATTGTGGGAAGAGGAGGATGTGTGTGCAGTTCATATCCTATTCCGTGCTCTTTTAGGAATGAAAGCGTCCTGTCTATTCTTTCGTTATATTCTGCCATGTGTCTTCAAATATGGAAAAGGGTGACCGCAAAGTCTGCCTCCTGGCCACCCTTGTATGTTATCCTAAAATCTTGTTATAAAAGCTCTTGAAACGCGAAAGTGCCTCTTCAAGCCTTTTGCGCGGGCAGGCGATGTTTATCCTGATAAACCCTTCTCCGTCAGCCCCGTACATTGTGCCTGGATTAAGCCACACTTTGTGCTCCTCTTTCAGTCTGCCAGCTATCTCTTCCGATGTCAGCCCGAAAGCACGGCAGTCTGCCCAGACTAGATATGTACCTTCCAGTTCCGTTATCTGTATCTTAGGCATGTTTGCCTTGAAATACTCTTTCAGATATATGTAGTTGCTGTACAGATATGATTTCAGCTCTTCAAGCCATTCCTCCCCATGGCCGTATGCTGCAATGAGGGCATCTACGCCTAAAGGATTGATGTCGCATACTTCATTGATGTTGATGGCCCTGTCGATTTTCCTGCGAATGCTGGATACCGGTGCGACAATGTTTGCAATCTGCAGTCCGGCAATATTGAATGCCTTGCTTGGTGATATGCAGGTCACGCTGTGTTCCAGGAATTCCTGTGAGATGGATGCAAACGGGGTGTATCCGTGTCCGTTGAGCGTCAGTTCACAATGGATTTCATCAGCAATTACAAATACATTGTGCTTTATGCATATTTCTCCCATCCTTGTCAGTTCTTCGCGTGTCCAGACACGTCCGGCAGGGTTGTGGGGATTGCAGAGGATGAACAGCTTGACGGCCGGGTCTGCAGCCTTGCGTTCCATGTCCTCAAAGTCGATATGGTAGGTGCGGTCCTCATATACAAGTGAGTTTTCAACAATCTCGCATCCATTGTTTCTTATTGAGGAGAAAAAGCAGTTGTAGACAGGAGTCTGTATCATGACCTTTTCCCCTGGTGAGGCCAGGGCCTTTACGATTGCTGAAAGTGCAGGTACGATTCCGCTGATGTATATTACCCATTCCTTGCTGATGCCCAGTCCATGCTTCTTGCTGAACCACTTGTCCACTGCTTCATAATATTTGTCAGGGACGTGTGTGTAGCCGAAAATCCCGTGCTCAATGCGTTTGTGAAGGACTTCGATTATGGCCGGTGCCGTGCGGAAGTCCATGTCTGCAACCCAGAGGGGAAGGATATCCTTGTCTTCTGCATTGTCCCATTTGCATGAATTTGTCCCGAATCGCGGGATCAGTTCGTCGAAATTGTATTTCATGATTCGTGTTTTGTGGAAATCCGGTTGCCGTTACAGGTTGTTGATAACTTTGCTTCCGTCTGGAAGGCATATTCTGCAGTCTGCAGGGGCCTGGACGTTTTTGTCAATAATGATTTCTCCATAGCCCTCGGCCTTTATCTGGCCGCTTCTTGGGTTCTTTACGCTCGTTACAGGGCTGTTGATAACTGCATTGAGTGTTGAGTCTTCGAATGCGAGGTCGCAGTCGTCTGCCAATATGCAATTCTCCATGACAAGGTCTGTTGCATAGCATAGGGGCTGTGTCCCTGATATGCGGCAGTTCACAAGACGCAGCCTTTTCGAGTGCCAGCCGAGATATTCACCGTTCAGCTCTGAATCATATACAGTGACGTTTTCGGTGCCCCAGAATGCATCTTTTGAGTTAATGACGGCATTGTGGATTTCAATATTCCTGCAATATTGGAACGAATAGTTGCCGTCCTGCCTATAGTCCTCTATCATGATGTCATGGCTGTGCATGAACAGGTAATCCGCATTGCTGACCTGGACGTTCTTGATTGAAACATTGCTGCAATGCCACAAAGTCTCCTGTGCATCTGGAATCTGGACATTCTCAAGTGAGATGCCGTCCATCTCGCGGAACATTTTAGGGGCCTCTACGCGTGTGTCCTTCATTGTCAGGTTCTTTGAGTACCACAATGCAGCGCGTGCTCCTTCCTTGAACAGGCAGTTTTCAACAACGAACCCGTCTGTATGCCAGAACGGGTATTTCCCCTGGAACTCGCAGTTTATCGCTTCAATGTTCCTGCAGCATTTCAGTGCAGATTCCCCCGGATAGATTATGACGTTCTCCAGGCGGAGGTCATGTGTGGCGAACAAAGGACGTTCACCTTCGTAGGATGTATTCTTTATTGTCTCCATATCTCTTGATTTTCATTTGCCTTTACATGTTGCTGTTACAGTAGCCAGTGGAACAGGGCTTGGCTGCCCTTTTCCTGTGACAGCGTCTTTTGACGCTGCAAATTTAGGGAATACTTGGCAAAAAGACATTATATATATCAAGGATATGGCTACCAATATTACGGTTGCCCGGGCGTTTTGCTGCAACTGCTGAGTGACGTGCCTTGAGTTGGTGCAGGCAATGCCCCTTTGGTACGATGAGGACGGATGGCCCGGGATAATTTGTAAAAACGGCCTGTTGGATTTGATAAAAATGTTATAAATTTGCGGCCATTTTTGAAAATTAGTAGTGGTTATTATGAAAAAAGTATTCTTTTTGATTTCTATTGTAGCCCTTCTGGGCGCATTCCAGGGTGTCTCTGCACAGAACATCCAGCTGCATTATGACTTTGGTAACCTTATCTACAACCATGGCAGCAAGGCCTTGGACGGCTCTTCGGCCAATGCCTACCGTCCTTCGCTGACGACAACTGTCGAGATGTTCAAGGCTGACAGCTGGGGCAGCACCTACTTCTTTGTGGATATGAATTACGGAAACCTTGGCCGCAGCAAGACAGCCATGGATGACGGCGGAGTCCTTGGCGCATATTGGGAGATTTCGCGCGAATTGCGTTTCTGGGATTTGCCGCTTTCTATACATCTTGAATATGACGGCGGACTTGATGTGTTCAGCAAGGCGTATGATGACGCATGGCTGTTCGGGCCGACATGGACATTTGCCTCTAAGGACTATACAAGGTCGTTGTCGATAACCGGAATGTACAAGATTATCCCGAGGAACATGAAGACTATCCATAATTTCCAGATTACATGTGTCTGGAATGTGCTTTTCTGGCATAAACGTTTCCAGTTCTGCGGTGTAGCCGATTTCTGGAAGGAAAACCGCCCATGGCAGATAACATCCAAGAGCGGTCCTGACGGTACAGACTTCATATTCCTTACGGAGCCTCAGCTATGGTATAACCTGAATACCATCAAGGGATTTGAAAAGATTAATCTCTCTGTGGGAACCGAAGTGGAGATGACATGCAACTTCGTTGCTGCAGGATTCTATGCAATACCTACTGCTGCAGTTCGCTGGACTTTCTGATTAACTTGATGCCTTTCACGTGTGTCTGGTGTCAAGGCAGGACTTTAAAATCAGCCGTGCCTTGTCTGCTCTTTGGCTGATTTTGTCGCAAAAAGTCCTTTAAAAAGCAAGAATTGACACAAAAGTTAGCGGAAACGCATTGGCTGAGATGTAAAAAGAACGATAACTCTCTATAGCTTAGAAAGTTACCGTTCCTGTGATCCGGTTGGGATTCGAACCCAAGACCCACAGCTTAGAAGGCTGTTGCTCTATCCAGCTGAGCTACCGGACCGATCCTTTTTATTTTTGGCTGGCAAAGGTAGTAAAAAAATCAGATAATCAAAAATTTGTTTGGGCAGAGTCAACAAGGGCAGAACTTGTAGCAAGGCTACGCGACATAGAATGGGATGATTTTGAGGTGAAGGCCGCAAAGTCTGATTTACCGAAAAATATTTGGGAAACTGTCAGTGCATTCTCAAATTGTTCTGGAGGCTGGATTGTACTTGGAGTGAAACAGACCGGACAATCTTTTGAAATTTGTGGAGTTGACAACATAGAAAAGCTTGAACAGGATTTTTTCGGGACACTACGTTCAAAAAAATTCAATATACCTCTATACGCAACAATCCATCGATATACAATTGACAAGAAAGATATAATATCCTTCTACATTCCATCCAGCGAAACCAAGCCAGTTTACTTCAGTTCACTTGAAAATACTTTCATAAGGATGGGAAGTGGTGACCAACGTGCGACACAGCAGGAAATCATGTCAATGTTCCGCGACCAATCCTTCGGTGCACAGTCACAGAAACCGATTCCAGGCAGCAATATAGACATGCTAAACCGCGAAGCATTGAACGATTTCCGTGGAGAAGTGCGTCATTGGGGATTTGTATCACACCTTGACAATGTTACAGACGAAGAATTCTGCAACGCAGTAGGAATTACTGACAACAATGGACAGCTGACATACGGTGGACTGATCATGCTTGGCAAGGCTCCTTTCATTTTTACATACGTACCAACATTCTGCTCAGACTACGTGGAAATTCCAGGTTCAGGTCCAGAAGCAGTGAGAAACCGCTATACCTACAGAATCCCTGAACAGCAAAACCTCTGGGATGCGACACGAATCATACTGCGTAGAATCCGTACACTTGTAAACACGCCAATGACAGGCATTAACGAGCATGGGCAGTCAGAGGAAGACCATTCCGAATTTTATATACTTCGCGAAGCCATGGCAAATCAGATGGCACATGCAGACCATTTCAGTCCGCAGCGCAGCTGCATTCATGTATTCGATGACCGCATTGAATTCCTAAATCCTGGAGCCATGCCTAAGACGATTGACAAGATGGAGACATCTTTTGAATCACTGCCACGTAATCCGATTATATCCAAGCTATTCAGGCTCGCGCACCTTTCCGAGAACCTTGGATATGGACTGCAAAAGCTGAAAAGCTGGCAGGAAGTTACAGGACAGGCGATGCGTATTGAAACTACAATCAGTTCAGTCAAGGTGACATTTGAATTCAAGAGGCGCAATGCCGATGTCCCTGTAAATGTCCCTGTAAATGTCCCTGTAAATATTACAGGGACACAGCGGAAAATCCTTGGACTCATCCAGAAGAATCCACACATAACACATGTGGAGATGGCACTAAAAAATCTGCCACAAGAACAATGGGTTCCTGTGGCAGAAAACAATATCTTCACGCTATTTCAAGCTGTCAGTATTCTGCATTGATCTCAGCAAGCACCTTCTCAGCCTTCCTGTAGCCATCTGCCGGAGCCTTCCACATCAGGGCAAGGATAAGTGCACCGAGGATTCCGAAGATGAATGTCACAATGAATACTGCATTCCATCCGAGAGACTCATTGCCGGCCATCCAGCCGAAACCGACACCAGAAATAAGGGTAGCGGCATAGCAGAACACGCCGACAAATCCATTTGCGGAAGCTGAAGCCTTCTTGGTCGCATACTGCGATGCACTGACGCCTAAAAGTGCCTGAGGGCCATACACAAAGAAGCTCGAAAGCACAATGAACAAGGCATTGAAAATCCATGGTGCATCAGCAGGCGTAAGCCAGAAGCAGATGAAGCTGACAGTCGCACCGAGCATACATATCACACAGGTACGGATTGTCCTGTTCTTCATATACCTGTCTGTAAACCATCCTGCAACAAGAGTTCCGATTACACCTCCTATAAGTTCTGAGGCCGCAACTATGCTTGCGGACAGCGAGATATCAAATCCCTTATACTGAGTAAGGAATGATGTTCCCCACTCTAGGATTGTAAAACGTATTACATACACACAGAAGTCAGCAATGGCGACAATCCAGATATACGGATTCCGGAATACCATCCTGTTCACAAACTTCTTGAATGCCGCCCCGGTGAGCTGGTGCTCTTCAGATGCCCCGGAAGCCGCAGCACCGCCATTTTCCTCAGCTTCAAGCTCCTCAATTTCCGGCAGGCCTACAGAAGACGGAGTATCACGCAATGCTGCATAAAGTGCAATTGCACCTACAAGCGAAAGGGCTGCAGGAACAGCGAAGCACAGCTGCCAGTTGCTGTATCCGAACTTCGACAGCATCCACCCGCAAAGTGCCACAACAATGCCGGCACCGATTGAATGTGACGAATTCCAGATGGACTGCTTGGTGGCAAGCTCAGAAGGCCTGAACCAGTGCGCCATAAGTGAAGCGCATGGAGGATAGCCCATACCGTGCACATATCCGTTCAGAACCCACAGGGAACCTATTATGTACACAAGTGCCATCGTAGCCTTGCCCTCAGAATCAAGGACATTGATGAACCCGTCAATCTTCGGGCTGAAACATATCGCGAAATTGATGATGCACGAGAGCACAAGTCCGAGAGTCATCAGGACCCTCCTGTTGTACCGGTCCGCGATAAATCCGTTTACAAAACGCGAAATGCCATAGACAATTCCGTTAAGCGAAAGGAATATACCAAGCTGAACCTTTGTAATCCCGAGGGTAGCCTCCATCGCAGGGATTGCCGCGCTGAAATTCTTGCGGAGAAAATAATAGAATATGTAGCCTATGATAAGGGCTACAAGTGTTCTCCACTGCCAATAGCTGTACTTTTTCTTAGTTGCTGTATCCATTATAGTGTTATTGTTTTTCACCTGTCTCCATGCAGCCTTATTTCTGCACCGCCTTGCCGGCAGCCTCCTTCTGTGCCTCACGCATCTTCTTCTGCTCTATCTTCCAGATGTCATATTTATCAACAATCTCCCCCTCCTCAATCTTCTTCCATTCCTCCGGATAATATTTCTGCACATACGGACGCGGACGGTTCTCATCCAGACGGTCCTCAGCCAGCTTCCTAGTAAGCCTGTCCTCTATGCCCCTGTCCGGGTAAACTGCTTGCCAGCTGTCCATTAGAAGTCTCATTTCATTCAGCACATCCAGCATTTCCGGGTCCCCTGCAAGGTTATGAAGGCAGAAAGGGTCCGCAAGATAGTCATAAAGTTCCTCAACTGGTTTACTTTTTGCGAAAAAAAGCATCTGTGCCTCGTTCAGTTTGCCTTCATCCCTCAAAGTACGCATCACATGCAGGGCCGGACGGTAGAATTCCTGGTACATGTGGTGAGGATCGTATGGGACATGCGGCATATAGTTGCGTACATAGGTGTACCTGTCCGTATGCACTCCGCGGATGCATTCAAAGATTTCATCCCAGGTGTCACGCGCAAGATAAAGCCAGTCATGGCCACCATTCTGTTCCTCAGGTGCATTGAAAAGGTCGAGCGGCTTTCCCTGATAATATTCAGGAAGTTCAATCCCAGCCAATTTCAAGATTGTGGCAGGAATGTCAAGTTCACTGACAAGGTCATCCACAACCGCATGGCTGATTCCCTTGCCCCAGACAATCATAGGTATCCTGGTGCCGTCCTCATACATGAATCCCTTTGCCCGGAGATCAGCCCGTCCATTATCAGCTATGAATATCACTATTGTATTGTCAAGAAGATTCTTTTCTTCAAGCTGATGCATTACCATGCCGAACTGCGCATCCATATATTCCACCTGGTCAAGGTAGCAGGCAAATTCTTCACGCACCTTAGGATGGTCGGCAAGATATGGAGGAAGCACCACAGAAGCCGGGTCTACAGGATGCTCCGACTGCTCCCTTATTGATTTCCACCAGTCTCCCCTGTGGGTGTTGTACAGGGTCACCTGGGAAAAGAAAGGTGCATCCTCAGGCATTATGTCATACAATTTGTCAAAAAGTCCGAAATGCCTTACCCCGTCATAAGGCCCTACATTCTCAAACTTGAAATTCAGGTCAAGCTTACGGCTGCTCTCATGGTCATTATGTGTAATAGGGTTCTCGAAGCAGTCCCTGTTGCCGAGGATACAGGCATATCCTGCATCACGGAGATATGCCGTAAATGGACGTACATTCCTGTCCGGAAGCGGAACATCATGGTTGCTTCTATGGTTATGCGAGCCTGTTATGGTATGGTGAAGCCCTGTCATCATTGAAGAACGCGTAGGAGAGCTCAGCGGAGCGACACATCTTGCATTCGTATATACAACTCCCTCAGAGGCAAGCCTGTCAAGGTTCGGTGTCCTTACGTCCGTCCTGCCATAGCACCCGAGGTCAAGGGTCATGTCCTCAGCAAGGATGAACATTATGTTAGGACGTGCATCAGAAGCTGCTGGAGCCCCGCTCCCGCAAGCGGAAAGGGCAAGGCCGCCAATGGCGGCCGCCCCCATCAAAGGAACAATCTGTCTCATATTCTTTCAATCATAACTAACCAGGTCATTCTGCATTGTATCCGCAGGAAGAGTCAACAACAGTCTTCGAGCCTGCAGCCATGCCACCCACATATTCAGCCTTGTAATTGGCCGCACTCAGCACAATCTCCTCTCCGGCCTTGTTCATGGTTCCTGCAATCCTGCAGTTCCTTACTGTCAGGGCACTTCCTCCCTGGGAGATTATCATACCGATGTTGCCAAAGAGATAATTTGATATGTATGAATCCTTTGTAGTCCTGCAGTTTTCGATTACAGTACTTGCAGCGCATCCGGAAGAGATGATGCCGCCTGTGAAATATTTTCCTGTATGGCCCTGCTCAGACACTATTCTGCCGCTGAACACACAGTCCGAAACCAGGCCTGAACAGGTCTTCTCCTGAAAAGATCCGATTCCGCCGACATTGCGCTCAAGCGCAGCTGCATTAAGGCTTATTGTTCCGGAATATGAACATCCGGAAATCCTGTTGCAGGCGTTTACACGGCCGGTGACTCCGCCGGCACGGGTCTTTGCCACCCCCGCGATTACAATGTCACCGGATACTTCACAATCCTTGAGGGTATATGAATACACATCACCTGTCTGGAGCATATTCTGCACATTGGATATGATTCCCCCTGCATAGTTCCACTCTTTCTGGTCTCCCCCGTCGCAAGTTATGTTTCCAAGGTTCTTACAGTCCGAAATTGCACAGATGCCCTCATCGGAAGTTCCGCCATACGCCCCTACAAGACCGCCAATCATGTGATATGCACCGGTTGCTGCAGACACGGACTTGAACGAATGGTCGGAATTGTTGCTGCATCCTGTCATTGTCAAGCCATTGGATGCCTTTCCGATAAGCCCTCCTGGGATTACACATACCTTTGAAGTATTCTTGACATCAACGCTGACAGAAACATAATTATGCACATTCTCCAGTGTTGCGCCCTGCGCATCGGCAGCAAGAGAACCGATATGTGTCTCCGAACCAAGCTCTCCTGAGACAGTGACTGAGCCAAGCAGGTTCAGGTTACGGACACTTCCGCGCAGCATCCTGAACATCCCGACCTTTGCATCAGACGATGAGATTGCGAGCGTCACAGAATGTCCCTGGCCGTCAAGCTCCACCCCTGCAGGAAGCACCTGCAAAGGGAAGCAGTCCAGGGAAGTGGCATCGACATCATTGTATAACAATATCTTCCCGTCATCCGTCCATTTAGAAAGATCCGGTTCATCCTCATTTAGGGCAGCTGCAATGTCTGCTATATCTGTTGCATTGTAGATTCCTTTAGGAGCAGAAAACGGTTCCTGCATCACTGTAATCTTTTCTGTCCTGCCGCTCGGGAGGGATATGGAGACTACACCTGTACGGGCTTCCCCGTCAGAGTTCTTGCCGACAGTCATGGCAACAGTGACTGTCGCCTCGCTTGCTGTCTCCGAATATGATGAAAGTGTTATCCATGAATCACATGATGCAGTCCAGTCATAATTTGATTTCACGGTAAATTTATGTGTACCCCCGTCAGGGTTGACTGTTACCGCCAATGGTGAAACTGTCAATGACTCAGGAACCGATTCCTTTCCGGAATCGCATGAAACGGCAGCTGACAGACATAAGGCTGCAACGGCCAATAGGCTATTGATTTTCATATTATGTAGTTTTGTTGATATTTTTTACAATTGCATCTGTCTTGTACTGGGAAGCATTGCCTTAGTCTTCCGGAATCATTCAGCATTGAAGCCATTGCCGGACAAAGAGACTATGCCTGCGGCTGTACCTGATCCGGTAAACATCCAGTCCTCAAGATTGGATGCAGTAATCACGGTCTCCGTTCCGGCCTTGTTGACTGTACCGGCGATACGGCAGTTCCTTATTGTGCATCCGGCCTGCTTAGGGCGTCCGGCAAGCATGCCGACTGAGACCACAGACGGTGCACCCACATACGCTTTCGAAGATGTGGTGCAATTATCTGCGACAACAGTGGCTGCATCCGCAGTGTTGCCGAAGACTCCCCCGATATAGTTGTTCGGGCCGGAAACTGACCTATGCGCACCGGAGAACGAACAGCCTTCAATAAGCCCATTGACATTCTTTTCAATCATCCCGACCATTCCCCCGACAACGAAATCACGCTTTGAAGGCTCTGTATTCTCTATTGTACCATCAGCGCGGCAGCCTGTGACGTGGAACGCAGAATTCGAATATGCCATAATCTGCCCTCCGCGAACCTTGGCACCTCCGGTTATCGTATATGTCCCGGAATATGAGCAGCCCTCAAAGACAAGATGCCAGTCAGAACCTGACACCACCTTGCTGGCAGGCTTTCCTGCCAGTCCACCGACATAGTTCCATGCAGAGGAGTTCGTTCCGCCAAAATTGATTTCCGCAGAAGATGAGCATGACTTCACAGTGACATATCCGTTGTCAACATTGTTGGCCCCGAACATTCCGCCATACTGGAGTGCAGCACCGGACTCATACACGACACGGCCTTCGTCAGAGCATCCTGTGATGCTGCAGCTGTTCCAGAGCTTGCCGGCCATGCCTCCCATGAATACAGTGCCGGAAGCATCCGGGCTGGATACAATCTGCACAGACCTGTTGGTGCAGTTTTCAACAATTGCACCGTCTGCTGTGGAAGCGACCGTACCGAACCACACGCTGGATTCCTCACATGTAGACTCAATTGTCCCGGCAATTGTGAGGTTCCTGACAGTACCTGTCAATTTCTTCATAAGCCCGAGATATGGCGAATCACCTTTATAGTTGATGGTAACAGTGTGCCCGTTACCGTCAAGGACACCGCTGAATTCACCGAAAGGTGTATAGTCATCAAGCACAAGGTCTGTCTTCAGATGCACCACGCCATTGTCATCGGCAAAGCCTGATGCAGACGGGTCGGAAATGACTGCCCCCATGAATGCCTCAAAGTCATCCATGCTTGAGATTCCGTCACGCCTTTCGCTTACAGAAGCCACCTTGGCAATAAGCCATTCCGGGTAGTTGGTGGACAGGGTCTTGAAATATGGATAATTCTTCACATACCAGTTCACGGCATCATCTTCATATACCGCATTGCCATCACCTGCCTGTCTATCAACATTATACACACTCACAGAAATACCTGCATCAACAAATTCCTTCAATGTCCTCGAACCTGTTCCGCCTGCCTCAGGCCCCATCTGGCCCTTTGCGGACATGCTTATCCAGTTGAATCCGAGAAGGCCGAAATTCTGTGCGGACTTTCCCGAATTCATTGCAATCTCCAGGTCTGCCTGCCGGGCATATCCCCACGCACTTTTCATCACATTCTCATTCGAGCCGGTGCACAGCAGATGCACAAAATGCTTTGCACCCATCTCAGTGACGATTTCACAGACCCTCCGGGCTGCATTTATCGCACTCTGCGGCGACACATCAACCCTCTTGATGTCAACGACAAGCCTTGTACAGCTTCCGTCAGACATGACTTCATTTATAAGTTCCTCCAATGTCGGGAGCTGCTCACCGTTTGAAAGGCGTCCTGCAGCACGTATTTCCGCAAGGGTGGACTTGAAAGGTTCAAGGCCATTGATTTCATAATTGCCGTTCGCATGGGCCACGACTATATTGTCATCCTTTGTCCAGTACACATCACATTCCGCACCGTATGCACCTACCTCCATGGCATAGCGTACAGACGCAAGTGAATTTGCAGGGACACCGGCCTCGTATGCACCGCCCATGTGGGCAACCACCCTGTTGGAACATTCCGCAGGGCGTTTCAGTCCGTCATCCACAGGCACTGACGGGTCAGGAATCCTGTCCCAGTCCGGCTGTGAAGGCCATTTATCCTTGCTGCATCCGGCAGCAAGCGCAAGTCCGGTAGCCAGTATGCATATCCTGTTGATAAAACCTCTTTTCATATTGTCAGAATTTTCATGTTTCACTACTTTCCGGAACTCTGGCTTACAGTAAAGTCACGGAACTCTCCGGACGAGGCCGTCACCCTCAATGTAAAGCTGCGCCCGGCACCTGGATTCGGTTCCAGAGCAATCTCTATCCCTTTCTCCATGTATTCATGCAGGCCGGTTGTCCCCCATGTATCAGGATATGTTGATGACAAAGTCACCTCCTTGAGATTTGTCCATGACGGAGATTCAAGGATTTCCGCTGTCCACCTGCCCTTATCCATGGACGCACCGCGATTCACAATGACGACTGCAGAATATGTCTCAGCACCGTCAAGTGTCGTCCCGTCAGCTTCGAATCCCTGGATTTCAGGATACAGGGATATCCGTACATCCCCTGAGATGTGGTCTGTACCGTCCTTGTAGCATGACGTAAGCAACAGGCAGGAAGCCGCCACAGCCAGGAAAGGCCAGCAAAGGCGTACAATATTTGAATGAAAGCAATTCATCGTTCCCATTATTAAATTTTGCATCGGTAAATAAATCAATACCATCCCTCTGTCTGGGTCAGTTTCGGATTCTTGTTGCGCGAATCCTTGTGAATCGGCCAGAGAAGGATATTCGTGTCATTCCTGCGTGCCTTTAGTGAAGCATTGTAGTCCCATATCCTGTCAAGGCGGATAAGTGACCACCAGATTACTCCCTCACACGGGAATTCAAGGAAATATTCATCCACAAGAGCCTGCAGCACAGCCTCCTTTGATGAATCAGTGTAA
The DNA here is from genome assembly GCA_023667095.1 of Bacteroidales bacterium. Classification (GTDB taxonomy): domain Bacteria; phylum Bacteroidota; class Bacteroidia; order Bacteroidales; family UBA932; genus Cryptobacteroides. The sequence goes on from JAMPAT010000012.1 coordinate 81,647, forward strand.
TAATTGTCCCTGCCGTATGCCCGTCTGGCTATTATGTTCAGGCAGTTGAGCGCATCCCTGTAGCTGCCCTGCATATATTTCAGTTCAGCATACATCATGACAGCCTGTGCATAACGGTAATATATTATGTCAGCATCCTTGACCATGTTTCCGCTGCCCAGGTCACCTATATATTTGTTTGGCCAGGTAAGGACTCCCCCGTTCAGGGATTCATTCTGTCCGTACAGGCCTTCACCGAGATTGACCGGAACACGTGTATCACCGTTCCGGTCACGGCTTTCGCGCAGCTTTTTCAGGAAATCATCCCCATAGTCAAGATACTGCGTTCCACCGATAGGGACAGGGTTGGACTGGAACTCCTTCTTTACTGCAGCCGTGGCAAAAGTGAAATAACCTGCAATGCCTCCTGTCAGCTGATATGACTGGTCATTCTGCAAGGCGAATACCACCTCCGCACTGTTCTTGTTTTTCGTGCCGCGCCCATCAAACACTTTGGAATAGTCATTCAGAAACCTTGAGTCACCTGACTTTACGCCTATGGCATCCAGGGCCTCCTCCGCCATCGCGAGATAGCTGTCACCTGCTTTCCTCACACTGTAGCTCCACAAGGCAAATTCTGCCTTCAGCATGTTCACAGCATCCTTAGTAGCAAGATACTTGTCATTCCCGAGATAATCCGACATGGCTACAGCAGCATTGATATCATTCTCAATCTGTGCATAGACAGCATCCTTCGGTGCCCTTACCGGATATGTCTCCGGCTGGTTAACGCTCTCGATGGGATTGAGGTTGAGAGGGACATCCCCCCAGACACGCACGGCCCAGAAATAGCAATATGCACGAGCAAAATATGCCTGTCCGAGTGCCCAGCTGCGTTTTGCATCAGTCATGTCAATTGATGCCAGTGGAGCATATTTCAGTACGGCATTCGCCTGGTCAATGACATTGTACAGCTGTCCCCATTTGCATGACGCTGAGGAGGATGTCATATTGTTTTCAAGGACTTCCTTGGCAGTATATATCTTGTTCACGTGGCTGTAGCCCCACATATACGGCCCGACACGCAGTTCTCCCCAGTGCATCAAGGAGATATTGTCCTGGACAAAATTCTTGCGCATCTTTGCATATATTTCATTTGTGGAAGTCTCCACATGGGCTGATGTCTTCCACATGTTGCTCGCCGTAAGCCTGTTGTTCTGCACGATGTCAAGGTCTCCATGGCATGACGACACGGCCAGGACCACGGCTGCAAGCCACAGGACAAATGCTGCACAATATTGAATTCGTTGTATTTCTCGTTTCATAATCTCACATTTAAACATTTGGAACACATCAGAAGGTAACCTTGATTGAGAATATGACCTTGCGCGCGTTCGGCATAAGGTTTCCTGTATTGTCTGAATCACTGTTGTTGGTTGAGACAGCAGTGTACATGTCAGAGCCTCCGGCAGAGGATATTCCGCTCTCGGGGCTTACGGCACCTGTCACTTTCGTGAAATAATGCAGTGTGTTACCGGTCACGCCTACAGTCAGCTTTTTCATGTGCAGCTTGCTTACCCATTTTTCCGGAAGATCATAATACAGGGACACATCCCTGATGCACAGATAGTCACCCTTCTCAACCATGAACGAAGAATTTCCCCTCCAGTTGCGGTTTCCCCAATCCGTGTCATTCGGTGTGTACCTGGCATATTTTGCCTCTGTATCGCCAGGATAACGCCAGCAGTCATATACAATGTCCCCAAGCATTGAATTGCAGTCTCCCATTGTATTCTTGACCAGCTGGGTCTTCTGCCCGTTGATTATCGAATGTCCGAGTGCATAATCGAGATATATGCTCAATGTCAGGCGTTTGAAAGTGAATGTATTATTGAATCCTCCTGTCGAATGAGGCACGACATTCCCAAGATAGAACATGTCCTCGGAATTGATTATTTCATTTCCGTTCTCATCACGGGCCGATCCGATGCGGTTGCACCATTCATAGTCACCGGCATCCTTTCGTCCAGGGATCCTCTTGCCGTCGCTGACCCTGAATCCCTTTGACTCGACATCGTAAAGAGCGGCATCAGCCTCGGCAAGGCTCTGGATTATGTGGTCGACCTTATAGCCATATATCCTTCCGAGAGGCTCGCCCACAGCAGTACCTCCGAAGCGGTAGCCGGACTCGGACATTGTGTATCCTCCTATCCGCCATGCCTTGTTCCCTGTCAGGCTTCCATACTTGTCTACCTCATTGTACATGTACTCGTCAGGAAGCGAAAGCACCTTGTTGCGTGTAAATGCGTATGTCAGGTCTGTGCTCCATGTGAAGTTGCGGGTCTGGATATTCACAGTATGCAGCTCTGCCTCAAATCCATAGAACCTCGCACTGCCGACATTTGCCTTTACGCTGCTGTACGGGCTGGTATCAGGGAGAGTAATGCTGAAAAGCATGTCATCGGTAACCTTGTCATAATAGTCAAGCACGACCCTTATCCTGTCTTTCAGGAATCCCATGTCAAGTCCCACATCAAGCTGTGTGGTAGTCTCCCATTTCATGCCTGTATTCTGCATCTTGTCAGGGGACATGGTGGAAAGGTATCCATAGTTTCCTGTGGAATATGAGCCGTATGTGTCATAAAGTCCGATTCCGTTGTTTCCGGTCAGTCCGTACGATGCCCTTACCTTCAGGGTGTTCATCTTTTTTCCGGCCACTTTCCAGAACGGTTCTTCTGAAACAACCCAGGCGACAGAAGCTGCCGGGAAATATCCCCAGCGGTTACCAGCCGCAAATTTTGAAGAACCGTCTGCACGGAAAGTGGCAGCTACAATATACCGATGCCCGAAATCATAGCCCAGACGACCGAAATATGAAATCATAGCCTGCCTCTCATTCTTGTTCGAGGCCTCGAAATTTATTCCGGACTGCAGTACAGGGACATCGTCTGAAACTGCGCCTGTTGACTTGGCCTGCAGATAGAGGTACTGCTGCCCCATATACTCATATCCGGCAGTTGCACTTACATTGTGCATCCCGGCAAATGTCCTGTTGAAATTCAGGTGCGCTGTAAAAGTATTGCGGCGTGTCTGTGTACGGGTCTCTGTAACAGGCCTTGTGGCATTCACCGAGTTGATTACACCGTCAGCCTCCCCGACAATATTGTAGCTCCCGACATAGTTCTGTTCAAAATAGTTATACTGGGCATTTGCTGTCAGCCCCTCAAGAATCTGCCATTTCAGGTTGAATGTGCCTGACATGCGGCTTGTGGTATTCATCCTGTTGTAGAATCTCTCATACCATGCCGGGCTATGCGCATTCTTGTTGGTGGATACGAGCTGGTTCCATTCCCCGTCAAGGTTTTTCTCCATGGCTGTAGGTGCTGCGATAAGGCCTCGCCCAATGCACTGGTAATAGTTGTCGACAGGTATATGCTTCTTCTGGCGCGACATGTCGAATGTGGCACTTGCCTCCAGGTTTTTCGTGACCTTGAAACTTGTATTGCCGTGCATCGTAAACACATTGTACTTGCTCATCGCCACAATTCCGTCATCACCCGTGTAGCTGATGGATGCAGCATACCTTATCCTGTCATTTCCTCCGTTGACACCGACATATTCCTTTTGCCAGAATGCCGGTGAAAACCACTGTCCCTGCCAGTCAGAGTCGGTGAATATCAGCACCTTGTCAGGATCAACAGGGTCATACATCCATTCAAAGCCCTCCGGAACAGGCTGCCTGTAGTCAAGATATCGTGTCGAGTATATGGACTTGCTCCCCGTATTTCCTGTTCCATACGCATTCGCACCGCTCAGGAGTGTTGCAGCAGGATGCTCGCTGTCATTTGCAAAGGCAGTGGCAATTGCAGGACGTATGAACTGGAGATAGTCACGTGAATTAAGGATAGACCAACGCGAAGCCGGATTCTGGAAGCCAAGCTGCACATCGAAAACAATCTGCGGTCCCTTTGAAGGTGAGCCTTTCTTTGTAGTCACGAGAATAACACCATTGGATGCACGTGCTCCATATATTCCGGCAGAAGCAGCATCCTTCAGGACCTCGAGTGACTCGATATCATTGGGATTTATTCCGTTAAGGTCATCCCTCAACGCACCGTCAACTATATATATAGGGTCATTTCCCATTGAGATGGATGAGCCGCCACGTATCATGAAACGCGGAGCCTCTCCGGAGAGCGAATTGCTCGTAGACACCCTCAGGCCCGGCACCTTGCCCTTTATTGCATCGCCGACCGAGGTCACAGGAGCATCTGCCAAAGCCCCTCCATCCACCTTTGAGATTGATGTTGTCAAGGTTTTGCGTGCCTGCATTCCATAGCCGACAACCACAACCTCATCCAGAAGCCTGGAATCTTCTTTCAGGACTATGTTCAACATGCCCCCACGAATGTCAGGCTTTGCAGTCACAGTCTCAAATCCGAGGGATGAGAATTCTAGCACGGCATTTTCCGGCACAGAAATGCTGAAACGGCCGTCATTGTCGGTAACAGTACCCGTCGCTGTACCCTTTATGAGGACTCCGGCACCCGGAAGAGGATTTCCGTCCACATCCGTCACTGTTCCCGACTGTACCGTAGTCCCGGTCTGCGCATAAGATGATATTCCGCAAAGGCCAGCCTGCAATACAGACAGAAGCGTGATGCAGAGCAGAGCCATCAGTCTACGCACTGCCATTCCCGGATATTTGTCATAAATAGATTTCATATTTAGTTCATTGTTTTTTCGGGCTTCCGCCATCCAGTCCGGACTGGTCGCCATGATGTACTATGATATTGGCCCAGCCTCCCGGACAGGACAGCGTCATTTACCCGAATGCCTTTTGGCGTATTTTGCATCAAAAATCATATTAAGCTGATGTGCAAGACGATATCCTGCCCTACGGATCATGGTCCTGGTCAGTTCCAGCTGGTCAATAGCCCATTCTGCATCAAGCGAGTCACCTTTCTTTACAGACATCCTCACATCATAGCTTGACACTGCCGCGTCATGCCCCCATGAATAAATGTCTCCTTTTATGGTTTCCTCAATCTCATCCTTGTCTGAAATGTCGCACATGGAGGCGAAGTCAGACCAGCTCCACGGATAATATGCCCTCAGGATATCCCCATCCCACACGGTATGGTATTTTGTCTCCATATCAAGGAATGTCACTTTCCATGAGGCGATATCCCTCCTAGGCTGGTATCTGATATGTCCCGGGCAATGCATATCACCGATGAAATGGCACAGCATGACTATCTCAATGAACCTGGATTCTTCATCAAGTGACTCAGCATTGCGCAGGTCAGAAATAAACCCGTCAATGAAATACAATGCATTTGTAACATAGCGTCCATTGTCATCTATTCCATGGAAAGGCATCAGCAGGCTGTCCACCTCGAATGTATGCGCATAGACCTTTGCCTTGTTCCATCCAGGACGGAAAGTCTCATTGAGCCTGTTTCTGTAATCGTCAGGGTATGAAGCAAATGTGACTATTGATTCGCCACCCATGTACTTGTCTATGGCCTTGCGTGTAGTGCCTGTCAGATGGTCTTCCGCAATCTTGTTTATTGCAGCATGACCGAGACGTCCCCAGCCGTATGACGGCAGGACAACGGCAGCTGATGCAAGAAGAAGCAATATTCGTTTCATGTCTCTGTTGATTTTAGGGCAAGTCCTGCATATTTTCCCTTGGAGTTGCCAGGACAGCCTGTGTTATTAATTATAGATTCCGGTCCCCATCTCACCGGCATCCTGCAGCCGGCAGATCCTGCTGTCCAGGGATACCAAATGCAGAAATCGCATCTACATAACCCTTTATGAGTTCCGGATGGTCCGAAGACACACAGTCAACACCATGGCGGACTGCCCACTCGACTACCTCGTAGCTGTTTACAATCCACAATGTAGTCTCAATGCCAAGCTTCCTCGCACGTTCCACATAGTCAGGATGGTTCATGAATCCGTCAAAATTATATGAGATGCCATTGTATCCCTTCTCATGGGCATATTCCGGAGTCTTCACAAATACCCCAGAATCAAGGAATATCACCTTTGCACGCGGATCAATCCTGTGGATTTCACTGCATATCCATTCACTGAAAGAGGTATATTCCACCTGGTCCTCCATCTTCATCCTGCGCACAGCCTCCATAACCTGCTCTACAGCCATCGTCTCACGCTCCGGTGTAGACTGCTTCTTGATTTCGCAGATTATCTTGACGGCAGGACATTTCCTGGCCTGTTTCAGGTATTCCTCGATTGTCGGCATCCTGTGTCCACCAGGAAGCACGGTGCGGCGTGCCTCGTCAAAGGTAATCTTCCTGATATCCTTGTCAATGCCAGGTACATTTGCGCCATGGAAGACAATGATTTTCCCGTCAGACGTCAGCTGGACATCAAATTCAACAGCATCTATCTTCAGGTCCTGGGCAAATTTAAGGGCATTGAGCGTATTCTCGTAGAGAGGAGTATCCGGAGAGTCCGGAGTGTTGAAACGGCATCCCCTGTGTCCGACCACCTTAGGCTGCGCAAAGGCAGCGGCACCGGCAAGAATCAATACTGACAGGCATACGGAACGCATCCCTGACGACAACATCCCGCCTGTCTTACGGCCGTATTTTGAGCTTATTTTATTGACAGCGTCCATAGCATCAAATGTAATTTACCTTGTCTGGTCAAATGTAAATTCATCCCAAGGCAGCTGTGCATCCTTGCCCTCGTCAAGAACCGCAGCTGCATGGCACAGCATCGGAAACATTGAAAGATCCGCCTGTCCAAGCTCTGCCTTACGTACCATTGCTGCATACACACGGCGTGCAACCACAAGGCTCTCCAATGTCACACCAGCCAGGATATCAAGCGCCTCCTTATACGTCTTTCCCTCACCGAGGAGAATACCTATCTTACGTGTCCTGCCGCCATATACAGTCACATAGAGGTCTCCGATGCCGATATTCTCACAGTCGCGGCTTGCCCCCTGCATTTCAAGCAGATAGCGCATCTCCTTGACAGCCTGGTAGAATGCACCGGCCTGCGAATTATAGTGCAGACCTGCATTTTCACCGTGATAACGGTTGACAAGTCCAATGGTCATCGCAACAGCAAGTGCATATCCGTTTTTCAATGCCACAGCACTTTCGAGGCCAATCACGTCATTGGTAAGTGAGATATGGTAATAGTCAGTAGCCATTGCCTCTTTCATCATCTTCAGGGCAGCCGAATCCTTGCCACAGAATGCGACCTCAGTCTGGTCGTGGAACACAAGTTCGTATGAAGTGCAAGGCCCTCCGATGGCACAGACCTCCCTGTCAATCCCCATCTTGGCAAGTTCCCTCTGCCAATAGTCCGGATATGAAATCAGAGTACCGTCCTCAAGGTTGATAAGTCCCTTGGTTACTGACAACACGGGAAGTTTAGGGTCAAGGAACGCAAGGACCTCATTCAGGAACCAGTCCACTCCAAATGAGGAGACGCCACCAATTACGAAATCCACACCTTCGACAGCCTCTTTCCAGTCCTCAAAGAAATAATATCTAATCCCATCAGGAAAAGGAATATCAAATTTAGGATGCCTGCCGGACCTCTTGCATTCTTCAATGATGCCCTTGTCCAGAGGCGTGCCCACAAGCCTCACCTCATTGCCGTTTTCGAATGCAGGGTAAGCAAGTGCCGACCCCATCATTCCAGATCCGATGATTGCGATTTTTTTCATTTCATCAATTGTTTAGTGTTAATATTTTAGCCGGCCTGCACCGGCGTGCATTTTTGTTTTAATGTCTGTCGGTATCCACCTTTTCCCTGTCGTGGCAGACATGCCATTGCCATACAGCCGCGATACGCCATTGCCAGCCATGCAAGGTATCCCTTTTACCTGCATACCTGTATGCCTTATCGCATTGCAAAGTGGCTGTTTCTGCCATGTAAAGCATTCTTTCATGTATGCCACTACATTGTCCACAACGTCATGTACCTTTCCTGCGTCGCCAGGCATCTTTTGTCAAACAAGTCATGTTCCATGTCTGCATTGGCAAGTGAACCTGCCTGGCATGTCACCCGACATGTCCGTTTGGTACACATGTAACCTTTATCTGCAGTGGCTGCCGCACTGTTGCAATGCGCCATTAGCGGCCATGTGAGGCATCCATATATGTACTCCAGGCCTTATTCTCGCATTGGAAAGCAGCTGTTTCAGCTATAAAGGCATCCTTCCATGTATGCCACTACATTGTCCGGCATGCACCTTGCCCACATTGTCCAATGGCCTTATCCACAAGGTTACGCACTTTGTCAGCATTGGCAAGTGGCCTTGTCTACAATGTCAATATCCCTTATCTGCATTGTCAAGCAGCCTTGTACACAAGGGCACGTACCTTATCTGCGTTGTCAAGTATTCTTGCCGACAATGACACGTGGCCCAGTCCACCATGTCACATATCTTTGCCTTATATATCTTGACTATACCTAAAAGTACCTTATGTATAGGCCTCCACCAGACTTAGCAAATAAGCTACCCACAGTCAATTTCAAACACAAGTCACCATATAGATGATTTCAAAGTAACGCTTATACTTTTCTTATTCAGTTGTTTACATCAAGGTTTTTTCGCATTGCGTGACCGGTCACGCAATTGTTTCCAAAACAATTTTATGCAAGTATAAACTTTTTTAATGGATTTACAAAATAATTTTATTAACAGGCAGAGTCAACAAGCAAGTGCAACATTACAACAAAAGATTGAAAAAACGATCT
>JAMPAT010000013.1:0-59771 GCA_023667095.1 Bacteroidales bacterium
TAGAATAAAATGTAGCTCCTTGTCCCGTCTTCCGGAAAAGCGGTGCAGGTTGGTCATCATTACCGCCAACCTGCACCGCTGACCTGCATTATACGCTCTGGGAGGCCGGTAGCCGTTCCAGGTTGGTCCTTATCACTGCCAACCTGCGCCGCTGACCTGCATTATACGCGCTGAGAGACCGGTAGCCGTCCCAGGTTGGTCCTCATTGCCGCCAACCTGCACCTCCGACCTGCATTATACGCTCTGGGAGACCGGTAGCCGTTCCAGGTTGGTGAACTAATACACCAACCTGGCCATGGATACCGCCATTTCAGATGCCTGTATCCATGTTCAGCGTTCCAGAAAGGTCGGCTGATGTGCCAGTCTGGAACGCTGAACCTTATTTCATGACAACGGCTAAAACGGCAAGGAGTCCCAAAAGTTCATCGGCCTGCCCCTTCTCGACTACGGTGCAAGATTCTACAACCCGCTCCTTGCCCGCTGGACAACAATGTGTCTGGCGTCTCTCAATGGACATGGGGATTTTTTACCAGTGAGTAAGCACACAAAAGTGCCATGGAGCGCGTAGAATGATGATTCGTGTGCCGGATGGTGCTAAAAATGTCCTGCTTTGGCACAGTGTGGAAATGTAAGTGGTAGCATATCAAAGAATTATGTTTACAGCTTGTGCGCGCTCAATTTCAACTTGTCCGGGCTTTTCCGGTAGTTCGATCTTGATTTCAGCATAGCCTCCACCAGGCACAGAAATTTTGTACATTGGGAATCGATATATTTTGTAAATTGTTGAATATAATTATAAAATTTATAAGCTTCCGATGTGCGCAAAAAATATATTTGGAACCATGGACTTTATAATCCGTTGAAAGCTAATTGTCTGTAAAATGATACTGTTCTAGCCCTTTGGGACCGATCATCTTCGATGTCCGGAGATATGCAATCCGTTTGTTATGTATCACGCGGATGTAAACCGGGTAAAAACCGTCTTTGCGCTGCTTCTGCACGCATATGGTCATTGTTGTCATCTCCTGAAAAAACTCTAAACTTGCTCTAAACGGGCATTCTCTAAACTCTAAACTATTTCTAAATCTGACGCACATTCTGCGGACAAATCCCGTCAGACCTGACGCAATAAAAAAGGCGGTAAAGCCTTTTTTGTCAGAGCTTTACCGCCAATGTGCCGATATGAAGTATCTTGCTACTCATTTTTCAGACGGGCCTGCGCCGCAGCAAGACGTGCGATAGGCACCCTGAAAGGAGAGCATGACACATAGTTGAGTCCAATCTTGTAGCAGAACTCCACAGATGCAGGGTCACCGCCGTGCTCACCGCAGATACCGCATTTCAGGTTCTCCTTGACAGAACGTCCGTCTTTCACAGCATGGTCAACAAGCCTTCCTACAGACTTGGTGTCGAGGGTCTTGAATGGATCTGCATCCAGAATCTTGTTGCCGAGGTAGTCGCCCATGAAAGTTCCCACATCGTCACGTGAGAATCCGAAAGTCATCTGGGTAAGGTCATTTGTACCGAATGAGAAGAACTCTGCAGTCCTTGCCATCCTGTCAGCAGTAAGGGCAGCACGTGGAATCTCTATCATGGTGCCGAACTTGTAGTCAATATGCTGGTTTTCGATAGCCTCGACCTCTGCACGTACTTTTTCGCAGATAGCTTTCTGGAAGCGAAGCTCCCTTTCTGAGATTGTAACAGGAATCATGATTTCCGGCATCGGGTTGAGGCCTTCTTTCATGAGTTCTGCAGTTGCAGTGAAGATTGCCCTGAACTGTGTCTCTGAAATCATAGGGTATGTGATGTGGAGACGTACTCCACGGTGTCCCATCATAGGGTTTACCTCATGGAGTGATTCACCCCTCTTCTCGATTTCACCTTCGGTGATGCCAAGCTCTGTTGCCAGTTCCTCCCTCTTGTCATGTGACTGAGGCACGAACTCATGGAGAGGCGGGTCGAGGAGACGGAATGTTACAGGCTTGCCGTCCATGACTTTCATTGTGCCCTTGACAGCTGCCTTGATGTATGGTTCAAGTTCAGCAAGTGCAGCCTTGCGCTCTTCGTCTGTCTTCGAGAGGATCATCTTGCGGAGCTTTGCGAGAGGAGTCTCGGAGTTCTTTCCGTAGAACATGTGCTCGATACGGAACAGTCCGATACCCTCTGCACCGAAGCTGATTGCACGTGCTGCATCCTCAGGAGTATCTGCATTTGTCCTTACCCCGAGAGTGCGGAACTTGTCAACTATATCCATGAACTTCACGAAGCGTGGATTGTCGGAAGCATCCATTGTCTCGATTGCAGTGTTGTAGACAAGGCCCTTCGCTCCGTTGAGGCTGACCATGTCGCCTTCCTTGATCTCTACACCGCTTGTCTTGAACTTTGCAGTCTTTTTCTCAAGGTTGATTGTCATTGCCTCGCATCCTACGATGCAGCATTTTCCCCATCCGCGTGCAACAAGTGCTGCGTGTGAGGTCATGCCTCCCCTCTGGGTGAGGATACCTGCGGCTGCGCGCATTCCCTCAACGTCCTCAGGTGAAGTCTCTTCCCTTACGAGGATTGTCTTTATTCCCTTTGCATTGGCCTCCATTGCTGCCTCTGAAGTGAAGACAACCTGTCCTACAGCTCCGCCAGGTGATGCCGGTAGACCGTTTGCCACTACTGTAGCCTTCTTTTCCGATGCCGGGTCAAGGATAGGGTGGAGAATCTCGTCAAGCTGTGCCGGTGAGACACGCATTACTGCAGTCTTCTCGTCAATCATCTTTTCCTCAAGCATGTCCATTGCCATGTTGAGGGCTGCGATACCTGTCCTCTTTCCTATACGGCACTGGAGCATCCACAGTTTACCGTCCTGGATAGTGAACTCTATATCCTGCATGTCGCGGAAGTGCTCTTCAAGGTGGAGACGGATTCCGTCAAGCTCTGCATAGACTTCAGGCATTGCTGTCTCAAGTGATTCAAGATGCTGGTTGTGAGGGTTCTTTGTCGCCTCATTCAGAGGATTTGGAGTACGGATACCTGCTACGACATCCTCTCCCTGTGCATTGATAAGCCATTCTCCGTAGAACTTGTTGTCTCCGTTGGCAGGGTTACGTGAGAATGCCACGCCTGTTGCAGAGGTGCTTCCCATGTTTCCGAATACCATTGACTGCACGTTGACGGCTGTTCCCCAGTCATCAGGAATGCCCTCGATCTTTCTGTATGCAATTGCCCTTTTTCCGTTCCATGACTTGAACACTCCGCCGATTGAGCCCCAGAGCTGTGCCTCCGCTGAATCAGGGAATTCAACACCAAGGACTTCCTTTACCCTTGCCTTGAACTTGACGCAGAGCTCCTTAAGCTCATCTGCAGTGATGTCTGTGTCTGAAGAATAGCCTTTCTCGTTCTTCAGCTCTTCCATCATCCTGTCAAGCTGCTGGCGGATTCCCTGTCCGTCAGCAGGCTCGATGCCCTCTGCCTTCTCCATCACGACGTCTGAGTACATCATGATGAGACGGCGGTATGCGTCATAGACGAAACGCGGATTATCTGTCTTTGCAATCATGCCAGGGATAGTCTCAGAGCAGAGACCGATGTTGAGGATTGTGTCCATCATTCCCGGCATGGAGCTTCTCGCACCGGAACGGCAGCTGACCAGAAGAGGGTTCTCCTTGTCGCCGAACTTCATTCCCATGATTTCCTCGGTCTTCCTGAGTGCTTCGGCAACTTCAGCCTTGAGTGCCTCATTATAGCCGCCGCCAAGCTCATAGTATTCAGTACAGCATTCTGTAGTGATTGTGAAACCTGCAGGAACAGGGATGTTCAGCTTGCACATTTCGGCCAGGTTGGCACCTTTGCCTCCGAGAAGCTCCCTCATGGTTCCGTCGCCTTCAGCCGTCTTACCGCCGAAGCAGTAGACCCTTTTTTTGTTATCTCCCATGTTTTATAATATAAATGTTTAAGAATATCTGATTTTTAGGCTATCCGGCGCGAAATTAATAAATTCTCTCCATAAATGAAAAAATTATAACAGTTTGCTCGCTATTTCAGACAGTTCGCTTCTTTCACCCTTGTGCAGGTTGATATGTGAGAACAGTTTCTGGCCCGCCATTTTCTCTCCGAGATGCGTCAGCCCGTTGGAATAGATGTCCAGGTATGGCTGGTCAATCTGGAACAGGTCACCTGTAAAGACTATTTTTGTACCTTCCCCTGCACGTGTGATTATGGTCTTGATTTCGTGCGGCGTGAGATTCTGGGCTTCATCAACTATGAAATACACATTCCCGAGGCTCCTGCCCCTTATGTAGGCGAGTGGAGAGACAAGGAGCTTTTCCTCATGCAGCATTGCATCAATCTTTGTCGCCTGCTTGCTCCCTGGCTTGAACATCCCCTTGATTACATTGAGGTTGTCCATGAGCGGCTGTACAAAGGGACTCATCTTGGCCTTTTCGTCGCCGGGCAGGAAACCGATCTCCTGGTTCCCGAGTATGACGGTCGGCCTTGAAAGTATAATCTGGTCATAGTCACCTGCCTGCTCCAGTGCTGATGCCAGCGCAATGAGCGTCTTGCCTGTTCCTGCGCCTCCTGTTATCGAGACAAGCCTTATATCCTTGTTGAGACATGATTCCATGGCAAACTTCTGCTCGTTGTTGCGTGGTGCAATCCCGTATGCGTACTGTTTCTTTACAAGGACAATGCGCCCTGTCCCGCTGTCATATCTGGCACAGCTTGAATATGAGTTCCCCTCATTTCCCCACTTGAATATGAACAGTTGGTTGGCCATAGGCTCTTTCTCTGTCACATCCTGATAGGGAATCCAGCCATGTCCGTATGCGAGTTCCTGGTTCTTTTCAGCTGAAAGGTCGTGCTTTATGATTATCTCATTGCGTGTGAACTCTACCTTTGATTCGTCAATCTTGTCAGTCAGGTAGTCCTGTGCCTCCATCCCGACAGCCTTGGCCTTCATCCTGAGGTTGACATCCTTTGTGACCAGTGCCACGAATCTTCCCGGGTTGCTGTCACGTATCCACATTGCTGTCGACAGTATCCTGTGATCCTGTATGTCGTCCATGAAGGATGCCTGCAGCTGAGGAGGAAACGGATGGTTAAGCTCCACCTTGATATTTCCCTTCCCCTTGCCTATCGGTACTCCGCTCTTTCCGAACATCCTGTTGTCAGTCAGCCTGTCCAGCTCCCTCATGAAGCTGCGGGCATTGAAGCTCAGCGCATCATTGCCTTTCTTGAACTTGTCCAGTTCCTCTATTACGGCAGACGGGATTACAATGTCATTTTCCTGGAACTGCCTGATACATTTGTAGTCGTGGAGTATGATATTTGTGTCAAGGACAAATATCTTGGGTCTCCTGGACCCTGTTCCCTTGGACGGGACATTTGCATACTTTGTCATTTGGTTCTGCTTTTTGTGTCTGTAAATACTTGTGGTATCCGTCAGGATATCCATTGCAGGGCTGCAGGTCGGCAAAAAGGATACCGTATGGGCACTGCTGCGGACAAATTCCGTATGAACTGTTAAATGTAGTGATTTTATGCGATAAAGCAAAATGGTGCTGTCCAAATGGACCCAAAAATGAAAATCATCTTAACCGGGACTTGATTCTTTTGTTGCTGCAGCAGTCTGTATATTCCTCTTAAAGCCTTTTAAAGGCTTCTGGAGATTTAAACTGCTTGACTTCATCTTGCATTGCTATGCTTGCCGTTGCGTACCATAGGCCTGCATGGGACGCAACGGAAACGGCATCTTTCTTGATATTGCGCCCTGCCTGACGGTGTGATATATGTCTCAACGTATCTGGGACAGTAAGCATTCACAGCAGAAAAATAATTCAGTAAAAGGATTTGATATGAAGATTATTGAAATTAAAGGAAGGGAAATCCTTGATTCAAGGGGAAATCCTACAGTTGAGGCAGAAGTAGTGCTGGAATCTGGCGCAATGGGTTTGGCCTCTGTCCCGTCCGGTGCCTCCACGGGTGAACATGAGGCTCTTGAGCTTAGGGATGGCGACATGAAAAGGTATGGCGGCAAGGGTGTACTTAAGGCTGTAGGCAGCATCAACGGGAAAATTGCCAATGCGCTGGCCGGGATGTCTGCACTTGACCAGAGGGCTGTTGACCGTGCTATGATAATGCTGGACGGTACTCCGGACAAGTCCTCTCTCGGGGCCAATGCTATCCTGGCTGTCTCCCTTGCCGTTGCAAAGGCAGCTGCAGCATATCTCAATATCCCTCTGTACAGGTATCTGGGAGGGGTCAATACATACGTGCTTCCTGTACCTATGATGAATATCATAAACGGTGGCTCGCACAGTGATGCCCCGATAGCATTCCAGGAATTCATGATAAGGCCTGTCGGGGCAGCTTCATTTGCTGAAGGCTTAAGGATGGGGGCCGAAGTCTTCCATGCATTGAAGACTGTGCTCCATGCACGTGGACTGAGTACGGCAGTAGGTGATGAAGGAGGATTTGCACCTGCGCTTGGAGGTACGGAGGATGCACTTGAGGCTATAATGGAGGCTATTGTCAAGGCCGGGTATGTACCAGGGAAAGATGTGATGATAGGGATGGACTGCGCTGCTTCCGAGTTCTACAGGGACGGAGTCTATGACTATACGGTATTTGAGGGTGAAGGTGCTGCCAAACGCACTTCTGATGAGCAGATTGCATATCTTGAATACCTTGTCGGAAAATATCCGGTAGATTCAATAGAGGACGGGATGGACGAGAATGACTGGGACGGATGGAAGATGCTGACAGAGCGTCTCGGGGACCGGTGTCAGCTTGTCGGGGATGACCTGTTTGTCACCAACGTCAAATTCCTTGAAAAGGGCATCCGTGAACATTGCGCAAATTCTATTCTTATAAAGGTCAATCAGATAGGAACCCTCAGTGAAACAATGGACGCGATTGAAATGGCACATCGCCATGGCTTTACGGCTGTGGTGTCGCACCGCTCCGGAGAGACGGAGGACACTACAATTGCGGACCTTGCTGTGGCCTGTGGCTGTGGCCAGATAAAGACAGGCTCCCTTAGCCGTTCTGACCGCATGGCGAAATACAACCGTCTTCTGAAAATCGGACAGGAACTTGGCTCTTCAGCTGTCTATGGCTATAGCCGTGTGAAGTGACACATTGCTGTTGCCGGGGTCCGCTGCTTCCGGTGTCTCCTTGGCATTGCAGCAGTGCTGCTCAGTTTTATCAAGAGTATGATGTAAAAGGCTGGCCACTGTTTTGCCTTTCAGTCCTCGCCTTCTGATGTCTGGCTGTTGATAAGGGATTCGAGGATACCGGATATACCGGACTTCGGATCCTTTTTCAGTTCAATCCCATTGGCACCTGGCATCGGATGTCCCAAAGGATAATAGGCCACGTCCTGCAGGAGCAGCTGTGAATCAACATAGTCATAGTCGTTGTCGCTTATCTGGATTATCACTCCTGGCACCTCACCGAAAAGTATGCGCAGGGGATCCTTCTCCCTGTATGCCATGCAGATGCCGCTGATATCCATTGACATGCCGCCTCCATTGCGGAACCTGTCTGCAGCATACATCATTCCTCCCCGTCCTACAGAGATTCCGGACATCACGATGCCATCTTCAACAAATTCCCTTACGACTTCATAGCAGTCAATGAAATAGTCAGGGTCAAGAACCTCAGATGGAGAGCCTCCTTCCTGTCCCATTGATTTAGATAGCGCAGAGCCGCCGAGCCTGAACTGGCAGGTGTCGAACGGGATATATATCAGCCAGCTTCCCTTGTCCTGAAGCATTGAATTGCTGCATTTGGCATTGCCTGACATATACGGATGCCGGCTTACGAACGGTGACTCGCAGAAAAGCTCTTCATCTCCAGGAATTTCTTCTGCCCCTGCATCCTCACTTTCTGATGTGCTTACATTTTCAACAGAAAATATGGTCTCGCATCTCTCC
This sequence comes from Bacteroidales bacterium, assembly GCA_023667095.1. Taxonomy (GTDB): domain Bacteria; phylum Bacteroidota; class Bacteroidia; order Bacteroidales; family UBA932; genus Cryptobacteroides. The sequence goes on from JAMPAT010000013.1 coordinate 7,923, forward strand.
ATCTGCTCCTCGAATGTGAATTCCTTTAGCCCGACACCGAGGTCATACAGATATTCCCCGGCTGCGGTGGCGGAATAGAAGAATGCAGCCATGTTCCCTACCGGGGCTGTATCCCATTTCCAGCAGGCCTTCATCATTATGTCACCAAGCCTGAAGTTTCCTTCTTTCCACAGTGACCCGATTAGCGCCGTGGCTATCCCGAGTCTGGCAGATGCCATTGGGTAATATATATTGGCTGATGTGTCCTGTTCCGTATCTGCCATTGTTATCCTTGAAAGACAGTATTCAGGAGACAGGCTGCTGCCGTTGAATGATGCCGGAGGAAGGTCAATCGTCTCGTCGGCTATGGCGGAATATGCTCCTGGCATAGGCCTTTCCGATATGCCTTTCATGCATTCCAGCAGAATGCCTCCCGGAGTGTGGTCCTGTTCCGCGCCGTCGATTATATACCGTGAATAGAGAGCCGAGAAATTTTCTTTCATCCCAAACCTGTTAGAAACTTTGTATTGCATAAAACAGTGTAAAGATAATCAAAATGTTTTTCCGGAGAAAAAATATATCTTTGTGTCCTGTTAAATATATAATGTACCGGTTCATCAAAATCCTCTCCTTGTTTCGGGGAACTGTGGCGGTGAATATGATTATAGGGAATGGAAAAATTTAGTGAAGAAGCATATCGGGCTATGGTTGAGGCCCTTTTCATGCGTTTCCCGTCTTTCCAGAAAGCGGGGGCTTCGGCATATAAGCCAGGAATTGGAAATATGGTGTTCTTTGATCAGATGCTTGGCCATCCGCACAGGAAATATCCATCTGTGCATGTCGCCGGTACGAACGGGAAAGGCTCCGTTTCCAATATGCTTGCTTCTGTACTTGCAGGAAGCGGTCTGAAGGTCGGTCTTTATACCTCTCCGCATATCCTTGATTTCAGGGAGAGGATAAGGATTGCTGACGGACGTCAGGCAGCTGCGGGGCAATGGCATTTAGCGGCAGCGGGGGAAATGCCTTCTGCAGGAATAACGTTGAAATATATAGGGAAGGAAGAGGTCTGGGATTTTGTGCAGAAATGGGGCGAAACATTCGACCATCTGGACCTTTCGTTCTTTGAGATAACGACATCAATGGCATTTGCGTGGTTCGCATCGGAAGAAGTGGATGTCGCCGTGATAGAGACTGGCCTTGGAGGACGTCTGGACAGCACAAACATCATTTCTCCGGCCTTGACAGTAATCACGAACATCGGCCTGGACCATTGTGACATGCTTGGGGGGACGTTGCCGGAAATCGCTTTTGAGAAAGCAGGGATAATCAAGCCTTCTGTCCCGGCAGTGATAGGGGAGAGCTGCACGGAAACGGATCAGGTCTTTGAACGTAAGGTGCTGTATGCCAATCTTCCTGAAACGGAATTCATGGGTGGCAGGAACAGGATAATGTCTCTGCTGACATTTGCAGACAGGGTGGAGCCTCATCTGTGGGAAAAGGCTGATGAGATGCTCGGCAGAATGGATCTGCAGGGAATATACCAGAGGGAAAACCTCCGTACTGTGCTTGCTTCGCTTGATGTCCTCTGCAAATCTTCCACATTGCGCGGGTGCCGTGGCTGGAATGGATTCAATGACGGCAGCACTGTATATTCAATTGTCCATACTGCTGAAACCATGGATTTCCATGGACGCTGGGAAAAGCTCCGTGACATTCCATATACGATTGCGGATATAGGGCATAATTCACATGGACTGAAATATAATTTTGAGCAGCTTGGGCAGATGATGTCTGGAGGGCAGTTCGACCGGCTTACAATTGTCTATGGGGCAATGGCGGACAAGGATGTTGACGTGATAATGCAGATGCTGCCAAAAGGTGCGGAATATATATTTGTCACAGCTCCCGGGAAAAGGGCGATGCAGGCAGAAGACATATATGGAGCCTTTGTCAATGCTGGAGGGGATCCTTCAGCTGCACTTGTCTGCGGCTCTGTGCAGGAGGCTATGGCTGCCATATACGGACCTTGCGCAGTGGATGCTGCCCCTGACAACGGTTCCAGTGTCTGTATGGAGGCTGCAGGCAAAGGGCATGGCTCTTGCAGTGATTCCGCCCGCCGCCTGGTATATATCGGCGGCAGTACATACGTAGTCTCGGAGGCATCTGCACTGCTCCGGACATTGCAGTAACATATAAATGCTTGATATTATGAGAATGATCGGGAAACTGCCTGCAATGGCAGCTGCCATTTTTGCTGTTGCCGTTGCAGCCTGTCTGTATGCAGGGGAAGGGGACAAAGGACGGAAAAATCAGAAGACAGACAAGGAAGGCCATGTGCTTGAGAGCCTCTGGAAGGAATATTCCAGGGCTGATGAGGCTGACTTGCCGCAAAAGGCAGAACAGATTCTTGACAGGATAATCAGGGAAGCAAAGTTAGAAGGCTACGCCTGGGACTTCTATGATGCAGAGAGGAAATGGTACGGCATTGTCGTTTCACGGGACTGGAAACGCCGTGAGGAGGCGAGGGACCGTGTGCGTGATGATGCGCAGGAATTCGGCAATCCGGTTGTGGCATATAACCTTGCAGTGAAGTCCGGAATTATAAGGACGGACATTGACATGAAATGGTATGAGGAAAATGTTGTTTCTGGCCGTAAGGACCTGCTGAATTCAATGAACAGGGCATTTTACAGTGCAGACAACGCGCTCTCGGGAGCCGGGGTTCCAGAGAGTATCGTGGCCGGCATCTCCAATGATTATGAATATCTGCTATGGTCGCTTTCTGTCTCTCCAGGATATTATTCCCGTAGTATTGACACTGTCAGGGTAATTGCAAGGCGTGACCTTTCTGAGTATCTTGCAGGTTCTTATCCGTCTTCCGCATATCTGGAATTCAGGAATGTGGCTGATACTCTCGGCAATATAAAGGAATATCAGGACAGGGTAACTCTCCTGGAGTCATTTGTGGAGAAATATAGCGGAAAGGCCATATCCTTGCTCGCTCGCCAGGAAATATTGAGACAGCGGAAGACTGATCTTGACGGGAGGCTTGGCATCAGCGGACGGAAGCCTGTTTCTGATGACTACAGGCAATTGCGCGCAGACTGTGTTGAATTCGAGAAGATGCGTAAGGGATTCTCAGGAAAGGAGAAAGAGATTGCTGAATACTGCAATGGTGTAGCAGGCTTGATTGATATCATGGATGCAGGGTTCATCCGTACATATCTGGATGATTTGACATTGAGCCTGGCACTGAGGAATATTGCAAAGGTTGAAGTGGAGCTGAGGCGTGATTCCTTGAAAGGGCCTCTCGTGTATAGTAGCGTGCTGGAGAATCAGCAGAGGAGCTATTACTTGCTTGATACATTGAAATGTACGTTTCCTGCCAATCTTGCGGATGGAAAATATTTCATTGCATGTAAGGCAGGAGAATATGGATGTGTTGAGGAATTGGAAAAGCATTCTGTTTCTTTGGCTTACCGTAGTGATGCCAATGGCAAGGCTGTGTATATTGCAGATTACAGGAGCGGCAGGCCCATAGACAAGGCTGATCTGTCTTTTTCTGTAAAGGGAAATGTTGTAAAGGTTGTCAGGGATTTTGCTTTCAGCGGGTTTACGCCTGTTCAGCATATAATTGATTCTTTGGGAAAGGTCTATGGAAAAGACAGGATAATGATATGTGCAGAATGCAATGGAGAAGACGGTATGAAAAAGGAGTCCCGTGACGTGTACCTGTCTGCAAATTCTTCATCTGCTCCTGCAGGTACCATAGAGTCAGGGACCATATTCAAAGACAGGTCTGCCTTTAATCCTGGAGATACAGTCTGTTTTAAGGCTGTTCTCTATTCGTCTATGAAGGGGAGCGGAAAATACCGTGTCGTGCCTTCTGGAAAGCAGGTCGAGGCTGTCCTTGTCGGTGCTGACGGCAAGAAAATTTCATCTTTAATGCTTGAGACTGGAGAATATGGTTCTGTAGCAGGTGAGTTTGAGATTCCTGAAGGCCTTATGAATGGTATGTTCAGAATCAGTATCCTGGATGAAGAACGTGCATGTGCGAGTACATCATTTGTTGTCGATGAATTTGTACTTCCTACATATATGCTTGAATTCGAGAAAGATACCAGCTTATATTTCAATGGGGATACTGTACATGTCAAAGGTCGTCTGAAAAGTTATTCTGGCCATTCCGTATCATCGCTTGATGTATCCTATGTTATCCGTTATCCTTATGGTGATGTCATGGCATCCGGGAAAGTCATGACTTCTGCTGACGGCAAATTCGACATTGGATTTGCAAGTCTCCCTGAAGGTCAGTCTGGCTCTTCCTATTTTATTACAGTAAGATCAGTTGACTTGACTGGCGAAACCAGTGAATGGAGCACATCCAGAAGGGTGGAGCCTGCCGTGTATTTTGATTTGTCGTGGAGCGGTGACTGGGAATCGAATGGCAGTGTCTGGATAAATGGGAAAAGGGAATCCTGTATTGTTCCTTATTCGGACAGCATTGACTTTAAGTGCAGGCTGCATACGGATTATGGACAGACAGTTCCTGGAACTATAGAATACCGTTTGATGCGAAATGGTGATGAGATGCTTGCAGGAACAGCCCTTTCAGGTAAGCCGTTCACTATAGATATGGAAAAATTACCGTCAGGTATATATGTCCTGGATGTTTGTGCTGCTCAGGAGCGTCAAGGGAAAAATACCAGTCAGCATCACCGTACCTATAAGATATTCAGATCTTTGCGGGAAGATACTTTTATCGGGGCAGATGTTGACTTCTTTGTGAAGAAGTATGATGGTGGATGTCTGTCTGTCCAGCTGGGGACTGATACTGGCGAAGAATGGGCTGTGGTTGACCTTTACGGTGACAATGGAGTGCATTTCTCTTCAGAGATAGTGCATCTGGACAAGGAGGCCAGGGTGCTGGAGTATGATTGGCTTGATGACTATCCGGATTCCATGACCATGAGTATATTCAGCTTTAGGAATGGCGGGAGCAGGATGGCTCAGTTCAATTTTAAAAAGCCAGCCAAAGATTCAGCGCAGCCATATATTGAATTTGTTTCTTCTGTAGACAAGGCTATGCCTGGAGCGTTGTGCCGTTTCGGTATCAGGACCATGCCTGATGCTGAATGTGCCGTTTCTGTCTTTGACAGGAGCACGGAGCAGATTGCGGAAAACAGATGGATGCCTATATATAGGAGGAATATGATGAAGCCTTTCAGCCTTTCCGTATTTTCGGGAGGTACTATGCTTAAGGAAGAAGCTATTCCGTTCCAGCTGGCCAGCACAAGTTCAGATGCTGCTGGCAACGTGGTGCTTATGAGGGCAAAATCAGCTGGAAGTATTCCTGGGGCAGAAATGGAATATGCTTCCGATGCTGTGTTTGATGAGTCCAGGAATCTTGATGTTGCAATCAGGGATGATTTCAGGAATACAATCGCTTTTATACCGATGCTTTATTCGGATAGAGAGGGGAATGCGGAATTTGAGTTCAGGACATCTGACAAACTGTCAACATATTGTGTGCAGGTGTTCGCGCACAACAAGGATATGGACAATGCTGTGCTGCGCAAAGAGATGGTTGTGACAATGCCGCTTAAGGTCAGCATCGTTCCTCCGCAGTTCCTCTATGGAAGTGACGTGTACCGTCTGAAGGCATCTGTATCGAACAGTTCCTCTGCTGCTGTATCTGGAACATTGACGCTTTATGTGTATGATACGGACAGATATACTGATGCTGAGCCTGCCATGGTTAAGGATATTTCCCTTGATATTCCTGCAGGCGGCTCTTCAGCCGGAGAGTTCGGGATTGAGGTGCCTGTACCTGCAGATGACAGGGGAGTGCTTGGGCTCAAGGTAGTATACCGTGCTGAGGCGGATGGCATGGCTATGTCTGACGGACTGTTCGAGACTGTTCCTGTCTTTGCTCCTTTGCAGACCTTGACAGAGGCGCATTCTGCGGTGCTTCTCCATGGAATGGACCGTGACTCTTTGAGGCGTGAACTTGAGGCAAGGTTTACCGGCACCATGGGGCAGACGTATGGCTACAGGGAGATTTCATTGCGTGATATGGTGCTGGAATCCATTCCTGACAAGGTAGAGCCAAGGTCTGACAACCTTCTTTCAGTGACTGAGGCATATTATTCATCAATGCTTGCCGTGTTTCTCCGTGCTGCTTCTCCGGATGCAGAGCCTGCCGGGGAACATATTGCGTGCAGGGACTCTCTTGCGTCAAGGATACTTGCCATGCAGAACGCTGACGGAGGGTTCGCGTGGTTTGAGGGATTCAGATCGTCGCCTGTGCTGACAGCTGTCGTGCTTGAGCGGATTGCAATGCTTGGAACTAAACTCGCAAATTACACATATGCCTCCAGGGTGGCAGGAAAGGCTGCTTCCGGTGCGCTTCCAGAAGGTCTTCAGGAATACTTTGCCAAGGCAATGGATGCTGCCGTCGGATATCTTGACAACACAATGCTCCAGTCATCTGTGATGCCATTGTGGTACGGAGGGCTTTCGGTGGATCAGTATATATATGTAAGGTCGATGTATCCACAGGTTGAATTCTCTCCTGAGGCGGACAGGAAGGCTCTTGACGGGTTCAGGAAGAATGTGAAGTCCTATATGTTTCCTGCAAGACAGGACTGGCTTGACGGATATATTCTCGGAAAGGCCCGCAGGATAGCTGCTGCTTTGAACCTTTATGATGATACATCATCATCGCTTGCATCTTCATGGGGACTGTCACGGGCAAAGCTTGCCAAGTTTGTAGTCTCAGGCATGGCATCCCTGTACGAATATTCTGTGCCTCATCCATCCGGAGGAATATATTATCCGAATGCTGTCATGCCTTTCCACGGCCTGCTGGAGAGCGAACTGTATGCGCATTCGCTTATCTGTGACCTGATGGCGCACTATGCAGAGCAGAGCCGGCTGCCTTCCAATAAGGCTTTGACCAAGGGTGCGGCAGCAGATGCCGACAGGGCTTTGGATATAGCAGATGGAGTAAGGCTGTGGATGATGGTCCAGAAAGAGACCCAGGAGTGGGGTGATGACCCTGCATACATCAATGCCGTGAATTCTGTCCTGAATGGTTCCGATGAAGTGCTTGCTGCATCAATAATGGTTCTTGAGAAGAAATACATCAAGCCTTTCAATGAGGTTGCTGCTGCAGGCAATGGCTTTACTGTCGTGCGTACATATTATAGGGAGAATCATGTTGATGAAAAGGATGAAAGCGGTACGGGCAAGGTACAGAGGGTGGAGATAAAGGATGGTGATGTCCTGTGTGCCGGTGACAAGATCGTGGCTGAATACAAGGTATGGAGTGCGGAGAACCGCAGCTTTGTCCTCCTGTCGGCTCCAAGATGTGCAGCCTTGCGTCCTGTGCAGCAGCTTTCTGGAAATACCGGCGGCTGGGCAAGGCCGGTCAGCTTGGACGGAATTCGCGGCTTGTCTGTTACTCCTTATGCTTACAGGGAGGTGAAGTCAGACCGGACAAACTGGTATATGGATGTATGTCCGGAGGAATATGTCACATTCTCTGAGGAGTTCTTTGTTACACAGTCAGGTATCTTTACTGCTCCTGCTGCTACGATAGAATCAATGTATGCACCTCACTACCGCGCCAACGATATGTTCGGAGGACTGATGAAAGTGGAATAATCTGATGCTGACAGGGATGTTTATATCCTGCGATATGAATAGATGTATGCCAGGTGTGCAAAAATTGCCCCTGGCATATTTGTACAATATGGTTACTGATAGGTATTTATGACTTGAATTATAGCTGATGCCGACCATATGATTATGCCATCACTGTATGTCAGGAATGTATCCATATAAAATCAGACAGTGTGATTTTTTTAAAAAAAAGTTGCAATAAAATTTGCAGATTTAAAAATAATGCCTACCTTTGCAATCCCTTTCGGAAACAAAGGGAAGTTCTTAAAGATAATGGGAGCATAGCTCAGTTGGTTCAGAGCGTCTGCCTTACAAGCAGAGGGTCGGGGGTTCGACTCCCTCTGCTCCCACAGGAAAGGAGTTGACTTGCATTTCAGGTCAACTCCTTTTTTATATCCCTTTGTCCTGAGCTCTGTCTCATGAAGCCCTGCCTCCGAGACCATATCAGCATCCATATTTCATCCGGTCCGTGAGGACGGCAGCTGGCATCGGAATAGAGACTGGAGCTACTCCACGGAATTGTAGTCTATCAGGTTGTTTAGCAGGGCATATACTGTCAGTCCGGCCACCGTCTTGATTCCGGTCTTGCGTGTGATGTTCTTCCTGTGTGTGATTACGGTGTGGATGGAAAGGCTCAGCGAGTCTGCAATCTCCTTGTTCAGCATCCCCTTGGCTACACAGACAAGTATCTCCTTCTCCCTCGCGGATAGTTCGTTGCCGTCAGGCTTTGGAGTCTCCTGGCGTGTCTCAAGTGCGGAACGGAGCTTCTTTACAATCACAGGTGGAGTGTCGTAGATGTTTATGGTCTCGTCATACTGTTTCCATGACTCGTCATCCATGTTGACTGTCCTGACGCCTACTATTGCTGCGTCCGAATATTGGCCAATGGCGGCCCTTGCATTTCCTCTCAATGAATATTCGAATATTATGGGGTCTACGACAATGATGTCGGCCCCTGTATTCTTAAGCCTGACAGTTGATTCCGATGAAATGTCTGACAGTATGCCTGAAATCCGGAACTCACCCGCGCCCTCCAGGATTGCTTCGAGTCCTCTTGCTACAAGCATTGAAGGAATTACAAGCAATATGCTTTTTCTGTTACTGTTCATGGCCTTCAAGGATTGTCACCATAGGGACAAGCACATGGTCCTCTATGAGTGTGTGTCTGTACAGGTCTTCTTCAAGACGGAATATATGGTATAGGGCATCGTTCCTCAGCATCGGGTCGCAGCTTTCGGGAAGATATTTCATGACGATGTTTTTCAGGTCTCCAAGCTTCTCGTCGATATTCGTGTGGTTTTCCTCGAATTTCTCCATGGAGTAGCCATCTGTGGCTTTCCTGCCTATGAGTGAACGGATGTATGGGAATACAGTTTCCTCCTCGTATTCAAAATGCTTCCTGACTTCATCCTTGTATTCGTTGAAGAACCTGTACAGCATCTTTCCATGTGCCTCTCCTGTCGGCTCCATAAGGGTATGCAGAAGTGATTCGAGCTTTGTCATCTCCTTGTCCATGTAGCATACGTGCGAATTGTGCAGGTATTTCATTATGTCGGTCGGGGAGCCGTTCGAGAGCTGGTCTACTGATGCCACATACCCGTCAAATGTATATTCGTTGCATATCAGGAGGAACGAATTGATGTCAATGCCGTGCGATACACATGCGTCCGCTATGGAACCTTCGCCGAAACCAAGCCCGATGTCAAGGCGCGACAGTACTTCCAGGAGCTTGTAGTTCAGTGAGATGAGGTCCGCCAATTTCATCGACGGTGTAATGCTTTCTGTATGTTTCATGTTAATTTGATAATATCTGTCCAACAAAATCCAGTTCCTTATGTCTCCCGTCTTCCACAATACCAAACGGGGATGAATCCCTATGGGGCCTCCCCGTTTAACACAACAATTAAAAGGATCAAAATTTCTGACTTATGGCCTGAATTTCATTTCCGGCTGCAAAGATAGTCCGGAAGTCTGTGCCCGGCAATACCGAATAGTTGTGATTAGGCCCTCTGCCAGTAGCAATACATGCTGATAATTGCGTATTGTGCAGCCACTCTGATGGCCATGTGGATATGTAACGTCATGCTTCCGTGTTTCCCGTTCCGGGACTGCTGTCAGGCCATGTGCAGTAGGGATGGGATGAGAGGTATGAGTTGTAGTAGCGGATATCTCCGGTAACTTCCTCCCCGAGCCAGTCCGGTCTGCCGAACGGCTCGTCTTCGCATGACAGCTCAATCTCGGCTATGGTAAGCCCCACGTTATCCCCGTGGAATTCATCTACTTCGAAGGTATGCCCCATATAATTTACAAGATGCCGTGTCTTGTCTATCGTCCCTTTTTCGCAAAGTTCCAGAAGCTCTTCAGCCTCTTCTGCCGGAATCTCCTTTTCCCATTCAAAACGGCTTGCACCGCTTCTGCTGCCGGCCCCTTTGACTGTGATGAATCCGTGTCCACCCTTTGTCCTTACCCTTACGGTCCTTTCAGGGACAGATGACAGGTATCCTTGCACTATCCTTGTTGCCTTGTGCGCCTTGTCCTTGTAGTCTCCGCGTACCAGGAATTTTCTCTCTGTTTCCTTTCCCATTGCCAAAATGTTTTCATCCTGTCCACGGCGTGCCAGGTTGTGGACAAGGAGATTATGCTTTGCAAATATATCCAAAATTTTATCCTCTACGCTTGTCATTTATGCAAAAAATGCTATCTTTGCAGTCCGTAAAATTTATTCAAGATTGTCAAGCCATTGGAAAAGAGTTATTTAGGTAACCGCTTGCAGTCAAAACTTTAAAGTTTTTATTAATTATGTACGCAATTGTAGATATTGCAGGCCAGCAGTTCAAGGTAGAAGCTGGAATGGAAATCTTTGTCAACCGTCTCGCGGCTGAAAAAGGTGCTGCTGTCGAGTTTGACAAAGTGCTTCTCATCGATGCTGAGGGCAACGTCAAGGTAGGTGCTCCATACGTGGAGGGTGCAGTTGTCAAGGCTACAGTCCTTGATGATTCTTGCAAGGCAGACAAGGTCCTTGTCTTCAAGAAGAAACGTCGTAAAGGATATCAGAAGCTGAACGGTCACCGTCAGTACCTGACTAAACTTCAGATCAACGAAATCGCTTAATTTTAGGAGGAATCAATTATGGCACATAAAAAAGGCGTCGGTAGTTCAAAGAACGGTCGTGAGTCACATAGCAAACGACTCGGTATCAAGAAATTTGGCGATCAGGTTGTAAAGGCAGGAAATATCCTCGTACGTCAGAGGGGAACTGTCCACAATCCAGGTCTTAACGTAGGTATGGGCAAAGACCATACACTTTATGCACTTGTTGCCGGAAAGGTAAGCTTCTGCAAGAAGGCTAACAACAAATCTTACGTCTCGGTTGTCCCTTTTGAAAACTAATGCTCGGAGGGAAGAGATGAATATTTAAAGAGGGCTGTTACTCCGGGTGAGTCAATAGCCCTCTTTTCTTTTGAAGGACAGATAAAAATTTAAAGATATGTTGACACTAAAGTTGCTCCGCGAGAATCCGGAGTTCGTCATCAAGAAGCTTGCAGTCAAGAATTTTGATGCAAAGGAAATTGTAGAAAAGATAAATGCGCTGGACAGCAGCAGACGTGCACTCCAGACAGAGCTTGACTCATGCCTTGCACAGCAGAACAGGAAGGCTGCCATGATCGGAAGCCTGATGAAAGAGGGCAAGAGGGAAGAGGCTGAGGCTGTAAAGAAAGAGGTCGCTGCACTAAAGGAGCAGTCGAGGGCTCTCCAGGAGAAGGCAGATGCAAACAATGCAGAGCTGAATTCCCTTATAGTTCTTCTTCCTAACATCCCTTGCGACCAGGTCCCTGAGGGTAAAGGTGCCGAGGATAATGTTGTTGTGAAGATGGGCAATGAAATTCCTGAGCTTGGCCCTGATGCATTGCCTCACTGGGAACTTGCGAAGAAATTCGACATCATTGACTTTGACCTTGGAGTAAAGCTTACAGGAGCCGGTTTCCCTGTATATAAGGGCAAGGGCGCAAGGCTCCAGAGGGCACTCATCAATTATTTCCTTGACATCAATACAAAGGCTGGATATCTTGAAGTCGAGCCTCCTGTAATGGTGAATGAAGCTTCCGGCTTTGGTACCGGACAGCTTCCGGACAAGGAGGGTCAGATGTATCATGCCACAATGGACAACTATTATCTTGTCCCGACTGCTGAGGTGCCTGTCACCAACATTTACCGTGATGTGATTCTCGGCAACAATGATTTCCCTGTCAAGATGACAGCATATACTCCATGCTTCCGCCGTGAAGCCGGTTCGTATGGAAAGGATGTACGTGGACTTAACCGCCTGCATCAGTTCGACAAGGTAGAGATTGTACGTATAGAGAAACCGGAGAATTCGTATGCAGCCCTTGATGAAATGATTGCACATGTGGAGGGTATTGTGGAGAGCCTCGGACTTCCATACAGGATTCTCCGTCTGTGTGGTGGTGACATGAGCTTCACTTCTGCAATTACATATGACTTTGAGGTATATTCTGCAGCACAGGGACGCTGGCTGGAGATCAGCTCAGTCTCAAACTTCGAGTCATATCAGGCAAACCGTCTCAAGCTTCGTTACAAGGATGCTGATGGAAAGACCCAGCTTGCACACACTCTCAACGGTTCTTCACTTGCGCTTCCACGTGTTGTGGCGGCATTGCTTGAAAACAACCAGAAGGACGGCAAGATTGTCATTCCTGAGGCTCTCCGTCCTTACACTGGTTTTGATGCAATAGACTAACCTGCTCCGGTGGCTGGCTGAAAGTTCGCTTTCGGGACACACCTGCCGGATGTAAGATTGTTTTATGAAAGACAAGACAATATTAGGAATTGACCCCGGAACCAATATCCTTGGTTACGGGGTTATCCATGTTGATTCAAAAGGGCCGCATTATGTGGACATGGGAGTGTTTGATCTCCGCAAGATAAAGGACCCTTTCGAGAAGCTTGCGAACATATATGCCGGGGTCGATGAGATACTTGAGACAATGAAACCTGATGAACTGGCCGTGGAGTCACCGTTCTACGGCAAGAACGCCCAGGTTATACTGAAGCTCGGGAGAGCACAGGGGGCAGCAATTACAGCTGCCACAATAAGGGGAATCCCTGTGTCCGAATATGCCCCGAGAAAGGCAAAGATTGCAATATGCGGGAATGGGGCTGCATCGAAGGAACAGGTATGCACCATGATACAGAAGACTCTGAATGTGCATCTGGACCCCAAATACCTGGATGCAACTGATGCCCTTGCGATAGCGCTTTGCCATTATTATGAGCAGTCAAGTCCGCTTGCGGGGATAGGGGGGAAGTCCGATTGGAAGAAATTCCTGGAGGAGAATCCTGACCGTATAAAAAAATAGGAAAAAATATCCCTGTGCCTTAAACCTTTGGGGAGAGACAGTGTCTAACTCTCCGTATGTTATCCGCCAAGGCGGATTTTTGTGTGTATTCTAAACTTGTAAACGCTATTGAATGATGGGAGAAAGGATTTCTGCCGTGTTGCCCAGGCTGGCCTTTGTGCTGGCTGTTCTTTTGTTATCTGTCCCTATGTATGCCCAGGGCGTCTCTGTCAAGGTGGTGCTGTCTGATGAAAAGACAGGGGCACCTGTCGGCTTTGCCACGGTTTCGCTGATTGAGGAGGGGACATCCAAAGCCTATAAATATGTATTGAGTACAGCCGAGGGAGTGGCGGAGTTTACCGGAGTAAAGAGAGGCAGCTTCAAGCTTAAGGCTGAACTGATGGGATATAAGGCGTATGAGGTCGCCGTGAAGGTTGAGGGTAAGGCCATAGATCTCGGTACTGTCAAGATGGGGGAGGATGTCCAGGTGCTTGATGCAGCGAAAGTCTCCGCCGTCGGAAACCCGATTGTAGTGAAGAAGGATACCATAGAATATAACGCATCCTCATTCAAGACCACAGATAACGACATGCTGGAGGAACTCCTGAAGAAGCTGCCAGGTGTAGAGGTAGGAAGTGACGGAAGCATTACAGCCAATGGCGAGACAATCACTAAGATAACAATCGACGGGAAGACTTTCTTCCTTGATGACCCTCAGCTGGCCAGCAAGAACATACCGGCGAAGATTATCGAGAAGGTAAAGGTCGTGGAAAAGAAGTCGGAACAGGCTCAGTTTACAGGTATCGATGACGGTGAGGAGGAGACAGTGATTGACCTTTCCCTCCGTCCTGGAATGATGAAGGGGTGGTTCGGAAATGTCCAGGCAGGCGGTGGACATGACCTGCAGCAGGCATGGCAGGACGGTGACTGGAGATACCAGGGGGCTGCAATGGTAGGCCGGTTTACAGACAGGAGCCAGCTGAGCATAATCCTCAATGGAAACAATACCAACAACCGTGGCTTCAACGATATGGCCGGCAGTATGATGTCTTCAATGAGAGGTGGAGGAATGGGCCGCGGGACCGGAGGATGGGGAGGCAACAGCGGTATCACTACTTCATGGATGGGAGGAGTGAACGGAGCATGGACACTGCTTGACGGTGACATGGATCTCGGAGGGAACTACCTGTACAACGGCTCAATGAAATCCCTGCTTGAAAAGAGCGACAAGATTACATATCTTGACAACGGAGACCAGCTCATATATAATAACGGTGGGCCTCAGAGCTATGGAAGGAACAATGGCTACGGATATAGCAATACAAATACCCAGGGACACCGTTTCGGAGTCCGCCTTGAACATAAGTTCAGCAAGAATACATCAATCATTTTCGAACCGCAGGTGAATTTCGGCAATGGAAGCTATAGCGAATATTCTGACTTCACTACAAGGAGGCTTTCAGCAGAAACGGGTGATACCCTTATGACAAATGACGGTTTCAATTCGACAATGGGCAACAACCGCAACTGGTCTACAAGCGGATTCCTGCTTTTCCGCCAGAGGTTTGGCAAGCCTGGCAGGACGATATCGGCAAATGTAAGGTACAGCTTTTCAGGCAACAGCCTGAGGGATGCGTTGAACCAGTCCATGACACGGAACTATGATGAGGCAGGCAATGTCCTTATTGATGAAAACGGGAATCCGGTGGCGGACATCGTAAACCAGAGGATAGACCGGGTCAGCAACAGCCAGTCCATCAATGCGAGGGTTTCATATACGGAGCCTCTTGGACATGACCTCTATCTTGAGGCTTCCTATAACTATAACTGGGCCAGGAACTATAGTGACAAGGATGCCTATAATTCCGGATTATCCGGAAGCAATCCATTTGTTGCCGGCTGGGGAGGATATGTACGTGATGGTGAATTGCCGGACCCGACATTTTCCAGTGAAATCACCAACATCAGCCAGAACCATAATGCCGGGCTTAACCTCCAGTACCAGAAAGGCAAGCTGAGGGTACAGGTGGGGGCTTCCATGCAGCCTACGACAACGCACAACAGGACAGAGGCCAACAATGAACTGATTGATACTGCATACACTGTATGGAACTGGGCACCCCAGGCGATGCTCAGCTATGAATTCAATGACAATTCGGATATACGCTTCTTCTACAGGGGACGCTCTTCGCAGCCGTCAACCTCACAGCTGATGCCTGTTCCGGACAACTCTGACCCTCTTAACGTGTCTTTCGGTAACCCTTATCTGAAACCTTATTTCAACCATAATCTCAGGGGGCATTTCGGATATACCAACAAGCAGACATTCTTCTCCATAAGGGGACGCTTCGGTGCAGGAATCGTGCAGAACCCTATTACAAGCGCACTCTGGTACGGTGACAATGGAGCACAGTACACAATGCCTCTGAACGGTCCTGCAAGCGGGAACGGGAGCATTGACTTCTTCCTCAATTCACCGATTGCAAAGTCAAACTTCTCGATAATGAACTTCTTCCGCAGCAGCTACAGCCAGTCTGCATCATATATCGGAAAGACAGCGCTCCATACGGAAGACTACTATGACCATGAGAGTGCGGAGTTCAATTACGACCAGTTCAATGCAGATTTCTTCAACCATTCTGCTGCAGGGTCCAGGAAACTGGATTTTGATGAATATTTCACGACAAACACTATCCAGAATGTTAACTTCACTGAGAGGCTTTCACTGAAATATACTTGTGACATAGTTGAGCTTAACCTTGGAGGAAGGACTACATACAACAAGAGCTGGTACACAGTCCAGGCTTCGCAGAAAGCCCGCTGGAACAACCAGGCAAGCTTCTCCATGAACTGGACAATACCTGGAGGGGTCAATCTTTCTTCCGACATCAACTACAACTGGTACCGTGGATATACAACTCCGCAGGAGGATGAATATGTATGGAATGCAGAAATATCCAAACTGCTCTTCAAGAATCAGTTCACACTTTCACTAAAGGCTTACGATATACTGAACCAGTCCAAGAACCTGTCGATTACAGATGCTTCCAACTACCATCAGGAAATCAGGAACAACACGCTTGGACGCTATATAATCCTGTCTCTTACCTACCGTTTCGGAAACTTCGGAAAGGCAGGGCAGAACATGAGGCGTGGCCCTGGCGGTCCCGGAGGCGGACCGATGGGACCTCCTCCGGGAAGGTAGCGGATACGGCTCCTCAATGGCCAAGAGGTTAAATATAGAGACAATCGGGTGTACATCATGCAGATGGGTATGCCCGATGGCTGCTGGTCAGAAGACATGGAAAGCACAATCCCTATTCCAGTTCAGGAGTGAGGTTCTGTGCGTATTTGCGCCATTTGTCAATGAGTGCCTGCATGTCGTCCGGGATAGGGGAGTCGAACTGCAGATGCTCCTTGGTGCGCGGATGGATGAATCCAAGTGTCTTGGCATGGAGTGCCTGCCGCGGAAGAATCTTGAAACAGTTCTCTATGAACTGGCGGTATTTCGCATATATTGTCCCCTTGCGGATTTCAGAGCCGTCATACCGTTCGTCATTGAACAGTGGATGCCCGATATAGTTGAAGTGAACGCGGATCTGATGCGTGCGTCCTGTCTCCAGCCTGCATTCCACGACAGTCACATATCCGAAACGCTCCAGCACCCTGTAGTGTGTGACAGCATGTTTCCCGTGGTCTCCGTCAGGGAAGACCTTGAAACGCATCCTGTCGTTAGGGTCGCGTCCGATATTTCCTGTTATGGTGCCCTCGTCTTCCTTTACATTGCCCCATACTATTGCCACATAGCGGCGCTCTATCGAGTGCACAAAGAACTGCTTTGCAAGGTCAAGCTGGGACTCATCGTTCTTTGCCACAACCAGCAGTCCGGATGTGTCCTTGTCAATGCGGTGCACAAGGACTCCCATCCTTTCATCCTGAGCATCAGCACCCTGGCTGATGCCAAGATGGAATGCAAGTGCATTTACAAGAGTGCCGCTGAAATGTCCATGGCCGGGATGCACAACCAGTCCTGCCGGCTTGTTGAGTACAAGCAGGTCATCGTCCTCATAGACAATGTCAAGGGGGATATTCTCAGGAAGGATCTCCAGCCCGCGTCTCTGGTAAGGCATCACAAAAGTGACGACATCACCGGGACGTATGACACAGTTGGCCTTGGCGACCTTGCCGTTCACCCTTATGTATTCCTGCTTTATGGCCAGCTGGATACGGTGGCGTGAAGTATATTCCATGTGTGTCGCGAGATATTTGTCGACACGCATGGGAGCCTGTCCTTTGTCTATGTCGAACCTGTAGTGTTCGAACATCTCCTGCTGTCCGTCCTCGAATGCATCTTCATCTTCGTCTATTGCAGGGTCGAATCCCTCTGCTTCTTCATCATCAAAGCCAATATATCTGTCTGCTGGATTTGTCATTGTGCCGGCAAATTTATTCTATGGTGATTTCTGGTTCCTTCCTTACTGGAACCCTGTTTTTGTCCTTTGTAAGATAGAGTGTTACAGGACTTCCCATTCTGAGGGGATCTTCGGACATCTCCGGTACCTGCCTGTATACAACAGCATCAAGTGAATCTGAATAGTCCTTGACTGTCTTGTCGAAATACAATTTGTCAACATTGAGCGAATGGTCGTGAATGGCGTCAATCGCATTCATGTATCTCGAGCCTACTATATAAGGTACATATGTCGTGTTGTCCATGCTGTTCAGCCCGACAACAAGGTCAATTATGGATTCGCTTTCAATCTTTTTGCCAGGCTCTATCTCTGAACTGTTATACAGCTGGCTTATCACATTGTTGGTCGCTATGTCGTTGACATAGATTAGCTTTCCAAGTACAAGCCCCCTTGACAGCAGCTCTGCCTTTGCCTGTCTCATCGAATATCCGACAAGGTTCGGCATAGTTACATTCTTTGGCGTTACGGCATTGATTGTCAACATTATCCTCCTGCCTTTCTTGACATGGCTCCCAGCCCCTGGAATATGCCTGTAGACAGCTCCGCGCTCCATTCTCTTGATATAGACTGAGTCTGTAACCTCAATTGTCATCTCGTTCTGGGCGGCAATTCTCCTTGCCTCTGCCACAGTCATGTTGGTGAAGTCCGGCACAGTGATTTCCTTGTTGTGCCTTGTAACGGTATTCAGCAGTATCTGTGCACCGCCGATAAGCACGGCCATGAGCAACGCGGCCAAAAGGAGATTCTTTACAATCCAGTTGCTGAAAAAGCTTTTTATACCCATATATATTGCTTGATATCTATTTGACTGTTATAAGTTCATACTCCATGTGCCCAAGTCCGATTTTTTCTCCATGGCGGACTCCAGCCTCCCAGTTTGTGTCGGGATGTACGATGTGGAACTTGTCCTCACCCTTGTGGTGATGATGCTCACCGTGCTCCTTGTCCGTAATGGCATTCCCGGACAGGGTAGGGGCAGCCTTCACGAGATCTGCACAGGCGCAGTCGAGGGCGACAGGGTCGAATGATGCGGCGATTCCGAGGTCCGGGACAATGGCTGCATCGTTGTGGTTCCAGCAGTCGCAGTTCGGAGATACGTTCATTATGAAGCTTATGTGAAAATTAGGCTTGTCCTTCACGACTGCCAGTGCATATTCGGCAATCTTGTAGTTCAGGGTCTCCGATGTGTCATAGTCCTTGACAACGGCGGCATCGTGCTGGCATACTGCCACGCACTGTCCGCACCCGACACATTTTCCATAGTCTATGTGGGCTTTCCTGTCAGTTACGGTAATGGCATTGTGACGGCAATATTTTTCGCATATCCTGCATCCGATGCAGTTTTCTTCATTTATGCATGGCTGTGATGAGGAATGAAGCTCAAGCTTTCCTCCTACACTGGCAGAACCCATTCCGAGATTCTTCAGGGCACCGCCGAATCCGCTCTGCTCATGTCCCTTGAAATGGTTCATGGATATGATGATGTCCGCATCTGCAATGGCGGCACCTATTTTAGGTGACGGGCAGAATTCTCCGCCGGATGGTACTTCCTTGTAGTCTGTTCCCTTGAGGCCGTCTGCTATAATGACATCTGCATGTGCGGAAATCCTGTTGAAGCCGTTGTCCATTGCTGTATCCAGGTGGTCTACGGCATTTGAACGTCCTCCTGAATAGAGTGTGTTGCTGTCAGTGAGGAAGACTTTTCCTCCAAGTTCCCTGACAATGTCTACAATCCTGGCTGCGTAGTTCGGCCTGATATAGGCCAGGTTTCCAGGTTCACCGAAATGGATCTTGATGGCAGTGAACTTGCCGTCAAAGCCGATGCTTTCTATCCCCGCCCTCTTTACAAGCCTTGAAAGCTTTGTCAGCATATCATTCCCTGGTGTCGTACGCAGGTCTGTAAAATAAACTTTAGACTTATCCATAATATTATAGCATTGAATTGGTTTTGTCTTTTGCAGCTGCTTCCTACCGCAATGGCAGGCCCTGGAATATGACCCTGTAGAGGCCTTCTCCGAGCAAGGCTATCCCGATGATTATCACTATAGCCCCTGTTATCCTGTTTATCCAGAGGATGGTGCGCATCTTGAACTTTTTCCTGAAATGGTCAAGCAATGCCGTTACTCCGAACCACCATACGGCAGCACCTGCGCTGACAGACAGTATGACAGGCAGCATGCTCCAGTCCTCCTTGTCCGGTGAACCTATTCCGAAGAATGCAAACAGGGTGAAAATCACAAGGATGGCTCCTGGGTTTGACAGACCCATCATAAGCGACTGCAGGAAATCCTTTACTGAGATGCTTGATACGGTATCTGACCTGAGTTTACGGAACGGGTTGGAGGTTGTCATGCTCCAGCCGAGTATCGCCACGATGATTCCTCCAACAATGAAGATCAGCTCCTTGTGGCTTGCCATGAATTCCTGGGCAAAGGTCAGTGCAAACAATGCTATAATTGCGAATATGGTGTCAACTATGCAGGCTCCCATTCCGGTTATGAATCCGGCTTTCCTGCCTTTGCTCAATGTCTTCTGCACGACAAGTATAGCTATCGGTCCTATCGGTGCCGATGCACATATCCCTATAATGAATCCCTTTATGATGTCTATAAGCATATATCTGTTCCTTTCGCAAAAAAGCAATCCTGCAAAAATACTAAATTAATTCTTATATTTGCCCCTATGAAAGGCTAAAGTTTCATCTTGGTGGGACATATATTGCCTGACTTGGAAATCCGGTATATTATGAAAGGTAAGAAAATACTTCTCTGGAGCCTCGTGGTGCTATTTGCTGTGCTGATGTCAGTGCCGTTTCTTGTACCTCATTGCGGCTTTTTCGCATTGTTCGGGATTGTCCCTCTCCTGTGCATGGAGAGAGTTGCTTCGTTCTCAGGGACAAGGAGGGTGTGGATATACCATTATTCTGCATTTGTGCTATGGAATGCCTTCACGACATTCTGGGTGTGCAATGCGACTGTCGGGGGAGGAATTTTTGCAGTCCTTGCCAATTCACTGCAGATGTCGCTGATATTCGGACTGTTCCGACTTTCCAAAAGGAAATTTGCCGGAGTTCTTCCATACATCTTCCTGGCAGTTGCGTGGATAGCATGGGAAAGGGCATATTTTGATGCTGACATATCATGGCCATGGCTTGTCCTCGGCAATGCCTTTGCACGCAGCATTGCTTCTGTGCAGTGGTATGAATTCACCGGGACTCTTGGAGGCTCATTGTGGATATGGATATGCAATCTTGCGGTATTCGGTCTTATGGTGGCACTTTCTGACGGAAGATGGATTGCCTGGAATGTCAAGGCAAAGGCTGCAGCCATATCCGGAACCGTGATGATTTTTTTAGTTCCGCTTGTTGGTTCCCGTTTAATGTTTGAAAAGTATGAGGAAAAGGAAAATCCTCTCGAAGTTATTGTGTTCCAGCCTAATATAGATCCTTATAATAAATTCCGGGCAAAGACTCAGCAGGAGCAGGATGCGATATTGCTCGGGCAGATGGAGAAAGCCTTGCAGGAGTACGCGGTTCCGGTAAGTCCGCTCCATGATACGCTTTCCGGGACGGAGAAGCCTGGGGGACCTTTGCTTTTGCTTGCCCCTGAGACGTTTACAGGAGATGTCGTTGACGGAGAGTGGGAGAGGAGCATGACATGGCGGAGGCTGACATCCTTTCTTGCCGGCTATCCTGGTGTCAACATGATTTTCGGTGCGTCTTCGTATTCTTTTTACGGCCCGGGGGAACGTCCTTCGTACACAGCGAGGAAACTCAGTGACAGAAGATGGGTGGAGTCCCATAATTCTGCGCTTATGGTTGACGGTACAGGGAGGACAGAGATTTTCCATAAGTCGAAACTGGTTGTCGCAGTAGAGAAGACTCCTTATCCTGCAGTGTTCTGCAGGATTGATGATATGCTCGGAGGGGTGATGGGGCGTTGTGTTGGGCAGGACTCCATCTCTGTCTTCCATTGCGTCCCTTCTGCTGCATCTTCTCCATGTGGAGGTGATTCAGGCGCAGCATGCCGTGAAGAGGATGCCTGCATGGATGTAAGCGGATCTGCTGCCATAGGCTGTGCTATCTGCTATGAATCAATATATGGCGAATATTATACTGGGTACATAAAGGAAGGGGCTGAAGCAATGACCGTAATCACCAATGACTCATGGTGGGGTAACACTCCAGGCTATAGGCAGCATCTCAGCTATTCCTCGTTACGTGCCATAGAGACCCGCAGGAGCATTGCACGCTGTGCCAATACCGGAATCTCGGCATTCATTGACCAGCGTGGCGTAATCCATAGCCCGACTCCTTGGTGGGAGCCGGCTGTGCTTCATGGGTACATCAACCGAAATGACAGTATAACATTCTTTGTTTCACATGGTGACATAGCAGGGCGGGTATGTACGTTCGTCTTTGTGCTCCTTGCTGCAGCATTGCTCGTGGCATTTCTTAGAAGATAGCCCATTTACATTTGATTTTCAAGGATGTGAAGCTGGCACCTGGAGTCCAGGCCGGCTTCCGTATATTTCCGATATGGAAAATGACAGGCAGAAAGAAAGATTTGTAAAGATGACGACCGGTCCTGTCGGCCATCTTGTATCTTCATTGGCAATCCGTCCATTGTAATCATGCTTGTGTCCGGCAATTTCTTCTATTGAAGTGAAATGTATTTGCGGGCAAGGTGTGCCCTGGAGTCTGTGGCGATGATGAAAGGCAGGGCAGAGAGGTCGAAATTCTCCATCAGCAGCTCCGCTGTTTCCGGCTTCGCTGAGAACATTTCGTCCATATCTATAAGGATAACCTTGCTCAGTTCTCCTGATTCAAGGCCGCTGTGAGCGGCGGCTATTTCTGACCTGCAGATTTCGCATCCCTCTGTGTGGAAGATGACAATTGCATCCTTCGCTGCACTGAGACGGAAAATCATTTGCCTGCTTGCCAGTTCCGGCTTCTTTGCTTGGCCCTGTGCCGCATCCGTGCAGACATGTCTCCTGCCTTTGCGGGTTACAACTGTTGCCGGCACCTTTATGTCAGGAAGCTGCTTCCCGATTGGGGCAAGCTCTGCCATGTTCTTCATGAGAGTAGCAAGTCCCACTACTTTCAGGGAGTCGTCAGCAGTGTTCCAGATGTCGTTCCTTCCAAGTATATATTTGTCTACAAACATTGGGGTGCCGCATTTGTAGTTTCCGCCTCTCTGGCTTGAGACAAAATACAGCAGGTCGCCGATCATCTGCTTGTATAGCAGTGTGTCATGTACCTCAAGCACGGAGTCCGATATATGGTCGGCCATCATCGCGATTCCTTCGCACCCCATTCCTTTCTCGATAGGGGAGAATGCTGTCCGGAACATTTCCATTGCCTCGTCGCTGCCATATTCGATTTCAGCAGGAGCGAGAAGCCCTGACAGAATCTGCTCCATTGCGTATGTGTCAAGCCCACGGCCTATTATGATGCCTTCTGGATTGACTATGAATATTCTTGGGGTCTGGATTACTCCATAGGCTATATCCATTCCGGATTTACCGTCTGGATCCCAGAAATGCCCCACATTTGTTTCCGTGGCATTGATTTCAAGCTGACCGTTGACATATTCTCGCCATTTGGTGCTGTCACGGCCTGTATATATGGCGTAGAAATCTACGGGCAGGCTGTCGTTTTCAAGGACATTGCGCATCAGGATACTCTCTATCTTGCACTTTGGACAGTCAGTGTCATAGAAGAAAAGGACAGAGTAGCGTCCGTTTCCATGCCTTCCTGATTCAAATATGGCTTGGGTGTTTCCATCAAGGTCCTCCAGCTGCAGCTCCGGTGCACGGCATCCGATGAGGGACTGCCTGTTCACTGTGGCAAACAGCTTTGCAGCCCACAGCTCTGCCTCGCTTTTCATCTCTATCTTTCCGGTAGCAAACCAGCTGTCATATATATGTATGGCCACAGCTTCGTCACCCATTATCCTTGAATCAAGGAAATGCCTGTAGACTGTTTCTGCTGTTCTCTGGCGGATTGCGGAATCTGAACATGCCTCTATTATGAAGTCTGCCTCCTCGCATTTCGTCCTGCGTGGCTCATGGTCAAGTGCTGCAAGATATTCCTTCAGCTTGCTGTCAAGTGCTGCCATGGCAGTGCTGTCCTTGTGGACTATTGAACCGTATGACAGGCTGTATGGGCTGTCCGCTCCCTTTCCTGTGGCTGATGCCGCAATCAGGAGCAATACTGCTATGAAGTGACGGATACGCATTATATTTCAACTCCTTCCGGCAGAAACCTTGAGGTGTCTCCACCGTGCTTGATGATGTCCCTTACTGCTGTTGAGGAAATATGCGCAAACTCCTGTGCTGTAGGGATTATTATAGTCTCAATCTCCGGTGCAAGCACTCTGTTGGCATCGGCAATCGAGCGTTCTGTCTCGAAGTCAATCATATTGCGTACTCCGCGGACAATGTGCCGTATGCCAAGTTCGCGGCATATGTCGATTGTCAGGTTGTCATAGTATATTACTGAAACTCCATCCAGATCCTTTGTCGCCTGACGAATTATGTCCTTTCTCTTCTCTGCGCTGAAGTGTCCTCTTTTGTCTATGTTTACACCTATTGCGACAATCACCTCGTCAAACATGGTGAGTGCCCTTTTCAATATGTTGAGATGTCCTGCTGTAAACGGGTCGAACGATCCTGGAAATATTGCAGTGCGTTTCATTTCGTCATTGGAGTTTGTGGTTACTATAGCTGCCAGTCAATCGGGGCCTTGCCCTGGGATGCAAGGATTTCATTTGTCCTGGAGAAATGTCTGCATCCGAAGAATGCCCCCCTGGCCAGCGGAGACGGGTGCGCTGCCTCAAGCACATGATGCCTGGATGTGTCGATAAGCATTTTCTTGCTCCTGGCGAAATTGCCCCAGAGCAGGAACACGATTCCGTCACAGTTGTCTGAAATATATCTTATTACGGCATCGGTGAATTCTGTCCAGCCAATCTTGCTGTGTGAAGCCGGTTCCCCGGCGCGTACAGTCAGGACTGCGTTCAGCAGGAGAACTCCCTGGCGTGCCCATTTCTCAAGATGGGGATAACCGCTCATTGTGATGCCGAGGTCATCGTGTATCTCCTGGAAAATATTGCGGAGCGATGGCGGGGCAGGGACATTTTCCGGTACGGAAAATGAAAGGCCTTCGGCCTGCCCGTACCCATGGTACGGGTCCTGCCCTAAGATAACCACCTTGAGCTGATCTAATGGAGCAAGCTCAAAAGCCCTGAATATCTGTCTTCCGGGAGGGAAAATCTTTCTTCCCTCAGCCTTCTCCTGATGGAGATGATTCACAAGTGAATGGAAATACGGCTTTTCAAATTCATCTGCCAGCGCCCTTTTCCAGCTCTCTTCTATCTGAACGTCCATTGCGGTCATTGTTCTTTCTTCATGGATGTCCGCCTCTGTGCCAAAGCCTCAGGAAAGGGGACATCCGTCTGAAGAATGTTGTTGTTCATGCCTTTCTGTCAAATATGAAATCTATGACTTCATCAATTGTATTGACGTAGACAAAGGTAAGGCCTTTTATGTAAATTTCCTTTATCTCCTCCACATCTTTGCGGTTTTCCTCTGAAATTACAATCGTGCTGATTCCGGAACGCTTGGCCGCAAGTATCTTCTCCTTTATTCCTCCTACAGGAAGCACGCGTCCGCGCAATGTCATTTCTCCCGTCATAGCCACTCCGCTGCGGATCTTCTTGCCTCTCAAGGCTGAAACCATGGAGCTGACCATTGTGATTCCCGCAGACGGGCCGTCCTTGGGGACTGCACCTTCAGGCACATGTACATGGATGTCCTTTCTGGAGAACTCCTCATATCCCATTCCGGCAAGCTGCGGATGTGCCTTTATGTATTGGTATGCAATCTGTGCAGACTCCTTCATGACATCTCCGAGGTTTCCTGTCATGCTGAGCGCTCCCTTCCCCTCGCTTATTGAACTCTCGATGAACAGTATCTCGCCTCCGGCCGCTGTCCATGCAAGTCCTGTGACCACTCCTGGGGCTTCATTGCCTTTCTGGAGGTCGTGTGAGTTTGTAGGAAGCCCAAGATATTCTTTAAGGTCATCCTTGCCGATTGTTCCCGGAAGTGTCTCATCCATGGCTATCTTCTTGGCCGTAACGCGGGCCAGCTTTGCAATCTGCTTCTCAAGCCCTCTGACACCGGACTCCCTTGTGTACATGTCAATGATAGCTGCAAGTGCCTTCCTGTCAATCTTCATCTGGCCTTTCTCCAGGCCGTGCTCCTTCATCTGCTTAGGTATAAGGTACTTCTTTGCAATCTCCATTTTTTCCTCAGCGAGGTAACCTGACACGGATATCATCTCCATCCTGTCCTTCAGCGCGGGCTGGATTGTTGATATGTCATTCGCCGTGGTGATGAACAATACATTCGACAGATCGTAGTCAATGTCAAGGTAATTGTCATGGAATGTCGTATTCTGCTCCGGGTCAAGGGCTTCCAGCAATGCAGAAGACGGATCACCCTTTATGTCGCTGCCAATCTTGTCGATTTCGTCCAGGACAATCACGGGATTGGATGTCCCGGCCCTGTTCAGGCCGTTCAGTATCCTTCCGGGAAGTGCGCCTATATATGTCTTCCGGTGTCCCCTGATTTCAGATTCATCATGTACGCCTCCAAGCGCAATCCTTATGTATTTTCTGCCTATGGCACGTGCTATTGACTTGCCAAGGCTTGTCTTGCCGACCCCTGGAGGACCATAGAGGCATAGGATAGGGGATTTCATGTTCCCTTTCAGCTTAAGTACAGCCAGGTATTCGATTATCCTTTCCTTGATGCTGTCAAGCCCGTAGTGATCCTGGTCCAGCACTTTCTGTGCATGCTTCAGGTCGAGGTTGTCCTGCGACATTTCTCCCCATGGCAGGTCCAGCATGAACTGTATATAGTTATATTGTGTACTGAACTCCGGAGAACTTGGGTTGTACCTCTCCAGCTTAGCCATTTCCTTTTCGAAAATCTCCTGTATCTCAGGCGGCCATATCTTCTCCTCTGCGCGTCTGCGGAATTTCTCGAATTCCTCCATGTCGTCCATTCCAAGCTCCTCCTGTATTGTCCTGAGCTGGTTGTTGAGGAAATATTCCCTCTGCTGCTGGTCAATCTCTGTCTTGACCTTCTGGTTGATTTCCTGCTTTATCTTAAGCAGCTCTACCTGCGTGTCAAGGAGTGACAGCAGCTTCATGGCCCTTGCCTTCAGGTCACCGTATTTGAGCAGCTCCACTTTCTCCTGGAAGTCATCCACCTCTACTGTAGTGGCGATGAAGTTTACGAGGAAATCGAAGCTGTCTATTGACTTCAGGGCCAGTGAGGCTTCCTTTGCTGCAAAGGAGGAATGTTTGAGGACAGTTATCGCCTTCTCACGAAGCGACTCTGTAATCATCTTTGTTTTCTTGTCTGGCTCGGGAACCGTTTCTTCCAGGTATTTGACCTTTGCCGTGATATATGGCTCGTAGCTGATGATTTCAGTTATCTCGAACCTTCTGAAGCCATGCAGGATGGCTGTGATTGTGCCGTCTGGCATTTCAAGGGTCTTTATAATCCTTGCCACAGTTCCTATGCCATATATATCCTCCTGGCGCGGGTCCTCTACAGATATGTCCATCTGCGGTACTGCACCTATATATGTGTTGTTCTTTTCCGCGTCCTGTATAAGCTTTATGGATTTCTCCCTTCCTATGGTAATGGGGTATGGGGTCCCTGGGAAAAGTACCGCATTGCGCAGTGTAAGTATAGGAAGGCTTTCCGGGAATTCCTGGTCAGGAACCATTTTCAGCCCGTCTTCGCTGTTGAGTACAGGTATTACACTTACCTCTGCTCCTCCCATTGAGGAAAAAATATCTGTTATATCTTTCATGTTTAAGTAGTTTTCAATTATATGACCTTTAAGGCCTTTGTTCCTTTTCCTTTCTGTTCCTTCTGCAGCTTGCCTGGGGAACTCCGTATCCGGAAAATCCATGCCGTCACCAGACATGACGCAGTTTTCCTGCCAAAATGGCAGAAAACACCTCTCCGTAAATGGCGGCACATGATACGTCAATCATTGTGCCATATATTAATATATGCTAAGCTTTGCAGAAATTGCCGTAATTGGTGTATAATCATCGTGTTTTTGCTAAAAAATACAACAAATCCATTGTGCATTTGAAAAATAACCCTACCTTTGCAAGGATATGTGGTTAGAATATCGTTATTAAACATTAAAGTTATGACAAAGGCAGAAATCGTAAATGAAGTTGCAAAGGCAACAGGTATCGAGAAACTTACTGTCCAGAAGGTTGTTGAGGCTTTCATGGAGAGTGTAAAGGACTCGCTTGCAAAGGGCAAGCCGGTATATCTCCGCGGATTCGGTAGCTTTATAATCAAGCACCGCGCTGAGAAGGCAGCGAGAAATATAACCAAGAATACAACTATGACTATTCCAGCTCACAATGTACCTGCGTTCAAGCCGGCTAAGGTATTTGTGAACGTTGTCAAGAAATAATTTTATAAACTTTTCAGATTATGCCAAGCGGTAAAAAGAGAAAGAGACATAAAATGGCTACGCATAAGCGTAAAAAACGCTTGCGTAAGAACAGGCACAAGAAGAGAAAGTAATTCTCAGGTGTCTGCCATTTTAGCAGTCTTGCTAAATTGAGAAAGGCTGACCCGGGGTCAGCCTTTTCGTATTTGAGTCTAATAATGTAATTTCCTGGATGGAAGCTGTTAAAGATCTTATTGTTGATGTCAATTCAACGGAAGTGTCAATCGCGTTGATGGAAAATCACCGCCTGATTGAACTTAACAAGGAGTCCAGCACTGGGCACAGCTTTTCCGTAGGTGATGTATATCTCGGAAAGGTGAAGAAGATTCTTCCTGCCCTCAATGCTGCCTTTGTGGACATCGGTGATGAAAAGGAGGCTTTCGTACATTATCTGGACCTTGGACTGTATTTCAATGCATTTGACGAATTTGTCAAGAGAAGCAATCCGAATGCAGACCTTAAGGGAATCTATTCACATATAAAGATAGGCCCTGTCCTGGAGAAGGAAGGACGTATCGAGAATGTGCTTACCCCAGGCCAGATAATAGTGGTACAGATTGTCAAGGAGCCGATTTCAACAAAAGGGTCACGACTGACTGCGGAAATTTCATTGGCAGGACGCAACATTGTACTGCTCCCCTTTGCAGAAAAGGTGAGCGTTTCACAGAAAATCTCTTCTAAGGAAGAGAAACGTAGACTTGAGACACTTGTAAGGAATATTCTCCCGAAAAATTATGGTGCGATCATCCGTACTGCAGCAGAAGGAAAGAATGCTGCCATACTTGATGCGGAATTGATGTCACTGGTAGAGAAATGGGAGAATTCCTGGAAGAAAATGGCCCAGTCCAAGTCTGTCCAGCTGCTTTTTACAGAGTACAGCAAGACAACTACCATTCTCCGTGACCTTCTCAATGACTCATTCTCGAATATCTATGTGAATGATGTGAACATATATGAGGAGACGAAGAAATATATTTCACTGATTTCTCCTGAGCAGGAGAAGATTGTGAAACTCTACAGGGACTCTACGCCTATCTTTGATCATTTTGAAGTCACAAGGCAGATCAAGAGTTCGTTTGGAAAGGTAGTTCCTATCAAGCAGGGGGCATATCTTGTGATTGAGCATACAGAGGCACTGCATGTCATTGATGTAAACAGCGGCACACGTTCCAGAAACAAGGAGCAGGAGCAGAATACGTATGACATCAATTGCTATGCAGCAGAAGAGATTGCACGTCAGCTCCGTCTCCGTGATATGGGTGGCATTGTCATTGTCGACTTCATAGATATGGAGTCAAATGAGCACAAGAATGCCTTGTTCAAGCACATGCAGGAGTTGATGCTGGATGATAGGGCAAAGCATAATGTCTTGCCGCTCACCAAATTCGGCCTCATGCAGATTACCCGTCAGAGGGTGCGTCCGGCGACAGAGATAAATACCACAGAGGTATGTCCTGTGTGCAACGGTACCGGAAAGATAGCTTCAAGTGTCGTTATAGACGAGGCGATAGAGCGCAGGCTTGCCTACTACGTCTCAGAGAAGGACATCAAGTCATTGGTGCTGAAAGTCAGCCCTATTCTGGGCTCGTACCTCAGCCGTGGTATCTTCTCGCTGCTGACCAAATGGAAACGTAAGTACAAATGCAAGATAAAGTTAGTTGAAGTCACAGACTTCACAGTCCTGCAGAATGAATTCTACAATGAAAATGGGGACAAGCTTGACAGCTAGTCCCCATTTTTATGCTATGTATCTTTGAGTCCTGTCCTCAGTTCTCTTCTGTGCTGACGGCTGCGTTATAGCAATGCCTGCACAGCGGTTCGTAGACATCTTTTTCTCCGAGTACAACAAGTTTCTCGCTTTTTGACAGCCTGTGTGAATGGTTGGCAATGCTTCCGCATTTAACGCAGATGGCATGTACTTTCTGTACATCTTCCGCAACTGCCATGAGGGCCGGTATAGGCCCGAAAGGCTTTCCTGAGAAATCCTGGTCAAGCCCTGCTATGATTACCCTTATGCCCCTGTTTGCAAGTTTCTGTGCAACCTCAACAAGTGTATCATCGAAAAACTGCGCTTCATCTATCCCGACAACTTCCACATCGCTTGAAAGCAGCAGCATGCTTGCCGGTGAGTCAATTGGAGTTGAAGGAATGCTGTGCAGGTCGTGGGAGACAACCTGGTCTTCTGAGTACCTTACATCTACAGCAGGCTTATATATCTCTACTTTCTGGTTGGCAAACTGTGCCCTTTTAAGTCTTCTTATAAGTTCTTCTGTCTTTCCTGAGAACATTGAACCGCAGATTACCTCAATTGAACCTGCTTTTTTTGCATTTTCTAAAAACATTTCCTTACTTTTGCGATTGACAGGTGCAAATATAGTCAATATTGGGTTTATGAAAAAGACACCGGAAAAAATTTTATCGGAAATAGAGGAATTGGTCAAGGAGTTCCGCAGTAAGACGGAACTACTTGAAAATAAGTATATTGAGCTAAAAGAGCTACTCTCTGTGAAGCCTTCGGAAGTTATTTCTGATGAGGCGGTTGCGGATGTAGTGTCCGCTTCGCAGCCAGATGCTGATGCCCATGTTACTTCGGTAACTGGCATGATGGCAGCTTTGGAACCGGAGCCGGAAATTCAACCGGAGCCTGATCCGGTGGCTATCCGGAATCCAGAACTTAAATCTGATTTTGAACTTGATTCAAAGCTTGAGTCTGAATTTGTGGCGGAGCATGAGGCCGAGTCTGGCTCGGCAGGAGTGGAGGTGCCAGTTGAGACAGGACAGGATATAGACATCCAAGGCAATGCTTATGAGCCATCCCTTGTAGTGGCTAAGTCAGCGCAGAGGGACGGCGGGCCAAGGATAGCTGTACTGGATGCCATGGCAGAAAGGCAGGCCTGGCGCAAAGATATCCCCGGGACTCAGGTAAATGATGTCAGAAATGCAATTTCGTTGAATGACAGGATATTGTTCGTGCGGTCGCTCTTCGGAGGAGATACGGAACTTTTCCAGGATGTCATTGACCGTATAAATACGGCAGGAAGCCTTGATGAGGCTGTCAGAATACTGACTGCAGAGTTTTCTGAATGGGATTTCGAGTCCGATACAGTATATAGGTTCATGATGGCGGTAAGGAGGAGATTGAGATGAGTGAAGAAAGGCAGGCAGGGATGCTCTATATCGTGCCGACTCCGGTAGGAAACCTTGAAGACATGACGTTCCGGGCAATAAATGTGCTGAAGGAGGCTGACCTTATCCTTGCGGAGGATACAAGGACAAGTTCGGTGCTGCTGAAGCATTATGACATACATGGGCGTCTGGAGTCTCATCACAAGTTCAATGAGCACAAGACTGCTGCAATCATAAAGGAGAGGATTTTGTCAGGGCTGAATGTTGCCCTTATCAGCGATGCCGGTACTCCTGGAATCTCAGATCCCGGTTTCCTGCTTGTCAGGACATGCGTGGAGGAGGGGATTGAGGTGCAGACGCTTCCAGGGGCGACAGCATTTGTCCCTGCACTTGTCAGCTCCGGATTCCCGTGTGACAAATTCTGCTTCGAGGGATTCCTTCCTGTCAAGAAAGGTCGGCAGACACGTCTTCAGGAACTTTCCCAGGAGCATAGGACTGTCATTTTCTATGAATCACCGTACCGTCTTCTGAAGACATTGGAGCAATTTGCGGAGGTGTTCGGGGCAGAAAGGCAGTGCTCTGTATCAAGGGAAATTTCGAAGAAATTCGAGGAGCACCGCAGGGGAACACTTGCAGAACTGATCGAGTGGTTTACAGAGCATGAACCTAAGGGAGAAATCGTGATTGTGCTTGCAGGTGCGCCAGAAGTGAAGCCTGCCAAGAAGTCATATAGGGAAGTGCATGGTCTTGTCTGACCGTGACGTATAATGAAGAACCGGTGGCCAGGCTGCCGCGGGGAGTCGCCTAAGGGCGGATTCCCCTTGATCATGAAAGAAAAGAAATCGGGCCTGTCAATGTCGTTTGTGACAGGCGCAGTGGCCTTGGTATTCCTTATTGTGGGATATCAGGTTGCGCTTTTTGTGAATCGGGCTGCTGTCTCGAAAATAGTTTCAATGCGTGAGACTCCCGATACGGTGTTCGTATTTGATTCCTCATTGGCTGCCGAGATACTTTCTGGAGCGGATGATATGCAAAAGGAACACTCAGGCCGGCATCGCTCTTCCGGGAAAAATCCGGGGGAAAGTAACAAGGCATTCCGTGGACAGGAGGTGGTATCTGCTTCATCGGACGGGAAACCTTCAGGTGCGGCTGTTGCAGTCAGAAAGGAGGGAAGTCACCAGGCTGTCATCTCGTCTCCATCTGAATCAAGCGGCAGCCATGGTGCTGCCAGGCGTGCAAAGAAAGTTGAGAATTTCCGTTTCAATCCCAATGAGGCCACAGTAGATGAACTTATGAGGCTTGGCTTTTCCGAAAAGCAGGCGATGTCCATCGACGGCTATAGGAAGAAAGGGGGCCGTTTCAGGCGCAGGAGCGACTTTGCCAAATCATTTGTCGTCTCAGATTCGGTCTACAGGAGGCTGGAGCATTATATAGATATTCCGTTGCTTGACCTCAATGTGGCAGACTCAGCTGCATTTGACGGCTTGCCCGGGATAGGCGGATATTTTGCAGCGAAGATGGTTGCTTACAGGGAACAGCTCGGAGGATATTCCTTCAAGGAGCAGCTGATGGACATATACCGTTTTGACCGTGAAAAATATGATGCACTTGCAGATCTTGTAGAGATCCGTATGGAGACAGCAACACCATACCAATTGTGGTCGCTTCCCGAGGAACGGCTCAAACTGCATCCATATATTGGCCAGCACGAAGCTCACGGGATAGTTCTCTACCGCGAAAACATTCCACGCACTTCCTGGACTATCCAGGCCTTGGCTTCTGCCGGTGTCCTGAAGCCGGATGTTGCCTCAAAGCTTTCGCGATGCATTATCGAGAATCCTTCAGCAGAATAATAGAGCTTGCCTATCGGGGAACTGCTGCTGTACCTGGTTTGCCGCAGATAAGACCTGTCAGTGTGACAGTGCAGCATAGTGAAAAATTGGTGTCAGGAAAAAAGTTTTTCAAAAAAACGGCTGACCGGAAAAATCTTGGGATGAAATCACATATATTTGCATCTTGAAAATGGGGCGGGAATTGCTGTCGTATGGAAATGGTCATGTATTCATGGGGTAATCATGGTGCATGTGACCATGGAGATGCCTGACCTGCTGCACACTGACTTAGCTTGATTTGTAATGGAACTGGATTTCATAAGGCTTATAGACTATATCGGGACTTTCGCTTTCGCCATAAGCGGGATAAGGCTGGCTGCGGCGAAGAATTTTGACATATTCGGGGCCTATGTGGTCGGTTTTGTGACAGCCGTCGGAGGAGGAACGCTGAGGGACTTGATGCTTGACGTCACACCGTTCTGGATGGAACAGCCATCGTATGTGATAATTACGGGCTTGGCTCTGCTGTTTGTCATAGGGTTCCGTAAATATGTCGTCCGGTTTGACAACACATTCTTCATTTTTGATGCAATCGGCATCGGCCTGTTCACGGTTGTCGGTGTTGAACGCAGCATTGCAGCCGGATTTCCGGTATGGGTCAATATAATAATGGGAGCCATAACAGGTGCCGCCGGCGGAATGGTCCGTGATGTCCTTATTAATGAGGTACCGCTGATTTTCCGTAAGGATATCTATGCAGTTGCCTGCGTCCTTGGTGGAGTCGCATACTATATATGTGTCCTTATAGGATGTTCACATCTTGCAACACAGATTGTTGCAGCATTGACTGTAATTCTCACCCGCATCCTCTCTGTACGTTTCGGAGTCAGCCTACCTGCCCTCAGGAACATTGAGTGATGTCCACAGCCCAATGAATGTCAGTACATCGTTCCAGACCATTTCCTTGCCGATTTCGTTGAGGATTTCATGCCGCATTCCTGGATACAGTATTGATGTCACGTTCCTGTATCCTGCCTTTTTCATGAAGTCCACAGCCTTTTCGAAATTGTCAATCCCTGCTATGCACGGGTCGTTTTCGCCAGCAATGAACCTTATCGGCATATTTGGGTTTGCAAGTTTCCACCCTTTCATGCTGTATGTATCCTGCATAAGGGAGAACAGGTTACGGAATCCGTTGGCCGTGAACTGGTAGTTGCACAGCGGGTTTGCATCGTATGCTGCTACAATCTCAGGGTCTGAGCATATCCATGAATTCGGTGATACAGGCTTCTTTATCCTTGAATTGAATGAACCGAACGCTATTTTCTGGATCAGCTTTGGACGTGACTTGTCTCCGCAGAGCATTCCGGCCAGTGAAGCAAGGGCTTTCCCGATGCCTGCAGCAGGATTTCTGCTCGGGCTGCCGCATACGAAAAGTCCGGCCAGTTCGTTGTCATATCTCTTGGTATATGAACGTACAGCCATTGAACCCATGCTATGGCCGAAAAGAATCAGGGGCAATCCCTTCCATTGCTGTTTTGCCCAGAGTGTCACGATATGGACGTCATCAACCATAGCACTGAACCCTCCATCGTAGAAATATCCGAGGTCATCAGATGACTTTACCGATGCTCCATGTCCCCGATGGTCATGGATGACGCACGCATAGCCATTGCCTGCCAGGAAATGCATGAATCCGGTGTATCTTTCCTTGTGTTCGCACATTCCGTGGACAATCTGCACAATGGCCTTTGGAGTGCTTTCCGGTGCGATATGGAGTACACTTAGATTGATGTCGTCGGATGAAGCCTTCAGTGATATGTTCTTCTCTGTCATAGCCTTTCTCTTTTTGTAATGCATTATCTGATTTTCTTGAATGCATTCGGGATGCCTGTCCTGAATGTCATTACCTTTCCTGTCACTGGGTGCCTGAATGAAATTGTCATTGCATGCAGTGCAAGCCTGCCTATAGGATTTGTCCTGGCCCCGTATTTACGGTCTCCTGCTACAGGGTGGCCTATTTCTGCAGCATGTACCCTTATCTGGTTTTTGCGTCCTGTCTCCAGCTCGAACTCAACAAGGGCATATCCCGCATTGAAATGCTGCCGGGGCAGTCCCTTGTCAGAAACTGTGCCAGACTTGATTTCCCTGATGACCTTATAGTGTGTTACAGCCTTTTTGCCTCCATCATCGTAAGGGGATGAGGTGACTGCCATTGTGGATGGATTGTCATGGAGCCAGCTTGTGACAGTGCCTTCCTTCTTTTCCGGGATACCCTCTGTGACAGCAATATATTTACGCTCCAGGATGATGTTGTTCCAATCATCCTGAAGCGCGTACTTGACTTCTTCTGTCTTTGCAAACAGCAGAATCCCGGAGGTATCCCTGTCAAGGCGGTGAACTATGAATATCCTGTTCCCGTCACGCCTGTATTGTCCTCTGCCACGTGTCTTCCTGCTGCGGACATAGTCCATTACAATCCTGTATGCTGTCTCTTCGCCCTGTCTTCCTGCCGACATTGTCAGAAGGCCGCTCGGCTTGTCTACAGCCAGCAGGAAATCGTCCTCATATATCAGTTCGATTTCCTCTTCCTGCCTGTTTGCTCCCATTCCCTTTAGTTTGCCTTTTTCTCCTTTGCCCTGACGAGCTTGTCCTTGAGGATGTCAACGCAGTCAACCACTGCATCCTCGAACCTGTTTGCATTCCTTTCAATCACAAGGTCGTTGCCCGGGATGCGGACATGTACCTTTGCATTCTTGTTTTCGTGGTCCGGCAGAAGTGAAAGCGATACTTCCACAGCCGTGATTTCATCATAGAACTTAGGTAATTTCGATACTTTCTTCTCTACAAAGTCCAACAGTTTCTGATCTGCATCGAACTTGATTGACTGTACTCTAATCTCCATTTTTACCTCCGTTTTTACTGGCCCTCGGATGGGCCGATTCATAAACTTTTTTCAGCTTGGCGATGGAATTGTGGGTGTAGACCTGGGTCGCTGCAAGGGATGAATGCCCGAGCAGTTCCTTTATGGAGTTGAGGTCCGCGCCATCGTTGAGAAGCTCTGTCGCCAGAGTGTGCCTCAGGACGTGGGGGGACTTGCGCCCGGTAATGCTTCCTATCTCGCCGAGTTCCGACTTTATTGCCCTGTCAACGTATTCCGGATACAATCCTTTTCCGCTGAATGTGACAAAAAGCGGGGAATCCGGTTCCCTGTCTATACCTACCATCGTTTCAACCGCTTGTAAATATAGTGAAATTTCTTCACGTAATGAATCCACAAGCGGAATTTCACGCATCTTATCGCCTTTTCCGGAAATTATAGCAACTTTTCTGCCAAAGTCTATGCTCCTGATTCTAAGTCCTATCAGTTCACTGCGCCTTATTCCTGTGGAGTAGAGTGTGGAGACTATTGCCCTGTGCAGTCTCCTTTCATAGTTCTTCCTTGTCAGCCTGGAGTCAGGGGATACATATATGAAATCCGTGGATATGAATGGATCCGTAGCCGTGAAATATTCCTCCATTGACTCCTTGCGGTAGAATACAGGAAGACGTTTTTCCGTCTTTGGCCTTGTTACGGCCTTGGCCGGATTGCTGCTGATCACGCCTTGCTTCATCAGGTACCGGCAAAATCCGCTGAGGACCGACAGGTGCAGGTTGACAGTCCTGGCGTCCATCCCGCGCCTGTCGAGGAGATATACTTCGTAGGCTCTTGTTATAGAGGGATTCAGGAAACTTGTGAATTCCTCCTCTTCCACATTCCCTCCCGAATCCTGTCCAATATATTCCAGGAATATCCGCAGGGAGTCCCGGTATATTTCACAGGTTCTTCCGGAATATCGCCTTACAGATGATATGTATCCAAGGTATTTGTCAATATATGTCATCGTATGGGGAAGAGTCCTATTTCAGCCGCCTTTTCGCGCATCAATGCATCCGCTTCACCGAAATTGTTGCCGATAGCCCCGTCAAGCACTGCATTCTTGACATGTTCTTTCAGCAGCCCGATTTCCTTGCATGGCCCGATTCCGAATAACTCCATCACGTATTCTCCAGTGATAGGGTTCTTCCAGTTCCTGACGGCATCCTTTGCCTCCACTTCTGCAAGCTTGCTCTTCACGACCTCGAAATTATGTCTCAGTTTCTCGACCTTGCGAGGATTCTTGGAAGTGATGTCTGCATTGCAGAGCAGCATGAGGTCGTCTATGTCGTTTCCTGCATCAAACAGCAGACGCCGTACAGCCGAGTCTGTAACTTCTTCTGTTACAAGCGCGATGGGGCGCAGGTGGAGATTGACGAGCTTCTGCACGTACTTCATCTTCTCGTTCAGCGGCATCTTCAGCCCGGTGAACAGCTTAGGTATCATTCTTGCCCCGATTACTTCGTGACCATGGAACGTCCATCCAGTGTGCGGGTCGTACCTTTTGCTTGCAGGCTTGCCTATGTCGTGGAGAAGGGCCGCCCATCTTAGCCACAGATATGGCTCTGTCCTGACTTTCTCTGTCTCCACACCGTCTTCAAAGATATAGTCCTTGAGCATGCCCTCCGCAATTGCTGCCTTCTCGAATGCTGCGACATTGTCAACCACTTCGAGTGTGTGGGAGAAGTTTTCCTTGTGTCCGCGCCCATCTACACTTTCCACTCCTTTGAGCCTTGTGAGCTGAGGCAGGATATATTCAAGCAGCCCTGTCTCGTCCAGCAGCCGGAATCCTATTGACGGATTGTCGCAGACAAGCATCTTGTTCAGTTCCTCTACTATGCGTTCCTTGGAGAGGATTGACAGTCTTTCCTTGTTACGGTGGATGGATTCGAGTGATTCGGGGACGATTGTGAATTTCCTTTCCGGTGTGCTCAGCTTTGTGGCAAACCTTATTGCACGTATCATCCTTAGCGGATCATCGCTATAGGTCGTGTCCGGATCAAGTGGGGTACGTATAATGCCCCTGTCCAGGTCCCTTATCCCGCCGAACGGGTCCACCAGGCTTCCGAAGTCTTCCTTCTGGAGACTGAATGCCATTGCATTGATGGTGAAGTCACGCCTTTGCTGGTCGTCTTCAAGCGTCCCGTCCTCTACAATAGGCTTGCGGGAGTCGCGCCTGTATGACTCCTTGCGTGCTCCGACAAACTCTATCTCTATGCCGTGGTACTTCAGCATTGCCGTGCCGAAGTTCCTGAATACCGAGACATTGCTGTGCACGGTCTCCCCGACCTTTTCGGCGAGCTCAATTCCGCTTCCCTCCACTACAATGTCAATGTCCTTGCTTGGCCTGCCGAGAAAGCAGTCACGCACATATCCGCCTATGACGAAAGCCCTGACGCCTTTTTCGGCTGCGGCTTCCGATACTATGCTGAAAATCCTGTTGTCAAGAAAACCTTGTGTAAGTGTCATAATGGCGGCAAATATACACATAAAATCCCCAATTATATACAGTTAACCCCGGAAACCTTTCAGTCCCGGGGATGATATTGTAAAGTATATGTGCTGATTGTCAGAGATTTTCAAGTGTCCTGCCTATCTCAAAGGCGAGATATGAGTAATGGTCCTTTGCCTCTCCCTTTGAGGAACGTGCCCTCCTGTCCATAAGCTCCTTGACCTTGAGCAGTGTTCCGTAATAGATTTCCTTTCCGCTTACCTTAAGGTCAGATTCTTTCTTTGCCTCGGCAAGGTTTACGGATGCATGGCTGTGTGCATGTCCTGGACATGAGCATGGGAAGATATCCTCACCGAACATTTCATCGAGGCTTGCAATCTTTGCCGCTCCCTTCTGGAGAAGGTCGAGATTGCTGAATACAGTATATATGAATGCATATTCCATATTCATCTCAGCCCTTGTCGGGGTCTTGCCCTTGATGCTCTGGCTGAATACAAGCCTGTACAGGTCATCCATATATTCAGACTGGGTGTACGGGTCATCAGAGATTTTGGCTGTATATCCTACCTTTGGCATATTGCCTATCAGTGATCTTACAAATGCCGCCTGATAGTCATAGATTGCCGGATTGCGGGGCTCGTCAATGCTGATAATCTTCTTGTCCATGAGCCATGACGGCATGTCCTTGAGGCTTGACATGACAAATTCGAGGGACTCTTTCTGCTTTTCGCGTGATACAGGCGTGAATGCGGGCTTTCCGTCTCCATAGACCGGATATTCAAGGAAATTGCCTCCAATGTATTTTGAGACATGTCCCATATACCTGTTGAACTGCTTCAGCACTTCGCTGTACATCTCAAGTGTGGTGGAGTAGTCTTCACCTTCCTTTGCTGTCCATTCCACGAGATTGTCCATGATTACCTTGAGGTTCCTTATCCCGTATTCGCTGGCCTTGACTGCATCGTCCCCGAGTGACTCTGACTGTGAAGCCGGGTCCACATAAGTGAAGAATTCCTGCTCTCCATACCAGTACATAGGGTCGTCACTGTGCTCCAGGATCCATGAATTCAGGACAGGCTTCTCATCCTCAGGTGTCTCTGCCCCGAAGATTGGCTTGTATCCCCATTTGATTGCGAAGCAGTCATAGACACCGAGCCTTGGAGGCAGGAGCCATGTCACTCCGTCACCTGGCTGTGCGACATAGTTGTTGCGGGCGTAGTCCATGATCGACGGGGTTGTCCCGTATTCAGCCGTGAAGGCCGGGTCCCTGAGTGATTCTACCGGATATGCGTATGAAGCCCTCATGTTGTGCATAAGCCCGAGAGTATGTCCGACTTCATGTACTATGACATAGCGGAGAAGGCCTCCCATGGTCTCGTCATCGAACACTTCCGCACGTGCCTTGGGGTCTACAGCGGCAGTCTGGACGAATTTCCAGTTATGGAGAAGCCTGAGCACGTCATGGTAGAAATATACGGCTCCCTGTATTATCTCGCCGGAGCGCGGGTCTGTCCACGATGGTCCCATGGCATTTGCCACCATGGTTGAAGAGTAGCGGATGCATGAATACCTTACATCGTCCGGATCAAAGTCCGGGTCATCCTTAGGGTAGTCCTTTGCAATGATGGCATTCTTGAAGCCGATCTGCTCGAATGCCTTCTGCCAGTCCTCGATGCCTTCCTTTATATATGGTCTCCATTTTGCCGGGAATGCATCGTCTATATAGTAGACAATCGGCTTCTCCGGTTCTACAAGTTCACCGTTACGGTATTTTTCAACATCCTCTGGCCTCGGGGCTATGTTCCATCTGTTGATGAATGAATACCTGTCACTCCCGTCAAGGTTCTCTGAATATAGGGTGTGGCTGTCCTTGAAATATCCCATCCTGTGGTCTGAGAGCCTTGGTTTCATCGGAGTGTCGGCAAGCCTTATCATTGACACGGTCACAATGGCCGTGAAAGGCTCGGAGGACACTGTGTAGACCATCCTTGTCTTGAATGTTATGTTCCTTGGGAATGACTTTCCGCTGAGGATTGCTGACATGTCTGACTTGAATGATCCTTTCATCCGGCTCATGCCGAACAGGCCGTCAAAAGGTGAGGCAGGGATGAACGGTGACATGTATTTCTCGTCTGAGCAGAAAAATTTGGTCACGTCAATGACTGACGCCGTGGAGTCCGGACTGACAGTCTTTATAGGGAAGGCTTTCATCACAGGCTTCATGTAGTTCAGCTCGAAACCTCTCTGCAGGCTTTCGGTCGCGCTGAATGTTGAAGTACGTGATATGTCGAGCAGATAGATGTTGTCTTTATCCTTTGCCCATTCTACAAGGAGGGGATTTGACGGGATCTGGCCTGCAATCACATCCTTGTTGTCGCTGATTGAGGATACCTTTGTTGCAAGGAGCATAGGCTTTCCCATCAGTGAGTCCGGAATCTCAAGATAGTATGTGGACTTTACCTTGTGGACATCCATGATTCCATGTGAAGTTTCGGCTTTCTCCGTTATGATGTCTGAATATTTCTTTTTCCCGGAGGCGGCTGTACTTGTGGTGTCGGCCTTGTCCTTTTTCTTTGCGGCATCCTTCAGTATGTCACCGAATGTGGGGCCTGCCAGTGCCGTGGCCGAGAATGCCAGCATTGCCAGTGTGCCAAAAAACAGATTCTTCATTATTGCATTGATTTTGATTTGTCATTTCCTATTGCCTGCAGGTCTATTCCGCACTGCTCCCTGACTGTAGAGAGAAGTATGCTGTACTTGATCTGCAGGTTCTCATATCCTTTCATGGCCTCCTTCATCTCTTCCTCGGAGTGGGTGGTTATCATCTCGACGAAGTCGGCTATGTCACCGTATCTGTCCGGAGCCATGTTGCTGAGATAGTTCAGCTCATCGTAGTCCCATAGCCCTATGCTCTTGATGTCCATGTTGCTGACCCTTTGTGTGTAATAGTTTTCAGAAGGGGAGAAGAAGCCGTCCGGCAAGGTCACAAGTCCGTTCTGGCAGATGAAGTAACCCCATATTCTTCCATGTATTTTTCCTGTGTTTGCCAGTCTTTTTGCTGCATCCATAGGGAAATTATCTTTCCTGAGCTGCCCGATTGCCACATATCCGCGCCCATATATGCACGGCATGTCAAAGAATGCATCTGTTGAGTAGTCCTTGTGCTGCACGGAGTCTGCGAGGAATATCTGCATTGGAAGATATTTCTTGGCGAAAGCATCCGGATAACAGCTCAGCAGGGCATCATCGAGATATTCGACTGCATCCTGCAGGACATCGGGCTCAATGCGTTTGAGACGGTAGCTTGACAGTGAACTGACATTCCACATATAGTCCACATCCTGATACTGGTCAAGGATGAATACACCTGTATTTCTGTAATATTCATATATGAAATGCCTTGCAGGGTCATTGCTGTCCTCGATTG
Source organism: Bacteroidales bacterium (assembly GCA_023667095.1). Classification (GTDB taxonomy): domain Bacteria; phylum Bacteroidota; class Bacteroidia; order Bacteroidales; family UBA932; genus Cryptobacteroides. The sequence goes on from JAMPAT010000013.1 coordinate 49,726, forward strand.
TGTATTTCGGGGCATCCTTTTCTGCTGTGATCGGGTCTTCCTTGTAGCAGGAAGACAGGCATAGTGCTGCAAGCAGCGTTGAAAATATATATTTTTTCATACTATCTGGTTTTCATGTTCTGTTCATCTGGATTATTCCGGATTGCGTACCGGTCTCTGTATGTCCTGGAGGTCAGGTTCCTGCTCTATTACAGCCTTCGGGATTGGCAGGGTGTATGCCTGGTCGTTCTCTTCAAGTGTGTATATCACTGCAGTTTCGTTGACGTCAGGTGTGTAGTAATGGGTTATGCGTGGGCAGCCCCATCTCCTGAGGTCAAACCATCTCAGCTGCTCGAAGCACATCTCACGTCTCCTTTCTTCCTTTACGGCATTGATTACCTCCTGCTGTGAGCCTCCTTGTAGCGGAGCGTATGATTCCGGTGAGAAACGTTTGCTCCTCAATGTGTTCAGGTCGTCAATGGCATCAAGGTAGCCTGAGGTGTGAGACAGGGCTTCGGCCCTTGTCAGGTATGCTTCTGCAGTGCGGAATGCGTATCCGTGCACACCTGTATCTGAAGTATAGCCACCCTTGTACGGGAGGTGCCTTTTCCTGTTGCCGAACAGGGTGCTTCCCTGGAACTGGATATAATGCCCTGTGTTGCCCTGGCATCTGAGGTCCCCTGTCTCATAGCTGTTCCTGAGATCTTCGGAAGCCGGGAATCCTCCTTTTGCCCCGGTTGCAAAATAGGTTATGTAGTAATAGCCGAAAGAGAATAGGATCTCCGGGTTCTGCGAGCATACGAAATACTGGTCTGCCTGGCTTGATTCTGCCTTCTCGTTCAGGTCCCAGAGGTCAGCCTTGACTGCAAGGAGGTCATTTGCGCTCCTGATTGCGTCATCCCATCTCTGCATATACAGGTATGTCCTTGCAAGCATGAGGTTTACTGCATTCACGTTCCATCTCCAGATTGAACTGGTGGTTCCTGCCGCCTTGAAATATTTCAGGGCATTCCCGAAATCGTCCACTATGATGTCGTATATTTCAGCTACGCTTGCCCTTGTGAACTTGGCATTTTCTGCACCTATGAGGCTGTTTACCGGAACACCAAGTGCTGTGGACGCCGTTTCAGGGCTATATGGCTCTCCATACAGGTTCACGAGCATGAAATATGCGTATGCCCTGATTGCAAGGGCTTCTGCCTTTACGAGATTTTTTTCCTGCTCCGTGCCGTTCTTCTCATCGATGTCATACAGGATCATGTTGGAGACAAGGATCTGGTGGTAGTAGAATCCCCATGATGGGTCATTGTTCCTGACATCGGAAATCTGTTCCTCCGGTGACTGCTGCCATGTGAAGTAGCCGAATCCGGAGCCTCTGGTGTCGGAGCCGAGCCTTGCTGATGTTATGAGGTCTTCACAGTCATCTGTCATGATGTCCAGGTAGGGATGCGGCAGGGTGTTGTTTGCCTTTGAATATATCTCTCCTGCTATCAGTTCCTTATAGTCGTTTGCACTTGTTGGCCTGATCTCGTCCTGTGATGATTCTTCAAGGAATTTCCCGCAGGAGCAAAGTCCGGCCGATACTGAAGCCATGGCCATATAAATATATATTTTTTTCATATCTGTAGTCTGCTTTAGAACGTTATGTCAAGTCCGAATGAGAATGATGCCACAGGCGGGGTCGTGATTCCTATAGAGCCAAGTCCGAGCTGCTCAGGGTCCTGTCCGTTGAGGTCCTTGGAACATACAACGAAAAGGTTGTTGCCTTCGACCCTGACGCTGGCAGAGTTCATGCGCATCTTCCTGCATATCTTTTCAGGGATGCTGTAGCGGATGTAGGCTGTACGCAGGCGCAGGAAGTCTCCGGAGACAACCCTTATGTCGCTCTGGTTGTACATCTGCCATCTGTTGTCGCCTATGTTTATTGTCCTTGATGAACCGCTGAAGCTTATGTCATTCATCTGGAGGGGGTCGGTGGATAAGGCAGGGATTACTGTATGTGCCTCATCGCCAGGCTCACGCCACCTGTCCACAAATTCTGCAGACATGTTCTGCTGCGGATTTGGAAGACGCTGTCCTGAATTGCTGTAAAGGTTGTTCATGCGGACCTTTGAGCCTACACTGTAGGAGAAGAACAGCCCGAGGGTTATGTCTTTCCATGTGAAGTTGGTGCTGAATCCGCCCTGCATGTCCGGAAGCCTGTTGCCGGAAAGGGTGAATACCTTTGAAAACATTTCAGCCTTGGTGGCACCTTCAGTCTCTTCTGTATCGTGGAATGTCGGGAGCCCTTTTCCGTCAAGACCGGCGAACTTGTATGAAAAGAATGAGTTGATGGGGTATCCTTTCAGGACTGCAGAACCGTCTGTATACTGGGCGTATGTGTATTCAGATGTCATGCCTCCGTCTGTAACCTTGTTTACGTTCCTTGCGGAATTGAATGAAAGCGACCACCTGAAGTCCTTTGTCCTTACAGGGACTGCGTTGATGATAAGTTCGTATCCACGGTTCATGATGTCTCCGACGTTCAGGCTCATTGATGATGTCCCGGTGGTAGGGGAGACTTGTGTCATGACTATCTGGTCATTTCCTTTCTTGTAGTAATATTCGAATGTTCCTGAAATCCTGTTGTCAAGGAAGGCAAAGTCCAGGGCTATGTTCCATGAATTTGTCTTCTCCCATTTAAGATATGGGTTAGGCAGCTTTGAAAGGGTGGACAGGTAGTCTCCGGAGAGATTGTCAACAGAGCCGAGCTTGATAATCATGCTCGGTGTCTGGTCATCAGAGACATTTCCCTGTATTCCGTAGGAACCCTTTATTGCAAGCTCATTCATCCACATCACATCCTTGAGGAAATTCTCGTTCATGATGTTCCACCTTGCCGATACAGACCATATCGGGAGGAACCTTGTGCTCTTGTCACGTCCGAACTTGTTGGACCCGTCGGTCCTGACATTGGCGTTGATGATATACCTTGACTTGTAGGCATATGAAAGTACACCGTAGAATGAGAGGGTGTTGGACAGCTTGTTGGTGACTGTATTGGGGGAGTTGAGCACCATCTCGTTGTATTTTGGCCATTGTGCAGGGTCTATCTGGACGAATGATTCACCGCGGTCAGGGAGGTATCCCCATTGTGTGGAGCTTATCCCTGTATATTTTGTGGAGCGGGCCTCATATCCGGCTGCAGCAGATATATGGTGTCCCCTGATGTATTTGCTGTAGTCAAGCTGGAGCCTTGCTGTGTAGCCGAAGTTCCTTGTGTTGGAGGTCTTCAGCTCTCCGCCGTATGGCAGCTTGCACATGTCGTTTTTCCATGTGTCTGCATCCGGGAACTGTACACCATAATTGAGCATACGGAGCTTGGCAGCCGCGTATGTGCGGTCGTTGTACCATTCCTTGTCTGATGTGCTTGAGGTGTTGATTGCAAAGGTTCCGGTTGCCCTCAGGCCTGTGATTATCTTCCATTCAAGGTTTGCGTTGAAATAGATTGCGTCTGTGCGCATTGTCCTTCCTGAGTTCTCGATCTCGTTGAGGATGTTGTATTCCAGCGGCTGGGCGTTGTATCCCTGCTCGGCATTGTAGAATGCGTATGTACCGTCTGCATTGAAGGCAGGTATTGCCCTGGATGTGTTGTAGGCATAGCTGTATGGGGAAATGCTCGAGTGCTGGTAGTCCTTTTCTGAGATGTTTGCCCTTAGCTGGACTGTTCCGGTGAGCTGCGGGATGAAATTCACCTGTACCTTTGCCATGGCGTTGTACTGGTTGACCCCGGTGCCCTTTACATTGGCGTTCTCATCTGTGTAGGCTCCGGACACGTAGTAGTTTACCTTGTCGTTGGCCCCTGATATAGATAGGTTGTGCCTATGGGATACTGATGTCCTGTACAGGAGATCGAACCAGTCTGTATTCATGGACTCGAGCTGCTGTACGCTGCCGAGGAACTGACCGTAGGAAATTTTCCTGTCATAGAGGTCATACAGCAGTCCTTCGTATCCGATTGCGGCAGGGGTGAAACGGTAGTCAAGACCTTTTGATGCTATCTCCTTTGAAACTTCTATCCTTTCCTGTGAATTCATCAGGTTGAGCTTATTGTAGCTCGGGCGCTCCGTAACAGTCACTGTTCCTGAGTAGTTGACACGCGGTGCTCCCTGCTTTCCTCTCTTTGTGGTGACAACTATGACACCGTTTGCCGCACGGACACCATAGATTGCTGTGGCAGAGGCGTCCTTCAGGACGTCAATCTTCTCGATGTCCATAGGATTGAGTCCGGATATCGCATTTCCTATGAGGTTGACATTGTCAAGGTCGTTAAGCTCTTCGGTGGAGATTGAGACAGGGTCATCGAGGATTACCCCGTCTACTACCCATAGCGGCTCCCTGTTGCCGGAAATTGTGGATGTCCCCCTGATCCTTATCTTTGTTGCTGCACCTGGTGTTGATGACGAACCGACGACTGTCATTCCTGGAATCTTTCCCTGGAGCATATTGTCGATTGATATGGCGTTGCTCTGCAGTACATCGGCTCCGGATATCGATGCTACAGAGGATGCGGACATCCTTCTGTCCAGTTTCTGGTATCCGGTGTTGATTACCGCCCCAACGAGTTCTGCAAGCAGGTCCTTCATTATTATCCGGTAGCTGTCCTTGGTGCATTTGTGCTCCTGCGTCTCTTTTCCAAGGCATGAGAATACGAGGACGGGGGTTGCACTGTCTTTGGCAAATTCAACCTTCAGGGTGAATTCTCCTTTTTCGTCAGTAAGTGTACCGTTGCCGGTTCCCTTTACCATGACTGCAACTCCTGCCGACGGCTTGCCGTCTTCTTCGAGGACTGTTCCTGTTACAGTCTTTGTGGTTCTGGACTCTTGTGCATGGACAGTGAGGCCAGACACAAGAATCATCATGAGAATCAAGCCGGCAAGTAATCTGTGCGTGACTTTGGGCAAATGATTTGTCATAGTTCAGAATTTAATCGTTAATAAATTTTGTAAGTACGTAATATATCTGTGTGCAAAATCAGAATCTGTCATGTTTGATGAAAAAGGCTTTCCTTGTCCATTGGTCTCTCCTTATCGGGCCATTTCTTCGTATGACGGTGCATGGCAGGTGAATGAATATCCTGTACCTTCCTTGGCGCAGATGAATGTATGAGTCCCGTTGGTAATCATTATGTATTTGACATCCAGTACCATGTTGTAGCGTATTGCCTGGTTGAGGACTTCTCCGTCCAGCTTTACTTCAGGACGTTTGCATTCTACTACAGCCACCGGGGAAGCTTTACGGCCATAGATGAGGATGTCTGCGCGGAACTGTTTGCCGCCAAGCTTGAGTGATGCTTCGCTACGCATCATGTGCAGCGGCACTTTCATTGTGGAGTTGAGTACTCCGATGAACCATTGCCGCACCTGTTCTTCGGGAGTGAGGGCGACTTCCTTTTTCCTCAGAGGGTCCCATATTGTCTTTCCGTCCATACGCCTTTCCGTTCGTTTTACAATGGATGTCCTGTTTTCCGGACATGTGAAGTGCAAAACTACAAATATACATAAAATTTGTAGCTATGGTAACGGCTGTGTGGATAAAATGGTGAAATGCAGTTGCCGGTATGTGGGGCCGGAGTGTTTGCCTTATATGGAGAGTGGTACGTTTACGGCGGTATTGGTGTCTGGGATGCACTTATATATTGACACTATACGATATCGGTGCCGATGCAGTTTGGGTGTATGCCGTTAGTGTGTATGAAGTTTGTCAATGAGTAAGCACACAAATCCGCATTCTACGCTCTCTATGGCACTTTTGTGTGCTTTCGGGCACTGATTTTTGCGCGTTTGAGCACGGTCTTAAAAGAGAAATACCTGTCTGTTAAATAGTTATATTTTAAAGGCGTGCTCGCTGATCGGAAACTTCCTGTACTTCCGCAGAGGTCCAGGATGCATAAAGGACAGCATTAATGTATTCTGCCGACATGGTATCCTGTATCATGGGAAGTGGACTGTGACGTGTGCAGAGAAGTGGACTGAAAGCTCAGATGTAATATCAGTCTTGCAGATGATCAAGTTGCGTTTCAGTCTGGCCGCAAACATGACCAGCACGTAACACTAAACAGTCATACAGACCTCTGAAATGGAGACTGGTATGCTTGTACGTTATCAGGAACGGTAAATGATGTAGAACTTGGATGAACTGGCCGGTCTGTGGCTAAAATGGAATCTGCGTTTCAGACTGGTAGACTTATATGTCAGTCTGGAACGGGGAAGGGTATAGAACTTGTAGGTGCAAAATGCAATTTATTGACAGATAGTCGTATATGCAAAGACGGGTACTCGGATTGAAGTACCCGTCTTTATGTAAAATATAGATATTCCGCAAGTCGTATTTTGCAGGTCAGCTTGGACACGCTTCCGTCGCATCTGTTTGGCAGTTGCTGTCAGAGATATTCCGTTGACTACGCTGCGTTTTTGCAGTTACCGTCAGAGGTACCCCGTTGGCTACATTTTGCTGAGACAGTCGGAGATATTCTTTTCGATGCGTGAGAGGATTTCCTCTGTTGTGCCGTCTTCGGCCTTGCAGAATTTCTCCCCGGTGATGTTTTCGAACAGCTCGATATAACGCTCTGTGATGCTGTTTACGATTTCAGGGGTCATTTCAGGAACCTTCTGGCCTTCCTGGCCCTGGAAGCCGTTGGCCATAAGCCATTCACGGACAAATTCCTTGGAAAGCTGCTTCTGACGTTCCCCTTCCGCGAGACGCTCTTCGTAGCCATCTGCGTAGAAATACCTTGAAGAGTCAGGGGTGTGGATTTCGTCCATGAGGTAGATTATGCCATCTTTCTTGCCGAACTCGTATTTGGTGTCCACGAGGATAAGCCCCATCTTCGCTGCGATTTCTGTTCCCCTCTGGAATATTGCCCTTGTGTATTTTTCAAGCTTTTCGTAGTCTTCGCGGCTTACAAGTCCAGAAGCTATTATCTCTTCCTTTGAGATGTCCTCGTCATGTCCTTCAGCTGCCTTTGAAGTCGGTGTTATGATCGGTTCCGGGAATTTCTGGTTTTCAACCATTCCGTCAGGCATTTCTACTCCGCAGATTGTGCGCTTGCCTGCCTTGTATTCTCTCCATGCATGTCCTGAAAGGTAGCCACGGATAACCATCTCGACCTTGAAAGGCTCGCATTTGTGTCCAACTGTCACCATAGGGTCCGGAACTGCAATTTTCCAGTTCGGGAGAATGTCTGTGGTCGCATCCAGGAACTTTGCTGCTATCTGGTTGAGCACCTGTCCTTTGTATGGAATTCCTTCCGGAAGCACTACATCGAATGCGGAAATCCTGTCGGAAACAACCATTACGAGATATTCATCCCTGATGCTGTAAACGTCACGGACCTTGCCGACATATCTGCCTGACTGTCCGGAAAAATTGAAGTCTGTCTTGACTATTGCTGCCATAGTTATTTATAGAGAATTTAAGTTGCGGTGCAAAAGTAGTAAAATCTTTCCTAATATTCCGTAAGTTTCAAACGGTATTTGATGCTGCCGGAATTCATGTACCATAGCGGGCCGGCAGATGAGTATTTGGCCGGTACCCTTTCCCATGCAGAAGGGTCTATGCTGAACAGCACAGGGGGCATTTCTCCATCCCTGGTGAATCCGAGCCGCCTGTAGACATCACCATCGGACCATTCCATGTCAGCGTAGCTCATGATGTCATCAGGAGATACTTCCCTGATGAATTTATTCAGGATCTTTCCCATCCCTCCTGTTACCCTGACTCCAGGAAGAGAGGCATATCTGACCCATTCGTATGAACTGATGACATTGTCACCCTTCTGCCATCTCCTTGCATTGGAGAATTCAGCCGCAGCTATCATTGTCCCTACTGGGAGAGTGTGCTCCTTGGCAGACATCTCGCTTCCTGGATATCTCTTGATGAAAAGTCCATAGCAATACCTGCTTTTGGCATTGCCATAGCTGTGGTTGGCGGACATGAATTCCTTTGCAGTCTTCCTGTCAATGCGTCTGGCTTCGCAGTTCCTTGCAAATACGCTTGAAAATATCCCGCAATGTGCGAGCAGCCTGTGGAGAACCTGTTGATGCTGGCTCTCCCACCTGTCGCGTGTAACTGTGATTATGTGTCCTGCTGCAGATGTGCCCATACTGCTGGCCATGCCTTGCATTGCTGTTTTGGCCATGCAGATTTCATTTGCCTGCCTCCGGGCATCTTCAGGAGAGCAGCAGAGGGTCTCTACAGACAATATCCGTAAGCAATGGTTTCCTGGGCCTTTGGCTTCGATTGCCTGCAGCCCGTATTGACCAGGTCCGTGCAGGAACGTCTGTATACCGTGCCCCTCAAGTGTCTCTGCTATCTGCTGCGCAAATGTCTGCATGACTTTAACTGTTTAGTGGTTACCTTGACTGCTGGCGGTGCTGTGACCGTCTGAATCTGCGCATGTTCTCCTCAAGCAAAGGTCTTTCGGAAGAGGGGAGTGCCCAGTCAAGGAAACGTTCGAGAATATAGCCGACGGCCTGCTGGGACGGATGCACCATGTCTTCTGCATAGAAACGGTAGTCGCGCAGCTCGTCCATCATTATTTCGTATGCAGGGAAATAGTCGGCTGCCGGTTTATTGCCGGATGATGCATTTATGGACTGGATTATGCTGTTGACCGCGACAAGCAGGGTGCTTTTGCTTATCTGGTTGCCGTGCGCCCCGTCTGCCATGTGCCTTATCGGGCTGACAGTGAAAATCATGTGCTTTGGTGACATGCCGGTGTGTTCCTGTGTCTCCGGACCTGGCTGGAGTCCACACAGGCTTGCCATGATGCCAAGATATTTTTCGGCCATGGTGGCGTCTATCAGTTCACGCGAAAATTCCTTCGCATTGCGTTTCAGGCAGTTGGATACTATTCTTCCTGCAGTTGAAGGTGTGTGGCAAGGAAGTGATGCTGAAGATGCATTGTCCGGAAGAAAGCCGTTGTGCCTGAAGTACCATGCCGTGCCGAGAGTAATGATGACCTTGTTGCATTCCCTGAAGAAAAGTCCTGCTTCTGCCAAGGCTGAATTTGCGTTTTCCAGGAATTCCTCCTTTGTGCTGCGTGCAAAGGAGGTGTGGTGGCTGAATGAGCAGAACAGTTCCGAGCCGCTGCCCATCTGTACACATTCATCCATGCTGAACGGCTCCATGCTGATGAGCCTTTCAAGGCTCAGGGCAATTGATGCCGGGTTGTATAATGTGCCGAATGGATTGACACAGACATTGAAACCGTAGTCTTTCAATGCCTTGCCGATGTTGTCGGTAAAGCAGCTCCCGAGAAGCAGTATCTTGTCTCCGTATGATATTCCTGCCTTGCATTTCTGGTCAATGACCGGTGTCTGTAGCTTTAGCATGTGCCAGCAATTTTTACTAATAAGAAAAGCTCCGCAAATATAGGGGTTTATTTTAAACTCTGTTTACAATCACTTCGCCTCTGCATAGCAAAACTGCGTCTTGCTCTGCTATCGGGCTTAATCGTTTATTTTGAAACTTGTCTGTGGCGCTTTTCTGTTGTATCTGGCAAGCGAGGTTGCCGTCGTTCCTTTTGTTTACCTCTACCTCCATCCGTTGGCAAGGTGAGAAACCTCAAAATGATGTTTCAGAAAGATTGTTGAAAGGTCTGACTTAGAAAGAAACAGCTGTGCTCAAGTTGATTATGGCTCCTGCTGTATTTTCCTGGGATGATTCAAAGGTATATCTGCCGACCTTGAAATCAGATGTGCCGGAAGCTGATATGCCTTGTATTTCATCCATCAGCATGTTGATTAGGCTTTATTCATTCCATGATTGCAGAGTCACACAGAATGTAGGATGAACCTCTTTTTATATTATTGGGAATGCTCTGCTGCATCTCTGAACGGGTAATGATTTACGGTATAGGGCAGTGGCTATAGGTGGGGACGTGGCAACTGAAGAAAATCACCGTCTTTGACCACCGGTGTACAGGAAAAAGGGCGATTGATTTGTACATCGGTGGTATTTTCATGCGTTTCTGTAGTTTCGTATGCAAAACCCTCTGTTTTGCCCACGGCCTGCCATTCCCATGA
>JAMPAT010000013.1:59871-89888 GCA_023667095.1 Bacteroidales bacterium
TACGGCCTGCCATTCCCATGATGCTTCGTATGTAAAATGCCCTGTTTTACGCACGGTCTGTTTACCATATGCTGTTCTGTGTGCAAAAAGCCTTGTTTCACTCACTACATGCCTCCTATCTGTAGTTTTGTATGCAAAACCGTCTGTTTGACTCACGGTCTGCCATTCCCATGATGCTTCGTATGTAAAATGCCCTGTTTTACGCACGAGCTGTTTTCCATATGCTGTTCTGTGTGCAAAAAGCCTTGTTTTACACACAGCTGGTTGCTTTTATGACACTTAAGTAGATATGCCGTATTCTTGAAATACTGGTAATATGGCATTACCCCGGATAGAACAGCCAAAATTGCAGCTTTGTCCGTGTTTCTCCATGCTTTTCCGGACAAACTGTGGCATATGTGGCTCAAATGGTAAAAACAGCTTTACCCATGGCAGGGACAGTCTTTTCAGCATGTTGCTGTTGAAATTACCTTGGATGCACAGATGATTTCTCTGGGGAATGACTATCTTTGCATGATTTTTATCTGTGTCGGCTATGGGGAAATTCTCGTTTCATTCAATATCATCTGTTTTTGTGGCACTGTCCATGGCAGCGTCTGTCCATGCTTCTGCAATTCCTTGCTCTGATGGGTTTTCTGCAATATCTGAAGCAAAATGTGCTACTGTCATGTCAGAGATGGAGCAACCGTCCTCGGGGGGGGCATCTGCTGCAGCTGCACTGTCCGACACCCTGTCTGCTGGGAACTGGAGACAGGGGCAGCAATGGAAGCAGAGGCAGGCAGGACGTCCTGGCGGCAGCGGTGCAAAGGTCAGGCTTGCTTACGACCTCAATTTTGAAATGGACTTTGACAACCGTGAATATGGTGCGTCTGACTATGCTCCGTCCGGGACAATCTTCGGAGCGAGGCTGACTCCATCTGTCGGGGTTGCTGTACATCAAGCCAATGGAATGCGGCACAGGGTCATGGCAGGAATCGACATCATGAAGGATTTCGGGCGTTCTCCTGTCCCGGCAGAGATGGCAAAGTCCGGCTCAGATACAGATGAGACTGACAGGAAACAGGAAAACTGGAACCTTTTCCGTGAGATTACCATATATTACCAGCTGGCATGCCGGCTTGGAAAGACTGATTTCAGCCTTACTGCCGGAGTGTTCCCCAAAAGCTTTTCCAAGGCAGAATATCCCCGGACATTCTTCTCGGATTCAGTACGTTTCTATGACAACAATTATGAAGGTCTCCTGCTGACATTCGGGCGTCCTAAGGCATATTACGAGGTAGGATGCGACTGGATGGGCATGTACGGGACAGACAGACGTGAGCGTTTCATGATATTCAGCAACGGAAATTCACGTGTGCTGCCGTGGATGAAGCTCGGATATTCAGCATATATGTACCATTATGCAGGCTGCAGGAATGTATGGGGAGTGGTAGACAACATGCTTGTAAATCCGTGGATTTGCTTCGACTTCTCTGACATGGTTCCGCTCCAGGAACTTAGTGTCACTGTCGGAGGGATTGTCTCGGGGCAGAATGACAGGAGGCAAGTCCATAGATATGTCTTCCCAGGAGGGGCGGAATGTGTATTCGATATCCGTAAATGGAATGTAGGGCTTCAGTACAGGCTGTTCGTCGGAAAGGATATGATGCCGTATTACGGGAATACTGATGCCGAGGGGCATAAATATGGCAGCAGCCTTTATTTTGGAGACCCGTTCTATAGGGTAGCAAGGGAAGGGGGAATAGGGATGTACAACAGGGTAGAGCTTTACTATGAGCCGCATATCGCTTATTTCCTTGACCTGAAAGTCAGCATTACAGGACATTTCCATGAAAAATATTCAGGATGTCAGCAGCAGGTCGGGCTGGTGTTCAATCTGCAGAGGCTGCTTGAAAGGACTTCCAGATAGCATCATGGGCAACCAGATAGCGTCATGGGCAATATGCATTGGTGGAATGCCTTTGCCGGAAAGCATTGTAGAAAAAATTAAAATATATCTATAGAAATGAAAAAAAGTATATTTATTGTCATTTGGTCCTTTGCCGCAATTTTGAGCGCATGCGGTCCCAAGGACGGGGAGTACACTCTCCATCTTTTTACGACGAATGATGTCCACGGACGTTATTTCGATTCACTATATGTGGACGGTGCACCTGTGCAGGGGTCATTGCTTGCAGTTTCGCATTATATGGACAGCCTAAGGGCTGAGCTTGGAGCGGAGAATGTTGTGCTTGTTGATGCCGGAGACTGTCTCCAGGGCGACAATGCCGCATATTATTTCAATTATGTGGACACAACAACAAGGCATCTCTATGCAAGGATGGTTGAGTATATCGGATATGATGCAATTACTGTAGGTAACCATGACATCGAGACAGGGCATCCTGTGTATGACAGGATGCGCAAGGAACTTTCAATGCCTTTCCTTGCCGGGAATGCCCTATGTACTGATGACGAGGGTAATGTGATAAAGAATGCAGACGGGACTCCTAAGCCTTATTTCCAGGAATATACAATATTGAAGAGAAATGGGCTCAAGATTGCTGTTGTCGGCTTCACCAACCCGAACATGAAGAACTGGCTTTCTGAGAATATCTGGCATGGGATGACTTTCGAGTCACTCATCCCTATGGTCCAGGAAGATGTGGACAGGATTGTTGCAAAGGAGCATCCGCATGTCGTGATTGTATCCGTGCATTCAGGTACAGGCGAGGGCAATGGAAGCATGTATGAAAGCCAGGGACTTGACCTGTTCAAGAGTCTCCGAGGAGTGGACTTCCTTGTATGCTCGCATGACCACCGTCCTTTCATAGCACAGTCAGACAGCATCTGCCTTATAAATTCCGGTAGCCATTGCCGCAATCTCGGTCATGGTGTCATCAAACTTACTGTAGAGAAAGGCAAGTGCGTGGCAAAGAATGTAAGTGCTGAGCTTATCCCTGTCAACAAGAACCTTGTCAACGAGGAGATGAGGGCAAAGTTTGCAAAGGATTACGAGGCTGTGAAGGCATTTACCCTTACTCCTGTCGGAAACCTGAAGGTGGATCTCCGCACACGTGACTCATACCGCGGAATGAGTGACTACATGAACCTTATCCATACCCTTTCATTGTGGAAGTCAGGTGCAGACATGTCATTTGCAGCTCCGTTGACCTTCAATGGATTCGTACACTCTGGAGTGCTTCTGTATAATGACCTGTTCACTATATATCCATACGAAAACCAGCTGTTTGCAGTGAAGATGACCGGAAAGGAAATCAAGGATTACCTTGAATTTTCGTATGATACATGGATAAATACCATAACAGGCAGGAAAGGTTCCGATGAACATCTCCTGAAGATTGTCAATGCAGATGATCCGCGTACAGGCCAGAGCCGCTGGTCTTTTGTTAACCGTTCATATAATTTTGACTCGGCTGGCGGAATCAACTATACTGTGGATGTGACTGCACCTGCAGGAGAGCGTGTCAAGATACGCTCGTTTGTCAATGGAAAGGAGTTCGCAGATGATGCTGAATATACTGTAGCTATGACTTCATACCGTGCAAATGGAGGCGGCGGTCTGATGAGGGCTGCCGGAATTGCTGCCGATGAACTTGACGGCAGGGTCGTTGCCAGGTATGCTGAAATCAGGAATCTTCTCTATGACTACCTCAATGAGGCCGGGACAATTGATCCGGATGTCATAGGTGATGCCAATGTCATCGGAGCATGGAACTTTGTGCCGGAGGTTGTTGCCGGACCTGCCATGGAGAAAGACATGCAGCTGCTTTTCCCACGCCGCAGATAATGGTTCTGTGCCAATTCCATACAGCTGCTGCTACAGAATTGCAGATGAGGAGCATTCCCGTTTACAGATAATCACGGCTTTATCGGTTAAAAGCGTGCCGGGTGTGCAAAAATATGCACTACCTGGCACGCTGTCATGTTGTAAGGTTCTACCCTGTATCTTCTGGAGGCTTATTTGCACCAGCGGTCAAGCCATCTGAAATATTCCCTGTGCCAGAGCAGTGCGTTCTGAGGCTTGAGGATCCAGTGGTTCTCGTCCGGGAATATGAGAAGTTTTGACGGTACGCCCATCATCTGTGCTGCATTGTATGCCGCCATGCCTTCGTCTACAGGGACACGGAAGTCAATGCCTCCATGGATTACCATGAGCGGTGTGTGCCAGTTGGTCACGAGCTTGTGCGGAGAGTTTGCATAATGGCGCACTGTCTTGGCCTTGGTGCTCCATGGTGAACCGCTCTGCAGTATGCCTCCGAATGTGACTCCGTCACCGGCAGGGCCTACAGGGCCGTTCTCTGTACCGACACCATCATCGAACCTGCACTGGTCCGGAACTCCTCCGTTGTCCCAGTTCGGGAACCACATTTCCTCTGTGGTCATGTACATGTGCTCCTCATTGAAGATTCCTGCGTGCGCGATGAAGGCATCGTAGGTGTTGCCATGCACTCCGCAGAGATAATATACTGAATATCCGCCGTAGCTCGCTCCGCATGCCGCAAGCTTGTCTACGTATGGTTCAGACTTGATTTCCTTTGCAGCAGAAAGGTAGTCCTGCATATTGAGTCCGCAGTAGTCTCCTGAGATCTGCTCGGTCCATTCCTGCCCGAACGCCGTTGTGCCGCGCCTGTTAGGAAGCACTACGATATAGCCCTGGTCTGCCATCAGACGGTAGTTCCAGCGGTATGACCAGCTCTGGCTGATTGTACCCTGAGGGCCTCCAAGAAGTATCTCGATTGCAGGAAATTTCCTGGAAGGGTCAAAGTCAGAAGGGTAGAGCACCCATGTCAACATATCCTTCCCGTCTACAGTGCGTACCTGCCTTGCTTCTGTCACAGGCTCCTTTATCTGCGCAAGGAGATGGCTGTTCTCCTGTGTCAGCTGCTTCAGCGCAGTCTTGCCGTTTTCTGTGCTGACTGCGACAAGTTCAGTAGGGAAGTTGAGGCTGCAGTATGATGAAAGCAGGGTAGTCCCGGCTCCGTTCTCCACAAAGCCGAAAGGAGAGTTGAAGTCATACCACAGGTTGTCGTCCGTAATTCTCTCTATGCTCCAGGTCCCGTCATTTGCGGATGCCTTGAATATTCCCTGGATGCCTTCTGCAAGGGCATTGAAATATATTTCATTTCCGTTCCATACAGGTCCGGCTGCATTGTATTTGAATCCGTCGGTGATTTCACTGATGCCGATGAGCCATCTTGCGCGGCCTGCAAGTCCAGGCCCTGCAGTGACTGCCTCCAGCATCTCGGTGTCAATCTCTGCAACCATAAGCCTCTGCCTGTCTGCTTCGTATCCGTCACGCTCCATGCTTATCCAGCATATCCTGGAACCGTCGGGAGACCAGACCGGGTCGGTATCATATCCGCCTCCCATAGGTATGACGGCGGTGCCTTCGGTCTCCACATTGTAGATGTATATCTCATTGTCAGTCGAGAATGCATATTTTTTTCCTTCAAGCTTCTTGCATGAATATGCTATGAATCTGCCGTCCGGGCTCCAGCTCAACTGCTCCATGCCGCCGAATGGCTCTGATGGAAGTTCATATAGTCCGTCCTCGTGTGCGAGTATGTCTGTGGATGATGCCGGGGTTATGCCTTTCCTTGAAGTGCTGAAAGCAGATACGTATGTATGTGGTATTTCCTTTACCCAGTGGTCCCAATGCCTGTACATCAGGTCGTCTGTGCATATCGCATCGGCCTTGTCAAGGTCGCTGTACATGTCTGACGGTGACTTGACATTGCTTTTCACTGTGCTGACATACATTATCCTTGCCCCGTCAGGGGAGATGCTGAATTCGGCCACTCCTGCAGGTATGTCGCTGAGCTGTACCGGCTTGCCGAGTATCCAACCGTCTGTGCTGACACTGATTTTGGCGGAATATATCTGTCCTCCGCTTATGTAGGCTATCCTTTTCCCTCCGTCAATCCATCTTGCATTGCTGATGCCTGTACCGGAATGGGTCAGTGCAAATCCGTTGCTTCCGTCAGTATCACAGATATAGAGGTTTCTGCATGAACGGTTTTCCTCTACGGAAATATAGGAGACTCCATATAGGATGTGCTTGCCGTCCGGGGAGAGCTGGGGATCGGAGAGCCTTCCGAATGCGAGGAGCATCTCAGGGGTCATCCTGCCGTCCTCAACTTTCATTTCAGACCTTCCTATGTAGGCTGTGCCTTGATTTTTACGGTTTTTCATTTCGCTGGTAAATTGTACGATGCCATATCCTGCAAAAGTTGCTATTGCAATGCCTGCAACCAGGGATATCGCATTCATGATGGATAATTTGCTTTTCATGCCTCCGTAGTTTATCTGTTAGTCAAATGCCGGCAGCCTGTCAGGCCTGTTTCCCGGGCCATGGACTTCCGGGGTGCAAATATATGAACAATAATTAAAAGGAGGTTGACGAAACCTTTACTTTTCATCAACCTCCTGGAAATCCCGGCTATGCAGATGCGCTATCTCTGTGCACCGTAGCCGCTGTTCTGTGTGAATATTCCGTTTGCCGGATCGTATGTGCCTCCTGTGAACGGATCTGACGTGAGCTTCACAATCTCCTCAGGGCCTGTGATTCCGGCCATCTTTGGAATACCGCCGAAGAATGCCTGTATGTTAAGGCCTCCAGCGGTATAGCTGGCGTTGCTGTAGACCTTTCCTGTTATGTCAGTGATTGAGGCTGTAGTATTGACATAAAGCATCTGGAATGCAGTCGCAGACGAATTTGACACATGGAACAGGTTGCCGTTGAAGTCCACGTTGCCAATGAATCCGGACACGAAATATCTCGCGCCTTTTCCGCCTGTAGGAGGAACCACATTGGCCATTGTATTGCGTGCAAAGACAATCTCGTTTACCTTGGTGTTGTTGCCTGCGGCAAGGATAAGCCTCAGGTATGCAAGGGAGTTGTCTGCATTGTAGAATATGTTGTTCTCGAAATTCAGTTTCACGAATGCCTCAGGGTAGTCACCGCTCGCAGCCTGGATCACGTTTCTTCCGCTTCCAGCAGTTGCACTTGTAAGGTTGTATTCGCAGTCCTTCATGCAGAATTCGTCGAATGTCCTTGATGTCTGTCCGCTGTAGACCAGGGATTTCTCGCTGACATTGATACGGCAGCTGTCTAACCCGATGAATCCGTATGCTCCGTCTCTGTAGAGAGCCATCATATATTGCTGTGATATTGAGGCCGAGCAGCTTATGTTAAGGTTATGGAAGACAAGTTCTCCTGTATGGTCACCGCCTGCACCCTGGTTGAGCGGAAGGAAATAGTTCAGTACAAGCTTGCTTCTCCTGCCAGGCTCGTTTCCTATGAGGATGAAGTCCTTGATGCCATCTGTAGTGGAATATGTTACAGTTGCCTCAGGGGCGATGAAATAGATTTTTGATGTTGCGTTTGCATGCTTGAAGTCACTTGCAAATTCAAAGTCGCTGCTGATAAGCTGTGCCTCACCGTAAGTATCCTTGTTGTAGATCCTTCCAGCTATAGTAAGGTCTGCCCCTGCATTGTATTTTTCATAGAGTGTTGCATATACCTTTTCCACTGTCCTTGTTTCAGCTGAAACAATCTCACCGTCCTTCTCCCCGTTGACTGGAAGTACATATAGGGTGTAGGAAGTACCGTCGTTGAGTCCGGTGACTGTGAAGGTCTTGTCAGTACCTTCAATTCCATCAGCCTTGATTTCTTCTGCAGCCGGGGCTATCTCTGATGACTTCTTGAGCAGGTAATACCAGCCTGTGACATCTGAGACTGCCACGGTGAATGTAGCTGTCTCTTCTGTTGTCTCTCCAGCTGTGACTACAGCCTGTGGATTGGCCTCCACTTCGCCTGCAACCACTTCAACAAGGAGCTTGGTGATGGCTGCAAATCCTTTTGATGAGAGGGAGAGAATAGACACATCTGTACGTGTGTCCGCTATGCTGGCCTTTGTTGCCACTTGAGGGGCTGTAACAGTCAGTACTGATTCCGTGAGTGACGCCTGCCATCCCTGAGGTGCAGTTACCATTGAACTTGCCACTCCCTGCATGCTCACATTATAAGTCTTTGTCTGCCCATATTCGAAAGACTGTACACCGAATGTGTCAAGGATTACACAAAGGAAGTCAGGAAGTACCGGTATCTCAAGGACATCACCGTTTCTCATTGTGATTATGAGGCTGCCGTCTCCAGGTACAACATCATCAAAGAATGCTGTGCCGCCTTCGCTTTCGGTAAGCGCATTGACGTCGTTGCCGTCGCTGTCCTTGACACGCTGAGGGCCGTTGCCGTAGTCAACTGTCCAGTATCCATCCTTGTCCACGCCTACAACTGGTATGGCACCGGTCTCTCCAGTAGCCTTTACCTTGTTGCCTGATGCGTCTGTGAGATATACGGAACCCTTCCCGTCGCTGTAGTCAACCATCCAGTATCCGTCCTTGTCCACGCTCATCGTAGGGGCAAAGCCTACTCCGTTGCTTCCCTGTGCGAGTGTGATGGTCTCACCGTTTGTAAGCACAATTGTATATGTACCGTCCTTTTCTGTCACTGAGTTTATTGTCGCTCCTCCTGCAAGTATTGAAAGGGCCTCAATGTTGCTGTTCAGGCCAGCTATCTGTGTCTCGAGGGCTGTTATGCGGCTGTCGAGCGAGTCAACCCTTTTCTCAAGGTCGCTCAAGTCTGTACATGATACGGCTGCAATTGCAAATGTCATCATGATTGCCGCAAGAGCCTTGCTTCCAAATATATTTTTCATGATTATGATATTTATTGTAGTTATTCTATTGTCTTAAGTGTGTTCAGCCATCCCGGTACAAAGCCGAGCCTTCTCCTGAGCTGTGCCTCGTAGAGTGATTCCGGATAGACTGCGGTGCCGTTGCTTCCTACGTGCAGGCTGCCTCCTTCCCCTTCTGGGAAATTTACGCTGAGCGCACCGTGGAATCCTATTATTATAGGCTGAAGTGTAGTCCAGTAAGTGCGGTCGTTGCCTCCCCACCATATCCAGTTGGAATAGTCGTTGCCTGCCTGGCCTCCGAGATTGCCTGATGTCGCATTGAAATTCCAGAGGGTAAGGTCTGCAAGATGGTTCGGAAGCTCATTCGCATCTCCTCCCATCCTGTATCTCATGAATCCTCCTGCACAGCAGTCGAACAGTGTCGCACGTGGCTGTGACGCATGTGACTCGAAGCAGCTGTCGTCTCCCCATGTATTTCTCCAGAGTACGGCCCCCATGCTTGGCTTGGATACTCCTACTGCATGGTAGTTTCCTGCATCTTTCATCCATGTGCCGCCTGATATGATGTCTCCTGAGGTATGGTCAAATGTTGCACCGATGAATACCCTTGAAGAGCCGGCAGAACGTATTGAGGCATGTCCACGTCTTCCGGTGAACCTGATGTCATAGACAGAGACATTTGCGCTGTTTGTCACAGAGCATGCCTCGCTTGTGCTCTGGAATTCGCATCTTCTTAGCCATGAGTGCGTCAGCCTTGTCATGCTGATTGGCTTGTATGCTCCGTCATCCTCCCATGAACCGTGGTGTACGAAATGCTCCTTGGCGTTGCCCTTGAATGTGATGTCCTCGACACCTACCTTTGTGTGGTTAGGATATTTGTAGACTTTCCATCCGTATTTGGCCTTGACCTCGTGCATTATCGGCTCACAGAATGTCACTGTGCTGCCGTCCACTGCCTTGACCTCATGGTAGTCGTTGACTTCGACACCGTCCTTGATTATGCTCCATTCCCCTCCTGAATATGACATTGCGGCATCATAATAAGGGTAAAGTTCTTCTTTAAGCAGGTCAGTGTCCTTGCTGACAATGTTGAGGCATACCCAGTCTCCCTCTTTCAGTGCGTGCCCTGGCAGTTCAACAGAGAATGACCCTTTGGCGGCATCTGCTGTCACAGCCCAGTTGGACTGGCTTGTGAATGAGGTCCAGTGAGTAATCAGGAGCATGTCAGGTGAACTGTACATGACTGCCTGGTCTGTCGGCTGGCAAGGGTCCTGCATTGTTATTGTAGTCTTGCCCCTGCCTGCCCCCTTGAGCACAAATTCTCCTGCCCTGATGATGATTCCGCGGCTGGTCCTTTTGCCGTCCACCACTACATCGTCATCGGCAGTATGGAGGATGAATTCCCCTTCAGGGAAATATACGATAGCCTTTGCAGAAGGCTTGTTAGGGAAGGATATCGAATTGTTTGATATTGTAGGTGTACCCATTATCTCTTCGAGAACCTTCAGGAAGGCCTCCCTGTCGGATTTTCCGTCATCAGGGATTGCACCGTAGTCTGTCACGTCATATACCTTGTAGCCGAGTGAATATACGTCAGGAGGTGCGACCTCACCGTGCATATATCCGGCGTATGAATAGTCAAGCAGTACATTTGCATCATTTCCTGCATTGAAGTCGTTCCATTCCTTGCATGCAGCCTCGTCAAAGGTTATTGGATTGAGTGTGAAGACGAGTTCCTCCTTTTTCAGGTAATGCTTGCTTGAGACAAGGAGAATTGTGACGCTGTAGCTGCCTGCTGTTCCTGTGGCTGGACCATGTACCTGCAGCTCAGTGCCGCTCAGTGTCGCGTTCCATCCGTCAGGTACGGTGATGATTGCATCTGACACATCGTTGGCTTCGACAGGGAATACCATCTGCTCATTCAGAAGGATTACCTGTCCCTCCCTATATCCGAGGACCTTCAGGCTGAACTGGTCCTCGTATGCGCAGACCAGTTTCTCTCCTGTGAGGAAAATAAACGTTATTGTCCCTCCGTCAGGATCTGTTACTATGTCCTCGAAGAATGCAGGAGGTGTCTTGCCAGTTCCCCCGTTGAGGGCATTCAGCGGATTGCCGTCAGCATCTGTTACGCGCTGCCATGTCTTGCCGCCGTCAGTGCTGACTTCCCACCAGCCGTCTGGATCAGTACGCAAAGACGGTGTCGCACCCTCCTGGAATGCGTTCACGGAGCCGCTGACCTTTTCCCAGCTGCTTCCATCGAATGACATGATCCAGTTGCCGTCTGAATCAATACCGATGACAGGGACAGGTATGTCATTCTTTGCACCGAATGTGACGGTGATGACGTCCCCGTCACCAAGCTCGAATATATAGCCTTCTTCTGTGGCTGTATATCCGACAATTACGTTGGAGCCTGCAAGCAGTCTGTGTGCAGCGATGGCGTTGCTGTTGGCCTGCTCCACGGCATCCTCTATTGCGGCAAGCCGAAGTTCAAGGCCGGCTATGTCGGCCTCAAGCGAGGATGTGTCGCAGGCAGTCAACGGCATAATGCATGCAATCAGGCAGACTGCAAATCTCTTTATGTTTGACTTCATATTGTTATTTGTTTGTATCGTTAATAAAATCCAATTTTCCGAGTATGTCCTCACGGAACCATACGTCATCGCTTTCCTCAAGAAGCCGCTGCATCCTGCTGCACAGGTCTGCAAATATCTCACTGTGTTCCCTGTAGTCAAGGCAGTTCATCTGATACGGGTCTGCGACATCGTCGAAGAGCATCACTTTCTTCAGGGTATTGTCCCTGCGTATGCTTATCTCCATGGTATAGCGCGATGTACGTATGCCACGTGCCTCCGGGAAAAATCCGTGCACGATATTGTCAGCATCCTTTATTCCATTGAGGTTCCTCATGTAGAGTGCAGCATCACGTCTGCCTGTGCCGCCAGCCCGGGGTATCAGCCCGTCCGAAAGGTCGAATCCCTGTACGGACTGTGGAATCTCTTCCTTAAGGCCGGCCAATGAAAGCAGTGTCGGCATGATGTCAGTCGTTGTAAAGAATGAGGTGTCAAGCCTGTGTCTGAGCTTTTCCGGATACCTTATCATGAAAGGTACATTGAAAGACTCTGTGTAGATAGAGTTCTTCGGGTCATAAGTCCCCTGGCTGCACATTGTCTCACCGTGGTCCGAGGTGAAGACTACAATTGTGTTCTTTTCCAGCCCGAGCTTCTTTACCTCGTCGAGGATCCTTCCGAACTCCCTGTCCACTGCTGTGACATTTGCAAAGTAATACCTGATGGACTGCGCCTTTGTAAGGGTAGTATCTGCATTGGGCCTTACATAGAGTTCGTCAAGGGGCTTGTCCCTGTAGAGGCGGTAGTCCTCTTCCATGCAGTCTTCCAGCCCATTGTACGGGCTGTGCGGAGGATTGTATGCGACCATCAGCATGAACGGCTTGCGTGGATCCCGTTCACCGTTCCTGTTGCGCAGGAACTCTATGGCCTTGTCAGTTTCATGCCTTACAGAAAATTCATGCGGGTCATGGCGTACACCTTCAGTGTCCCAGTAATGCGGGTTCTTATGTTCGTCGAAGGTCCCGTATGAGTACCAGTATGAGAATCCGTGCCTGCGCTCCTTCGGAGTATAGGCATCCCATTCCGGCACGAGATCACTTACATAGTGCCCTGGATTTGCAGGGTCGTTCTTCATGGGTGCCTCAGCATGCAGCTTGCCGATATAGCCGCAGAAATATCCGTTGGCACTAAGGACATCGCTTATGCATACAGCTTCGGGATTCAGCGTACTTTCAGGTCTTTCTGCCATGCAGTTCAGCACGACTCCATTTCGCTCAGGATACATTCCGCTCAGGCACATTCCCCTGTATGGGCTGCTGACAGGGCAGGTGCTCATTGCCCTTGACAGGACAACGGACTCTCCTGCAAAGGCATCAAGCCTTGGTGTCTGCACCGGGTCAGCCGTCCAGCCCTGTATTCCTTCATATTCCGGCTCATTCCAGAATGACATTGCGCAGTTGCGCATCTGGTCAGGGAATACGTATATTATATTTGGATGTTCCGGCCTGGCGGCATTGCACGATATAAGTGCAATGCCGCCAAGGCAGGCCTGTCCATATCTTGAAATCTTTGTTCCCATATCTACAGGTTATCCGGTTTTTCCAATATGGTGACAGTCACTTCATGAATCTCTTCGCTGGAACCGATGTAGTTTGTATTGTTGCCTACGAATACAGCCTTGTAGGTACCTGGTTCTGTGTAGACATACTCATATTCGCTCATGTAGTTCTGCATATTCTTTATGACGCTTCCCTTGTCATTGGCAACCTTGTTCAATGCTGTAGGCTGGGTGAATATCCAGCCGTCAAGGGCATACTTGAGGGCATTTGCACCGACTCCCTGCAGCACGAGGTCTGCCGCGCTGTTGTCCAGCCTGATTGAGCCGTTGCCGGCGTTCCTGAAATAAGGATCAAGCTCTTCGTTCATCATGAGGGTGACGAGGCTGAAATCCCTGATATTCATGCTTGACGGCGAAGTGCCTGCAAGTGCAAGGGAAAGGTCTGCATTGATCCAGTATGTCCTCTGTGTGGCATCAAAGCTCTTTGGGCACCAGTGGAATGCTATGGAGAAATTGTCTACATATTCATTAAGCTCAAATGCCTGTGAAGTCCATGCTGTGCTTGCACCCTCCTGGTAGTCAAGCCTTGTCCATCCCTGCATACCGCCTTCGTACATGGCCTTTACCTTTGCCCTGTCTGCCTCTCCGTCTTCTCCTGACAGCCCGTCAAATGAATTTGAGACATAGACTTCAAGTGCATCGGCATTTCCGTACCTTGCCTGGAACTCGCAATTGAGCACAGCCGCCTCTACGTCCTCTACAGGCACTTCAAACCTGTCCCTGTATCTGTACTGCTGGCCGGTCTCGCCACTGTAGAAGAGGATATTGTCAACCTCTCCGGTTATATTGAACTTTACTGCATCGCCTGCATAGTAGGTGTTGGAAGGATGCAATGTGACATTATAGTCAACTTTCTTGTATGCGTCAGTGTGTGTACATCCGGCAACCAAAACCGGTATGGCGCATAATAGTATATTCAGATTTTTCATATGTTCTAAGATTTATCCTTACCAAAGAGGGTTCTGTGTCAATTCCTTGTTTACTCCAAGCTCGATAGACGGGATAGGGAGGACAACATGTTTCTCCTGAACAGCGGAACCGATTGCAGCGGCATATTCAGCCTTTGCATTCTTTGACCATCTCTCGTCATTTGTCCACTGTGGATACTCGTTCATAGTCTTGACAAATATTCCCCACCTTATCAGGTCATATTTCCTGAGCGACTCAAAGCATAGCTCGCGGCCCCTCTCGTTCCTGACCAGGTCCCTGAATGCCTCGTATGAGGAATATTCGGAGAAGTCCCTGGTCTTGATTCCAGCCCTTTCCCTTATCTCCTTGACAAGGTTGAATGCTGTCTCGGAAGGTGCACCGTTATATTCATTCTCGGCCTCGGCGTACATCAGCATTACGTCAGAGTACCTGAGGATCGGATAGTTGATGGTCGTGTACAGTCTTTTTGAATCCTTGACGCCTTCGTATTCAACCTCTCTCCTGAATTTCCCGCAGTTTCTGATTGCCTGTGCTGCTGTAGGGTCTTCAGAGGTTGAAATCTTGTCATAGACGTATGGGGTCTTGTCGTAGCTGGCAAGGCTGGAGCCGCTCGAAAGCCCTGAACCGTATGGAGGATAGTTCGCGTTGCCTGAATAGTTGTAAGGTGGCATGTTCCATATCTGCCTCTTGTCGGTAATGGTGTTGAGGCTGATTTCGTCATCTGTCCTGTCGATGACCCAATAGAGGTCCCAAAGCTTAAGTGAACCGTCATACATGCCGTATGAATAGTTGCAACTCCAGTTTGAAAAGTCATCACCGCCCGAACTCTGGAGTCCAATCAGGTCGCCAATTCGTCCGTTTGTCCAGTTCTCTGCGCTTGACCTGTCACCGAGGAAGTCCACTTCCCACATTGATTCGTTGTACTCCTTGTCATATTTGTCTGAAATCATGTTTATGAATATCTCCTGGTACTCCTTGTTCAGGTGGTGTACGCCTGTCTGTATTACAGCATCTGCATAGTCGGCGGCAAGCTTGAAATACTCTTTCTTTGACTTCTCTCCTCCAGTGACGCTTTCACCGGCCATAAACAGGCATACCCTTGCAAGGATACCATTGGCAGTGTTCCTTGTGACCCTTGAAGGTGCATTTGCAAGGTCTTCCGGAAGGTGCTCCAGGGTAGCGTCCATCTCCTTTATCACCCAGTCAAGGACTTCCGCCTGCGGTGTAGCCTTGCACATTACATCCTCATGAGTCTTGGTTGATTCTGTCTTGAGAGGGACATCGCCCCATGCCTGCGCAAGTATGAAATGGTAATATGCCCTGAGGAACCTTGCCTCGTTGTACAAAGCATGCCCGGGGTCAAACTCCGAATCACTGATTGCCTCCATGAAAGCGTTGGCGTTACGGATTCCCTTATAGATAAGTGCCCATGTCTCATAGATTTCTGATGCACTTGCATCGTGCCTGTACCATTGTGTAAATGTAGATGCACTGTTCCTGTTGTAGTATGAAAGGTCGTCCACATTGGACATCATGAGTGAATAGTAGTTGCCGTAGAATGCCTCATTGTTCATCACTCCATAGACTCCGACAAGGCCTGACTGCACTTCCTTGAGACTGCTGTAGTATGTCTCTGAGCTGATTACATTAGGCTTCAGCTCGAGGAAACTGCATGCAGACAGCGATACTGCAGCTGCACAGATGGTTATATTTCTTATGAATTTTCGCATTGTCTTCTCCTCCTGCATTAGAATGTGAATGATACTCCTCCTGTGATACCGAATGCCCTCGGGTATGCGGACCAGTCAAATCCAGGTGTAAGCACTGAATTCCTTGTGGATACCTCAGGGTCCGGTCCGGAATAGCCTGTGAGTGTCCATATGTTATCGGCAGACACGTTGAACCTAATGTTGTCAACCTTGACTTTCCTGCATACGCTCTTTGGCAATGTGTATCCGATTGATACATTCCTGAGCCTCAGGAAAGAACCGTCTTCCACGACCCTTGAGGAGTAGACGAACATTCCGTTTGCCCTTACCCTCGGGATGTCGCTGCCCGGATTCTCTGCAGAATATCTTCCTGAATACGATGCAAGCTGGTTGAGGTTGGATATTGAACCGTTCTCGAAGATGAGCTTGTTGGCATTCAGGATGTCGTTGCCGTAGCTCCACTGGAAGAAGATGCTGACATCGAAACCGAAGAAATAGAATGTGTTGCCGAATCCTCCTGTATGGAGCGGCTGTCCTGAACCTATGACAGTACGGTCGTTGTCATCAATGACACCGTCACCGTTGATATCCCTGTACTTAGGGTCTCCAGGGCGTACAAACTCCTTCCCGACAGATGTCATGTAAGGGACGCCGTCCTTCAGATATGTCCCTCCGTTGAATTCATCTTCCTTGTAGGTCCCGTCATAGAGATAGCCGTACATCATTCCGGAAGGCTTGCCTACCTGTGTCACGTAAGGATACTGGCTGTTGAACCTCTGGTCCCATGAGACGGTGTTGAAAAGGGAGTACTGGTCGTTGGTCAGCGCAGTCACCTTGTTGCGGTTGAGCGCGATGTTGAATGTCGTGTTCCACTGGAAATTCCTCTTCATGATGTTGACAGTCTCTATTGTCAGCTCGAATCCCTTGTTCTGCATTGAACCGATGTTTATCATAGCGGAGGTATATCCGGATGAAGCCGGGATGGTAGCCTGGAGAAGGAGGTCCCTTGTGTTCTTCAGGTACCAGTCAGCGGTAATCTTGATACGGTCATTCGTGAAGAATGAAAGGTCGATTCCGACATTGTACTGCTCTGTTGTCTCCCATTTCAGCTTGTCATTGGCCATGTTTGAAGGGTAGTAGCCTGAGACAATCTGGCCGTTGAACACATAGTCATACGAGTTCGGGTCTCCAGGAAGCGTTGAAATCTGGGAGTAGTAGTCGTACGGTGTGCTTGTCCTGTTGTTTCCGGTAAGTCCCCATGAGAACCTCAGCTTTCCGTTTTTAAGCCAGCTGCTGTTCTTGAGGAGATTCTCCCTGTTGAAATTCCATGATGCACCGACAGAAGGGAAGTACCCCCACCTGTTGTCCGTAGGGAACTTCGATGATGCATCGGCACGGAATGTTGCGGTAAGATAATATTTGTACTTGTAGTTGTAGTTTATCCTTCCGAATGCAGACATCTGTCTCCAGTCATACTGATATGGAGTGACAGTCTGGTAGTTTCCTGTATGGAGACCGTTGAGTCCAAGGGCTTCCGTGGTCATCTGCTCGGCCCTTACACCCTTGTAGTCCTGTGTCTCACCCTGGAAAGAGATACCTGCCATCAGGTTGAGATGATGCCTGTTGTTGATATGCTTTACCCATGTAAGGGTTTCCTCATTCTGCCAGTACACCCAGTTGTTCCAGTATATTGCACCGTTTATGCCTTTGCCTGACGGTGAACTTTCATATCCGGTATATGTCTGGCTGCCGTTGAACTCCTCGCGCCTGCGGTTCTGGAACCTGTAGGCTCCGGTTGCCTTGAATTTCAGTCCGTCAACTATCTCATATGTAATGGAGGCATTTGCGTTCAGCAGGTCGACAATTGTCTTCCTGTGCTCGTTCTCTGCTGACTTGACAGGGTTGAACCTGTAGTCATTGGCGTTGGATGCGTCATAGTCGACAAGATCCTCTGACAGGTCATGGTCGGATCCGTCTCCGATAGGCTTCACCGGACGGTATCCCCACATTGAATAGATGAGCCAGCCTGATGCCGATGAAGACTGCTGTGCGCTTGTAGGGGTTGTTCCGCTTGTCACGGAGCGTGCATAGTTGGCCATTACATCGAAGACCACTTTCTTGCCTATATTCTGGGAGAAATTGATCTTGGCCTGGTACCTCTGGAAATTTGACTTGATGATGATACCGTCCTGGTCAACAACGGAAAGCGATACATTATACCTGTTTCCTGCGCTCTTGCTTCCTCCGGAGAGTGATATGTTGTAGTTCTGGGTGAGGGCGCTGCGGTACAGCCTGTCCTGCCAGTCGTCGCCTTCAAGGCCAATGTAGTCATCAAGTGTATATGTCTTTCCATCAGCGCCGTCGAGGTATTTGTTGGTGCCGGTACCGATATATTCAGTCTGCAGCTTCACGAATTCGTATGGATTCATCAGCTCCATCTTGTTGTATATCTTGCTGCCTGTCCATGATGCACTGAAATTTACCTTCGGCTTTCCCTCGACACCCTGCTTTGTCGTGATGACTATGACACCGTTGGCACCGCGTGCCCCGTAGATTGCTGTAGCCGAGGCATCCTTGAGGATGTCTATGGACTCGATGTCTGCTGAGTTGAGGGATGTCGCAAGTGAGCTCTCGGACTGGAATCCATCAATGATGAACAAAGGCGAACTGCTCTGTGTCAGTGAGTTGTTGCCCCTGATTACGATATTGGCCTCGCTTCCGAGTGCACCGTCGGATGTTGTCACTACCACACCTGCGACCCTTCCTGTGAGGGCCTGGTCGAATGTTGTGCTGCTTGACTTCAGGACCTCTCCCATGTCGACCTTGGTCACGGAACCGGTGAGGTCCCTCTTGGCAACGGAACCGTATCCGATGCTGACCACCTCGGCTGCGTCAATCGCGAGCCTGTCGTCTTCCATCATTACATCTATCTTGGTCCTGCTGCCGACTTTCTCCACCTTTTCGGTATATCCGAGACATGAGAAGGTTATTGTTGCTCCGGAAGGGACACTGATTGTGTACGAGCCGTCCACACCGGTGGCAGTACCGTTGCCGGTATTGTCGGTCTGGTAGACAGTTACCGCGACAAGTGGCTCTCCGTCACTGTCGGTGACCTTGCCACTGATACTTTTGACCTGTGCGCCGGCAGTGGCCGCTGAAAACATCATAACGACCAAGGCCATAAGCACTTGAATTAATTTTTGCATTAGAATAGAGTGTTTATTAATGTAGAATTATTGTTATATTGTATTATTTCCTGCGGATTTTGAATTCAACGGGCTGGCCGTCTACGCACATGGCTGTTATCATTGTGTGTCTCCCATTGATTTTGCTCCTGGCTGCACCGCCTTCGCTTTCTATCACGAATTTTCCTTTCAGTATTACAGTGCGTTCAAGCATCTGGCTCTTTTGCGGGGTAGTGTATCCTTTCCTGGTGATTCCGAGGTCCGGTGTACAGACGCTCATTATATATGAAGATTTTCCGGTCTGGCGTCTCATTACGATTGTTTCAGGAGTGATTTCCGCTATGTCTCCGCTGCCGTTGTATCCGGAATATGAGACATATGCCTCGGTCCCGGTGACTAAATCCTTGACAGCATGTGCGTTGTCTTCTGCATATATCACCTGGTAAGGGGACGTGCCTGCCCATCTTCCGGCTTCTTCAGGGGTAGGGGAGACCAGAATCATATATTCGTATGAAGCCCCTGCCGGTGAAGGGCCATGGTCGATATATGCAGCAATGAAATCCCCTTTCCCTGTCTTTCTCCCTGTGTCCGACGGAGAGGACTGCTCTTGTCTGACAACTGTAAGCCCGTATCCGTCAGGAAGTACATATACGTTGCCCTTGGTGTCGGCCAGGACTGATCTGCCGTGCTCTTCAATCCTTTTTGTGAAAGGGAATCCGGATACCTCCATGCCGTTTATGGATATAGGTTCGGCCCTGTCCTCCATGGCAAGCTGGAACAATGTGGTCTCAGTATTGAAAGATGATGAATTTGTGATTCCGCTGCCTATGAAGACAATCCTGTTGTCGAAGCAGAATACGCTCTTGAATGCAGTTGCACCGGGGCAGAAGTTTCTGCGGTCCTTTTCTGTAAATGTGAATGCCATGCAGCCGTTGCGTCCTTCCAGTGACGACACTCCGGGGAACCTGCTGACATTCCTTTCCATGAGTGTACCCTTGTTGGGACTGTCAAGCAGTTCAAACGGGAGGTGGACCGCAGTTGTCCCAGGCATCCTGTTCCAGTCCCATCCCTCCTGGGAGAATCCGCTGGCCTTTGCAGACACAGGTTCACCGCTTCCGGTTATCTGTACAGAACCATAGCTCTGGTATCTGCCATATCTGTTGTCATGCTCATAGATCTCTGAATTCCAGACATCGCTGTTGTATGCTTTCAATGTGACCATCCAGCCGCCTCTCCTATGTATCCCGAATGCACCATAGTTGTAGACGCGGAATCCTTCTTCTGCAGGCAGGGGAGCGACTCCTGCCTGCCTGAGACGGCCAGTGATTTCCTTATTTGATGCCCCCCCCGATTCTACAAATGAAAGGTATGCCCCTCCAAGCTCAGGGTCGGCGTCCATGCCGCCGGATGTGAGGTCTCCGAGCAATGCGAGCCTGCCGAATGCATCCATGCCAGCCTTTGGTATCCGTCCGTTGAAAGGATGCCTTCCGCTGATTCCTATGCCCCAGTCAAAGGTATTGCAATAGTCCCTCATGCACATGAGCACATGCTTGAAATTCCTCCTTGCCTGCACATCTATGCCGAAATCAGTGCCTTCTGTGAGGGAGGCATAATATCCGAGTGCTGCGAATGCGCCTGTAGAGTAGGCCGGGTAATGCCCTCCATGGTGGAATGCGGTACCGTCCACCTTGAATCCTCCCAATGTTCCCGGACTGTATGACATTGAAGCGGACAGCCACTTTCCGAATGCCTTCATCATGTGGTATTTCTCCGCGCTGTCATCGGAAAGCATGATAGAAATCACTTTCGGCTCATTCAGTGTGTTCCATGAGTCAAGCAGCTCGTCCCTGCCATATTGGAAAGGCAGCCTTGTCTCGGCGGCTCCGCTCCAGTAGCGCAGTACCTTTATATATTCATCGCTCCGGCCTGCCTTTGCAAACTCTTTCCTCAGAATCCATGCGGCCTTGAAGATATTCCTTGTCTGGTAGCCGTAGTGGTGGTTTGTGCCCATTCCGCTCCCGAATGCGAATCCCTGGTCTATAGCATGGTCAAATGTGTCTATGGCCTTCTGTATATTCACTGTATCTCCGGTCCTCAGATAATGCGCAGCATAGTACCATAGGATGTCCTGGATATGTCTGATACGCATCTCTCCGTCTTCATCGATGGACTCATCGTCGCACAGGAGAGGCGCACCGGTGACCTGGCCGTCCGCGAGACGCCCGATCCTGTATCTTGAGTAAAGGGAATCTGCCTTTGCTGCAAGTCTGGCCGACATCTTGATCCCCGGAGCCTCCTGCTCCATCCTCCTGTCAAGCCTCTGCTCCACAAGGCAGACCATCTCCTTCTGCTCAGGGGAAATGTCAATTGCCGCAATTTCCGGGTATTGTTCCCATTCCCATAGACGCGCCCAGTGCCACAGCTGGCGTTTCAGGTGGCTGTTGTTGTCCGGAATCTGCATGTCCGGGGTAATCTGCCTGTGCATTGCCTCGCTGACAAAGCTCAGCCTGTCTATATATATGGTGCCGCATGTCTCTCCGTCCGGTATGATTTCCATCCTTGATATATCAGTGCACCTTGCTTCCTTTGGCAGGTCACCGTAAAATTTCCCGTCGGCAGTGTGCATGTCGTCCCATTTTATCCATGCCGTCCTCCAGCCTCTGAAACCCATATTGAAGCCGAAATGGCAGATGCTGTTGCCGGAACCGTCTGTGAAATTGAATCTGAGCGGGCTGCATTGGCTGTCTGTGGAGTATATCCAGATTATTATGCCTCCATTGTCTGACATCGCTGAACTTCTGAGGCCTTGCGGGTTGTCGAATACAAATGATGCCGCACCGCTCCATCTTAAACAGAGGGAGCGGCTTCCGTCCTTGTATTTCAATGTAGAGGATGTCACTTCCCCATGTCCTGTGACACTTATAAATTCCGGTATCCCATTCTCGAATCCATATTGAGGATTCTGCCTTGCAGACAAAAAAGCCGCAGCAAATGTAGAAATGACAATGTAAGCTATAATTCTTTTCATCTCTAATTCAATGTACTTCAATGTTCCGGTCTATCAGTTCTCCGTAAAGCCTCAGGAGGCGGTGTTATTGAATCATGTTTCCCGTTATCGGTAACGGAAATGGCATTGCTTTTCCGTTTTGAGCGCGCAAATATATTAAATATTTCGATTGGCAAAGTCTGTTTCGGTTAAAAAATAGCAAAATTGTATATATTTTTGTAAATTTCGTTTATTGTCTCTATGTTTGTGCCCGGAAAAATGCCGTGCCCGATAACGGATTCCGGTGTGAAATAATATAAATCAGTAAAGATATGTGCTTTAAACCAATTTCATTTATTGCGGTCGCCGCGCTCTGCCTCTCGTGTACATGCAAGGAGGATATCATAACAGAAAACATTGGAAATGCAAAGGTGCAGGTCGGTGCCCTGCTTGAGGCTTCCGAGGCCGGTGACACATTGAGGATTCCGTCCACTTTCAAGAACGGGGAGGTGGAATTCGTGCCTGTGGATGACTGGGTGAGCGGTTTTTTTGCCGGCACCCTGTGGTATATGTATGAACTTACAGGAGATGAGTACTGGGCCGGGCATGCGCAGAGGCATACGGAGATCCTTGATGAAATCCAGTATCTGAAATGGCATCATGATGTGGGTTTCATGGTCTATGACAGCTATGGCAATGGACTAAGGCTCAAGAATATCAAAGGATATGACAGCGTGCTTGTCAACACCGCGAACTCCCTCGCGACAAGGTTCAGGCCGGGTGCAGGAGTGCTCCAGTCATGGAACACGGACCGTGGCTGGCAGTCAGAAAGAGGGTGGACATGTCCTGTAATCATTGACAACATGATGAATCTTGAGCTGCTTTTCAAGGTGAGTGAGATGACAGGCGACAGGACTTTCCGTGACATCGCGGTAAGCCATGCTGACAAGACGCTGGAGAACCATTACCGTCCTGATTTCAGTACCTTCCATGTTGTGGACTATGACACGGAGATAGGCAAGGTCCTTGGCAGGTGCACTGCCCAGGGATACTCTGATGAATCTGCATGGGCGCGCGGACAGGCCTGGTCAATCTATGGCTTCACTGTGGCATACCGCTTCACAGGAGACAGGAAATATCTTGACAGGGCTGAGAATGTCGCAGCATACCTTTTCTCGCATCCGAATATGCCGGAAGACCTTGTGCCTTACTGGGATTTCAATGCCCCGGACATTCCTGACGCATGCAAGGATGTCTCATCTGCTGCAATTATTGCCTCTGCCCTATATGAACTGAGCTATCTTGCAGCCAACAATGGCTACAAGTCAAAGGCTGACAAGATTGTTGAGTCCCTCTCAACTCCTGCATACCGTGCAGAGCAGGGGACAAACGGTGGCTTTATCCTGATGCATTCTGTAGGCAGCATTCCTCATGGAAGCAATATCGATGTCCCGCTTAACTATGCCGACTACTATTTCCTTGAGGCACTTGTAAGGAAAGGCAGGATAGAGAAAGGGATGGCACCTGTAGAAAGATAATTGGACAGAGTACCTATGCTAAGACAATTATTGCCTGTTTTTACCGCCGTTGCCCTTTCTGTACCGGTGACCATGATGGCGGACAATGTAGATTTTCCGGAAATAAAGGATGTGCTTTCTTTCGAGGAGGGCACATCTCCTGTTGTCGCCGGACGCAAAAGCAGGGTCGGCATATCCGGGCTTCATTCAAAGCTCGGGGAAAGCTCGCTTCTGTGGGAATGGTCAGGGAAAGGAGCCTCAATCTGTATCCCAGGACATGTCCCTTATCTTAAGGAGAATCCTAATCCAGCAGAGACATCTGTGTCTTCGTTCGTGTTTTGGGTCTACTCTCCTGAAATGCTTGACGGGAAACTCCGCTTTTCATTCCTGAAGGACGGCAGGGAGTGCTGCCATTTCGAATATGGCCTTGGCTTTACAGGCTGGCGTGGGGCGTGGGTCGCCTTTGACAGGGACATGCAGGGGACTCCGGTTGAAGGGATGGATGAAGTCCGCATATATGCTCCAGATGGAGTGAGGAAAGGAAAACTGTATCTTGATGGAGTCATCACGGCCTCATTCCAGGATATCAGGCATCACACGCCAGACTGGCAGGCCCCATTCATAAATGAGGGGACAACATCGCACTGGCTTGTGCTGAACCGGAGCTGGGACAATATGCTGGATATACAGCAGAAGCAGGTGCTTGACACAAAGGATATTAAGGACATGCACACTGTGAGGGAGCGTTTTGTGGAACTTGTCACTGCCGGAAAGAAACCGTTGCCGCTTGAAAAGCTTGAAGAAATGTACAGAAGCTATGGATTCGGGTACAACCAGGATGGGACGGTCAGGGGGAAGCCGATATTCTTCACAAGGTATGGAGAGACTTTCATAAACCTCAATGTCAAGGATGCTTCAAGGCGTTTTTCCGGCAACGGACAGCTTCTCAGGCAGATCAATGACAACCTTTTCCAGCTGGCAGTGGCATGGTATCGCTCAGGTGACGCAGAGGAAAAGGCTTCAATAGCCTCCATGTATGTGGACTTGACACGTCTGCTCCTGGACCAGGGATTCGCTGCAGGAAGCGGACAGGGTACCCTGCATCATCTGGGCTACAGCATGAGGAATTTCTATACGGCCCCTGTGGTCATGTGTGATGTCCTGGCCTCCGCAGGATTGCTGGACGATGTGCAGAAGGCGATGGAGTGGTTCTCCGGAGTGGGGGAAGTGAAGATTGCCCCAGAGACTCCGGGGATGGATATAGATGCCTTCAATACTTCCCTGATGGGACGTGTCGCCTCAATCGTTGTGATGGAGGACACACCTTATAAATATGCCTATATGCAGGCTCTTGCAAGGTGGGTAGACAATGGGTTCAGGTACACGGAGGGAACCTTGCCTTGCTTCAAGACAGACGGTACTGTCTATCATCACAGAAAAGCATATCCCGCTTATGCAACAGGTGGCTTTGACGGGGCCGTCAATGCTATATGGATGCTGAGCCATACTGCTTTTGCCGTTTCTGCCGAAGGACATGGAATCTTGAAGAAGGCCCTGCTTGAGATGCGTTTCTATTGCAACAGGGCTTCTTTCCCGCTTGCAATGTCCGGACGTCATCCGGATGGGAAGGGTGCGCTGATACCGCGCCAATATGCCCTTCTCGCAGATGCCGGATCTCCGGACGGCAATGACAGTATAGACCGGGAACTTGCTGCTGCATTCCTCAGGCTCAATGGTGAAAAAGGTTCATGGTCCAGAAAGTTCATCAATGCAGGGATTTCAGCAGAGGATGCTCCCAATGGGACAAAGGCCTACGGATATAATTCATCATTGTCACACCGTCAGGGGGAATGGCTCGTCACAATTGCCGGACATAGCCGCTACCTGTGGGCTACAGAGACATACGTAGGGGCAAACCATTATGGCCGCTACCTGACCCATGGCAGCATGCAGATACTTGCAGACAAGGAACCGGATATCAGCAGTTTTGGAAGCGGATACCAGGTGGATGGCTGGGACTGGTGCCATATACCGGGAACAACAGCTGCGGAGATACCTATGCCGCAGATGAAGTCCAACGTTCTCAATGTGGATGAGTATTCCGGCTATGAGGAGATGCTGCTGTCCGATGAGTGGTTTGCAGGCGGAGTCACACATCGCGGCGTTTGCGGGGCATACGCAATGAAGCTTCACGAGCATGATAAATATAATGGCAGCCTTCGCGCCCGCAAGTCATTCTTCGCATTCGGCAACAGGATTATAGCATTGGGGTCAGGGCTGGAGAACAGTCTTGAAGGTTCCGGACTGCATACCACTCTTTTCCAGAATTCAGTATATGAGGGCGATACCTTATATGTAAATGGAAACAAGGTTGGAGGAAACGGTTT
Organism: Bacteroidales bacterium; assembly: GCA_023667095.1. GTDB lineage: Bacteria > Bacteroidota > Bacteroidia > Bacteroidales > UBA932 > Cryptobacteroides. Next base: position 85,476 of record JAMPAT010000013.1, read on the forward strand.
CTGCGGCGAGTATTCCGGTGATGCAGTCTTGATGGACCGTCTCGGGAATGCCTACTTTGTGCATGATGCAGATGTCGTGGTCAGCCGCGGCCTGCAGCATTCGCTCCATGAAGAGACTGATGCTCCAACAGAAGGGTATTTCGAGAAGGCATATATCCATCATGGAGATGTGGTCTCTGACGGGTCATACGAGTATATGGCTGTTGTCCATCCTGACGAAGGGCAGATGCAGGACTATATGAAAGGACTTCCGTATTCTGTCCTTGAATGTGACAACTCTGTCCATCATGTGGTTGACTGTTCAGGGATACATGCCTGTGCTGTGTTTGAAGAGTCTGATCTTGAAGGTGCTGTCTGCCATTCAACCCCGGCCATTCTCATGTACAGTGCTGATGGAAATGGGATACTGACGCTCAGTGTCAGCAATCCTGACCTTGCCCTGTATGCAGGTGAATCCGATGAGATGCTTGATGCGTCCGGGAAAAGGATAGAACGCAGTGTGTATAGCCGCAAATGGATAGACAACCCTTGCGGAGAGACTTCCGTATCACTTGAGCTTGAAGGGCAATGGAGCATTTGTGATTCAGGGAACCCGGATGTGTCAGTATCATACTCCGGAGGCCGGACCGTGCTGGTCTTCAGGACTGCAGAGGCCCGCACTGAGGAGATATCGTTGATGCAGAACAGATAGCCTGTCCTTTACTTGTGCATTTTGCCGTCTTGATTGCTCCTGCAAGCCATTGTGGCTGGCATAGCAGGCTATTTGCTATATATTTGGGATGCCTTTGCTGCCTCTTCAGCGAAGGCATCCCTTATTTCTGCCGGTGAAATTATTTCAATACGGCTTCCCAGTCTCCACAGGTCCATGAGCAGGTTGCTGTTGATGCAGACCCTTATTGAGAACAGTACAGAATTCCCGTCCCTGCCAATCTCTTTCTGTGACTTGTGAAGCGGAAGGTCCCTGAGGTATTCTGCCTCTCTCAGTGATGCCTTTACTACAATTTCGCATGGCTTGCCATCGGCAAGGTAGACTCCATAGCTCGAAGCAAAAAGCTCTTCCACATCGAATCCTTCCGGCATCCTGAATCTTGTCCCTGTTGTGCCCATGGACATTATCCTGTCAAGTGCATATACCCTTATAGCCTCCTTTTCAACGCAGTAGGCAACCAGATACCATCTCTTGGCTGATTCCTTGATGGCGTATGGGCGCAATGTGTATTCTGAACCTTCACCGGAGGATGTATATTTCCTGTAGCAGACTTTCAGTACGTTGCAGTCAAGCATTGCATCCATTATTGCAGTCAGGTATCTGTGTCCTGACGGGATGTCCTCCACTGAGACCCGGCCTGATAGCCTTTCCTTGCCTAATGATAGCATGTTGTTGACAGTGAATGTGTTGATTAACCATGCTGCTTCTGCATTCCCGTCTGTCACATCATCGGAATACCTTATATAGTACCTGTTGCTTTTCCTGTTGCATTCTATCTTTATCCCGAACGCCTCCTCGATTGCCAGCCTGTGGTTGTTGAATGTCCTTCTGGAATATGGTGAACCGAACCGCTCTTTCCATCTGCTGATTATATCATCGATGATGAGGCCTCTGTCAGAAGCCTTGACGAATGTCTGTATCAGCCAAATATATTTTTGTAGAAGTTCAGAAACCATAATCAACTTATCTTGCTGTAGTCGCGTATCCTGTATTTGTCTTTGCGCAGTTCCTCCCTCAGAGGGGCATTGCGGTCTGCTGTCAGTGACGGATCCCTCTCCAGGATGGAATCCGCGTATGCCCTTGCATCATTCAGAATGATTCCGTCCTTTGCCAGTGAAGCGATGTTCAATGAAATCGGCAGCCCGCTCTGCTGTGTCCCCTCTATGTCCCCGGGACCTCTCATCTTCATGTCTTCTTCTGCCAGTTCGAAGCCGTTCTCTGTCGCGCACATCAGCTCTATCCTGTGCTTTGACTCTTTGCTCATCCTGCTACCTGTCATGAGGATGCAATATGACTTCTCCGAACCTCTGCCGACCCTTCCACGCAGCTGGTGTAGCTGGCTCAGGCCGAATCGTTCTGCGCTCTCGATTACCATGACGGAGGCATTCGGCACATCGACTCCTACCTCGATTACGGATGTGGCCACAAGTATATTGGCCCTGCCTGACGCAAAGGCCTCCATGTTGAAATTCTTGTCATCGTTGCTCTGCTGTCCATGCACAATCGCTGTCTTGTATGGAGGGAACGGGAAGGCCTGGACGATCTGTTCATATCCCGACTCAAGGTTCTTGTAGTCAAGGGTTTCACTCTCGAATATCAGCGGATATACCACGAATATCTGTCTCCCGAGCGCAATCTGGTCTTTCATGAACTTGTAGAGTGCCGGACGTCTGCCCTCGAATGCATGCATTGTCTGCACCGGCTTCCTTCCAGGAGGCAGCTCATCTATAATCGAGACATCCAGGTCACCGTACAGTGTCATTGCAAGTGTGCGCGGGATAGGGGTGGCAGTCATCACGAGCACATGCGGGGGAATCCCGCAGGATGATTTTGCCCACAGTTTTGCCCTCTGTTCCACACCGAACCTGTGCTGCTCGTCTATTATGGCAAGACCAAGATTCCGGAATATGACATTGTCTTCAATCAAGGCATGTGTGCCTACTATTATACCTATTGAACCATCCTCCAGCCCTGCATGGATCTCCCTCCTTTCCGCTGCACGGCTGCTTCCCGTCAGAAGGGCTGCCTTGACACCTGTCGGTGCAAGATATTTAGATATGTTCTTATAGTGTTGCTGGGCAAGTACTTCCGTTGGGGCCATTATGCATGACTGGTATCCGTTGCCGTATGCTATCAAAGAACATAGCACTGCTACCATTGTCTTGCCGCTACCGACGTCACCCTGTAGCAGACGGTTCATCTGGTGCCCGCTTTTCATGTCGTCCCTCATCTCACGGATTACCCTTTTCTGCGCCCCGGTCAGCTGGAACGGGATTGAATTATAGCATATGTTGAATGCATCACCTACCTTTGGCATCGGTATCCCGTGTATATTCCTGCTCCTGACATATTTCTGTTTCAGAAGTGAAAGCTGCAGGAAAAACAGTTCCTCGAATTTCAGTCTGTACCTTGCCTTCTCAAGTGCTGCCATGTCAATCGGGAAATGTATGTTTCTCAATGCGTAGTGCAGCGGGACAAGCCCTTTCTCCTTCATGATGTATTCCGGAAGACTTTCACGTATCTCCGGCAGTACTGCATTCAGGGCCGCTGCCATCATCCTGTTCATAACCTTGCCTGTGATTCCACCGTTCTTCAGTCTTTCGGTACTTGGGTAGACTCCTGTCATTGACCCGTTTATGGCCTGAAGCCCCGGCTTGCTCCCGTCTGCTGCATCAACTTCAGGATGTACCATGTTGACCCTGCTGTTGAACGCGGAAGGCTTACCGAAAAATATGAATTCACTGCCCTCAGTCAGTTTCCCGTACATCCATTTGATGCCCTTGAAAAAAACGGTCTCCATCTCACCGCTCCCGTCAGAAATGATTACAGAGAGACGTTTCACCATGTTGAACTTTATTTCCTTGGGATCTGCCGCTGTAATCTTGCCTGCAGCTCCGATAAGTTCCTTTCTGACTACTTTTGCCTTTATCTGGACATATGCCATATCCGGACGTATCTCACATATACGTATAATGCTGGTGCGGTCTATGTATCTTATGGGATAGATCCTTATCAGTTCGCCGAATGTGCGTACGCCCAGCTCCTTTTCAAGAAGCTCCGCCCTTTTGGGGCCTACACCCGGAAGATATTTGATGTCGCTTTCTAACTGGCTCAATGACATGTCTGGAATATTTTTGTCCTGCATGGAATGCAATGCTGCAAAAATACTAAAAATATCTGATCCTGGTTATCTGTGCGGGACAGCCACAGCTGCCAGGCTGATATTTCTATGGTCAGGAACCTTGGATTTCAAATTCTGTGATTAATGTAGTTTCCCTATTATAAATGCCTGCAAAGACCTATAAATGCCGTATCACGGCATGGCCTGAATAATTCCCGGCTGGCTCCATCTCGCAGTTTGTCCTCGCAGTTTATCTTAAACCCTTTTGCAAAAATATTTCACCTCTATAGAAGCAAAGTCTGCGTTGCTTCTGCTCCCGGCCTGAAATTCATTCAATTTCTCTATAACACCTCTATCTCAGAGATATGAAGCCCTGTAATATCAGCAATATCCGTTATTGACATTCCTCTTGCCTTCATCGTCTTTGCCATCTCAAGGATCCTTTCCTTACGGCCTTCCTTCCGACCTTTTGCCTCACCCTCCGCCAGTCCTTCCTGTCTGCCTTTCCTGTAGTTCTCAGAAATGGCATACTGTCTGTCCAGTTCGTTGATCATGTCCTTCTCGTAGTTTAGTTTCTGCTCCG
>JAMPAT010000014.1:0-63936 GCA_023667095.1 Bacteroidales bacterium
ACACAAAAAACGTTTACCATTCTATTAATATACAATTAATTACGTTTAATCAATTTCGTTGAACTGACGTTAAATTAACATAAAGGCTTGTCTTATATCTGGCAAGGATTTCATCTACTGCATATTTATGCCAGCACACTTGCGGATTGCCTTACAAGTCTCTACCCTATTATTTTATCAGGAAACGGAATTGTCCACATGATGACGGTCCAGTCTGTTGGCGCAAGCGTATGCCTGAGCGTCAGTCTGCCTGGTGTTCCAGCAAATAGAGATATTTCAAGAGCCCGATACGGTAGGCTATGGCAGGATGATCATCTGTTTTTGCTGACTTCATATACATGTCATTCTCCCTCAGCAGCTGAAGGGCCATGATATAGGCATATCCGCCGATTCCAGTAGCCTCGCAATAGCGGTAGGCAGCCAGATCTGCCTCTATTTCCTGCTCCCTTGAATACTTGAACTGATAATAGTATGCCCCGTCCTCGAAAGTGCGGTATATCTGAACTGTCGTGTTGCCAAGGCCATTATAGAACGAGCGGTCATAAGTTGCTCCACCGCTCGCGCCATATATCGCGGCCCCGGCCATCGTTGCCGCATACAGCCCGGCCAGGATACCTCCGGCAATCCTGTTCTTCCGCTCCTTCTCATACTGCTTCCATTGCCCTACGAGAGAATGATGGCACAGCGAATGTACAGATTCATGCGCGCATACCCCAAGGAGCAGCTTGTCATTGAGATGATATGTAAGGACAAGTCCTGATGTCAGATATATCTGTCCATAAGGAGTGGCAAAGGCATTCAGTTCACTGGCTGGATATATCCTGAGGTCCATTATTGTACTGCTCTCCTGTCCATACAGGCCGGTGCACAGCCTGTCCTCAAGCCAGCTTTTCTCTATAGGACTGCACTCAGCAAGATATTTCTGCATCTGTGGCCTCCCTTTGGCTATGTCATTGATTGCCCGTGCCAATGTTTTCTTTGTCCTGTCCTTGGCAAGTTCCTGCTGCAATGACCTGAACCCTGAATTGTTTTCAAGGTAGGCATTCCAGAAAAGCCTGACGTCATCTCCACGGACAGTGCTGTCCCTGAATCCGTCAAAATCATATCTATCAATGTCATTGTGGAACTTCCTTACGAGGCTATTGCTGAAATTGAGGTCCATCATGACTGTACTGCATCTGCTTAGCCGACCATAATCCTCTGTGGCATATTCGTTTCCATACTCACCAGAGAGTTTCAGCAATGCCATTCCCTTTGCCTCATTCCCCATGAAGAATGAATTGTAGGCAAAGTCATACAGCTTCCTGCCGAGATTCTCCATGTTGTCATTGTCAAGCTTCAGATTGTCCGCAGCCAGGACATCGTTGAAATACAAAGTGTAGATACTGTCGGCCTCCTCATATCTGCAGCTCTCATGCAAGGCCTTGGCCCAAAGCGAAGAATAATATCTGCTGTATGACGGGCTGCCGTAAGGAATGGAAGATGAAGAAGAGGAGCTGGAGACGGCCAGAGAGCCGAAATACCTGTCCAGATATGTACATGCCGTCCTGTAATTCCCCATATAATAATGGCATTCACCATAAACCGGAACAAGCAGGCTGTCACTGCCAAATTTCATAGCCAATCTGTCACAGAAGTCAAGGCATTCCTCATTCTTCCCAAGGATAACCATGCAATCCGCACATTTCTGGATCAAAGACTGAGGAAGCGAATCCCTGCTGCCAAGCTCCAGTACATATGAATACGCAGTCTCATATTCCTGCTCTGCAAATGCAGAGAGGAACAGCGAGTCTTTCCGGGCTGCAGTACATACGGTGTTTTCAGGATTATGTATTTCCGGATATTCCTGTCCTGATGATGCAATGCAGGACAGGAGCAGGATTACGCAAGGCAAGACATTGACGGTTATTCTGTGGGCTTTCTTATCCATAGGTTGATTTATTTTCCGGTATTTTTCCGTACAAAAATACATTTTTATCCCATTGGTTTATCTCACCGGCACCAAAAATTCCAATCAAAAGGTCCCTGGCAACGGTATTTCTATGACATTGGTAACTTGACTAAATTGCATCTAATTGACTGACAACGTATTGCAAATCAGCATAGTTCCCAACGTAACGTTTTTGAGTACATTGGGAACTTGAGTGAATCACATTTAACTGATTGACAGTATGTTGCAGATCAGCATGGTTCCAAACGTGACATTATTTTGGACATTGGGAACCGCAGCTAATCATACAAAATTGACTACCAGCGTGTTACAAAAATATAGTGTATCAAACAACACAATTTTTCCGCCATTAGGCAGGCAGCGGAATCACATCTAATTGACTGACAACATGTTCCAAACCAGTGTGGTTCCCAACGTAACGTTTTTGAGTACATTGAGAACTTGAGTGAATCCCATTTAACTGATTGACAGTATGTTGCAAACCAGCATGGTTCCAAATATAACTTTTTGCTGGACATTGGGGACCATGGCTAATCACACACAATTGACTACCAGCATGTTACAAAAACAGGGCGTGCCAAACAGCAAGTTTTTCATGCAATTGGGCACGCAACAAAATTGCATCTAATTGACTGACAGCATGTTCCAAACCAGCGTGGTTCCCAATGTAACTTTTTTCTGGACATTGGGTACCGTGGCTGATCACACACAATTGACTACCAAGATGTTACAAAAACGAGGCATGCCAAACAGCAAAATATTTCCGTCATTGGGCACACAGCGAAACTGTATCTAATTAACTGACAATACATTGCAAATCTACGTTGTGCCAAACGGAATGTTTTATTGACCGTTGGGCACAGCAGAAAACCATACACAACTGACTATCAACAGGTTGCAAAAACAATGCGTGCCAAACGGTACAATTTTTCTGCCATTGGGCACGCAACAAAATTGCATCCAATTGACTGACAAGACATTGCAAATCCACGTTGTGCCCAACAGAACGTTTTCTTGGCCGTTGGGCATAGCAGAAAACCATACACAACTGACTATCAACAGGTTGCAAAAACAATGCGTGCCAAACGGTACAATTTTTCTGCCATTGGGCACGCAACAAAATTGCATCTAATTGACTGACAACACGTTCCGAACCAGCGTGGTTCCAAATGTAGCTATTTTCTGGACATTGGGAACCGCAGCTAATCACACACGATTGATTACCAAAGTGTTACAAAAACAGGGCGTGCCAAACAGCAAGATTTTTCTGCCATTGAGCACACAGCAAAACTGCATCTAATTGACTGACAACACGTTCCGAACCAGCGTGGTTCCCAACGTAACGTTTTTGAGTACATTGGGAACTTGAGTGAATCCCATTTAACTGATTGACAGTATGTTGCAAACCAGCATGGTTCCAAATATAACTTTTTGCTGGACATTGGGGACCATGGCTAATCACACACAATTGACTACCAGCATGTTACAAAAACAGGGCGTGCCAAACAGCAAGTTTTTCATGCCATTAGGCACGCATCAAAATTGCATCTGATTGGCTGACAACGCGTTCCTAATCCACATTGTGCCAAACAGAATGTTTTCTTGGCCGTTGGGCACAGCAGAAAACCACACACAACTGGAAATCAACAGGTTGCAAAAACAGGGCGTGCCAAACAGCAAGTTTTTCATGCAATTGGGCACGCAGTAAAATTGCATCTGATTGGCTGACAACACATTGTAAATCCACATTGCCAAACGGAATGTTTTCTTGGCCGTTGGGCACAGCAGAAAACCATATACAACTGGAAATCAATAGGTTGTAAAAACAATGCGTGCCAAACGGTACAATTTTTTTGCCATTGGGTACGCAACAAAATTGCATCTAATTGACTGACAGCACGTTCCGAATCAGCATGATTCCCAATGTAACTTTTTTCTGGACATTGGGAACTTGAGTGAATCACATTTAACTGATTGACAGCATGTTGCAGATCAGCATGGTTCCAAACGTGACATTATTTTGGACATCGGGAACCGTGGCTAATCACACATATCTGACTACCAATTGGTTACAGAAACAAAGCGTGCCAAACAGCAAAGTTTTTCTGCCATTGGACACGCCACAAAATTGCATCCAATTGATTGACAACATGTTGCCAAATACGAACGGCTTCCAACATAAAGTTTTCCTGGCCATTGAGAATGCAACAAATCATATCTAATTAACTAACAATATATTGCAAATAAGCATAGCTCCCGACAGAACTATTCCTGACACCGAAAACTTGGCAACTCACGAAAATAAAGTATTTACAGGATATGATTATTACAGATATACTCAACTGAACATGCTGACAATCATCATATTCTGGTTCCGCACCGGCAAGAGTGCAGGAATATGCAGACACCTATACAGCAGTTACCGTTTTGTACATTTTACTGACGCACAATAAACATCCGCACCAGGCAATGCCACATGCAGTCCCGATGTCTGCTGCCGGTTTTTGACTATCTTTGCACCCGATGCCAGTACGCAAAATCATACATGTCGACATGGATGCCTTCTATGCATCCATCGAACAGAGGGACCATCCGGAATTGCGCGGTAAACCAATCGCAGTCGGATATGACGGTCCACGTGGGGTCGTATCCACGGCAAGCTACGAGGCACGCCGCTATGGAGTGCACTCCGCCCTTTCTTCCGTTCTGGCCAGACGGCTTTGCCCAGACCTAATTTTTATGCCGGCACGTTTTGATGTCTACAAATCTGTATCCAGGCAGATCCATGACATTTTCCATGAATATACGGAACTTGTAGAGCCCCTGTCCCTTGATGAAGCGTTCCTGGATGTGTCGGCAGCATGTTCCGCAACATTGCTTGCCCGCGAAATCAAGGCACGGATCCGCGAGACAACAGGACTGACTGCTTCTGCAGGCGTATCGGTCAACAAGATGCTGGCAAAAATCGCATCCGACTACCGGAAACCAGATGGCCTGTTCGTTATTCCTCCCAAGGATGTTGAAGAATTTGTAGCAGGACTGCCTGTCGAAAAATTTTTCGGAATCGGGAAAGTCACCGCAGAACGGATGCATAACCTTGGCATACATCTCGGCTCCGACCTTCGCAAATGGAGCGAGGAAGCCCTTGTAAGACAATTCGGCAAGACAGGCAGGATATATTACGGCTATGCGCGAGGTATAGACGAACGTCCTGTTGAAGCACACCGCATCCGCAAATCGTTGGGAGCGGAAGAGACCTTTGCAGAAGACACAAACGACCCACGGAGGCTTGCAGCTGAACTTGCGGCCATCTGCGGAGAGGTATGGAAGCGCATGACAAGACACCGTTTCAATGGAAAAACGGTAATATTAAAGGTCAAGTTTGAGGATTTCAGGCAGATAACCCGTTCCAGGACATTGCCAGCAAATGTCGGCAGTCAAGAATTGCTGCAAAAAATCACGGGAGAACTATTGGGCACTGTAGACTTCAAGGAGCGTAAAATCCGCCTTATAGGCGTCACAGTCAGCAATGCTGCTGATATCCAGGAAACTACCGGAATGGCAGGAATGCAGCTGCGGATAGACTTCGGTGAGGATGGGGAGTTTTAGCTGTACATTTGTTTACGGACTGCAGCCATGACCCTCAGCCTGTGTGAGAACTGCATGTCTCTGCCAACAGACAGATAACGGACAGATATCCGTATGGGGAAACTTAAAGCCGTGTGTATGAAAAGAGTACATTTCTATCTTGAGATTACATAACCATACGGCAAGGTGCAGCATTTATCATGGATTGAAAATCTAAGACAGGCTGCATGGCAAAGAGACAAGGGCAAGCGTGAGTCCGGTAATGGACTCGAAAGGTACAAGGCGCAGCCTCTCCTTTATCTGCATGCCTGCAGCCCCTCCAGTTGTATGGAAGAAAGAGCCATGAGGAAGATGGTCGAGGACCGTTGCGCCCGCATTTGTCATTGCAGCTGCAGATACTGCTGAAACTCCGGCTTCAAGGACAGCAGGGGCAAAAGATGCAGAAGCGATTGTGGCTCCGGCTGTGGAAGATGCCGTTGCGGCAGACATAAGGATGCTTGACAAAGGTGCCATCACAGCACCGCTGAGGCTCCATGCTGAAAGCATCCCTATCATTGCATCCTTGATGTCTGATGCCTTGATGATACCGGCAACCGTACCTGTACCTACAAGGAATTTGCGGCATCCTCTGCGCAAGGCATCCAGTATCATCTCCCCCGCTCCGTAAGTGGATGTCAGCAACGGATTTCTTTCTTCCACGGAAAGCAATGGCAATCCGCTTGCAGCAGACATTTCAATGACAGCTGTCCGTCCTCCGTCAATAATTCCATAGATGGCAGTTACCGGACGGCCCAAAGGATCGGAGACGACTGTTTCAACCCGGATTCCGCCAAGCATTTCCGTCAATGCATCCACAGTCCCCTCTCCTCCGTCTGCAACATTGACCTTTACTGCCTCGCAATCGGGATTACAATAAATTATCTCTTTTCAGGAAAATTCCTGCCATAGATTTCTTTATGTTTTCTTATGACCAGCTTACCGTCACGCACCCAGCTCTCCCCTCTTTCCTGCAGATGCGAGACCATTGCCGCACGCATTTCATCAAGTTTCCTGCGCCATGCAGGCCTGCCCACCAGATTATATTCTTCTTTAGGGTCCCTGTCCAGATCGAAAAGCTGTTCTTCGCCAGAAGCACAAAACCATATATACTTTATATGCCCGTCAGTAAGCGCAGTCCAGCTGTTGTTGTCCCAATAGCTTCTGGCATGCTCCAGATCAATATAATCCCGCCAGGCCGTATCCTTTCCCGTCAACAATCCCAGCACAGACATACCGTCCATTCCCTCCGGAATGCACGCTCCATTTATGTCAAGACATGTTGGAAGGACATCCCTAAGTTCTACAGGAGCATCAACAGTACTGCCCGGAGACAAAGACGTTTCCATATCACGAGGAAGCTTTACAATAAAGGGAATTGCCGCAGAACCCTCGTATGCGTATGTCTTTCTCCACAGATGATGGTCACCGAGCATATCCCCATGGTCAGATACAAAGATGATGATGGAATTGTCATACATTCCGGACCGCTTCAATGCTTCTATGACACGGCCTATCTGCTCATCGACAAATGTAACGGAAGCATAATAATGTTTCCTCGAACGACAGGCATAACCGTCCCCGAAATTCCCGATAAAAGCACTCTTGTCGCTTAAAGGATCCTTATATTCGCGCCACTCCTCCGGCACCCATATACCTTTAGCCGGAAGCGGAATCCGCCTGCCTTCATACATGTCAAGAAACCTTTGGGGAGGATCATACGGGCATACACCTCCCCGGTGCTCATTCCAGGTAATTCCGGTAGGATTGGGATTATCACCGAAATTGTTTGTATAGAACCATTTCCGGTAGTCGCTTTCAAAGAACTGAGTAGTATGTCTCCCACTCTCATCATACAGCAGGACATCAAACCCGTGAGTATTGTCCTGAGGATAATAGTGCATTTTCCCTACAGCCATTGCAGCATACCCCAGGTCCTTAAGCATGGACGGCATTTCATACGGATATTCAACTGCCTGATTGCCATATCCGAGCATTCCGTGATTCCATGGAGAACACCCGGTAAGCAACCCGGCCCGGGCAGGAGTGCTGCTTGGCGTGGAGGAATAGGCATTATTGAAAAGATAGCCCTCAGAGGCAAGGGCATCCAGATTGGGAGTAATCACGGCTCCATCGCTTGCACATCCCATAGCATCTGCCCTCTGCTGGTCTGTCATTATAAGGATGACATTGGGCCGCTCAAGCTGCTGTGCAAGGGCTACCGGTGCAGATAGAACACCTGCAAGCCCAAATGCAGCAGCGCAATATCTGAAATAATCCAGAGAATCAGATGGTACCGTAACTTTTTTCATATTCTACAGAGGAACAACTTACCAAATCGAAATATCTGTCAAATATAGCAACACTTCGGGCAACAGCATCACCGGAAGCAGATGCCGGATAAGTCTCGCTGCCGGAAACCCAGTTCCATTCCCACTCCTTGCACCTGTCATTGAAGGCAGCGGCATCGAAATCACGGCCTGCTGCCAATGCAGAACGGACATCTGAAATGAACATCAGCCATCGTTCACGGTAGAACCCGTTAAGCATGCCGGACCACTGACGGCATGCATAGTCGCGGATACGGCAGTCCGGACCGCCCCAAAGGGTAAGAAGATTGCGGGCATTCTTCTCATAAAGAGCCTTTTCATCAGCAGTATCACCCATTGCCCTGGCATCTTCAAGCCAATTGCCGAGAAGGAACTCATCTCTTGTGGCAAGAAGGGAATCCATGTCTTCTATCAAGGCAATAAAGCGCGAAGAGGCGTCTTCAAACGCATTCAAATCCTTTTTTTCATAAGCAAGAGCCATTTCCTGCTGCACGGAAGAAGCATAGTTGGCAAGCACCTGACGGGTAACATCCACTATGTCATACCTGAATCCGTCCCTCGCACCAAGAGCCGGGGCAGCCTTGACAAGGAGTTCCCAGGCTCTGACAAGCTCCTTCGGGTCATAATGCGGCCGGACATTTGTCGTGCCACCCGGATTTTTCATGAATGACGGCCGGCCTGTGACTATGCACTCGTTGCCGCCATTGTTCTCATGATTCTCGTATGCCGTCCCAAAAATGATTTTCCATGCCTCTTCAGCATCAGCATTGCGCACGCCATACCTGTTCTCCAGATATGAAATGCGGAAAGCATCCTTGTCAACAGGAGTATCCCGCCATACATTCTCAAGCATCAGGGCATACATCGCAGGATTCTGTCCTATACCCTCCATCGTAAGGCCGATGCCCAGCATCTTGCCGGCCCCAGGGTCATGAAGCGCACCGGCAGGGTCATTGGCTACGCTGGTCACATTCCCGGAAAGAGTGATGTTCTGACCGAAGTTGTGAAGCATGCACCAGATCCAAGGCTTGCCGTAATATGCCTCGGTACGGCTCCATACCGGAAAACGCTCGCTCCACAAGTCAAGGATGAGCATCCGGTCATCAGGGACTCCACCAAGAAGGGCGCGTATTTCATTGTCACCCCAGAATTTGCGTCCATGATAGAAAAGCCAGCCTTGCATAACCCACACGGCATCAGGATCCACCTCACTCATCGAATTATAGACCTTGTTGCTTATGTCATTCAGGAAAGTGGAATCATTCGTCGGAGGAGTATTCTCGTTGAAAGTATCTGCTGTATAATAATGATTGGTGCCATAAAGTTTGGTCTGCTCCTCTATGAACAGACGGCCGATTTCAGTGAACAGTTCCTCGCCCGGGTCAAGAATCAAGACCTCCGGGAAATTGACCCACGACGTCTTCCTTATCTTCGCATCCGGAAATTTCTCCCCGAACGCAGGAGGGACATGACCTGTAAATGCAGGAAGTACAGGAGTCATCCCTAAAGAACGCTCGGCAAAAAGGATGTTTTTCTGAAGTTCCTCATGCCTGTCCATGAAGCCCTGAGGGAGAGGGCCGCCCCAGCCGTCAAGATTGCCCATCCAGAACCAGTTGAAATAGGCAGGGCCGCTGAAAAAGGATTCCAGTTCCTTGTCGGTGAAACCCAATTTCCTGTAGACACGTTGCCATACTGAATTCTGCCCAGTCACCGCAAGCGGCATGTTGATGCCATTGAGGGCCATGAAATCAATCTCCTGCTGCCATCGGCCGGAGTCCCACCAGCTCATGGTATAGTTGAATGTACAGTAGTTCAGATAATATCGGTACTTGTAAGGAGACACTTTGGTCACCTTGCCATCGGGAAGAGGCAAGGTAGCAGGAAGGGCGGTATCCTTGCCGCACCATGTGTAGTGCCAGCCGCAATATTCCTTAAGGTAATGGTTCAATGCGCTCGCAACGCTCACTCCATTGTTACCCTCCAGGACTATCCTGCCATCCTCGGAATAGACTGAAAACCAGTCCTTGCCGTCTTGCTGCACATCCGTAATCTTCAGTCTGAAAGCATCCTGACGGCCGGAGGTGACACGGCTGACAAGATCCCTGACTGCCTTATTACGCTCACGCTCCGTGAACTCCGTCTTGACCGGGGACGAGCAGGAGACTAACAGGAGAAACATGGCTGCAATGCCATAGATAAGCCTATCGGATTTCATCTGAATACAGTTTCAAAAGATTAAGGGCTGCTTCTACCGGATTTTCGAAAGGACGTTCTTCCGAAGTATATGAAGACTGGATCCATTCTTCCTCCCACCGGTCCATTTCGTCCATTCCTTTGGAGAAATAAATCTCAATACGAGGTATATAATAGTCCGAAATCAGCCCGGACCAGAAGCGGGCTGCATAGTCTTCCTGCCATCCGCCCCATGTTGTTATAAGCCTCTTGGCATTGGATTCGAAACGCATGGCATCCGCTGCATCCGCTCCGGCAGCCTTCGCGAAAGAAACCCAGGAGGAAAGCCTGTAGTCCGGATGGGAGGCAAGGAGCCTGTCTGCACCGGCAAGTATCTCCGCGACCTTTGAGAGTTCCCTGTCTGCAATAGCCCTATTGCCCTTTTCCAGGGCCGCCAAAGCATCTTTATAATGCCTGTCGGCAATCTCGCCAAGCCATAGAGCGGCAAACTCTACGGCATCATTGATATAAAGCGGAGAATCCATACATGAATCGGCACATTCAAGAAAAATCTTCACAGCCCTGCCATATTCATCACCGATATCATGACGGCTTTTCCTGCGGGTATCAGGCACCACTGTCTGCCACAGGAAGCGCGGATATGAATAAAGGGAGCTATAGACCGTTCCACGGAAAATATTCCATGCCTCTGTCATCCTGTCATCACAGAAACCGTAGCGCGCCCTGCAATAATCAGGAAGCCATTGCTCCAGGTCTATGCTGCCGGAAGTCCAGCCCATATCCGCGAGCAGTTCATAGACGACCTCGTTATTCTCTATTCCCTCCGGAGCTGAGCCGAAACCCACAAGCCCGTCCGCATGTTCCGATGCCAGAGCCTCGGCAGAACCGGAAGCATACATGGCCAGATCGCCGGTAGGAAGCACCTTGCCTCCGAAATTAGGGACATAACTGTATATCCACTGCTTGCCGTGAAATCCGTCCTGGACCTTCCAGGTCTGTCCGGTATTCCACACCCATTTCGGATAATCATTGCCAAGGTCCACTATAATCATCCTGTCATCAGGGACTCCGGAAAGCAGCGCTTTCAGACTCTCCGGATCCCAGAAATCATGCTGATAACCGAAAGTCCAGCCCTGTGTAACCCATACGGCATCCGGATTGCCGGCAGCAATGGATGAAAAAATTGCCTCGCCGTATTTTTTAAGGATTTCATGCTTGCCCTCAGTGTCACCTTCCTCTACAGGAAGTTTCATCTCATTGAAACTGTCGGAAAGCCAGTAGGCAGCCTTGCCGAACTCTTTCTGCCACTCCTCCACAAACATCCGTCCTATCTCATTGAAACAAGGGGAATCAGGAGCCAGGACACATGCATTGTCCTTCTTCTCGAATCCGCCCCATTCCAGCTGGGTAGCCTTGACGGAAGGATTTTTCTCCATAAATGCAGGAGGGATGAAGCCCGCAAACGCAGGCGCGACGGGTTCCATTCCCAATGCACGCATCTTGTCGAGAATCTTGTGCTGCAGTTCTATCTGTCCCTTATGCCACTCTGCATTCAAAGGACCGTCAAACGAATTGAGATTGCCCATCCTGTGCCACGGAAGGTGCGCAGGACCTGTAAAGAAGGCGTCCGCTTCCTCTTCCGTCAGCCCAAGACGTAGCCAGACACGCCTTGCGATAGCCTCGCTTGCCACGCTCGCAAGAGGCATGTTCACCCCATGCAGAGCCATCCAGTCAATCTCTTCGGACCAGCGTTCCCAATCCCAGTAAGGGGTGGTATAGCCGAAAGTACATACATTCAGAAAATAGCGGAATTTATATGGAGACTCTGCATATGCCTCATAATCAGGCCATACAGACGGAATATTGAGATTTTTCCCTCCCCATGTCACCATAGACCCGCATGCATCGCGAAGATATCTGTCAAAAGCATAGCATATCGCAGTCGGGCTTGTGCCTTTGATTTCCAGGATTCCGCCGGAAGCCTCTATGCTATAGCTGTCTTTGTCAGACCCGTTGTCAATCAGTTCTATGCGGATGTTCTCCACCGGACCGGCAGTATTTCTTATCACCTCTTCGGCTGCCGCAATACCTTTAGCTTTCTTACCATAGTGCCCGCAGCCGGAAACAATAACGGATACTACAGCAAAAAGAGATAAATATGCCAATACTTTTTTCATTGTCATCAATTATGTCATGGGGTGGCAGAATATGCCACCCTAAAATCAGATATATAACGGGACTAAAGTTTACACTGGGTCTTGACATTCAGATATACCGGCTTCATGAAAAGATCCATAGCCTTGTCCTTGTCAATATATTTTTTACCGCTCTCGTTTGTCATGAAGGCTGAAGAATCGTCAGGAAGCTGAAGAATCTGGATTATACCATAATACCAGTCAGCCTCATCGGCAGTACCTTTGTTGCTGCTTATGATGATGTAGTCTCCTGCACGTAGATTTTCCGTCAAAGCCTTTGTCGAAGTATGCCCGGCCTCAACCCATCTGCGCAGGAAGGTATTCTTTGTCAGTGAAGTCGGATTGTCTGTTTCACCAAGAGTTGCATTGTCATATTTCCTCTGTACTTCAGACAATTGCCAGAATGCACGCATTGCCTCAAAGTCATTGGAAGCACTTTTGATTTTCACGAACAGGGCATCTATATCCTTATACATAGCCTCGTCATAGCCTTCTTTCCAGGAACCGTTGACCACCTTCATACCGAAAGCTATATCAGCATTATCATCCTTGATTCCATGGCCGTCAACCTCGTACAGGTCACACTGACGGCCCGTAGTTCCACCTCCAAGGGCAGATGCCTTAAGGCTTGAGAACATATAGCCGCGCTGACCACCGATAAAGGCATTGTTCTTTGTATTCTGGAGACAGTTCAGGAAGCACATGCTTCCGTTCTTTCCATCCACAGCACGAAGCTGGTTGAGACTCAGCACATGCTCTACCTTACCGTCAATCTCAACACCATGCATCGAGAAGAAAGATTTGGTATCCGAGCCTGCTCCCGTGTTCTCAACAGGATAATTTTCAGGATCGTTCTCATGGGTAGCCACCTTGTTGTCTGCAAACAGGGCGACTGCATCGTTCATCCACACAGTTCCCCTTGCCTCACCTGAGACTTCACCTACAGGGAAATACTCTGATTTTTCAGCATTGCCTGACTTTACCGTAACCATGAGAGCCGTCATGTCCTTTGCATCAGGGAAAAAAAGTTCCTGAATCTCTGTGCCTGTCATTCCGTATGTCTGCGCCGAACCGGCAACGGCATATGTCTCACCGCTTTTCTTTACGGCAGTAAATGTAAAAGACTCAAGGGCTGCAGCAGATTCTACAGAAGCCTTCACTTCAACAGGCTCACCGTATGTGAGGTCTCCCAAATCAGAGCTGAGCGTGATGGTTGCGTCAAGGGTTTCGACCTTGCTGTTGTCTTTTCCGTTATCCTTTTTGCAGGAAACGGACATCATGGCTGCAAGAGCCGCAAATAAAAGGATTTTCTTCATAATAAAAAGATTATTAAGTGTTAATGAATTATGATTTCAGATATTACAGGATAGTGGTCAGAAAGCTCTGTATCCTTAGACACACAGGTTGAAAGCAGTTCAAAGGCATTCTCCGGCTTTCCGTAGATATAGTCGATTTTCATGACTGGCTTCCTTGTGGAATATGTCAGTCCGTCATTTGTGAGGTTTTTCCATTTCCTGCACAGATACTGCATCTCCGGAGACTCAGGACGGGCATTCATATCCCCGGCAAGCATGAATACACCTTTGCCGGAAAGCTGTTTCTCAATGAACCGCACCTGACACATGCGGCTGTCTGAAGAAGACACCTCAAGATGGGTGCAGGCAAAGGTGACCACTCTTCCGCCTGGAAGTTCAATGTCAGCCACAAGCATGCTTCTCTGCTCCTTGCTTTCAGGATTCGGCAGCAATATCCTTTCGGAGCGTATTATCGGATAGCGGCTGAGTATCCCTATTCCGTAATATCCTCCCCTATAGTCTATGGATTTGCCGTAAATGCCGAACATTCCCGTCGCATGCGCAAGTTCATTGATGAATTTCACACCGTTCTGGCGAGGGGCACGCTCCCTGTATGTAGCCCAGTCGCATTCCTGCAAGGCGACTATATCCGGTGATTTTGCAGATATATAATCACCGATTTCCTCCATAGAGGCCAGTTCTCCGAAACGGAGATTATAGCTCATTACAGTCAATGTGTCCGCTGTTCCGGAAGTTTTCTCCCTTCCGTACGCTGAATCTGGCACGGATGGGCACAAAAGGCAGATTGCCGATACAATAAAGGATAATTTCTTCATCTTGTCTGATATAAGGTTTATGACAGTTTTTCTATCGATATTCTCCAATACGGGAGATTCGCTTTCTCCAGAGGCTCCATTCCCCGGCACACAAAGCTGCCCGGCACAATGACAAACAGGTCCTTATCCGTCTCCCCGCTTCCATAAAGCTCCAGCCTCACAACAGGAAAATGTTCATTCACGTATGTTTTCAGGTCATTCCTGACAGAATTGGCAACAGTACCTATTACAATACCGTCGTGCCTGATACGGTATTCTATCACATCGAAGAGCTGAGCGGCTGCCTTGATGTCATCGATAAATGCAGTAAAGACACATACAGGCGTCATTGCATTGAGAGGGACCGGTACTGTGCTTCCTGAAATAAAGGACTCTCCTCCTGCACATGCACCGTCAAAATCAGATATCATATAGCTGGAGACTATGCCAGTCCCTCTGATCATGCCGTCAACAGATTTCCCGGACTGGGCAAAGAACGGCTGAGCCCCGGCCTGATAAGCGATTTTGACTGCCGGATTTACCTTACCGGTCTCATAGTCGGATCTGTCAAATAAATACAGCACAGGTCTTTTACCTGTCTGTGTCCTGATATGCTCAGCTGCCACTGAACAGTCCCTGACAGAGAAAAAGCTTTCCGTTTCCGAGAGCGTACTGAAAAAATCCACCAGGAACAGATTCTTTTCAACCACAGTTTCAGGCGGCTCAGGCAGCACAGGTCGATCCGGACCAGGTTTTCCTCCGTCATCTCCATCTTCAACACGGCTGTCACACCCTCCCGTAAACAGGAGCACTGCCGAAAGCATATATGCAATATATCTCCTCATCTTTATTAATTCCTTATAAATGAAACATCTGCAACAACAAAGCAATGGTCGGACAGGTCAGGCCGCGCCACAATTTCATAGAAATCCATCGTCCATGTCTTAGGGTATCCCATCACATAGTCCAGCTTGGTTTTAGGAGCGTCCGAAGGTATGGTCGGCCCGGTATCTTTGCTGATATCCTGCCACTTGACTTTTATATATGCTATGGCATCGCTCTCCGGAGCTGAATTATAGTCACCTATCAGCAAAGCAGGAGTCACGGTGTCATTCTCAAATATCTTTTTGTTAAGGTCAGCCATGTGCCTGATGGTTATCTGCGAAGACTCCAAGGCAAGATGTACCGAAGCGACCCTCACATTCTCTCCGTTTGGCAGACTGATGTATATCCATCCCGAAGCTCTATGCTCCCTTGCCCCCTCAATGACCGAAACAATCTTTTCCGCTTTATAGAAAGGATACCGGCTCAACAAAGCGACCCCGAATCCACCTCCCTGATATGAAAAGGACTGGCAGTAATATGGAAACATGCCTGTCTGTGCAGCAACTTCGTTCAGCCAGTCCCTATTTCCGTTCCTCACTGTCTTGTAATCAACCTCCTGCAGTGCCACGACATCAGGTCTGTATTTATTTATCAGTTCAGAATAAGGTTCAGAGGCATTGTCTATATATTTGCCTCCCTCCTTTATGTTCATGGACATCACACGGAGAGTGAATGTCTGTGCAAGGCACAGGCATCCTGTCAATATCATGACTGTTGTCAATAATGTTCTTCTCATGGCTTGCAGATTTTATTTTACCATCCAGGATTGTTTGGAGCAAGGTTCGGATTCAGCTGCATCTGTGCAAACGGAACAGGCAGCAGATAGTGCCTCTCCGGATTGAAGGTCCTTCCTGTCTCCATAAGCAGCCATTCCTCCCCTTCTGAAGTTTTCCACGTCAGAGTAGACAGGTCCACTCCAAGCCTTGACTGGTCAAGCCATCTCCGGTTTACCCCAAGAAGGTCTTTTCCAAGCAATTCACCTTGTTTCCAGCGGATGATATCAAAATACCTGTGCCCTTCAAAGAAAAGTTCCACACGACGCTCTCTCTGAATCTCCGTCCTTATGTCGGAACCAGACGGAAGAGCATCCAGTTCAAGATGCTTCATCCCCACCCTGTCGCGAAGAAGATTTATGCTCTTGTCCAGATCTCCCTGGCTTAGCGTCCCAAGCATTTCCTTGGCCTCGGCATAATTGAGCAGAGCCTCAGCATATCTTATGAATATTATATCATTGTCGTCATGCCCGACAAACTGCACTGTACCGGGCTCAATATATTTCCTCATATAATAGCCGGAATATGTCATGCAGCCGTCTTTCGTATTGTTCAGTTTAGGATAGGTGAATATACCCGGGTCTGTACTGGTTATGTCACCGCTTGTACCACCTTCCCAAGGAGTTCCCGGAGCAAGGATGGACTGGACCATGCGCGGATCCCTGTCCTTGAACACATCTTCATATGAATCACATGCCTTGGAATCCCATATTTCACCGTCCTTGGTCAGATAGCACTCAATCATGCTCTTGGTAGGCACGAAACGGGCATAGTCTCCCGGCACCCAGCATTCTCGGGAAAGATTGTGTGAAGTCCTCGCACTTTCACCCAAGTCATAATTATGTATAAACGAAAGGATCACTTCATGGTTTGCAGAATTCCGAGATGCCCTTCCAGTATAATTGAAAAGGTCCGTATAGTCCTTGTCGGGATTGCCTGTGCTGTAGAGTCCATGATAAGGATTGCTCATTGCCCTCTCTGCGGCATCAGCTGCCTCCTCCCACATTTCATTGTACAGGTAGATACGCGAAAGCAAAACAAGAGCGGCACACTGCGACACCCGTCCGAATTCCGCTGACCCGGCATTGATATATTCAGGCAATGCCTTATAATGATCTTCAAGGTCTTTTGTAACTGCAGCTATCACATCCTTTCTGGAATCACGGCCGCGATATACATCCGGATGATTGATATCCAGTTCCTTATCAATATAAGGGACATCCCCGAAAAAGGAAGTCAGCAGCCAATAGTTGAAGGCTCTGTAGAAATATGCCTCAGCTGCATAGCGTTCCCTGATTTCCGGCTTTACGTTTTCCGCCCGGTTGCAGTTGTCCAGAAAATAATTTGTACGCCCGATATTGTCATAGGCATTTTTCCAGATAGAGTTGATCTGGGAAGTTTCTGTAGTGAAGTTTCCCCCACCGATTACCCTGAAGGCAGTTGTAACCGCCCATGGAGCACTGTCTGCCATGATTTCTGTCATATTCAGCCAGTACTTGCCCCTCAATGAAGCCGTAAAGGTATTGGCAACGCTTTTGAGATGTTCTTCCGTCCGCCAGAAATTGGCATCCGTCATCTCATCTTTCGGGGCACGGTCGAGAAATGCGTCATTGCATGATGAAGCCGCTGCAAAGACGGCAAGAATGCCGACTATATATGATAATATGTTTTTCATCTGTTACAATTATTTGAAAGTGATGTTAAGGCCTATGACAAATGTCTTCACCTGAGGGTAATAGCCTCCCTTCGACACTGGAGTCTCCGGATCGTAGGCATAGAAGAAATCGCTGAATGTCAGCAGATTGTCACCTGACACATAAAGCCTGAGCCGGTCTATTCTGGCCTTTGACATCCACTTTTCAGGGAATGTATAGCCCAGCTGGACATTCTTCAGCCTCAGGTAGGCCGCATTTTCAAGCCAATAGGTCGAGAATGTGTTCTGGTTGAAGCCGGTATTGTATGTAAGGCGTGGATATGCTGCACCCGGATCCGGATTTGAGACTACGTTATACCTCTGCAAATGCACTTTCTGCGGATATGCAGACATGTCCTGGAAAGCATGCCTTGCCGTACCCTGCAGGAATCCGTCACATTTGCCCACTCCCTGGATTACAAAGCTGAAATCGATTCCTTTCCACCCTAGATTTCCCCTTACGGAATAGGTATAGCGCGGGATATTGCTTCCTATGATGACTTTGTCATATTCCGGAGTGATGCGTCCGTCCGGCTTGCCTTCCGGTCCGCTTATATCCTTGTACTTGATGTCTCCCGGCTGATACTGGTTACCGAGAATGACCGGAATGTTCGGCAAGTCATATGTATTTGTAGCTGGATCTGAAATCTTGAAGTCATCAGGAGTCATCAGCCCTTCCGCTATATAGCCATAGAATGCGTCTATAGGCTGACCTACGATACGGACCTGGTCCTTGCTCAAGTCTGGAGCATTTCCGGCCAGATCTGTAATCTTATTCTTGACATCAGAGAGATTGAATCCGATTCCATAGCTGAAGTCCCCTGCCTGGTCCCTCCAGCCCATGTCCAGTTCCCAACCCTTATTGTTGACCTTTCCGGCATTTTCTTCCGATGGCTTGCCACCGATCTGTGCAGGATAGTTGAGCTGCAGCAGTATGCCCGATGTATTCTTGTTGTACCAGTCAAAAGACATGGTCAGCCTGTTGCTGAGCATGGCTATATCCACACCCACATCGAACATGCGGATAGTCTCCCATGTAAGATTCGGGTTGGCGAGTACAGACTGGACATAACCGGCACTTGCCTGCGAACCGACAAGAGACAAATCTGATGTAAAGGAATCAAGAACGGATAGATAAGGATAGTTTGACGAACCTACATACTGGTTGCCGAGTTCACCATACGAAACCCTGAACTTTATGTTGTCAAACAGTGGTTTGGCAAATTTCATCCATGCTTCTTCCGACAGTCTCCAACCAGCGGAAACAGAAGGGAAGAAACCGCCTCTGTGCGATTTATGGAACCTTGATGAAAGGTCATAGCGGAGATTCACCTCAAGAAGGTAACGCTCGTCATAATTATAGTTCAGGCGTCCGAAACCGGAGCGGATGGCCCAGCTTGAAGCCGAAGCTGCATTGCTCATCGTTGACGGGTCACCGAGCCCGAGAGTCGGGTCATCTTCTGTGGAAAGATTTGTACGGGAAGCTTCGAACCTGCTGCTTTCGAACCATTCCTGTGACATTCCGGCGACTCCGCCGATTGTATGTTTCCCGAATGTAAAATCGAAATTGGTCTGTACGATGAATGTCTGCTGAAGACTTTTCAAGTCTATGTTTTTCAGAGAATTCGGAGAATTGTACAGATATGTGGACCCATTTTCAGGATTTTTGAACACTATGGTCTTTTTAAGGATATTCCTGAGTCCGTTTGCAGATGTAAGGCTGTATGTCGCACTGACATTCCATCCTTTGAGAATATCCACTTTCAGAACTTCCACAAGGGAAAATTCTTCTGCTTTGTTGACGGAGCGCCCGCCGTCTTCAAGCACGGCTAAAGGATTTGTATTTCCTCCCCCATAGGCCCATGTGCCGTCCGTATAGCGGACAGGTACATTAGGAGCTGTTCTCATGGCGTTGTATATGGCACCGCCGCCGTTTGAGAGTGAATTGACAGGGGATGTCACATTTTTATTGGTATAGCCCAGGTTCGATGAGAGGGTAACTCTGCCGAACATCCTAGTGTCAATCTTGAACCTGAGATTATGACGTTTCTCTCCTGTTGAATCACCTTTGGTCAGACCTTTCTGGTCAAAATATCTGTATGAGAGCATATAGCCGCTGTTTCCTATCGTTCCGCTGAAGCTGAGATTGTAGTTCTGCTGCGGCGCATACTTGTTCAGGACAGACTCCACCCAATCAGTATCACCGAAATAATTCGGTGCAATATTGCCGGTTACTTTATCGAAATGCTCCTGCTGCCATGCCTTTGCTGTCCCGACATTTTCCCTTGCCTCATTATCCAGGAGCATGAAATCAACGGCTCCTAACATTTCAGGCATGCGCGTAGGCGTCTGAAAGCCGAAATAGGCTCCGAAGTTGATTCTTGTCGGGACATCCTTGCCGCCTGAAAGTTTCTTCGTGGTCACAAGAAGCACACCATTGGCCGCACGGGCACCGTATATTGCAGAAGAAGCCGCATCCTTGAGCACTGAAACACTCTCTATGTCTTCAGGGTTGAGAGAATTTATATCTCCTTCCACACCGTCCACAAGTACGAGGGGATTGGAGTTTCCTATAGTGCCTATACCTCTCACCCTGATGGTGGAAGTAGCCTCCCCTGGCTGTCCTGAAGGATTGGTGATTGTCACTCCAGGGAGCAGTCCCTGAAGTCCGGAGGCAACATCAGAAACAGGCCGTGCAGCCATGTCTTCATTGGAAACCATTGAGACAGACCCCGTCAGATTGACTTTCTTCTGTACACCATATCCGACCACAACCACTTCGTCCAGATACTGCACATCCTCCCTCAGCACTACATCTATCACTCTTCTCGTACCCACGGAAACACTCTGTGAGGCATATCCCAACGAACTGAAATACAGAGTGACATTTTCCTTATCTACTTCTATTGAATATTTTCCGTCAGCATCTGTCACGGTACCGTCCACTGTCCCTTCAACAGTCACTCCGGCACCGATCACAGGAAAGCCGCCGGCATCTGTCACGGTTCCCGTCACCTCGATTTTATTCTTACCGTCCGCTCCGGAAGATTGCTTTCCTTTCTGTTTCGGAAACAATACAACCTGATTGTTATCCCGTATCTCATAAGAGATATCCAGGCCTGCGAGAAGCGCATCCAGCACCTCCCTGATTGACATTCCGTCCGCTTTCACATTGACTTTAGCATCCTTGTCCGGCAAAGTGCTGCTATAGAATATACTATAACCGCTTTCATTCTGAAGGACAGCCAAAGCTTCTGTAAGAGTCTTGCCTTCAATGGTCACAGACACTTTCCTGTCATCCGCCGACATGGAGTTTGCGGTAAATGACAGCATTATCAGCGCCATAGCCAAAATTCGTCTAATCATAATATAACGTGGTTTTTAAAAAGTTGCTTAGTGTTAATTTATTCAAAAGCTGCCTTGGATTTACCAAGTCATTTTTTAGAGTTACTTAAACAGCATCTATTTTGTTGCATTGAATTTTATTACATTGCCGTGCATAGTGTATCTTACCGGTGAAGTCCCGCTTATCAGTTCCAGGACGTTTGTAAGCGAATTATTGGAAATCAGGCCGGTATATGAATAATCAGCGATATCGTCCGCAATAAGCACTTTGACATTGTACATCCTTTCAAGCATGGCTCCAACCTGCCTGAGGTTTTCTCCTTCGAACAGGATTTCATTCTGTCTCCATGGAACAGGATTGTTGCGGTTGACGACTTCTGTCTTGAGCATCTTCCCTGTCCTGCTGTCCAGTACGGCCTGCTGCCATGGCTGGAGTACAATGCTGGCATCTCCTGATGTTGCGCTGATACAGCCTTCCACCAATGTTGCCGCGACTTTACCGTCCTCCGGGAAAGCCTTGACATTGAACTTTGTACCGAGCGCACGAACAGTCATGCCACCGGCATTGACGTCAAAAGGAAGCTCCCGGTTTTTGGCAACATCGAAATATGCCTCACCATTAAGGAAGATTTCCCTGTTCTTCGAATTATAGGCAGATGTATAGGCAAGACGGCTTCCGGAATTGAGCCATACCTTTGTCCCGTCAGGCAGTGTCACCATACTTTTCTGTCCCCTTTCCGCTACAACTTCGAATTCCTGCACAGGCTGCGACATATCATGGAACCGGTATCCTGCAATTGCTGCGACTGCAATGGAAGCAGCTACAGCAAGACCGGCAGCCGCAGTCTTCAATAACTTCATCCGGCCATGGCGTCTATAGTCTTCCTCAGCATGTATACGCCGTAAGATGTCAGCCTTCATCATCTCTTTCCTGAATTCAGGCATCGCATAATGGTTAGCGTCCCATTTATCCTTGCTGTATTCCTCAAAGCGGGCATCCATGCCCTCACCAAGGGCAGCATGCAACAGTTCATTCTCCTCCGGTGTGGTCTCTCCATCAAAGAATCTGTCCAACAAATATTTATACCTCTTCCGATCCATAATATTGCTTCATAAGTCCTGCAGGAATTTCCCGCATTTTTACATAATGTATCCACTCATGGCGATTTTCCCCACAAGCAAAATGAAAAAATTGCAATAAAACAGAAAAAAAGCATCTATTCCCGCGAAGGCAGGAATCCTAAAAGATAAAAAGTGCCAGCATTACAAGTTCCCCGATATGTTTCCTGAGGAGCTCTTTCACCCTTGCTATCTGATTGTCAACGGTCTTCGGAGAAATATCAAGTGCTTCCGCTATCTGTGCCGTAGTCATCCCGTCCTTCATCTTCATAAGATAGATTCGGCGGCGGGATTCCGGCAGAGAATCTATTACACGCCTTACTTCCGCTTCAATTATCCTGATGTCAAAGTCGGAAACCTTTGCAGCCTCATGAGCATCCATGGTACATAAAGCATGTTCTACATATCTTGTAACGGTGACCTGCCGTCTGGCTTCCTTATAGACCGCATTACGCGCCGTGACATATAGCCATGCAGGCAAGTTCCTGTCCGGAGCTATATTGCTGCGGTGCTCCCAAAGTTTCATGAAGCAGAACTGAGTGACATCTTCTGCAATGGTGGTGTCTTTAAGAATTGAATGTACATAGCCATAGACCATTGAAACATATTTGTCATACAGGGAGGCAAAAGCTTTTTTGCTTCCTGCATTCATCCGGGCTATAAGTATGTGGTCCTCAGACATTCCTTCCTCCTGTTACGCAGCTGATTTTTCAGTAATGTACGCAGGATTGTGATGTTCGCGTAACCTTTCACAGCACAATTCCAATCAGTAGCATTGCCCTTTCCCTGAATCCAGTCCTCTGCATGACAAAAGACAAGACCAAATACTCAAGGCGGGGCAAATATAAGATTTATTTCAGATATATTGTGAAGTGGCCTCTCCTCTCCGACACAAACTTCTTCAATAAAAAAGTCAAGAAATAAGGGAAAGTATAGAACTTACCGTTGAAGCCGATATTCTTATATCCTAACTTGATGCCGTATTTAACATCAGGATATTTATCATCACTTAGCAGCTTGTTCAATGATGCCGTTGCACCATCATTGGCTTTTACTTCCACAGGAATAAGGGAATCGGCATCGCGCACAAAGAAATCCATTTCAAGAGAAGGTCTGTCGCTACTATAATAGTAGAGATTATATCCCTGCTTTACCAACATATCTCCTACTATGTTCTCGTATATAGCACCTTTGTATGTACCAAGATTTTTATTGGCTCTCAAATCCTCTTGTGCTTCTTCATCGAGTGATGCAATCAAAAGTCCTGTATCTTTGTAATAAATCTTATATAGTTTAGGATCATAGTTGCCCTTAATGGGAAGTTCCGGTTGATTCAAGCAATAACAAACATTAATAACTCCAGCATCAGCCAACCATTCTACACAACCGATATAATCTCTGTTTCGTGCATTCTTTCCAATCTTAGTTATCTGGAAACGCTTGTTTTCCTTAGCCAAGAATGTAGAAATGTGGTTATAAACTGCTTTAACCTTTGCCTTGTCCAAACCATCTACATATTTGGTGATATCCTCCTCATAGTCTTTCAGCAACTGTTTCTGTATGCCGAATGTGCCACTGAAGTTTTTATTCTTGATATAAGTATTCACCACCTCAGGCATGCCACCAATAGTTGCATAATCACGGAATAAACTGAATAGCACATCGATCTGCAAAGCTGCAAGAGGTCTAGCATCCAACATGTGTCGGTATAGTTCCTCTATAAAATCGTCTGTGTATCCCTTAGCCCAAAGGAATTCCTCAAAATCCATGGAATGCATTTCATAATCTTCCTTATAGCCAACACTATTGGATTCTATCTCTCTATAATTGATTCCCATCAATGAACCGGAACAGACAACATCGAACCGTCCGTCGAGCTTAAAGAACTTCAATGATGTGGCACAATTCGGACAGGCTTGCAGTTCATCAAAGAAGAAAATCGTTTCCCCAGGGATAAACTTCAGTTCTGGATTAAGCAATGATATGTTTTTAAGGATCGCATCAACTTCAAATCCATCTTCAAAGATATTCTTATACTTTGTTTGTTCTACAAAATTAATTTGGATAACATTCTTATAGTTCTGATATGCAAACCACTCAATAGAGCGAGTCTTTCCAATCTGACGAGCCCCTTTTATTATAAGAGGCTTTCTATCGGGATTATTCTTCCATGCCATTAAATAATCATCAATCTTTCTCCTGAGCAATTTATCCATAATCAATTTCTTTTGTTTCAATTGCAAATATAATTGTTTTCACACAATCGGCACCACAGAACACAAATAATTTCACATTTTACAAATGATTTATCGCTTATTTATCACATTATCGCATTGTATTTGGCTGTATAAATCACATTTTCCGGAATATAATCCATGCTTTTGTACATGGACCAGCCTTCCCTGAAATTGGTTGTTGGCAGATCTGACAACTATCGTCTCCTATTTTGAAAGAATTATACCGCATAACATAATGTTTTGCCAGCATAATAAAAAAGTTTTACCATTTTATGCTGTTATCTGTTGATTTATAACTATCTTTGTAATACAGAGTTACGGCAGAGAAAACAGGCAAAAAGACGCGGTACGGGCCGAGTTGCAATAGCCTCAGAATCAAAGATATGAGTTTCCCGAAATTTTCTGCCTACATTCTGAAATGCTCCTCGTACTGATTTGTGCAGCAACGTGCTGTCTGCCAGAAATGTGAATAAACGGCATCGGGAAATGACGGCTTGGAAACAGCCGTAAGCAACCATAACCATTTAGAATAAAGTCACTGAAATCCAGCGACTTTTCCACTTTTTCTTCCTCAACTTCTTGTCTCGCTCAAATACGTTCAAATAAATTGTGTAATTATGCGTTTGACATTAAGAGATTAAAATTTGACATGGGCCGCGACCCAGTAACATTCCCAAAATAGTGCACCAATTCATCGCAACCTGATTTGCCTACTCTACGGCGCATTGCCGATGTTCTTAATATTGATATTGCACGTCTTCTAAACCGTACATTTCAAGTTTCACAACCTCAAGACCAATTTTAGCAATGGCGACTATTGACCATTTATCAGATAGAATTACCAAGCCTGAACTTCGCTTCAAGTTGCAATCGGGAATCGCCCGGTTGCAGAACGACAAGCGGTTTACCCATTCATAGACCAGATTAAACAAATTACCAAATTTCGCAAAGATAAACCATTGATTTTCAAACAATAAAAATTTTATCCTTTAAAAGTGACGAAAACAGGAATACTGACAAAATTGTCTTTAGAGTCTAAGGCATATCTTAAAAGTCCTTTCTGATGCATATCAGCAACTAATCAATAGCCCATACTGAATGACAAAAGATATTTAAGCACAACGAAGCCTAATCTATAATTCATCATCAGATATTTCTGACAATCTGTTATAGACTTCAGTCTGAATATATTTCAATCCTACAAACCTACGATAAGAACCACCTTTAGATTCATTACGTTCATTAGACAAGATGAGGAGCCTGTTATTATTCCCATAATATACAGCATTTTTAGAATCACCACCATCTTTTTCCTCTGCTGCACCATATTTGTTGTCCAATCTTGACTTTAATAAATCATACGTTTGCCCGGCTTCTTTGCTCTCTAAATACAAATCATCAAGGCTGTCATATACATAGAAATTATAGAACTCACCCTTTTCTGTTATAGAGAATGTTGCATAATCCCACTTTTTACCGGCAAAGATAACGTTCTTGAAAAGTATTGACTTCCCATAGAAATCAACTTCTTCTTCAACAAATTCGCCTTTATTATAAAGTGCTGATTTAATTCCAGCCACGCTTTGACGTTCACCCATCTTAAGACCGAAAAAAGTATCCTGAAGAGTCGGAAGACTTGAGTTTGGAGCAATACTTGCCTTCAGTGATATATACATGACATTAATTTGCGTAATAACTCCATCATTAGTATATTTATCAAAACGTACCATCAAACCGTCATCACTAATACTTTCCAATCTTTCTACTTCCGGACGCTCTGAAACAGGAAAGTACGACATCTCATACGACTTTGACAATTCACCCTTAAGTTCTTCATATATTTCTGACATCGCCTGGCTTTCATCTATCGCCTCTGCTTTGACAGTAAAGTTCACTGCAACTAGTTCTCCTCCCGAAGGCATGAATATAAGAATCATTGATGGATAGGTTCTTCCATTGTATCGTACATCCTTGAAGAAACTATAACTACAATCAATTTCCCCGATTTTTAAAGTCTCCACATCCAATGCCACATAAGTTCCGTTTTCCCCAATTGCAGAAACGATATACTCCATAGAGTACTTTTCTCCAAGCCTCAGTCCAAAGAATGTGTCCGATTTAGCATGCTGAGCTTTAGCTACAATCGGGAACATCAGTATACCACAAATGATTATAAACTTTTTCATCTTCTGATTCATTAAAACTGCAATAAAGGCAAATTTACATTTTTTCCGACGACATTTCGCAACATTTATACAATTTTTCTCAACTGGCAGGTCAACTTTCATTCATTTGCACAAATCTCCCCCATACAGGTCTAAAAAATTAGCGACCAACCTCATCCATCGCTCCTCCTCCGTAAAATATTCATAAAGCCCAGCATTCTGGGCGATGCAGATGATAGCTGATTTCTACGGCCTAACCGCTCCAATGGCAAATGCTCTTCTTGCACACCATAAGTCATCTTCAATTTTCAATATTAAAATAGCCAGGAGCCGTAAAAACACTAAATATGCCTCACAATGTCTAGAATCGTCATAATCAGGAACTATGCTACCATGAGCATAGTGATTGCGGTATGCAAAGCCATTGGTAAACTCTCCATTATCCATGTAATAGCTGAAGTATCGCTTCTCCTCTGTCGTCAATAGATTATCACTTTCTATAAGCCAGCCTTTATCAACCATTCTATCAATATATTCCATCCCATTTTTCGAATAATGCCAATAGGCACAAGCACGGTATTCCCACAAAGATTTGAGTATAATCTTCAAATCATAGCTTGATATGACAAGCAGCCCGTCTGCACTTTTTTTTATGATACCATGCGATATGAGAAAATCTATACCTGGCTTTTGATATTTTTCATAATTATCATAATAAACATCTTCACGATCCAGCAAATCAAAAAGATTATGATAATGCATCTTATTAAATGGTTTAATATAACTCAGTAAACTTCCTGAGCCAAACAGATTATTTAATACTGTACGAATCTCCGATGATTTCTCATTAACTTCACAGTACTTATTCAATAAGAGACTTTTACTATCTGTCATTTTCAATGGCTTGCCCAATCTGATAATATCCGGATCAATTTCATCATATTTAACATATATATCATACTGTTTAACAATCGAATCCAACTCCGGAAGCAGCACTCGGCATTTGTTCAGCCAATTATCTTCAAGATTAGGATAATTCAGTTTCAAAGAAGGATAGCCGTACTCTTTGAAAAGATTTTCTTCGTAAAAGGTTTTTAACTCCTGTTCGAGAGATGTATCCTGCAGAGTTAACTCTTTATTGTAAGCGAACAATTGAAATGATGCCAGCAGGTTCTTTTTCCTGAAATAATCATAATCAGGATATGCATTACGGCTCCTGTCCATAAAAATATATTCTAATGTATTAACTTCACTATTTTTATTGATAAGCTCCAACAGTCCATGTGGATTCATCCAATAAAACAAGGTCTTACAATTTTCAACCAACTTTACATGATTGCAAGAACGGATATATTTTACGCTATACAAATAAGTCAGGACATCTTTTTCAAATTTACAGTCAACAGGTCCGATATTTTCTGCTTCAGAAAATACGACATTAAAGCCTTCAGTAAATGTAACGCTGCTGTCATCAGACAGCAATTCATCATTCAGTTTCTTTGCAAGACGTTCTGCTTTGAGCCTTGTTTGCGGGTCCAATACCAAACATTTCTTATCATCTTTATTTTGACAAATTAAACGTACATAATTCAAATTAGGATTGTCACTATCCAAATATGCATTTATTAACGCTATCTTATCATCCATTGAAATGTTTGAAGGAAGATAAATATTCCTGTCAGTAGAGTTGTCTCGTTTTGCAATATATTTATCAATGAGAATATGGGCGGCACTGCTGTTTTCAAACATTGTCTGTTTTAGTTCCTTTTTGAACTTTTCCACAACACCTTTGCAATGAAGTATTATTCTTAAATCATTCTCCTCTGCAACAGATTTTACAAAACTACCGTCTACAACATCATACAACCTGAATTGTTCAATAATATCCCAAAACGCCTGCCTATAGGCATATTCCAATGTGTTGTAACTATCTTTCAAAGAGCTATAATTGAAAGATGTAAAATGTTTTACCATTATACTATTGTAATCCTTTACATCTTCCTTTAACTGCATAAAACAAGCGTCCGGCCAAGATTTCAAACGGTACTCATTATCAATGAGTTTCTTTATATGAAATAATTCTATCGCATCTGTTAAAGTGGAAACAGGTTCCGATTTATATCTGGCAATGGCTTTTTCAACAAGTTCAAGATTGCTTCCAAAACTTAAATCATCAATTGAATGAAAACATACTCTACACTCCATCGTATTACAATATCTAAAGAATTTCAATGTTCTTCTTAAACGTACGCAACTATATTGACATCATTCTAAAACGATTCCATATTGTTCTATATTTTGAAAGCATCAACGTTTAAATATAACTATTCCATCTAATCTCCATTGAACAGGTCTGACACACAAATTTAGCTATTTGCTCCTCTATAGCCAACAACAATTTCATATTTCCATATAAAAGTGAATTATAGGTATAAACAAATGACAATAGAAGTTTCATCAATTTCCGACAATGGACCGCGTGATACTGTTCGGTGTAGCAGACAACGGAGAGGTTGTCGGTCAGGAAGTGAGCGACAAGAAAGTAATAGCTTTCCATGTAGAGAATGAAAGGCCCAACCGTCCTTTCTGCTACAAGGGAAGACCATATATGCGCGTGGAGAGCGTCACGACCACAATGCCTTTTGAGGCTGGCACATTTCAAAGGTACTGACAAGACAATATTCATGGACAACCAACGTATCCATGGCAATATTTTTCAATTGCTCAATGCTGCAATGGCATTCATCTTCAAACATCTTTCATTGTCTGGAACAACCGATACGCTGGAACGTGAGGAGCATCTTACTGTTCCATATAAAGCAATCAGGGAAGGAGTACTGAATAGCCTGGCGCACCGTTCTTATCGGGATGCAGGAGGTTCTGTCGGAATTGCGATATACGATGACCGCGTGGAGATAGAGAATCCCGGTTCATTTCCGCATGACTGGAATGTGGAAAAGATGAAGTCTGGACATGAGTCCAAACCACAAAATCCACTGATAGCAAACGTGTTGTATAAAAAAAGTCATGGAAAGCTGGGGACGCGGCATCAGCATGATGGCAGACGAATGCCAAAAAGCCAACTTGCCGGAGCCTGAATATATAACGGATAGAGGGAGCGTGAAACTCATATTCAGGTATGAGTCTATTAACCGACCAAGTACCCCACAAGTACCCCGCAAGTGGAGAGTCTTGTCCAAACGATAGGCAATGGGGTGTATTCAATAAAGGAACTTATGAAACTCAAGGACAGGAAAAATTTCATGAGCAATTATCTTAATCCTGCACTGAAAGCATGTTTGGTCTGTCCATTATATCCTGAGAGCCCTAAGCATCCAAAACAGAAATATCGCTTGACGGAAAAAGGTAGGAATATATTTGAATGATTATACAAGGCTACCGTTTAACGACTATGCGTCTAATCTTCATACACTTGCTGACAAACAATAAAATTGCCATAGATATCTTTAGGGAAATTACGAGTAAATACGCTCAGTGGCACAACTTAAGTTAAGCCTAAGTAAATGGAATCTATAGTAGTAATGTTAAACATGTGCTTATTTGACTCAGTCAAATAAGATTATAAATATAACAACTAACTTTGGGACGGCTCCTTACAATAACCTCTCTATTGTTTTGACGAGCCTCTGTATCAAAGATACTGTTATCAGGTATAATTTAGTCAACAAATACACTATTGCCGTTCTTTCTTGCCCTTCCTTGAAGTGGCAGAGCAACAAGATTCCCCAAACCGCCTTCTGGCAGACGGTCTTGATTTGGAAAGAAACGGTCGTAGGAATTGAAACTAAGGCGTGCATTGAGTTTTGTTGCTTCTGTCAATATGGCATTGCCAAATTTCCTGGCTTTATGTGCTGGCACAGGTTCTTCAAAGAATATCCAGACATGTGCGCCATTGCCGGAACGCGAACGCTCAATACTGTAAGGAATGCCCCATTCCTTACATACGGATGTAAATGCAAGAACATCGTCCTTGTATCCGTGCGTACAGTTTTTGTCGTCAAAATCTGCACACAGGAAAATACATTTGTTGTCTGACAAGATAGGATAAAGACCAATAACATCACAACCATTCTCATCTTTTCCCTCTAGATGACGATAGCAATCTTGGTTAGTCAACGAAGCGAATTTGCGGTTTGGGCATTCTGCACATTTGTATTTCTTCTTGTCACAAACACCTCGTCGCCACTCATTAATGCAAACGGGTTGATAACCGCTCTTCTGTGTTGTCTTACTGAACCAACGGCGAGCAAACACATCATCACGACCTTTGAAGTAGCTGCGAAATAGCGTTATTTTCTCGTCAAGGGAGAGTTTTATAATTAGCAATGCCTTATTGGAGAACAAAGACTCTTCTTTAGGATATGCAATACTGTGTTGTTGAAGAATAGATTTCAATTCCTCATTTTCTAAACGAAGTGCACTGTACGCCTTAAGAAGTTTCTCGTATTTTTCTTGAATGTCCTCCATGATAATTTGATACTATACGCACTCTTGGATACAGATTCATCCTTATATCCTATCAAAGAATCCTTCGTACTCTTCGTCAATTATTTTCCACTCTCCAGCCTTGCGTCCTCCTATACGGGCAATTTTGTGCAAGTCTTGCAGACGTTTTATGTATTTCAGAACCTGACGTCTTGATAGTCCCATTGATTCTGCCATTTGAGCAGTACTGACTTTGGGATTCGTAGATATAAATTTATATATCTGGCGACTTGCTTTTGTGAACTCTTTTGTGAACTCCACTGGTTCTTTTATGAACTCATTCTGTTGATTGGTGAACCGTCCGTCTTCATTCGCGAACTCTTCCACATCATTCGCGTCCTCTTTTACGGAATCCTTGCTGTCATAATTCTGATTCCATAGAATTACATGAAATTCAGAGGCATCGGATGTGAATTCTGGAACATGGCAATCAATCAGACGTTCGTATTGCTTATATGCATCCATTATCTTCTTCATTCCACTGCCTCGTCTTTCCATCAGTCCCAACCGACTGAAGAAATCTGCTAACAGAGGATTTCTTCTTTTGGAGGGTACGTTAATGGGATTTAACTGCTGGATAAGCTTTCCATCCAACATACCGCCAGGAGAATAGATTTCCAAACGGTCATCATACATGTCTATATGCACTTCGCTTCCCATCTGCATATAGTCACGATGAATGATTGCATTCGCTATAGCCTCTGTTACTGCTCGTTCCGGATAATCAGGCAATTCTTCACGATAATCGTCCTCCTTCCACCATTTTTTATGGGAATTATTTCTGACGAAAGATACGGCATCCTGCAACTGACCAATCACACAGCCTTCCAATTCGACATCATCAATTGCTTCCCCCAAGCCGCTTGCCATATCCAGCCCATTCCAACGGGTACAGAATATACGTGACTGCCTTACCGGGGATTCATTCGCAAGCAATGCAATCTATTTGTTTGCTATACAAAATGGTGAAGTAAAATTTGGTTTTGCTAAATTTCAGTTGCTAAAACAAAGAAAGAAATCTCTCAAGTTGCGGATACCACAAAATATTAGTAGCTTTGCGTTTAATTAGGTGTTTTGTACAGTATGGTTAATATACCATAAATAAAACGAATTTTGTTTCAATGAAAAAAGATATAAATAATAGTAAGCAGAAGTTGGCTGAAACTTTTTTCCAACGTTTGGTAGATTCCTATGGGTATTTACCTGAACAGATGGGGTTTAATGTAAAAGTATCTCCAACCTCAGTTGCAGATATCGCAATATGGCGCAGCCCAGATGACAAGAAATCTGGACTTGCCCCAGATATTTATGTTCTTGTTGCATGTAAGGCTGAGCATATAAAAATTAAAGCAGAAGATTATTTTGAGCAATATAAGCAAGCCGTTCTTAATGATATGGCGTTTTATGTTGCTCATAATCTTAAGGAAACAAAAGTATTTTATATTGACCGAAATGCTATACCTCTAAAAATAGAACGTATAAGCGATTTCCCAACAGCGCAAGATATTATTTCTGATCAGAATCTAACTTTATTTGTAAATAAAGTACGAGGTTATTCAAAAGACAAATTTTTGAAAACCTTAACTCGCTGTCATAACATTATACGCAATGTTGACAAACTTTCACCAGAAGCTGCGTTTGATGAGATAAGTAAAATCTTATTCATAAAAATGCTTTATGAACGTGAGGCAAAAGACGAGCTCGTTTACAGTAAAGATAAATTCATAAAAGATGAACTGTTATATAATGGCGAGGTCGATTATATTCAATATCTTTTTAATGAAGTTAAAGAAACGTATTCGACAGACGGCCTCTTTGACTCAGAAGATAAAATAAGGATTCGTAGAGAAAGTTTTTTACTCATTTTAGAAGAACTAAGTAATGTTGAGTTATATGATACTTCCGATGATATAAAGGGGATCGCATTTGAACTATTTTTGGGTAAAACATTTCGAGGAGAATTAGGACAATTTTTTACTCCTAGAACCATAGTTAATTATATGGTTGAAGTACTAAATATAAAGGAGGGAGATAAAGTGTGTGACCCATGCTGTGGAAGTGGAGGATTCCTAATAAAAGCATTTGAACATGTACAGAATCAAATAGATCAAGACATCCACAAACAGATTACAGTTTTGATGGATAATCAAAATCTTTCTGACTCTGAAAAGCAATGTAAAATAAATAATTTGCTAAATGAATGTGATAAGACCAAAGAGGGCAGTCGTTATCACAAACTTTGCCATGACTATTTCTTTGGAGTGGATGCCAACGCTCGTATGGCGCGTACTTCAAAAATGAATATGATCATGCATGGTGACGGGCATGTAGGAGTTTATCTTCATGATGGTCTCCTTAATGTAGGCGGAGTTTATGACAATAATTTTGATGTAATTCTTATAAATCCACCTTTCGGAGCTCATGTAGAAAAGGACATGCGTATTACTGGGTCTGACATTCCTACTGATAGGGAAAAAACTTTATATGAGGAATTATTTGGCAACGAATACATTAGTAAAGTATACACTCCGATTAAAATGTATGCACAGGAATTAGGTAAAGACAAAAAAATAGGAAAGCGTATATTAGAACTATATCAAATAAACAACAACAGCACAGAAATTTTATTCATTGAACGTTGTATAAACTTGCTAAAGCCAGGAAAACGAGCTGGTATTGTGTTACCTGAAGGAGTGTTGGATAATCCTGCATTAAATCGTGTTCGTAGATTTATAGAATCACGTGCCAAAATACTCAACATAACATCAATCCCTGCCGATGTATTCTTGTCATCTGGTGCAAACATAAAACCAAGCCTTATCTTTATTGAGAAGTTCAAGGATGACGAGATACCGGAAAAGGACTATTTACTATCTGTTACAAAAATAAATGACGCTGGAATTTCTTCTACTGGATTACCTTCAAACAATGAAGAATTACCAATAGCTGCTAAAGAAGTTTCCTCTTGGTTAAGCGGAGATGTTGTGTCAAATATGACATATACAAAGATAGTAAATCATTCAGATTTATCCAGTTGGAGTGTTAAGCCTATTTTTGACACGGCTAATATTAATTATAATCCTTTATATAAGAAAGTAAGGATTGGAGATGTCGTATCATTGAGTAAAGATGTTATATACGTTGAACCTAATATTGAATACACCCGATTAACAGTAAAACTATTCAATAAAGGCATTCAGGAACGTGATACCGTTATAGGTGCTCAAATTGGCACCAAACGTCAAACTCGAGTAAAATGTGGTCAGTTCATTATTTCAAAGATAGATGGCAAAAGTGCTGCTTTTGGCATTGTGGACTCATCTCTCGAAGGGGCTATTGTTACTCCAGATTTTTTGGTTTATGATATTGATACGACACAAATACTTCCTGAATATTTAGAGTTAGTACTAAATAATGATGCAATTTTGAATCAGTTTTCTAATTCAAGTAGTGGAACTACGGGACGAAGAAGATTGTCTCAAAAAGTATTTGAAAATACGTCAATAGCTTTACCGTCAATTGATGAACAACATAAACTCATTGCAAAGATTTTAAAGATTAGAAGAACTCAAAAATCTTTAGAAGAATTAATGCAAAAAAATATAGAATACTTCAATAACAAGATTTTCTCTTAACATGAAGCTACTGACACTGAAAATCACCTCTGAGTTTAGAAACCTCAAAGGTTTAAATTTAAGTTTTGATTCAGCCAATGATACATATGTGATTATTGGCAATAATGGTACTGGGAAAACGAATATATTAGAAGCATTAAGTAGCGTTTTTTCAACATTATTAAGTCATTCAACTGATTTCATGTTTAGCTTTGTATTGCGTTACGAAATCAACGATATTACATATCGGATAAAGCATGATAAAGCTGCATCTACGACCGAATATAATAAAGATGATATTGCAGTAACTGATGCGGATATGATTTATCCCAATAGAATAGTATGCAACTATAGCGGTGAAGACACTCGAATGTGGGATAACTACTATAAAAAAGCGAATGAAGAGTATTTAGAAAGTGTTCGTACAGCAGAAGCTCCCAATATTTTATCTATGGTATATATTGACAGGACTATGTGGAAATATATATTATTATGTATGCTTGCAACACGAGATATGAATATTGCATTTAACAAGTTTCTTCAAGAGAAATTAGGAATAGCTTCATGTAATTTGGATTCCATTGAATTGAAATTCAATAATGCAAAGCTAAGGAAATGGCGAAAGGAGAATCAAATAACATTATTCATTCGCCAACTCCGTGGACAATTTGTTGATAGTTCAACTATTTCGTCTAATGATATATCTAAATTCAATCCCAATGATGATGATGCCCGCCTGCTATTTAACAAGTACATGGGCGCCAGTCAAGTTATAGATACCTTAAATATTTCATTTAATGGCGGAATTGAGTCTGCGTTTTTAAGTGAGGGTGAAAAGAAGATGATGGTTATACTATTCATCTTAGAGGCTATATCAGATGAACAAACATTGGTGTTAATGGATGAGCCTGACAGTCATATACATATATCACGGAAGAGTGAACTGAGAGAAATGTTTGATCATATGAGCCATCGTAGCAATATAATAACATCACACTCGCCAACCTTGACCGCTTCTTTTGAAGAGAAAACTAAAGGCG
The DNA here is from genome assembly GCA_023667095.1 of Bacteroidales bacterium. GTDB lineage: Bacteria > Bacteroidota > Bacteroidia > Bacteroidales > UBA932 > Cryptobacteroides. The sequence goes on from JAMPAT010000014.1 coordinate 35,781, forward strand.
CAATCGTTATGCTTGATAAGGATGAAAATGGTAAGGCAAAGGTTATTGATAAAGACATTGTTAACCTAGTTGAAAGATTAACTAGTGGTATTTGGACTTCTCAAAAACAGAATCTTTTCCTTGCATCTCATGATGATATATTAATAGTAGAAGGTCCAACCGATGAAACATTTATATCTGCGGCACTCAAGTATTTCAAAAAAAATGGGAGATATACAAGTTTGTCATTTGAATTTATTCCTTGTGGAGGAGCATCCAATGTGAAAGCATTTGCACAAAAATTTACTCCAAAAGATGGACAAACTGTTATTGCATTATTTGATGGAGATAATGCAGGAGTTAAAAGTATGAATCAAGTTGTTCCGTGTTCATCAGGCAAGAAAACATGGGATATTAAAAATTTTGGCAAAGCTCGTAAAAATCAGCACACATGGTTCTCATTTTATCCTCCATATGCTCGTAGAAGAAACATAGATAACTTTAATGTTGAAGACTATTTTACATGTCAATTATTCCGCAAATATATTTTGTCATTTACCTCTCTTGATACAATAAAGAGTAAAGATGGTCTCAAAGGTAAATTGGAGGACGATTGTAAAAAAGGGAAAATTGATGAAAAGTTTTATGAGAAGTTTAGCACCTTATTCGATCATATTGTAGCAATAAAAGAAGCAGAGGAACAAGGGAAAACTGTTATGTAATATTTACCTTTCATTCTCCAGTTCTATTTTCTGCAAATAAACTTTTTTACTTTTCTTCTTTTTCATACATTAACATCCTCCACCTCAACAAAATAAACATAAAGAGGAGTGCCGTCTGCAGCTTCCGGGTGACTGTCCAGGATTTCAGTGACAGAGATTGTACCGTCAAGGCGGTCACCGATGCTGTAGAGCAGATACTCTTCATCACCATTCCATACAATCTTGGGATAGCCGGACTTCTGCATGGTCTTGGCATCATACAGATTATTCACGCCCGTGAGAGTATAACATTCAGCCTCAGCCGATTGATTGTTGTAGTCGTATAGAATCAGAAAACTTGCAGTAAACACCTGCTGGGTATGTCTATAGACGGCACCTGGGCGTCCGGCATTGAACCTGACATTGTAGAGACGGTTCCTCAATATCCAGTCTTTATGCTCCCTGGACCTATAGCAGCAGATGGCCACTGATTCTCGACGGTACTTGCCTTCAGCATCCTTAAGAGCACTCGTCAATGCCATACTTCGGGAAACCTGCTGTCCCCAAAGAAGCCCATTGTAATACAAATACGGCTCAGTACCGAGATGATATTCCTTGATTATAAAGTCTTTGCTTAAATCTGCCAGCAACACGGCATTCTCCATAAACGCATCACGTTCAAGACCAAGCATAAGGAGACCATAATGGTCCTCTCCCCTCTCATACGGGCAGAAGACCTTTCCATTCAATTTTCTGAAATGCTTATCTACGACCGCCTCAATATCTCCGGAATTACGCTGCTGAAGCAGATAAAAATCATGTTCCGAATCTATATACTTGATAAAATCTGTCCGGAACTGCTCTTTTGCGTGCAACTTGAACCTGGCTCTAACGCTCTCCGAACGGCTGATGTATGCATATAATACAAACAAGAAATTTATATCATACATCCTTAGGAACAATGTATCACGGTCAAATATGCGGTTGCGGAACTGGTAATTCTTTTGAAACTCATCAGACTGCAAGTGCAGCTCCGGTGACATGAAATCATATCCGCTCCTTACACTTCCGCTGATGAAAAAGTTTGGAGTAATATTGTATCCCTCAGTAAGTTCATCACGGTACTTCAGATGTTCCTTCCTGCGATGATACCAATCAATCTGTGTCTGAATTATATTCTTGGCATAAGTGTACTGTTTGAACAAAGAATCACCCTTAGGAACAGCACCCTCCTTGTAATATTTACTGTCACCGACATAATAGACCTGCCGTGATGAAGTCGTAAGGGACATCCCTTTGAAAAGATGGTCCACAATCTTCCCGTCCTGCTGCTTCACCAGGTTCTTAGGCGCGTCCAGATCCCCCAACAGAGTCTCAACCATATCCTCAAAGACAACATTGAAATCCCTTATGAGAAGATACTCCTCCCTTTCCTTAGCACTATGGACATTGTTTATCCTTGAAGCAAACAGGTATAGATGCTCCCACAAGCGTACCAGTTTTTCGTTGAAATAATTATTTCTCAGAGTATTGAGACGTTTGCGTATCGCCCCGTTCTCCAGCTTTCTCTTGAATTCCTTATCTGAAATCAGACTATATGGCTGCTCAACAACAAATCTAAAGTGATACTCATTATTGATATATCTGAGGGTATTGAAAAACAAGACGAGCAGTTCTTCATCATAATTGACCTCTTTTCTCCTGTTCACCACATAAGGATAAATAACGCTCCTATCCTTTAGGACCGGCTGATGAAGACGTATTGTCCGGCCCCAATTCACCTTATTAAAACCCGAATGCCGTTGCTTATATATCATTACAAACAGATTATGGTTTTCGCTATAAAAGTCACGCAGAGACAATATTATGTCCATCAAAGACATCTCCGTCTTTCCGCTTTTGGAACTGATGACATTCTGGGCAGCCCTGGTCTCAGCAACAACAGTATCATGCTCGCGCTTACGGTACTTCTCTATCGCCTGGTAAAGATATATAGGCAAATCATTTATGACATCCGCTTTCCAATTGTTCTCCTTAAGAAGCTCTGCAATATTATCAGAATCGTCCAAAGGCCTATCCTCAGGCAAGTCTACACATCCGAACCCTTTTCCCCAGATATAGAACACTTTCGGAAGGATAAATACGTGCGAATACTTTTGATTATAATAATATCCTACACAGTCAAGTACAGCTTTTTCATCTTTGAGATGACCACGAAAAATAACATTGGAGTGGTCTTTCCCAAAGACTGATTCAAGCAAAGTTCGCTTATAAGCCTTACCTTCGAAAAACAGAATCATTATGCTCTGAGCGTTGGTGTTTCTTCAGCTATATTATTCTCCTCCTTCAGATTCCTTGCCTTGCAGACGTCTTCAACAAAACGGACAATAGGCTGAATATCATCAGATTCACACAAATCCTCAAAGAACATATTCTCAGCATCTGTCCCAAAGAATGTCCTAATGAAGTCATCATTGTCCTTAAACACATCATTGAACAAGAAGAACAGAACCTTATCACGGAAAGTTTTCAAATCAATGATATCTCCAACCTTCGCCTGAGCAAACCTGTTTCCGATAATCTTGTTAGTAGAATTGGTTTCACGCTTTATGTAGCCGTTCAATCCTTCAAGAACTTTATCCCAAGAATATAGATGCTGGTCATCTAATTCAAGTTTGAATTTGGCTGCATCCTCATAGTTGACCTTGACATACTCCATCTCCCACCTTCTCTTGAATGCACTGTCAATCGGGAACAGACTCTGATCGGAAGTATTCATGGTAGCCAGGATATAGAGGTTATCCGGCAAAGCCATGAGACTGAAATCGAATATATCCTCCTCCGGTTTATATATATTCCTTATTGTAGACTCATACTCATCATTCACAATGTATTGCTGCAAATACTTTGCAATGTCAGTATCAGCATTGACAGCATATTTGGAATATCCGGCATACTCATCAGCACGCCTGTCAAGCAACTGGAATATATCTCCAAAAATCTGCGCACAGTTTCCCCTATTAAGCTCCTCAATCACCAGGAACGTCTTCTTGTCAGGATTGTTCCATGCATAAACATAAGACTTCAAAAACACTTGTGGGACAAAAGAATAGGTAATCTGAGAATCATCCGTTCCACACATTGTAGGTTTATAGCATCCGACAAAGCTGGCATAGTCCGTATCCGGATGAAACGTTATTCGGAAACTCTTGTTTCCCTGAACATAATCATTCTCTACCGCATGCGACTTTCCCGTACCTAGGGCTCCGTAGAAGATAATTTGATAAGGATCATTTAATTTATTGTTATCTATTTCTTGCAGTGCAGAATCTTCCTGATACAACACTATCTTTTTTGAAGATAAATTAAGTGTCGTGTCAACCATTTCTTTATAATCCTCTAACGATTCTCCACTATTATTGGAGAACACATTATTCTCTATAGTAAGAAACGGATGAAGCCCTTCCCTTACAAAGGATTTAAAAACCCTAAAAGGTCCAACATCTTCCTGCTCATCTTTAGCAACAACATTATCGTTATTAAATATATTACAATAAATACCTACTTGCTGAAATAAAATTTCCTGTCCCTGAGCACGAATTTTAAATTGAGTTTCCTCTGAAAAAGCAGTTAAAATTTGCTTGAGTCCTATACTCAAATCATTATGCGAGGGTGAATTATTAAGCCACAAAGTTATTTCACTTTTCAAAATTTCATTTGGCCATGCAGATAAATACAAATCAATATATTTCATATTCAAGGCAAACTTCATTACCTTTCTAAATCGTTCTCCTCCAGTCCTTTCTTTTGTATATGTAGTTGGATAATCAACATAGGAGATCTGAGACAAATGAAACATTAAGCCTAAACCAACCTGCAAGGCTTCAAGTTGCGAAGTCAACAATGGATTATTATCTAGTACATCATCATTAAGAGAATAATTATCTACAATCCACTTTTTATACGAATCTTTCAAAACCAGTTTCTTCTTCCCATTGGATTGCTCAACTTCATCTGCATATATAATGTAACTTTTCTTCCCATTTGCACAATACAAAAGGTATGAAAGAGCAACAACCGACGCAATACCGCTCAAAGAAGATTTTATACCAAGACGACAATCTAGTTCATTTCTTTGTGCTATTATAGATGGCAACTTTATCATAAGCTATCTTTTAGTTCATTATTAATTATTACTTTCGCTATTGCATATGACAAATATGGAGGAACAGCATTCCCAACCTGTTTCATTTGACATGTTTTACTCCCATAAAAACGGAATGTATCAGGAAATGTTTGAATTCTAGCGGCTTCACGAACCGTTAAACACCTATCCAGAATAGGGTGAGTAAAACGTCCTGAAGAAGGAGTATCAAAACGAGTTGTTATTGTGGAAGCGACTCCATCCTCCAAAAGGCGAGACCAAGTTCCGCTATATATAGATCTTGTTCTATGCTCTGGTGGTAACGCTTCTCTACCTGCCCCTTTAGGAATTAAAGACAATCTTTCTAAAGCCACATCAGAATGTGACGTTGCAACATGATTATACAAAACAGATGCCCCTTTACGCAAGAAACATTGGAGCTTTGACTCTGGTTCTTTATCATAAGATGACACATCTTTACCTTCTCCAGATGCAATGAATGGTAAATCATATATCGCATCTTTTACCGTATTGCTTTCCCCTGTTGCCTCAGGTAAAGTCACCTCTAGACTATTTAATTGTCCAATAAAAATAGCTCGGCGTCTATCTTGTGGAACCCCAAAATCAACAGCACGCAAAACTCCATATGTTATATCGTAGCCAATTAATTTAAAAGATTGAACTATTTCATCTTTAAAAAAACCACCTGATGTCGTTATAATCTCTGGTACATTCTCTAAAACAAAATACTTAGGCCTAAACTCATCAACAAATTGAACAAACGACTGGAACAAAAAATTCCTATCATCATTTAAACTAAGTCTCTTACCTTTTTGAGAAAATCCCTGACAAGGTGGTCCGCCAACAACAACATCAATCCTAGGATGTTTTACATGTAACTCTTTAAAATTAACATTCCGTATATCATCAGCATATACATCTGTAAAGGGATGATTAAGTTTATATGAATTAGCTATTTCTTTATTGTATTCAATTCCAATAGATACTTCACAACCTGCCCAGATAAAACCCTGAGATAGGCCACCAACACCACAAAACAAATCAGCTACTTTTAAAGGTTCCATGATTTAATACGATTAGCCGCTATATCAAAATATTCTGGCGAAAGCTCAATACCAATAAATTTTCTATCAGAGTCAAGAGCAGCGACACCTGTAGTTCCACTTCCCATAAATGGATCTAATACAACATCATTTTCATTACTTAATAGAGTAATGAAATGTTTCATTAACGCCAACGGCTTCTGAGTAGGATGTTTGCCAAATTTCCGCTCTGATTTCATTATAGTTGATGTTTCAATAAAATCATGCATAGGTTTTCCATTATTATTAAAAGTTCCAGTTGTACCTTCATTAATAAAATAAGCCCAACTCTCGGTAGAATTTAAGAAATGCAAATTCATATTACGTGGCATTGGATTTTTTTTATGCCAAGTACCAACTGTTTTATAGTAGAATTTATGAGAAACTGCTATCTCTATAATTGTTTCTATTTTAATTACTGACATAAACAGTATGAGCGTTCCGCGCTTTTTAAGGACACGATGACACTCTGATAAAAAATTATCCATCAATCTTTTCCATTCATAGAATTCCAAATCATCCCACCCAGAATATGCAAAATGATTTTCTCTCATCTTTTTTAAATTGGTACCCCTCTGATGCATAAAAACTCCTAAATTATAAGGAGGATCTGTTAATATTAAATCTACGCTATTACTTGGAATAAGTTTCATTGCATCCAAACAATCAGCATTATAAAGTATGACTGTAGATAGACTGTCATACTCTGAAAGCAAAATTGAATGCGTACTATTTTCCATAACACTCAAACATAAATTGCAGCTCTGACAGGAGACCAACCATATATGCAACTACAATATTTATGTTAAACCAGCAAGGCCTTGTCAGCAATTAATGCATATTATTTACAAAGTTAGATAAAAAAAAGCAACTATGTTATCATAATTAGCACAATTACTCTTATAACATAAACGTCACAAGCACTAAGCCTCTGAACCTATTTTTCTTAATACCAATTAACATTATTTCTTTTTCACCCATCACATCTCATGACACACCCACAATTCATCTTTCTCTTCTTTAAAGGAAGAGATGAATCCTGTCTTTTGCAATTCCGCCAACAACTGTGCGTTCAAAGGATTATTTGTCAACTTGCTTACTTCTTCTTTATCACAAATGTACGCATAAGCTCCTCCTATGGTCAAGAGGAACTGCGCAATGCTATCATGACTGTCAACCCCATTTCTGACAAGAGAGGTTACTAATTGAATTTTCCGTTCCTCATCATTTGAAATCTTTAACAGCTGCTCCAGGACATCATCGTCAACATTTACCTGTTGCTTTTGAGAGAAGACTTCAATAGACAGATCAGCCAAAGGCTGAGAATTTTGCAACACATCAACAGGAATTATACCTATGATATTATATTTATCGTCCAAGTCAAATTTGCCTCGCGCTAAAATCTCGTAAGCATTATCTTCATTGAAATTGTATTTTAAATCAAGGTTTTTCACGAACTTCTCAGAATGATACACTATATACTCAACAAAATCTTCACTTCCATTCATTACATTAAGAATTTCCTGACTAAATGGAACCCTACCGTTATCAATAAGTATTTTCAACCTGTCGGTGTCAAGATGCCGCAATCGGTTAATATCTGGAAAATTTCCACTAAAAGACTTCAGCAATTTTCCATAGTTCTCCAAATCCAAGGCATCACTGCCAAATAACGAAGAATACAATTCATCTTTATTGTCCAAAATCTCTGGATAAGTCTCTTTCGAAAGTTCAGTTGCATAGTGATTGACATACCCGTTCAGTTCTTCACACAATCCACTCTTACAAGTGTAATAGAATGACACATTTTCCCAAGTCGGCAGTATAACTTTTGTCCCGACTGCCATATCATATTCAGTCTTCTTAATATCGGCAAAACTATCAATATGATTATGTTGGCCTGTCAAATACGCAATTTTTACATCAGAATCAATATTGGTATTAGTCAACAAATATATCAGAGCGTCTGGGCTTTCATCTTTATTTTCATCCTTAAAACATTGAATTGCCGTAGAGATATTCTCTTCAACATAGCTGACAAGCGATTCATTGTTTGTAGCTTTTATACGTGTATAGTTCAGATTTCCAGCTGTCAACGTCTTATCTTCAGGATGAAGTTGCTTTGCTACAAGAAGCAGATTTTCAAGATTTATGTCATAGCAGTCATATTCAATAACATAATCAAGCAAATCTTCTGAAGCACCGCATAATTCAACAAAGTGGCTCCCGGAAGCCAATTCTGAAGCTTTTTCCAATGAAATGTCACCGCAATGTTCTGCCAAGAACTTGTAATTGTCATTAAGCCATGCTTGCTGCATTTGTCCAAGTTTGGGACAGAACTTCAAGTAAGCATCTATTAGAATGTCCCTTTCATCAACGTTATCCCAAGCGACAATATTGTCCCACGAATTTTCATATCCTATATAATGGCTGAAAACCTTATCCTGATGTTTACCGTCAGTATAATATTGTGACAGGAACTGAAGTGGAGCATTGACACATTCCAAACGAGACATCATATGGTCAAATTTTTCACTGTGCATACTGTCTGATGCAAGATAATCCAACAAGTCTATATTGAGTATGGCATCACTCTCAAACATATATCCTTGCAGTTCCATGACGAAATTGTCTATCTTATCTATATGATAGTCATAAGGCAGTCCTCTTTCTGTCCTCATGGCTAACAGAAGTTCTCTATCTCCATGCGAGACCATACCTTCATAGAAATATGACATATAGTCGTAATAATTTTCATCAATGTAACCTCTTCGCAAAAACACATCCAGCATAGGAGGTAATCCAAGCTTTCTGTACTCCTCGTTTCCTCCCAATTTATACTGTTTAAACAGTTCTTTTAATTTCAGTGACTTTACTTTATTTCTTTCAAGTTGAATGCGTCTCCGTTCTCTTTCGAAGTAAGCAACTCCTTTTTCTAATCGTTCTATTCTTTCAGAATAGTTGACTTCTTTATCAATTTGTTTAAAATCAATTGATTTTGATTCCGTATCGTTATAATTTTTATAATTATAATAACTGTTATAGCGATATGTTATTTCTTTATCTTCTAACAACTTAGAGAACAATGATTCATTACTGGCAATTTCATCAAAAGAACAATAACGACCTTTTACATTAACAGATACAGGCTTATTTGACAGAGTATGCCAAAGTTTAAACAGAAACAAACGTCTCAAATCATCCTTACTAAATACAATATCCTGCTTGAAAATCAGTTCCTTTTCAGAAAGCTCTTCTTCTAATTTTTCAATATTCTTCAAAGCTCCTATGACAAATTTATGTTTACTGCTGAAGCATTCATACACCTTACCCTCTCTACGCTGTAACAATGCGAAATCCTGAGGATAATAATTTTTATAAACAATCATCGCAAGCAACTTGGTTTTGTCCAACAGAGCACCATCTGATGCACATAGCCTATCTCTATACTGCCTATATTCATTAACAATATTTGTCAATATCCGCATGTCCTGTATAAAAAATGCAATCTCCGACAAGTCTTCAACGCTGGTAATATCGCTTCCACATCCGTTGCTGTCAAGAGCCTCTTTGAGCTTAGCTTTTGAATTAGACGAATCAATAACAGGAATAACAGTTACTATATAATCAAAAAATTTAGGCCTTTCTTCATCTTTAAAGACATCATCCCTGATAGCATAAATAAAAGTAATATGTCTACCAACTATTTTGGATTCATTGACAAGCCGATTAAGCTCACGCAGCTTCAGAAAAATATTTGGCGTTCCGAATCTGTCCAAATCTTCAATGATGACAACATCATAATCAGTCACCTGAAAGAAATACAGGATTTCATCAAGATGCCTGTTAAAGATAGAATTGTCTTTTACAATCTCTATTTCTCCATCTTTCAGGTTCAATTTATTCAGTTTTGAATTGCTATATGATTTAAAGACATAATGTGCTATCGCAAACACCACAAACAACAGCCATCCAGAAGCGACAAAATCAAAAACAGTATTCCATCTTCTTCCCCAATTGAAGACCTCTGCAATGGAATCAACTCGCGCAAATGAAGGTTCAAATACTATAAGAAAGCACAATACAGTAAGGACACAGGCAAACGGATATCCCAATAATTCCCATTTTGATAAATTAACTATTCTTCTAAAACGTGAATTCGGGACTTTCCGGGTCTTTTCTCTGTATATAATCTGCTGCAGAATACTATACTCTATTTTACGGTTAAGATTTTCCATCTGTTTCTCTTGCTTATCAGATCGTTCTTCATCAAAACCCGCATCTTGTCCATCTACATCTTTCGCACTTGATAATATATCCTCCTCATTTGTTTGCAAAGTGGCAAGAGATATTGGCAAAAACTTGTGCCCTGATGCAAAATCATCCATAAGAGTGACAAGTACAGAACTCTTGCCTGAGCCAAAAGGTCCTGTAAGAGCAATATTTCTTATATGCTTCTTTTCTGCCAAAGACAGAGCTTCCTTTAATTCCTCAGCAGATTTGTAGGCTGCATCCGTTTTATTCAATTTCTTCGGAAGTAGTGTTTCAATTGCCATATCTCTTTATATTTTTTCAATCAAGCCATTGCTTCACCTATTAAAGCTCACATTTAATCAAGCCTGACTGGTGTTTTAAAGCAATGCCCCTATTGCATATACCCCCAATGGGCATAGCATTTCATACAAAGTTAACACTTTATCACTTGTTACCTATAGTTATTGATGCTACTTTATATTTTATCAGCGAGATAATAGAATAAGAATTGCAAAATTGTTTCCAAACTTTTATCTTCTTAGTTCTGCCAAGCCTTCTTGCATATTCGAATTTTCTTCGTACTATGAGAGACATGGGAAAGATATAATTATAGAAACTAATTCTGTATAATATCGAATTCAGGTAAAATTCATACTAGTTTGTTTTCCATACAAATTTATGATTTAAAGAATATCATAATTTGTGTTTCTCATTCTTTTATCAACTAAAGCCAAATATTTAAGCCCTGTTTGATCTACTACACTTTCCGGCCTTTCAATCTTACACACAGAATAAATTGCTGACAATAATCCTGTAATTGCAGCGACTGAAGAGTTTTCAAATAAACCTATGGCTGCAGAAATAGTTCCACATATTGTCCCAAAGTTAATGCTACCTAGATGACTTTCATTCATTCTCGCAGATAACTCTTCTTTTTGCATTTTCAACTCGTTCAAAGTGATTCTGAACATTTCCGACTCTAGAGGAATTGCTTGATCCAACACGATTGATTCAACTTTGTTTCTAAAGGCAATAAGCTGTTCGTGATGTTTTCTTTAAATCTTCTAAGATTTGCCAGGTCTATCTGTATAGGATATGGTATAAGATTTCTTAGTATCAAATCTCTTTTATACTGTCTATTTCGTAATTCGGCATCATTATTTTGTGCATAAATCTGAGAAAAACTATAATCAATTTTATCCGTAGCTACTATAGATTGAATTTTATCTGCAATAACCGATGACAATAAAAACATAAGATCATCAGCTGTTTTATTTTCTACATTATACCAACAATAATCTATACGCTCAGCAAGTCCTATCTCCATAAGATAAGCAAAAATCTCATTGTCAAATTTATTTGCATGCAGTTTACATTGACGGTGAATTTTATGTACTTGGTTTGAAAAAAATCTTCTACGTCTTTCTATTACATCATTTTTTGCACTCAAATACTCAATAAATTTTATGGAAATTTCATGTGGGTTATCAAGAATATACATAGGATTTATCGGGGTAATCAATTCTTGCTGAATTGCTTTTCGCATAAATGGACTATAGCGTTCCGGCTCGTTAAAATATTGTTCGGGAACAATAGAGTTCACATTATCATAATATAGCAAAGCTCGTATTGTCCAATTGTTTTGAGGCAAATTGATATATGGATAATATAACAAACTATTCATTTTTCAATCTAATTATATTTATTTTATGATATGTTGATATGCCGATTCTTGATCTTTGGCTTGGAGTTATTCATTTATTGATTTTACCAATTCTTTACCTTTTCAGTCCGTAATGCTCCTTCTGTGTGCCGAATTAAACTTCCATCACTGCCACCCTCACCCTTGCAAACTCCCTCTTTGTTGCATTCTTGATGTCATTCTTTCATGTTCTGTCTTTCTGGACAAATGAGGTCTCTATATAGTTTTCCTTGCAGAAAGTCCTGTTGAAATCCACTGTAAAACAATGGCTGCAAATTCCGCCATGCAGCCAACGCCTTTTTTTATATTGAGATATTTCATACAGCTTGATATTTATCAACGACAACACAAAGATATTAAAAATTTTACATAAAGGTTATACTTATACAACCTTTAAAATTATTTTAAGATATTTCACATTATGAAACATCTGACAACCACCATCTTTGCCATTCTTCTTTTCGGTACACAGGCATTTAAAAATAGATTCTCTTGCTATTCAGCAGGAGCAGACAAAAATCAGCATATTGAGCAGAATCAGACAACACACTGCCCAAGCATACCAACTCTACCCTACCGAAAACATGTGGACATTCCTGGAACTTGAGACATTTTCCGGTAAAATCTGGTAGGTGCAGTGGTCGACCGATCCGGAAAGCTGGGTGATAATACCAATTATTTGAATATATTCCTGAGCATTCTTTTCCGGAGAGTGCGCTGAGATGGCATTCTGAACCATCTGGTGCTATATTCGTGACGGGCATTTCCATTGTAGCTGTTTCTGGATGCGTATGCCATCTGCGCTGCACGGATTTCAGGGTCTTTACCGTTGTGGACAGCTGCGGAGAGTACTGCTGCAACTTCGCGTTTGTTGCCGTAGTTCGTCGGGGTCAGGGTCTTGATGTTCTTTATGACCCGGGCAACCTGAGTGTTGTATATCACTCTTGTCCGACCTGCCTGACTATAGTTTACGTCCTTGAATTCACAGTTGCCATGGAAGACAACTATGTTGAAGATTTCTATGCCGTGGTTGTTTGGCATGGCATTGCGAAGGGCTGTTATGTGCGAATTGTTCTGCCATATCGGGTTATAGAACTGGTGTTTTTCCTGTCCGTATGCCATAATCTGCATCCAGTATTTGCTGCGTTCATTGCCGAATATCCATCCGCTGTAGTCCTTGAACTCAAATACCACGAGGCCTTGGGGCAGTGCCACAACAAGGTCTATCTGGGTGTATGTGCCGTTGGATTTCCGGAGATATAGGTCATGGTAGATTGCCCGTGGGTCTATGCCGCATTTGTTTATGAGAGTTGGTATCAAGTTCCGTTCAGACCACTCTCCTCTTGACAGGTCGGTAACCTCTTGAATCTGTCTGTGGTCCCTTATCCGCTTGCGAGCATAAAAGACGACAAGGAGAATAATGATGATTAATGTTGCAAACATGTACTGTGTCTCATTTAATGTGGTAGTGCGTATATTATGAAAGTGTCAGAAATGTCGTCTGTTTTGGTCAAAATACGAATAATACAGTGTGCCTCCAATACTTTCTAAAGCATTATGCATTCTTTCATACGGTTTGATATTCATCAACAGCACAAAGATATAAAAATTCTGCATATATGGTTATATCTATACAACCTTTTCGGTGATTTGCCTTGACCAGGAGCAGAAAATACTTGGCAGTCCCCTATCCGTCATTGAGATGGCAAGGAAATATAACTCACAGCACCAGGCAGACCATGCTCCAGAGCTATTTGTGCTTGACGAGCCGACAAAACAACCTTGACATCTGGAGCCTCAAGGTCCTGACAGGTACACTCCGCAACTACCCCTCCGCTACTACCGTGGAACATTGCTGGTCATCTCGCAAAAAACAGTAACTTTGCGTATAAACATTAGACTGAAATGAAAAAGATTCTCCTGCCTTTTCTGCTCCTGATGGCCACAATATCGCACATGGCCGCCAAGGATTTGCCACAAAATGCGATCCCGTTTATCCTGGACTCACACATCTATATACAGGCTACAATCGCTGACACAGTCCGTGTTTCATTAATCTATGACACCGGAGCCGACAGGCTTTACCTCGACAAAGACTACATGGAACTCTCCGGTTTCGGGAAAGGTCCCATGAAAAAGGGACGGGCAAAAATCGGAGGAGGCGGCAACAATGGTGCAGAGGCAGTTCCCATCATCATAGAGCCGATATCAGTGTCCATGGGAAACGTGCGACACAATGAGACCATAACTCCAATTATAAATCTACGCGAAATCCTCGGCCGTCATACAGATGGAATGATTGGCAACAATGCCGTGTTCGGGAAACCTCTGCTTATCAACTACACAGACAGCTATATGCTTCAAGCGACGCATTGACGGAAGAAATGCTTGAGGGCTACACCAAATTACCGGCACACTTCAATGACAACAGGATTGAAATTGACCTTGAGCTGAAAATTGATTCGGTCCAGACAGTAAAAGGTGCTTTTCTGCTTGACCTCGGCTGTGGTTCTACCATAATCCTTACGAATGAGACACTTAAAGGATTAAATCTAAATGGCAAAGCCACGGCAGACAGCCATTGACAACATAATTGCATCCAATGACACTATTTTCCGGGAAATTCTGTCAAATATACCTGAAAAGCAGAAAGAGCTGCTATATGCGATTGCCAAAGATGGTGAAGCTGAGCGTATCACCTCGGCTGGATTCATAAAACGTCATAGCCTTGCATCCGCAAGTTCGGTACAGTCTGCGATGAACAAACTGCTTGAAAAAGAGATCATAACTGAAATCAACAGAAAATTTTCAGTTACCGACAAGTTGTTCGCAATGTGGATAAATCAATTATACGGCTGCAGGAAAACACTTTAGTTACCTATTTCTCCTTCGGCTTCTGTTTCAGAAAGGCCTCATTCTCAATCTTGTCAAGTCCGTGCCCCAATCTGGCTTTTTCGGGCACGGACATATTTATATGTGTACACGTGGCTGCTTTCAAAAAATAGACACGGAAAGGCAGAAAAAGATTGAAAAGTGTGTTTTAGAGTTGTCTTTTTGGGTTGAAAAATGTATTTTTATGAACATTAAATGGATTGAAAAGTGTAACGATATGCTATACCGTAAGATAGAACACACTATATACGAGCACCTTACAGGAAATCATGATAAGATACTTGTAGTAAGCGGAGCCAGGCAGATAGGCAAGTCCTATATTATCCGCCATGTAGGAAATCAGCTATTCAAAAATTTTGTGGAAATAAATCTGATAGAGGATTTTGACGGTCCAAAAGTATTCGGAAACATCAAGACTCCGGACGACTTCTACTTCGCTCTCGGTATTGTAGCAGGAGAACGCCTTGGTGATGCATCAGATACACTTATCTTTTTAGATGAGATACAGAAATACCCACATCTGCTGACTATGCTTAAATTCCTTAGGCAGGATGCCCGGTACAGATATATTGCCAGCGGTTCATTGCTCGGAGTGACATTGAAGAGGTCTACATCCATTCCATTGGGCAGCATAAGCATACTTAAGATGTATCCACTCGATTTTGAAGAGTTTTTGATTGCCAATGGTGCAGGCATTGATGCGATAGATAATATGAGGAATCATTTTCTGTCCAAGGAAAGTCTTGGACAGGGAGTCCACGAGAAGATACTGTCGCTGTTTAAAAGGTATCTTCTTGTCGGAGGTCTGCCGGACGCTGTCAATGCCTATCTTGAGACTCACAATATTGTGAAAGTACGTGCAATACAGCGCGATATACATGAACTCTATGCTCTTGATGCATCTCAATATGATGAAGAGCATCACCTTAAGATAGAACGCATATACAATCTTGTCCCATCTAATCTGGAAAACAAGAAGAAACGTCTCGTGTACAAAGACATAGAGGAGAAGAAAGGCAAACGGGCAGACGACTACGAGGATGAAATAGAATATCTTATCAGTTCAGGAATAACGCTTGAAGTAAAGGCAATCTCAAACCCGCTTTTTCCGCTGGCTGAGTTAGAACACAAAAATCTGCTTAAATTATATCTGAATGACGTAGGCCTGCTGACGTCAGTACTTTATCGCAATAATGTCCAGGCTGTTCTCAACGATGAAGCAAGCATAAACCTTGGTTCTATATACGAATTTGTTGTGGCTACAGAACTGGCAGCACATGATAACCGTCTGTTCTACTATGATAACCGCACACATGGAGAAGTAGACTATCTTATAGATGACTACCAATCTCTGTCTGTAGTTCCACTTGAAGTTAAGTCAGGGAAAGACTATAAACGCCACAGTGCATTGTCAAGATTTGTCGCGACGCCAGATTATAAAATACAGCAGGCATATGTGCTTTCCAATAGCCGCGAGGTTGAGAGCAACGGAAAAATTACATATATCCCCATATATTACTGTATGTTCCTCAACGGCAATATAACAGATGAAGAGATATTAATCTGACACTACCTCTCCACACTGACCAGCTCCAGATCAAAAATAAGGGTGCTGTGTGCCGGAATGCCGTCTACTTTACGGGAACCGTAGCCATATCCGGCAGGAAGACAGACCTCATATCTGTCACCTGCGTGCATCATTGTAAGGGCAATCTGCCATCCCTCGATCAGTTCCCTGATATGGAAAAGTGCAGGAAGCTGTTCTCCTTCTGTCGTATCGAAGACAGTCCCGTCAATCAGCCTGCCGGTGTAATGCACATACACTATTCCGTTCAATGACGGCGAGACATTCCCCTCGCCTTTCCTAAGGCATTTCATCGTTATGCCTCCGTTCAATGTCAACACCCCTTCCTCCTGCGACTTCTGTTTCAGGAAAGCTTCATTCTCAATCTTGTACTGGTTTATATGCCTTGGTTTCATTTTACAATGCTTTCGTTATAATCTACTGTCCCGAGCAATTCATTTACCATAATTTCCCTATGATTGACAAACAGTTCGGTGGTCTATATACATATAATTAGTCTTTAATACTTGCAAAGATATAAGTTTCCGGACAACTGCAAAATTATGATGAATTGCATCAGAACACAAATGTCGCGCGGACGTAAAGTTACCACTTTTTAATCAATTTTGCAGGGCGCAGCTACTATAGCGTAGCCACTATCCGGAATTTACTTCTGCTGCAATATTTCAGAAGCAGCTTCACACTCGTCAAAAATCGGTCATTTAGATTATAGAGCTACCATGATGCCTTCCTGCCGTGTGAAAAAAGCCGGGATTTACACACCTAAGCACAGAAAACCTGCAGAACGTGAGAAAAAAACGGCATTTCGCACACAAAGCGCACACACGACACACTGCCGTGTGAAAAACAATGGGAATTGCACACGAAACCACAGAACGGTACCAAAGCGTGGGGAAAAAGCCAGGATTTACACACCAAATACAGAACATAGAAACCAGAATACAGCTAAGCCACATCCAACAGCACATGCAGCATCCTTCTCCGCATCGCAAAACAAGGCATACCACCAACCGGCAAACATACATCGCAAAATATCTACACCTCCAAAGCACATCACCTGAAATTTTGCTTATTTTTGCAGCCACAAGACATCAATGACATGAAAAGACTGTGCTACATACTGTCCATCACACTGCTTGCAGCGTGCGGAGGACATGATTTCCCTACACAAGACACCGGGAACGGCAGCCAGACCGAAAACAATGGCAACAACCAGGAAACACCAGAAACACCCGAAACCTCAGCCGATGAACTTGTAATGCTGTTCACCAATGACCTGCACAGCCAGATAGAACCATTGGATGCAGCCTCGACCTACAATGCAGGCAAAGGCGGTGTAGCAAGGATAAAGGTACTGGTAGACAGTGTCAGGACAGCGGAAAAGGCTGTAATCCTGGCTGATGCAGGAGATTTTGTACAGGGCACATACTATTTCACATGCCTTGACGGGGATGTCGAGATGAGAATCCAGAAAGAGATTGGATATGACATACGCACTGTTGGCAACCACGAATTCGACAAGAAGATTGCCGGGATTGACAGGATGTTCTCGCAGAACAATGTCATTACAGTCAGCAGCAACTACGATTTCTCCGCTACTCCCCTTTCCGACAAGGTACAGGAATCCGCAATAATCGAGACCGCAGGGCTGAAAATAGGATTCATCGGCTTGGGGGCTCGCCTGGAGGGGCTTGTAGCCCCAATGTCATGCGAAGGGGTCAAGTATTCATATCCATGGACAAATGCAGACAAGACTGCAGGCAAGCTCAAGGAGCAGGGAGTTGATCTCGTCATTGCCCTCTCACATCTCGGATATGACGCACAGAGTGATGCCCAGTACTATGACAAAGGATTCACCAAGAACACAAAGAATATCGATTTCGTCATCGGAGGACATTCCCATACTTTCCTTACAAAAGAAGTATATGTAACCAACCAGGCAGGACAGCAGGTACCGATAGTCCAGACCGGATGCAAAGGGATCTATCTC
Organism: Bacteroidales bacterium; assembly: GCA_023667095.1. GTDB lineage: Bacteria > Bacteroidota > Bacteroidia > Bacteroidales > UBA932 > Cryptobacteroides. The sequence goes on from JAMPAT010000014.1 coordinate 54,131, forward strand.
GGCTACATGAAGATAGACATGAAAAAGACCGGTAAGGAACGCTTCTCATACCGTCTGATACCGGTCAATTCAAGGCTTGACTCACGCATAGACCCGACATTTGCAGCAGTCCTTAAAGGATATTCCACAGAACTGGAAAAAACTATGGAGGAAGTTCTCGGGCAATGCCCTTCAACAATGCGCAAAGGCACTCCACAGGGTCTTTTAGGCAACTGGGCAGCAGATGCAATGGTGGAAATATGCGAAAATACATTTGGCGAGAAGCCTGACATGGCGATCTGCAACAATGGAGGACTCCGTGCAGAACTTCCCGCCGGAAACGTCACACGCAGCCGTATCTACTCAATATTTCCTTTCGACAACAAGCTATCACTCCTTGAGATGAAAGGCAGTGAACTGCTTAAACTGTTCGATGGGATTTCGCGCTATGACGGTGAGCCTGTAAGTGCCGGTGTCCAGCTGAATATCAGGGACGGCAAGGTAGCTTCGGTTACACTTGGCGACAAGGAAATAGAGCTGGGCAAGACATATAAAGTATGTACATTGGACTACCTCTCAAATTCTGACCATTACAGCCTCGGGCAATACATTTCACGAAAGGACAGCGATGAATTTGTGTATGACCTTATATGCGCCTACGTCAGAAGACTCACTTCTTCTGGCCGTAAAGTGGAGGCTTCCTTTGACAAAAGGATTGTAGTTCTGCAGTAGCACAAAGTTAAGCAACTACAAGACAACACTTTATCCGCAGTCACACATTTCTACAAGTACCCAGTGCCAAAGGTAACTTTTTGCACCGGGTAAATACATTGCGAATCACATTAATCATTGTACCGGTAATCATACATGATTTTCTCAATCTCCTCATCCGTGGCCTCTGTCCCGTTCTGCAGATGGCTGATTATTTCAGCATCGTCCATAACGGAAAACATATATAGATAATAATCATCGCCAAGCTTACATGCATCATGAGAAATAGAAAATATCTTACCTGTATAGTTGCGTCCCAACAGATTTGTTCTCAAATTGCCGTCTTCAACCTGGAAAAATATATCTCTATATTTCTCATCCGTTATTTTATAATAAGTTGGATCTTCACCACCACATCTAAGTTCATTGTACACTTGAGTCGGACCATCATCTGAAAAAACATAATACACAATTCTATCGTACGGTGAAGAAGCATCCGGAGGAGTTCCTGGTTGCCGTCCTTCGTACAGACTCATATATTTGCCATAATGCGATGAGATAAAGTCATCAAACTCCTGCTGAGTGTATACATGCTGTGCAGTCTCCTTATTGCAGCCCATCATAAGCAGCGGCAAAAGCATAATTGCCAGTGATTTCAAAAAAGTTTTCATACGGAAATATTTATCGCGTTACTGTTTATCTTATAATTCATTCAATCGGTCTGACATTGGTTACAAGCATCCGGATGTAATCATATCGTCCGCTATTGAATATCGAAATTGTAGTTCTTTCATACGAACCACCCATAATGGTCAAGCCTTCTCCCTTTTCATGCCTCTGAGACAGGAAGTAAGCATCGCGGGAACCACCCCAAAAGTCAGCCACAAGACTTTTGGAGTGCAATACATTGAATCACATTAATCATTGTACAGATAATCATACATGATTTTCTCAATTTCTTCATCAGTGGCCTCTGTCCCGTTCTGCAGCTGGCTGATTATTTCAGCATCATCCATAACGGAAAACACATATACTTTGCCATCATCTCCAAACTCACATGCATCATGAGAAATAGAAAATATCTTACCTGTATAGTTGCGTCCCAACAGATTTGTTCTCAAATTGCCGTCTTCAACCTGGAAAAATATATCTCTATATTTCTCATCCGTTATTTTATAATAAGTTGGATCTTCGCCAACGCATCTAAGTTCATTATACACTTGAGTCGGACCATCTGAAAAGACATAATATACAGTTTTACTGTATGGCGAAGAAGCAGCCGGTGGACTGCCTGGATGCCGTCCCTCATACAGACTCATATATTTGCCATAGTGCGATGAAATAAAGTCATCAAACTCCTGCTGAGTGTACGTATGCTGTTCCGCCTCCTTGTTGCAGCCCATCATTAGCAGCTGCAAAAGCATAATTGCCAGTAATTTCAAAAAAGTTTTCATACGGAAGGTGTTTATAGTGTTACTGTTTATCTTATAATTCATTCAATCGGCCTGACATTTGTCACAAGCATCCGGATGTCATCATATCGCCCACTATTGAATATGGAAATCGTAGTCTCTTCATAATAACCGTTCATAATGGTTAAGCCTTCTCCCTTTTCATGTCTCTGAGACAGGAAGTAAGCATCGCGGGAACCACCCCAGCCATAATTGAAATGCAGGTATGTATCTATTCTTTCCTCTTTTGCTATCTCACGCGGCAGTGAATTACCCTCTTGTTCATATGTCGTTGTAAGATATGTTATTGATTTGTAACCGTCAAGATTCCAAGTATGCCCTGGTGCTTCAATCTCAGGAGTTTTGAAACCACTAATGATACATGGACGGCCATTATCCAAACTATATTTTACTGACGAAAATGAAAAACTGTCGAATTGCACACCGGTATAACCTAAAGCATTAAGATATTCAACTCTTGGCCATGCGCCTGTACTTGTTGTATCATAATCTGCCTCACATATTTCCCCTATCTGCCTGAGAAGACGTGCATTCTGCTTGCAATATACACATGTCCTTTCATGACCGGAACTACAATGCTTTTTCATCATCGCCCAGTTGAGATCGGTCACGGAAACTTCAGCACCATCATAAGTCAATGATATAGACTTCGGGTACTCATAATATGACATTACTTGGGCAATTGCAACCATAGTGCAGCCAGCCAATTTCTTAACTTCATTTTCTGCATACCAATTAAACGGTTCATACTGATTCCAATGAACCTCTATCATAGGAGTGACAGAATAAGAAGTCGTGTCTGTTACTGGATATCTCAACGTTATAGGCAAATCAGGCAGTCTCGGAGTAAAATCGGATTCCTTTACAGAATTTGCAACACCTTCCAGCACTTGAGAAAATTCGATATGCTCCATATCTGATACAAAATTGCCCATCGGACTTAACACCAACAAATCGTTGCCAGAATTATTTGAATAAACAGCATATCCACTATTAAATTGTACTACAAGGGCAAGAGTATCACAGTTCTTGTCTATGTAATAGTTACAAAACGCCTCTGCAGATGATTTTGTGACTGGACAGAATTCTGCCATATCACGAAAAGCCTTGTCAATAAGGCTAATATAATTATCATCCTGTACAAGTACTTTTTCTATATGCGGCATGTCATTTTCACCGATTTTTGCGCACGCTGTCAAAAGAAGCAGAGATGCACAAACTGTGATTTTGATTCCTTTCATAATTTTCATCGTTCTAAATTCAATAAGTTCTAATAAACACGGAACGAATCTATATATGTTCCTCCTGTTGCCTTATTCTGCATAGCATCTAAGATACTATGAGGTGGAAGAATATCAAAATCCGCCTACAAGTTAATACAGCAAGCATACCCCCTTATCATAAAGGCATGCTATTTAGTTGTAAGGTGGTATCGAGTCCTCCATAGAAAAGATTTTTAAAGGCGGCACCGGCTTTGATGACACACTTTCGCAAGATATGGACAATATCTGTAAAATGCAAGAAATTATGACATTACACATTCCGGAAAGCCATAGCTTCGACTTCAGCTGGATGTTCCACGGACATAGGCAGGGTGAAACTCCAGCAATTTCTTGAGCCCAAGCTTACGGAACAGGACAGCAGCCTGCTTTAGGCGTGTATTGCTATCCTGGAACAGCATCTTTGCCCCAAGCCCGCGCGCTTTGCTGATTGAAGCCCCGTACAGACGGCTACGAATGTGCGATCGCCCTTGCCATTGCAGTGACACTCTTCAGGTATTCATCTGCGAGCACACGAAACCATTTCGGTTTCAAATCCCCCCACAGAGCCTGTAAATCTCCACAGTAGCTGCCGGCAAATTTGCGGCTTACGGATATATTCAATATTTTTGCAGCCTTCAGCGGCAGTTGGCATGAACCAGGTCCATTGTAACACTGCCTGCCATTGCCGGAATTGCAAATGTAATTTATCAAGATACAATGAAACACATAGAAGTAGTTGCAGCCGTAATAAGGCGCGGAAAAGAAATTTTTGCGACACAGAGAGGATATGGTGAATTCAAGGACTGGTGGGAATTCCCTGGAGGCAAGATGGAGACAGGAGAGTCGCCTCAGCAGGCCCTGGCAAGGGAAATCAAAGAAGAGCTTGATGCCGCAATAGAGGTCGGAAGCCTTATCCGCACAATAGAATGGGACTACCCTGCATTCCACCTCACGATGCACTGTTTCTGGTGTACACTCACTTCCGAGGCACTGCATCTGAACGAACACGAGGCAGCACGCTGGCTAAATGCAGACACCCTGCATTCGGTACAGTGGCTTCCGGCCGACATAGGAATCCTGGAGGACATCAAGGAAGCATTGGAGCAATAGTAATGCAACAAAATCCCTGAATAAACAGTGCCGGCAACAGGCGCTCACCTGCCAAAGTATATAAGTTCCGGATGAGCATTATCTACATCCTTTATGAAATTTCGTCCAAAGAGAAAAATTCATGACAGCCATAAGATTCAATGGCTGTCCTCCTCTTCCACCTTCCATCCTCCGATGCTTCCGTCTGCAGAAGAGAAATTTATTCCTATCTTCCAGACCTTCCGGCCGTCCATCCGGTACTGTGCTGCATATCCTTTTTCGTCAATCTGGAGAAGGGCATCCTCCGGAGTCCCGTCAAGCTTCATCTCAATTACATAAATGTACCCAGAAGTCTTTATGACCATATCTATTCGGCCACGGGAGGTCTTGCGCTCAACATCAACATAGAAGCCCATCACCTTGAAGACTGCCCACATCGTGTTCTGGAAATAGAGTTCCCTGTCGCCCTGGATGCTGTAGTCGCCGCTGTCATAGAGGGTCTGGAGACGGGTCAGGAACTGTTCGGGATTGCCGTTCCTGACATCTGACACGAATTTATTTACAAAAAACTCTGACTTGCTCTCCTTGTGAGGGGTATAGAAAGGAAGAAGGTATTTTATGAATCCCCTCTCCACCTCCTGGTTCGGAAAGCCCAAGGTATAGACACCGAATTCTGCATCATAGTCCTTTATCGTCAGATAACCGCTCTGGTAGATTACCGGCACAGGATCGTATGATGTTGAATCAATGCTGTTTATCATATCCGATGTCTGCTGCTCCGAGGTCAGGTTTGCGAGATTGTAGTTGCTTTTCTTAAGCAGCTCCACGAGGAAAGTCGGGGTACCGGTCTCAAACCAGTAATCAGAAAGTTCTTTGTTCTTAAGAACGTTCAACAGGCTGAAAGGGTTGTAGATGCCAATGGAGTTTGCACTGAAATGATAGCCATCATACTGAGCCCTAAGCTTCTCACAGCAATCGGAAAAACTGACTCCCAGTTCATTTGCAACGGACTTGATAGAAGAATCAAAGTATCTGTGCAGTTCCTCCTCACTGATGCCGCAGATACCGTTATAGGCCTTAAGCATCGAAATATCCTCAAGATTGTTCAGGTCACTGAACACGCTTACCTTGCCGAACTTCGTTACTCCGGTAAGGAATGCGAACTTGATATACCGGTCCTGTGTCTTCAGGACAGAATAGAACTCCTTCAGAGTGTTGCGGAAGCTGCCCTGCAGCTCCTCATTTCCTATTGACTGCAGCATAGGCTTGTCATACTCGTCGACAAGGATTACTGCACGCCTGCCGGACTTCACTGAAGCACGCTCCACTATGCCCTTGAACCTCAACCCGAATGTCGTTTCCGATTCTTCCCGGCCATATACCTGCTCCCATTTCACAAGAGCATCCTCCAGGACCTTGTCCAGGCTGTCCTTCTCCAGATATTTCCCGACATTGAGGTCCAGATGCAATATCGGATATGACTCCCATTTCGTCTCCAGCTTTTCTATCGCAAGCCCACAGAAAAGTTCCTTCTTGCCTCTGAAATATGCCTCAAATGTCGAAAGCAGCAGCGACTTGCCGAACCGCCGTGGACGGCTAAGGAAATAATATCTGCCCTCTGAGACCAGCTTATACACCAAAGATGTCTTGTCCACATAGACATAACCATCATTACGCAGACTTTCAAAATCTTGGACACCAATAGGATAAATCATAACATTCTCTTTTTATAAAAATACATTTCAAGGCATATCCGGCAAAAAGCCGAAGACAAAGTACAAATATAGTAAAAAGCTGAGAGCATTCGTCAAGCTTGCTTGTAAGATTGCACTTTCAATCTTCGTTCCTGAATCTAAATAAAATCGTATCTTTGCCAGCCGTACAGCTTACCCTGGCTATTTTTTTTTTTTGGGGGGGGGTCGGCATAAAAGATCCCAGGAAAAGACTCCGGGATGGGCAGAATAGACAAGATGGGGAATTGAAGAAACAGAAATGACAATAAGAAACCTTGAAAATACAGATACGGCAACAGTCGTCCAGGCATTCGGGAAAGCATTCGCTGACTATGACATAAAATTCAGTGAAATGCAGGTCAGGTCCATGCTGAAAAGAAGAGGGTACAATCCCTCACTGTCCTTTGCAGCATTTGACGGCAATAGGATAGCTGCCTTCACACTGAACGGTACAGGCAGCCACTGTGGCATCCCGACTGCATACGACACAGGTACAGGCACACTAAAGGAATACCGCGGATGCGGACTGGCATCAGAGATACTGGAGCATGCACTCCCCCGTCTCAAGGAAGCAGGAATAAGGCAATATCTTCTTGAAGTCCTGAAAAATAACGGAAAAGCCATATCAATCTACGGAAAGGCAGGATTCAGGACTATACGAGAATTTGACTGCTATATACAGCGGAAGAGCGGCATCGGCTTCCCTTCCGCAAATCCATCATGTGCAACAGGAATCAGGCATATCAGCATAGCCGAATTGCAGGCAGCATCAACATTCCAGGATTTCACCCCATCATGGCAGAACAGCCTGGATTCCATCTCCAGGGCTGGCAATGAAGTGACCATGCTCGGGACATCCATCAATGGTGAGATTGCAGGATATATAGCATTCGAGCCTGCATCCGGAGACATTGCCCAGATTGCAGTAAAACCGGAATACCGCAGACAAGGGATAGCCACAGCGCTGCTCCATGACGCCATGAAGGAAATTCCCGGCGAGACGGTAAAGGTCCTGAACATAGACTCGCGCTGCAGTTCAATGAAAGCATTCCTGGACAGCAGGAATATCCCCCTCGCATCACAGCAGCTTGAAATGATACTGGATATTGACAAGAAGCAAGGAGAAATATGAAAAGATTACTGGAAACAACAGCTTTTGCAATGCTGGCACTCTGCTGCATTTCATGCAGGCACAGTATGACAGTCATGACCTATAATGTCGGAGTTTTCGAGAAATCCGGAAAAAGCAGCATGGACCAGGTAGCAAAGGCAATAAAGGCGTCAGGAGCGGGCATAGTATCCCTTAACGAGCTGGACAGCTGCAACCTAAGGCATGGGACGTACCAGCTGGAAGAACTTGCAGAGGCCACTGGAGGTTGGGAGTGCCATTTCGCGCAGGCATTTCCGTTTGCAGGTGGAGCGTATGGCAACGGCATTCTGTCACATAAGCCTATTCTCCGAAGCTACAGGATTGCACTTCCTATGTCGGACGGTGCTGAACAGCGCAGTGTTGCCGTTGCCGAGACCAGGGAATGCGTATTTGCCTCTGTCCATCTTGACCATATCGGAGAAAAGGCAAGAATAGAGCAGGCTGAATATATAAACAGCTGGTTCAGAAAGGAATATTCCGGATACAGAAAACCAGTAATCCTTTGCGGAGACATGAATGACACCCCGGAAAGCCGGACAATACAGATTTTCATGCAGGAATGGGAAATGCTTTCCGAAGCTGCATATACCTTCCCTTCCAATGACCCGTCTATGTGCATAGACTATATTTTTGCATTGAAATCAGCCAGAAGAATCAAATCATCCAGGCTGCAGGAACTTCCTCAGGAGACGGCATCAGCATCCGACCATCTGCCGGTATGTGTCAGCATTGAATACTGACACAATGAATGAAGAGAAATGTAGTGAACTTGTGTAAAGTGGCCTATCGTTTTGGATTGTTGAGTATGACAAGCGCACCGATGACTCCTGGAATCCAGCCAGCCAATGTAAGGATAAAGATAATGAGGACAGAACCACACCCTTTGTCTATTACAGCAAGGGGCGGAAACAATATAGAAAGAAGTACTCTCCAAAGTGACATGAGCAGAATTTTTATTCAGTTGACAGTGCAAAAATAAGACAAAAAATATTATACGGAAATATTTTCAGCAAGTGTCAGTGACAATCTCCTGTCCGGAAACATATAGTTCAATGCAGCACAGCAGGAGACAAAAAATTCTGGAGCCACAGGGCAACGGTCCACATGGCTCCAGAAACAGCAACTGCCCTTGCATATTATTATTTCACAGACTTCTTGATGAATTTGGCAAAGGCCTCGGCACATTCTTCGAACCCGTCACCCATCAGGTTGGAGAAAGAACCGAATGTACCGCCGTCTCCGATTTCATTTGCTATGCCTTCTACCTCTCCCACGGCAAGATTGACCAGTATGAAATCTATGGAATACTCACCGCTGAGGTTCATCTGGAGAGGCTTGACAACAAGTTTATATCCAGATTTGAAGTCACCTGTACGGTAAACCCTGTTCTCACGGAGCTTCAATGTCTCACCGTTAAGCCCGGACATGAAACGGCGTATCAGAAATGATTCAAAGCCGCCCCACTCAGAAAAGTCCTCATCTATCCTGGCACCTTGCCTGAACTCATCCAATGTCATACCGTCAATGATGACAGAGCTGAAATCAAACTCCACCTTCACCTCATCCTGAATTTTCAGGCCATGAAAAGAGCCTGATTTCCAATCAACTGCCTCAGCGGAACAGATGGCGATAAGCCACATGCAACAAACAAGAATCTTTTTCTTCATAAAATATCACATTAATAATTTCTCAAAGCACATACACTATTCCACACAGGCTGCACATATTGCAGTTTGATCTTACGTGGATTAAAGGAAGAACAGATCTTCCACAGGTCCCCTGAATTCAGGTTCAAAAGATAATAATTGGTAATACTGCCATAATTTGCAAGCAACTGATAATTGACACATTCACCCGAAGCGACAACATCAGACACGGTACTCTCCCTTTCAAGCAGTATCTTTTCGGCCTTGGACATCTGTACATTGATATAATAGACGTCACCAGTATATTTATCAATGAAATAGCTGTCAAGCATCTCATATCTCGGTAACCCAAGCGATGTCTCGCACTTCCGTCCGGCAGACAAGGCCTTCAGCAATTCCTTCTTTATATCATCCGCACCATCGGATGCAGTTTCAGGGGCATTCCATGCAAATGCAGATGCATTCATGGCCAATGCCAAAGCCGGCACAAGCAAAAATTTCATGTTTACCATAATCAATAAATACAATATACATCAACAAGACGTAAAAATAGCAATTAAGTATTACTGTTCAACAATTTTTTTTCATGAAATATTATCAATTGCATTAAAAACATGTATAATTTGAATTTTCCGGCAATCCTGAGCACTTCAAATATACAATCTATCATGTTTTTCACTATCTTTGCCACCCCATTTGCAAAAGAGGAAAAGCCGAAAAGGCCACCGGCAAGAGCAAAGCGATTGCCGCACCACCCCTACAGG
>JAMPAT010000014.1:64036-86186 GCA_023667095.1 Bacteroidales bacterium
ACAGGGGTCGGAGCTAAGCTCCGGGGGTTAAAATAAAGGCACAAAGTGCCGAAGGCGTCAACAGACGCCGTGGCCGGGGCGGGACTTTTCAAGGAAAAGTCGGAAAGCCGAAAAGGCCACCGGCATGAACAGAGTGAATGCCGCAGTCCCCTGGGGGTGCAGGGGGATATAAGGTGGGACGATCTGCCGCTATTTATTGCAAAATAGAGGAAAGTCCGGACAGGCAAGGGCACCCCGCTGTGGAAAGCACAGAAGGGAGCAATCTTTTGGAGACCGTAACAGAAAACAACCGCCGGGACAAGTTCCACAGGCTTATGCCAATGGAATCCGGCAAGGGTGAAAATGTGGGGTAAGAGCCCACAATCTGTACCGGTGACGGTGCAGAGGTACGGAACCGGGGCCTGCAAAACCAAATATACCGGCAGATGAGGGCGGCCCGTCCAATGCCGGGGGGTAGGTTGCGAAGATAAATGGCAGATTTAAAAACAGAAACCGGCTTACGGCCCCACCTTCACTACATTCAGGCGACCAGCAGAACTGGCCGCCTGAATTTTTTATACCTGTCTGAACAAGCAGGCAAAACCTTGCACAGCCTACAGTTTGCCAATGGGCAAGCACACAAAAACCCAATAGAGAGCTTAGAATGCATATTTGCGTGCTCCATGGCTCCAAAATTGGCATAAGGGCGCACACTATCAAAAAGAAAGCTTCTGTATATCACACAGTTACACCAGCAGGATGTGCTTACTGAACGGCAATTAAATGAAGAGAACAACCATCCAGGCTACAAAATACGGAATAAGAGCATCCAGCATAGAACCGAAACTAATGGCATACTGCGCCAAGACGGCAACATACGGTTCACCCTAAAGATAAAGCATTCGACATATTGACAATATTACATATTTGTGTAACTTTGTCACCGCTAAAACCAAACAAAATGTCAAAATCAAACGCGCAGGAGATTGACATCGACAAGATAATCCGTTCAAGGGCAGGGAAAAGAGCAAAATTTATCCCTGGCTTTGTTGTCAGTCTCATGAAAAGGATGATACATATTGACTTCATCAACACATATCTCAGAAAGGGATACGAAGGAGTCGAGTTCTGCGACAACTGTCTGAAATACCTCAATGTAGACATACAGGTTGAAGGTCTGGAAAACCTGCAGAAAGAAGGCCGCAGATATACATTCGTGTCAAATCACCCGCTTGGTGCCATAGACGGCGTAACCCTCGGCAAAGTACTCGGCAGACATTACAACGGCAGAATAAAATATCTTGTCAACGACTTGCTGATGAACCTGAAGGGCCTTGCACCGCTATGTGTACCGATCAACAAGATAGGCGGCCAGTCAAGGAATCTCCCAAGGCTTATAGATGAAGCGTTCAAGTCAGATGAACAGATGATAATGTTCCCCGCAGGCATATGCTCAAGGAAAATTGACGGGAAGATACAGGATGTACCGTGGACAAAGGCTTTCATCACAAAAAGCATAGAATCGAAAAGGGACATAGTTCCGATCCATTTTGTCGGACGCAACTCCGAACGCTTCTACAGGGTAGCCAGCTGGTGCAAGATACTGCGGATGAAATTCAATCTCGCAATGCTGCTCCTCCCGAGTGAGATGTACAGGAGCCGTGGCGGCACATACAGGGTCATCATCGGGAAACCGATTCCATGGCAGACATTTACTCCGGCGATGACCTCATTGCAATGGGCGCAGGAAGTAAGGAAAAAAGTCTACGAACTTTCAGTTTAAAATCTTTATGGAAACAATCATTGAACCTATAGACAAGGCTCTGATCAAGGCAGAGCTTACAGCAGATAAGAAATTAAGGGACACAAACAAGGGAAACAACGAGATATATGTCGTCACATGGCAGGACTCTCCGCAGATTGTACGAGAAATCGGCCGTCTGAGGGAAGAAGCATTCCGTTCATCAGGCGGAGGTTCAGGCCTATCAATGGACCTGGACATATTTGACACCATGGAAAATCCATACAGGCAGCTGATTGTATGGGACCCGGACGCAGAGGCAATCCTTGGCGGCTACAGGTATATCCTCGGCTCTGATGTAAAGCTTGACGGCAAAAGGCAGCCAATCCTTGCGACATCGCACATGTTCCATTTCTCAGACAAGTTCATCCAGGACTATCTTCCATATACAATTGAGCTTGGACGTTCATTTGTTGCTCCTGAGTACCAGAGTTCAAAGGCAGGTGCAAAGGCACTGTTCGCCCTTGACAATCTCTGGGACGGACTTGCAGCTGTGATGTTCAGCAAGCCCGGGATGAAACATTTCTTCGGGAAAATGACCATGTATCCGTCCTACGACAGATACGGGCGCGACCTCATCCTGCATTTCCTTGACAAGCACTTCGGCGACAAGGATAATCTTGTGACTCCATACAAGCCTCTTGCACTTGAGAACGACAGGCTGGAAATGTCAAAGGTGCTTAACGAGGATGATTTCAGGAAAGACTACAAGATACTCAACGCTGAAGTCAGGAAACTCGGACACAATATCCCTCCGCTGGTGAATTCATACATGAACCTCTCCCCTACAATGAAGATGTTCGGTACGGCGATAAACGATGAATTCAGCGATGTCGAGGAGACCGGAATACTGGTAACCCTCGACGAGATGTATGAGGACAAACGTGCAAGGCACATAGACTCGTTCCTGAAACAGAAGATAGAGAAGATCAAGACACGCTTCCCTCTTTTTGCCGAGACACATCCCAGCCTTGGTGAATTCTTCAAGGAACGCAGACAAAAAAGACAGCAGAAGATTGACGAGAGAAGGAAAAACAATGATTCCGGAAAATAATTTCAGAAAAGAGGATTGTCCCACAAGCTCCTTAAATCAGAAAACACATCTGCCATAGTAGACTGCACCTCAAAGAGTTAGAGCGAGGTGCAGTTTGAGTGATGTATGTAAAAATGCTAAAGCGGGACTTGTTGGGCAGACCTGGCTATTTCTGCATCCTATTGATTTTAGCCCGGAGCTTTCCGGACTCAGGAAGACGGAAATCTGCATCAGAGCGGTCAAGCCACTGAGAGGCAAGTGATTTCTGACCGAGGATATAGTTGACTGCTGCAATATTGTATTCAAGGCATGAACGTTTCTGCAGATTCTTTGTATCAAGCATTGAAATCCATATATCCATCGCCTTCTTCCAATTGTAGTCATATGCTGCCTGGGAGGCTGTATACCAGTCCTCGCTGCCATAATAGTACATGGTAAAGTTAGCCTTCTCCCATTGTGAGAGGAATATGTTTGAGCACTGCCGTCCTGTGGTATATCCCGGCTCGTCCAGGCTCTTCAGTGCCTTCTGCGCAAGCACAGCGCGAGATTCTGCCCCGCCTGTATAGACAGGTGCCTTTGCTGTACTTTTGCCATTGAACACCAGCACTGTATCCTGGGCATTCATGGCATCGTACGTGTACAGTTTTATAGCAAATGGTATAGAAGCCTCGACAAAATATGCACTGTCGGCAGAAACAGGTGCTGCAACCTTTTCCGGAATGGAGAATGAAGGCTCCCCCATCGAAACCAGGTCAAAGAGGAACGTGACATCGCTGCCTGTCTCAACAAGCATACGTACCATAGCATCCCTGGAAAGATAGTCCTCGTCCTGCACTTTGTCTACCCTGTATATGCCAATGACTTCATTTCCTCCGAAATAATCCTTCTCCAGGCTCTGTGCAAATCCTTCTGAGACATTTGCAAGGAAAATGGAGTCTGCCTGCCTGCCATTGTCAAGATATACAACGGACAGGTCCTTGTTTCCAAGCGAAAGGCCTGACGTTGACGGAGAACGCATCTCCAGGCCAAGATTGAACGTGGAGGGCGAACATGAGACAGCTGCTGCCATGGCAGGCAGCAGTATCCCGAATATAGACTTCTTTACCATAATATATAGCTTCTTTATATTGATACAATCTCTGCAATCAGGTCATATTCATCCGCACCGGTTACCATTACAGTGATAAATTCACCGACAAGCGAATACGGATCAACATTTTCTGCCTGGGCAGCATCGTATTTTACAAGAATCTCGCCATCCACCTCAGGGCTTTCAAACTCACTCCTGCAGACAAGCACGCCTTCGGAATAGTCATCCACGATGACACGGATTTCCTCCCCGGTACGCGACCTGTTGAACTCCATCGAAATACCTTTCTGCAGTTCCATAAGCTGTTCCAGGCGCGCCTGCTTTACCTTTGCGGAAATGCTGTCCCTGAAATGCTCTGCCCCATACGTTCCCTCCTCCTCTGAATAGGTAAATGCGCCAAGACGCTCAAAACGCGCTTCACGCACAAAGTCAAGCAGTTCCTGGAATTCAGCCTTTCCCTCTCCCGGATGTCCGACAATCATGGTAGTCCTGAGGACAAGCCCTGGAACCCTTTCCCTCATCTTCGCAATAAGAGCGCGCGTCCATGCCCCGTCAACATTCCTGTGCATATTGTCCAGAACCTTGTCGGCTATATGCTGCAAAGGGATATCCATATAGCGGCACACCTTCGGATTCTCCGCCATCTGCTCAAGGACATCATCAGGAAAATCGGCAGGATATGAATAATGGATACGTATCCATTCTATCCCGTCTATTTCCGAAAGTCTCTGCAGGAGCTCGCCCAATGCACGCCTGCGGTAAAGGTCCAGCCCGTAATATGTAGTGTCCTGGGCAATGACAATCAGCTCCTTCACTCCATCTGATGCAAGTGCAGACGCCTCTTCGACAAGTTTCTCCATAGGCACAGAACGATGCCTGCCACGTATGAACGGTATGGCACAATACGAGCATCTGCGGTCACACCCCTCGGATATCTTCAGGAATGCATAATGCCCCGGGGTCGTAAGCAGACGTCCAGGCTGCCCATCGCCCTCAACACCAAGTTCATGGAGCAGCGGAGCGAAATCTATTGCCCCGAACCAGCCGTCCACCTCTGGAATCAGCCCCGGCATCTCCGAAGCATACCTCTGCGAAAGGCAGCCGAAGACATATAGCTTGCCTATGTGCCCTTCATCCTTCTCCCGGACAGACTCCAGAATCATATTGATGGACTCTTCCTTTGCGTCTCCTATAAAGCCACAGGTATTGACAAGACGGCAATCAACAAAGTCCACCGCCTCGTCTTCCGGCACAATCTCATACTGCCCTTCAAGCTGGGCAAGTATATGCTCCGTATCCACGCGGTTCTTGGAGCATCCCATTGTTATTGCCTGCAATTTCTTCATATCCCTGCCTTCTAATATAATTAAAAGAGGGCTCCCAAAATGTACTTTTGCTCACCCCCTGCCTTTTACGTTAAACCAAAGACACCTCTTGCCTGGATTTTTAAGCCAGGCACAGGCTACTCTGCAGTGTCCTCTTCAGCTGCCTGCCCTGCCTCAGGATCAGTAAAGTCGAATGAAGCATATTTCTTCAGGCAGTTGTACCAGTCCACAACCTTCTTCATGTGCGAAACATAGAAACGGTCACGGTCATAGTCAGGAAGAGCCTTCTCAAAGAGAGACTTCAGTTCGTCTGAACTTGCCTTTGACGCAGGAGCATCCGCATCTCCGAGCACTTCCTTCATCTTGAGGAAGACATCCTTCAGCTTTACTTCCTCATCCTCTGTGTATATGGAGATGTCCTCAAGGGCAGTAATCTTGCTGCTCAGGCCGACTGAACTTCTCTTCTTGTCTGCAAGTGACTCCACAACTGCACCGTTCCTTGCCTGTGCAATATACAGGAACAATCCGCCCTGTCCTGAAATAGTAAGAATTTTTGTAAGATCAGTTTTCATTTTTTATCTTTAATTTATAAATAACCGCCCCGCAAATGCGAAACTTTTTCACAAACTGCGCAAAGATAGAAATAAAAATGAAGAAAAGTCTGTAAATTTGCGAGGAAATCCTGTCAGGAAACGCGAGATTAAGGCTATCCGCTGCAAAACCGCGCTACCGCAGGACAGCAGGACTGACTTTAACCCGATTAAACTTTACACAATGCATATAGGTATAGCAGGAAATATTGGATGCGGAAAGACGACACTTACAAGGATGCTTGCAGAGCATTACGGATGGACACCGAAATTCGAGGCCGTGACATTCAATCCGTATCTGGAGGACTATTACCAGGATATCCAGAGATGGTCGTTCAACCTCGAGACATACTTCCTGACACAGAGGTTCAAGGACGTACTTGAGATTGCAAGTTCCAATGATGTTATCGTACAGGACAGGACCCTCTTCGAAGGCGTGTATATTTTCGTGGCAAACAACAAGGCAATGGGCAACCTTTCCGAGCGCGACTTCAACACCTATATGGACCTGTTCCGCCTGATGATGTCTCTTGTCAAGGCACCGGACCTGCTGATATACCTGAAATCATCCATTCCCCATCTTGTCAGCCAGATTGCCAAACGCGGCAGGGAATATGAGAAAGGAATCAGCATAGAATATCTCACGGGCCTGAATGAACGCTATGAGCAATGGATCAGCGAATATCCTGGGAAAGTGCTCACAATTGAATCAGACAACCTCGACTTCCAGAACAGGCCTGAGGATTTTTCCCTGATTACAGACAAGATAGACGCCCAGCTGTACGGACTGTTCTGAGACCAGCCGGCAGGGCGGGCAGTTCACCGGATTACGGATATAGGCCCTATAGGATTCCTGTGATATTTTCATACAGGCAACGCACCTTTTCACGCAATTCCGTCTCATCACCGTCATTGACAATCACATAGTCAACCGGAGGCACTGTCTTATGCTCAGAGATGTCATTCAGGAGTTTCTGTCTCTCCATTCTCGCGAGTACCGCTTCCTTCGGGACACCGTCACGGGCAGAAGCCCTTGCCAGGCGCAGTTCCACCGGGGCATCCACAAGAAGGGTCCAGTCCGCAATCCCGCGGAACAGCGGCTTTTCCAGGATAATCGCCGACTCAAACCCTACAACAATGAAATTCTGCCCAGGAGCAGGAAGCTGGCGGTCCCTCCATGACATGAAATCATCAAGGACCGCAGGATGCACTATCGATTCAAGCTTGGAAAGATTTGACTGGTCTGAAAATACAGCATTTGCAAGAAGCCTCCTGTCAAGCCGTCCATCCGGAGTTCTCACCATAACTCCAATTTCCCTCTCAATCCTGTCAAGCAGGGAACGGTCGCGTTCATACAGCTGCCTTGTCCTTGAATCCGAGTCATATATCGGCATCCCCAGCTCAGAAAGAAAAGAGCAGACAAGTGACTTGCCGCTCCCTATGCCTCCTGTTATGACGAGAGTACCTGTCATCACCTGTCCCCTATTACACAATCCACGACCTGGGGGTCAAGCATATACGAGATTATTCCCTGCGGAAGGCTGCCTGCCTGTACAAGGCATTTGCCGCTGCGTGAACTGATGAAGTCATTGTAATCCACATAAAAGTCAATATCATGCACAAGGTTCTCCCTGTAAGGGAATACACAATGGTATGTCACCTTGGCCGATGAAGGATAGACTGTCATTTCCCTGCCTGCCGGCACATTCCTCACTGATATATTTACAATATCAGTAATCTCCACATACCTTACGACATCAATTGAATACTTCACGGACTCCACTGAAAACCTGATATCCCTTATCCTCTCGAGTTTCGCTACACTATGCACATCGGCGTTCAGTCCGGAAAGCTTTACAGGCTCAGTATAGGCATATTCGATTTTCTCAAGCCTGTACGGTTCTCCATATATTGTAATGCTGTCAGGCTCAACTTCCAGAGAACCAATCAATGTATATTGGGAATCAAACTCAAAATCATGCACAAGCCTGACAGGGACCCTCTTAAAGGTCTCGAAAGGGAAACGGAAGAAGAGCGTGTCCGTAAGGTAGTATTCAAGATTGACATCCTCTCCGAAAATCATCGGGGTATATTCCTGAAGTTCAGCCGGCGTGACGTAGAAGACCTCTGCGTCCTTCTGGTGCATGCGTGAAAACGGCACCTCCACGTATGAATTCTTTCCGGCTGTCTTGAATTTCATTATATTGAAGCCTGTAGTCCTTCCACGGACCACGACATCGCACCTGTTGGAGGAGAGGGCCGAATGTCCCTCTATATTGCACCTTGCTACAATCGATACCTTTATAAAGTCATTGTATCTCAGTGACAGATTATGGATAAGCCATATACTGAAAGCCAACAGGAGGGAAAGCAGAAAAACCGGCAGCTCCCTCCCGTTGATATTCAATGTATTCAGCAATTTCTGAAAAAATGTCTTCATCCACTTTCAGATATATGCCGCTGCTACTGCTGCTGAGCCTCGGAGAAATCCTTGACAACAGAGTTCTTGTCAACCTTGATCTTGACGTTGTTGTCAACCTCGATAATCAGAGTCTTCTCCTTCACCTCACTGATTGTTCCGTAGATGCCCCCTATTGTGACTATCTTGTCGCCTTTCTTAAGGCCGTCACGGAATTTCTGCAGCTCCTTCTGCTGCTTGCGCTGCGGACGGATCATGAAAAACCACATCACTACAAAGATAAGGATGAGCATCCCCCACGTTGGCCAGCTGCTCACAGGATTCTGGACAGCATCAGCTGTCTGTAAAAAAACAATAAGCTTCATTGCTAAAAAAATTTGTTCAAGTTAAATGTTATCTCTTGTTTATCTTGCCCTCATTGACAAGTTTCTGTATGATCCTGTCAAGAAGCCCGTTTACAAAGATACGGCTTTTAGGCGTACCGTAGTACTTCGAGATCTCCACATATTCATTTATAGTCACCTTCACCGGTATTGCAGGGAAATTCTCCGCTTCAGCAAGACCGCACACGATAATCGCCATATCTGTAGACACAATCCTTTCCTGGTCCCAGTTGGAGACTGCGTCAGAGACCATCGAAAGATATTTCCCATATCCTCCGAATGCATTCTGCAGCAGCTTGTGCACAAACATCTTGTCACTTTCCACCCCCGGGACGTCCCTCTTCATGTCGCTCTGATAGAGCGGCGGCATTGTCCAGCGTCCTGTCCTGGCGATAGAGTCAAGGCTCCTGCAGCAATATGTCAACGCATATGCAAGGTCATCGTTCCAGTAGATGGACATGTCCTCCAGTATATGCTCCAGCTCCACACTCTCCACGAACTCTTCCTCAAAGATCCTTACGAAGAGCCTGCAGTCCTCCTGGAGGGAGGATTTCCCCGACTCCATATAGGACTTGAAATAGTCCTTGGTCAAGATGGAGGCATACGTCTTCTTCAGCAGAAGGTCATACTGCTCCCATGAGAATTTCCTCTTTTCGAATGCCTTCCTGAAATCAGGGTCATTGTCCAGAAGACCGGCAAGCGCATTCTCTGCAAACTTCATGTTGGGGTTCTTCTCCTCCTCTGTCGGATTGAACTTGCACCTTGCGGTCTCTATCCTTTCCCTTGCTGTCCTTGTCAACGGTGAAACAATCCCGAGCATAAAGACATACAAGTCCCTTGTAGCCTCACAGGAGAGGTCCAGGCGCGATTCTGCGGTAGCCAAAGACACGTCTCCGGCTAAGACACTACTATACAGTACCTTGAACGCCTTTATCCTTAAAATTCTACGATTTAGCATATTTTTCAAAAAATTTCATGCAAAGATATATGCAATTTCAGAAAAATCCTTAATTTTGCGAAGATTTACTTTAAAATTTAAGAAAATGTACAGTGAGGATTACGATGGTGCAAATGCACAGGAGCGCTCGGGGGAGGATGTCTTCTCCAAACCGGTAAGGGCAGGCAAGCGCACCTACTTCTTCGATGTGAAGGCGACAAAAGGGAACGACTATTATCTGACAATAACAGAAAGCAAGCGCAAGATTGACCAGGCAGGGCATTTCGCCTACGACAAGCATAAGATTTTCCTCTACAAGGAAGACTTCGAGAAGTTCACTGACGGTCTCCAGGAGGTCATAGACTATATAAAGACCAACTGTCTCAAGACTGAGGGACAGAACGGAGAATCATTTTCAGATGTAAATTTTGAAGAGCTGTAATCCGCACACAGCATAATATATGCAAGTCAAATGAAAATGGCCAAAGTCCATAGATGACAGGCTCTTGGACCGAAACGAAAGGACTTGGCTTTCATGAACAGCAATAGAGAGGGTGACCCAAAAGTAAACTTTTAGTCACCCTCTATCGTTTTTCTCCGAAAAACCTGCCCCACCAGTTCCGGGTGGCCAAAGCCTTGCTGTTCCGGCACGCAAGTTCACCGGGAAAAGTCCACAGGACTGTTTATTTACCGGTCACTTATTACATTGTGAATATGACAGAAAACTACGGATTTATCAGGGTATCTGCGGCAATGCCTGCTGTAAGGCTTGCCGACACAAGGGCAAATGCAGAATCTGTCTGCAGGCTTATAGACAAGGCGGAAGAGGACGAGGTATCACTCATCGCATTCCCGGAACTTTGCGTCACAGGATATACCTGCGGCGACCTTTTCGGCAACTGCACATTGCTCAGCGGGGCCAAGGAAGCTATCCTGGCAATTGCCAGGCACACAGAAGGCAAATCCATCACTGCGGTAATCGGTGCTCCGGTAGAGTTCAATGACAGGCTCTACAATTGCGCCATAGTGGCAAGCAACGGAAAGATAGCCGGGATCGTACCCAAGATATGGCTTCCTTCCTACAACGAATTCTATGAATCACGCTGGTTTGCATCGGGGAAGGATTTCCTCGGCGGCAGCTATGCAGTGCATCCGGAATACGGCTGCCCGATAACCCCCAACCAGACTTTCAGCATAGGAGGGATACGGTTCGGGATAGAGATATGCGAAGACCTGTGGACCCCAGTCCCGCCATCTTCATACCATTGCCTTTCCGGAGCACAGCTGATTGTAAACCTGTCAGCAAGCAATGAAGTACTCGGTAAGCATGCATACCGCAGGCAACTTGTCTGCCAGCAGTCCGCAAGGACAATTTCAGGCTATATCTACTGTTCTGCCGGATATGGGGAATCGACACAGGACCTTGTATACGCCGGTTCATCGATGATTTGCGAAAACGGTGCAATCATGTGCGAGAACGAAAGGTTCCTCATGGAAGAGTCAATGATAACGACTGACATAGACTGTGGGAAGCTCTCCTCCCTGAGACGCAAGTCAAGCACTTTCAGTACAGTCACACCGGACGGGCACTCCGGATACCTTAATATATATAGGAATACATATGTCTCCCCAGGAGCCGCCACAGATTTCTACGAAAGGCTTCTGAGACATGTGCCAAGGCATCCGTTTGTACCAGGAGGTGAGAAGACATTGGAAAGATGCAGCGAGATAATATCGATACAGGTCACCGGCCTTGCATCAAGGCTTGCACATATCAACTGCAGAAGCGCGGTAATCGGCATATCAGGAGGACTTGACAGCACACTTGCACTTCTTGTCACCGTCCTGGCATTTGACAGGCTCGGATGGTCACGCAAAAGGATAATCGGGATCACAATGCCAGGATACGGCACTACGGACCGCACAAGAAGCAACGCGGAAGATCTTATGGACATGCTCGGGATAACCTCGAGGAAGATCTCAATAACAGCAGCATGCGACCAGCATTTCAAGGACATATGCCATGACAGGGAGATACATGATGTGACATACGAGAATTCACAGGCAAGGGAGAGGACACAGATCCTGATGGATGTGGCTAACCAGGCTGGAGGAATCGTTGTCGGGACAGGAGACCTCTCCGAGCTTGCACTCGGCTGGGCGACATACAATGGAGACCACATGTCAATGTATGCCGTCAACGCAAGTGTGCCGAAGACATTGGTAAGGCACCTTGTACAATGGGCAGCGGACAACAGGTTTGACAGGAATGAGCCACAGGAAGGGAAAGTGCATGGAACCGCAGCGGCACGCAGTGTCAAGGCCATCCTTCTGGACATTATAGATACCCCGATAAGCCCGGAGCTGCTTCCTGCAGATGAGAATGGCAACATACAGCAGGTTACAGAAGATCTTGTCGGACCATACGAGCTGCACGATTTCTTCCTCTACCATTTCTTCCGCTTCGGGTATTCTCCGGAGAAGATACTTTTCCTTGCAAAGAAGGCTTTCTGCCAAAAGGCTGCAGAGGATGAATGCATATATGATGAGGCCACTGTGGAGAAATGGCTCAGGACATTCATCCGGAGATTCTTCAGCCAGCAGTTCAAGCGCAGCTGCCTGCCTGACGGCCCTAAAGTCGGAAGCGTCACACTTTCCCCGCGCGGGGACTGGAGGATGCCTTCTGATGCAAAATCCTCAGGATGGCTCTAGTAGCCAGCGAGTAAAGCAGTTGAAGCATAAAGGGAGAGCCTCTATTGCAAGTCCTGCCATAAATTTTTCGCCCCTGCCTGAGTTCAGAGTTCAATTCCGGCAGGGGCGACTTTCTATTCCGATGGCTTATCGGACAGCCAATTATCAGGAATTATATTTCTAAAGCGATGAAATCATGCGCGTAAACAATGTGGTCATCCTGTCGGCAGCAGCATCTGCGGCAGCAACGACATCGTCACCGTCATTCACATAGTCCTCTGCATAGTCATCATGCGCCTCATTGGTTATGACAGACATTCCGAACACAGGGATCGAGCTGTGGCGCGCCACTATCACCTCCGGGATTGTAGACATCCCGACCGCATCTGCACCGATAAGCCTGAAATACCTGTATTCAGCAGGGGTCTCGTATGAAGGTCCGGTTCCGGCAAAATACACTCCTTTCTTCAGTTCAATGCCCATATCCCCGGCGATTTTCTCTGCCATTGCAATAAGTTCCTTGTCGTATGGCCTTGTCATATCCGGGAACCTCGGTCCAAAATCATCCATATTCTTGCCAATCAGAGGATTTGGAAGATGGTTGATATGGTCTCTGATTATCATCATATCCCCGACCTTATAGTCAAAGTTCACTCCACCAGCAGCATTCGATACAAACAGATAGCTGATTCCGAGCACCTTCATGACCCTTATCGGCAATGTCACAAGCTCCATCGGATAGCCTTCATAATAATGGAACCTCCCCTGCATGGCAACAACGAACTTGCCTCCAAGCTCACCTCCGATGAAGTTTCCCTTATGCCCTACTGCAGTGGAGACCGGGAATCCGGGTATATCCCTGTAAGGTATCACGACAGGATTGCTGATCTTGTCTGCGAGCTTTCCCAGTCCGCTGCCAAGCACAATCCCAGCAAGCGGCCTGCGTCCGCCGAATCTTTCTGCAACATATTGTGCAGCAATATTGATTTTTTCTGTTCTTGGATCCATAACCTTGTTTTTATAGCATTATCTGAGTTTCCCGAACACCTTGCGTGTCTCGGAAAGTATTTCCTTTTCACCTTCTATCACCTTGTTCCGCATGACAAAGCGTCCATTGCATATTACAGAGTCTATGCTGTCACTGTGGGCCGAATAGACAAAATTCGCGAGGAACGGGCTTGGGGACATGAAGAATGCGCTGTCCGTGTCCACAATCAGGATATCAGCCAATGAGCCTTCCGCAATACGCCCGACATCAAGCCCGAGGGCCTTTGCACCGTTTACGGTCGCCATGTCCATAAGTTCATTGAGAGGCATCGCCGACGGGTCTCTCCTCCACGCCTTCTGTACTATTGCAGAAGTCTTCATCGCCTCCAGCATGTCAAGGTTGTTGGATGAGGCGCAGCCGTCTGTACCGATGCATACATTCGCTCCGGCATCCCTCAGCTCGCTATACCGGAAACGGTATCCGGAAGCAAGCTTAAGGTTGGAGTTTATATTGTGGACACAGTTCACACCGCGCTTTCCGAGTATCTCTATGTCTTCATCGGAAATCCACAGCGTATGTGCAGCTATTGAATTGCTGTCCAGGACTCCGAGCCGGTCAAGATACTGGACCGGGGAAAGTCCGTGCCTGCGCATCGACTCCTTTACCTCCGGCTCAGTCTCCGAAAGGTGGAAATGCACCTTGAGCCCGTGCTTCACTGCAAATTCATGTATCCAGACAATCATCTCCTCCGTTACAGAATAGATGGCATGGAAAGCGGCTGCAAACGATGCACTGCCCGGCCATTTGAGCGACTCCTCGTAGATCTTCTGTATCTGTTCCTTCTCCCTCCCGGCCGTATCCGGGTCGTTCCTGTCGCACGCGACATACGAGACAACAGGCCTCATCCCCATCTCCACAGCTGCCTGCAGCCCTGCCTGAGGATACCAGTAATGGTCATTGAATGTGGTCGTGCCTGTCCTGAGCATCTCGATGCATGCCACCTTCGTGGCCCAGTAGACATATTCGCTGTCTATCCTGGATTCGACATCCCATATCCGGTCTATCCATTCCGAGAAAAAGATGTCCTCACCCACCCCTTTCATAAGCGACATTGCGGCATGCGTGTGCATATTGACGAAGCCTGGTACCGCAACCTTCCCTGTGCAGTCCACGACCTTTACTCCGGATGCTGCCGGATATTCTGCCGGAGCTATCCTTCCTTCAGGCTGCACAATCCTGCAGATATGGCTGCCTGATATATGAATATCAACGTTTTGCCCGTCCAGTTGAATATTCTTTAATATTATAGTTCCCATTTCTTTAGACATAAATTTTTCAAATATAGCTAAAAATATTCACAAATAATATTTTCAATTAATCCTCTTTTTGCTTACATTTGAGAGAATTTTGTTTAACACAACACTAAAATAAAGCTTATGGCATTCAAAGGAGCAATTGAAGTTGACACAAATATGTGCAAAGGCTGTTCCGTATGTGTCGAAAACTGTCCAACAGACAGCATCCGGCTTTCTAAAATGGTAAACAGCAAAGGCTACCATTATGCAGAAATGGCCGGAGACGCATGCGTAGGCTGCGGTGCATGCGGAATCGTATGCCCCGATTCGGTAATAACCGTATATAGAGTTAAAATCCAGTAGAGATATGGCAGAAAAGATTTTGATGAAAGGAAACGAAGCGATTGCCATATCGGCAATACGCAACGGTGTAGACGGGTATTTCGGATATCCGATTACCCCGCAGTCCGAAGTTATGGAAACCCTGATGAAGGAAAAGCCATGGGAGACGACAGGAATGGTCGTCCTGCAGGCAGAAAGCGAGACTTCATCAATAAATATGGTATATGGCGGTGCAAGCTGTGGCAAGAAGGTGATGACATCATCCAGCAGCCCCGGGATCAGCCTCATGTGCGAAGGGCTCAGCTACATTGCAGGAGCAGAGCTGCCTTGCGTGGTGGTCGATGTAATGCGTGGAGGCCCTGGACTCGGTACTATCCAGCCAAGCCAGAGCGACTACAACCAGATCACAAAGGGAAGCGGACACGGTGACTTCCACAATATCGTGATAGCACCGGCCTCGGCACAGGACATGTATGACTTTGTCGACTGGGGATTCGAGCTTGCATTCAAGTACAGGAATCCGGTAATCATCCTTGCAGACGGAATCATCGGCCAGATGATGGAGAAGGTGGAGCTTCACCCGGCAAAGCCGCGCATGACGGAAGAGGAGATACTGAAGGCTGCGCCATGGGCGACAACCGGAAAGCCGTCATCACGGGAAAGGAACATCATCACCTCACTTTCCCTTGAGGCTGACATACAGGAGGCGTTCAACCGCAAGCTCAGGCTCAAATACAGTGAAATAGAGGAAAACGAAGTAAAGTTCAGCGAGTATATGGCTGATGATGCAGAATATCTTTTCGTTGCATTCGGATGCTCTTCAAGGATATGTGAGGCCGTTGTGGATGAATTGCGCGAAAGAGGCATAAAGGCGGGACTCCTCCGCCCCATCACACTCTATCCTTTCCCTTACAAGGAGATAGCACGGCTTTCAGCCCAGGTCAAGAGCATGATGAGCATAGAACTGAATCTTGGCCAGATGGTAGACGATGTACGTCTCGCTGTCGAGGGCAGGTGCCCGGTAGGATTCTACGGAAGGCAGGGAGGAAACATCTATTCCCCTGATGAAATCGTGGAGCAGTTCCTTACATTCAATAATCTGAAATAGCCATGAACATAGAAGATATCAAAAAACCTGAGAACATAGTCTACAGGAGGCCTGCACTCCTGACTGACAACGTGATGCACTATTGCCCCGGTTGCTCACACGGGACCGTGCACAAATTGCTTGCTGAAGTCATTGACGAAATGGGCATACAGGACAGGACCATAGGCGTCAGCCCTGTCGGATGCTCTGTTTTCGCATATAACTACCTTGACATCGACTGGCAGGAGGCAGCACATGGACGTGCTCCGGCACTGGCCACTGCGACAAAGAGACTCTGTCCTGACAAATATGTGTTTACCTATCAGGGAGACGGTGACCTTGCATCAATCGGTACCGCGGAAATCATACATGCATGCAGCAGGGGCGAAAATATCGTCGTCATATTCATAAACAACGGTATCTACGGAATGACCGGAGGCCAGATGGCCCCGACAACGCTTATCGGGATGAAGACTGCCACTACCCCATACGGACGTGACCCTAAGCTCAACGGCTTCCCGCTTGTGATAGCAGACATGGTCGCACAGCTTGACGGGACGGCCTACATAACAAGGCAGTCTGTCCATACTGCAGGTGCAGCGCGCAAGGCAAAGGCTGCGATACGGAAGGCTTTCGAGTACAGCGCAAAGGGAGTCGGGCTGTCATTTGTGGAGATTGTATCCACATGCAACTCAGGCTGGAAGATGAGTCCTGTGGACGCCAACAAGTGGATGGTCGAGAACATGTTCGCGAAATACCCTGTCGGAGACATCAAGGACATCCTTAAATAAGGGGAAAATTACACCGTGTAATTTGAAGTTTATTTTTCAGGAAGAACAAGGAAGGCAAGCGACGGATACCGGAGTTTACTCACGTAAATGAGGATATGAGGATGCGGAGCCTGACGATATTACCACAACAGTCAAGCCAACACAAATTTCAAAATAAACAGGAATTTTGAGGCTTGCGAAGTTGAGAGGACCGGAGCAACCTTACGGTTGTGAGGACCGAAGAAACAAGCGTAACGATAAATTACACCGTGTAATTTGAAGTTTATTTTTCAGGAAGAACAAGGAAGGCAAGCGACGAATACCGGAGTTTACTCATGTAAATGAGGATATGAGGATGCGAAGCCTGACGCAATTATTACAAAAAAGAAACGAAAAAGATATGAAAGAAGAAATCATAATAGCAGGCTTCGGCGGCCAAGGCGTCCTCTCAATGGGCAAGATCCTGGCCTATTCCGGAATAATGCAGGATATGGAGGTAACATGGATGCCGTCGTATGGACCGGAGATGAGGGGAGGTACAGCAAATGTATGTGTGATATTGAGTGACAAGAAGATAGGTTCACCTATATTGACAAGATATGATACTGCTATAATATTGAATCAGCAGTCAATGGACAAGTTTGAGAGTGCGGTAAAGCCTGGAGGACTTTTGCTTTATGATCCGAGTGGAATTACACGCCATCCAGAGCGCAAGGACATAAGGGTAGCACAGATTCCGGCTATTGAGGTGGCAGCAAAGGTTGGAAACTCAAAGGTGTACAATATGGCAGTGCTTGGCGGCTTCCTGAAATTGAAGCCGGTTGTGAAAATGGACAATGTGGAGAAAGGCTTAGGCAAATGCATACCTGCACGCTATAGCGACCTGATTGCATTGAACAAGGCAGCGATATCTGAGGGCATGAACTCTGTTTTGGAAATTGCCGGAAAATAGTTATCTTTGCATCTGTAGTCTCAAATTTGATTTTATTATGCTTGAAAATATAAGGGACAACATTGAGAAACTTATTGCGGCGTATGAATCCGTCAAGGTGGAGAATATTTCCCTCAAGACAGAAATCGGGCAGTACAGGAATCAGGTAGAAGGCTACAGGAAGCAGATATCAGAGTTGGAAAACCAGATAGATAACCTAAAATTGAAGGGTGCGTTCCTTGGGGATGCAGGAAGCGGGAACGAGGCAAAGGTGAAGATTGACAGGATGATAAAGGAGATTGACAAGTGCATCTCACTCTTGGAGGCATAGGTATGGAGCAGAAGATTACAATCAAGATTGCCGACCGCGAGTACACCTTGAAAGCGGAGACGCCTGGCAGGGAGGAAGCAATAAGGAAAGCAGCAGGAAGCATCAACAATATGATTGCCGCCTACCTGGAGAAGTACCCGGACAAGGATATGGCTGAAATACTCTCATTTGTCGCCCTTAACCTGGGAATCGGCAATGTAGGTATGCAGAAAAAGATAGAAAGCCTTGAAAAAGAGAGCATACAGTTGAACAACGAGATTGAAGGTTATCTTGAAAATATTGATAAATGAGCCGTTAGTTACTTAATTTGCTGAAATCAACACTACTTAAGTAACCGAGTAACTCGAATTGGGAAGACGGGCCTATGTTACCCTATTGGGGATTCCGTTTGCGGGACGGAGGATGTCTGAACATATTTTCGGAGCTCAAATCTTATTTATATAAGATTTTCTGTCAATCAGGCTAACGGCTTTTTTATAACAACCTACGGTCAGCTTCCTCTGGAAGCTGACCTGTTTTATTTGTATGTGAATTATTAACAATTATATAAACTATTTAGTATGACGATTTTGTATTATGTATTAGCGGCACTCGCCGGTGCAATGATAGCACTGGGGACCTATATTGTGGTCCGCAGGCTACTGCTCAACGGCAAGAAGGACGAGATAATAGAGAAGGCCAGGCTTGAAGCCGAGAACATCAAGCAGGAAAAGATATTCCAGGCAAAGGAGAAATTTCTCCAGCTCAAGAGCGAACATGAGCAGTACATCAATGAGAAGAACAGCCAGCTGAAGGATGCAGAAAACCGTATCAGGCAGAAGGAGAACAATCTGAACCAGCAGAATTCTGAACTTGGCCGGAAACAGAAAGAGGCAGAAGCTATCCGAGAGAACCTGAAGAGCCAGGTTGAAATGGTTGCAAAGAAATCTGATGAATATGACAGGCTGCGTGCAGAAGCAATCAAGCAGATTGAAAGCATAGCGGGCCTTACTGCAGCGGAGGCAAAGAACCAGCTGATGGAAAACATGAAGGCAGAGGCCAGGACACAGGCACAGTCATATATAAATGATGTGATGGACGAAGCCAGGCTGAACGCCAGCAAGGAAGCTAAGAGGATTGTAATCAACACAATACAGAGAACTGCCTCAGAAACAGCCATCGAGAACGCAGTCACAGTCTTCAATATCGAGAACGATGAAATCAAGGGAAGGATCATCGGACGTGAAGGACGCAACATCAGGGCACTTGAAGCTGCAACCGGAGTGGAAATCGTGGTTGATGACACACCGGATGCTATCCTGCTGTCCGCATTCGACCCTGTCCGCAGGGAAGTTGCAAGGCTTGCGCTTCACCAGCTTGTAGTTGACGGCCGCATCCACCCGGCACGTATCGAGGAGGTTGTGGCAAAGGTACAGAAGCAGCTTGAAGACGAAATCATGGAGACTGGAAAGAGGACATGCATTGACCTCGGAATCCATGGAATGCACATCGAGCTTGTGAAACTTATCGGAAGGATGAAATACCGTTCGTCATATGGCCAGAACCTGCTCCAGCATGCAAGGGAAGTTGCAAATATCTGTGCGACCATGGCATCTGAGCTTGGCCTTAATCCAAAGGTTGCCCAAAGGGCCGGACTTCTCCACGATATCGGAAAAGTCTCTGACGAGGACCCTGAACTTCCACATGCTATCCTCGGAATGAAGCTGGCTGAGAAATACAAGGAGAAGCCTGATGTATGCAATGCCATAGGTTCTCACCACGAGGAAATCGAGATGACATCGATAATATCGCCTCTTGTAATGGTAGGAGATGCCATTTCAGGTGCAAGGCCAGGAGCAAGGCGCGAGGTAATCGAGTCATATATCAAGAGACTGAAGGATATGGAGAACATTGCACAATCATATCCAGGAGTAACAAAGACATACGCAATCCAGGCCGGACGTGAACTCCGCGTGATAGTCGGCGCAGACCAGGTCAGCGACAAGGATGCAGAAGCATTGTCTGGAGAGATTGCAAAGAAGATACAGGAGGAAATGGTTTACCCTGGACAGGTAAAGATTACAGTAATCAGGGAGACACGCTCCGTTGCATTCGCAAAATAGTCACAACAAGAAATAATAGTGTAATGAAAAGATTCTTTACATTGGTTGCAACCCTGCTGCTATGCGCGGCAGGGTTTGCGCAAGATGAGACGATAAGGTGGAAGACAGAGGTGCGTCATGTGGAAGATGCAAGATACAGCATTGTTTTCACCGGAAAAATCGGAAGCGGATATCACACCTATGGAGTGGACAATCCGGATTCCCCCACTGACATCGAATTTGAAGAACCTGACGGGTACAGGCTTGAAGGTGGCATCTATGAACTAAGCAAGCCGTCAGAATTCGAAGGGATGAAGGTATTCTTCAATGAAATCAAGATTGCACAGGACATCACCCTGCTGCAGGACAATGCTGTGATAAACGGTGAAATCAACTGGCTCAGCTGCACTGAGACAAGCTGCATATCTCCGGAATACCATAAATTCTCAATCTCAGCAGCAGAGGGCATACAGACAGGTGCAGCAACAAGCGAGACAAGCGACAAGCAGACTGTAATTGCAGAGGCATCGGAGGAAAGCGGAAACGGATTCAACTGGGCACTCATAATCGAAGCCATAATCTGGGGATTCGCAGCATTGCTCACTCCATGTGTATTCCCTATGGTGCCTATGACAGTATCATTCTTCATGAAAGGTTCATCATCTGCAGCTGCAGGACGTTTCAAGGCTTCTATGTACGGGCTTTTCATAGTCCTGCTCTATACTGTACCTATCTCCCTCATTATCCTGATTACAAGGATTGTCGGAGGAGACGCAGTAACAGCTGACATTTTCAACTGGCTCGCAACGCATTGGCTGCCAAACCTGATATTCTTCATCGTGTTCATGATATTCGCGGCATCGTTTTTCGGGGCATTTGAAATTGTTCTCCCGTCAAAGCTCATAAACAGAAGCGACAAGGGTGCTGACAAAGGTGGACTGCTTGGAATATTCTTCATGTCACTTACACTTGTCCTTGTATCATTCTCATGTACAGGTCCTATCGTAGGTTCAGTGCTCATAAAGGCGACACAGGGACAGTTCTGGGAGCCGATGATTGCAATGCTTGCATTCTCAATGGCATTTGCCCTGCCGTTTACCCTGCTTGCATTCTTCCCTTCTTTGCTGAAAAACCTTCCGAAAAGCGGAGGCTGGCTCAATTCAGTAAAGGTAGTCCTTGGATTTGTGGAGGTTGCGCTCGGCTTCAAGTTCCTCAGCGTTGCAGACCAGACGTATCACTGGGGCCTGCTTGACAGGGAAGTCTATCTTGCAATCTGGATTACAGTGTTCACGCTCCTTGGACTTTACCTGCTTGGAAAAATCAGGTTTGCAAATGACGACAAGACAGAACATGTCTCAGTCAAGAGGCTCGCATTGGCTATTGCGGTCTTTTCATTTGTAGTATATATGGTTCCAGGAATGTTCGGCGCGCCGCTAAAGGCACTTTCTGGATATCTGCCTCCAATAAGTACACAGGATTTTGTACTTGGCAGCAATACTGCTGCGCAGGGTGTACAGCCAGAGAAGCCAAGGTCAAGATACGACCTGCAACTTCCACACGGTCTACAGGGCTATTTCAGCCTTGAAGAGGGACTGGAAGCTGCAAAGATTGCCGGTAAACCGGTCTTCGTGGACATTACAGGACATGGATGCGTGAACTGCCGCGAAATGGAGGCAAGGGTATGGAGCGATCCACAGGTTCTGGATATATTGAAAAGCAAATATATAATCGTGGCACTCTATACTGATGACAAGCAGAAGCTTGACAAGGAGGACTGGGTGACGACAGAAAGCGGAGATGTCCTGAAAACTCTTGGACGCGCCAATTCATATATAGTACGTACCAGGTTCGGTGTGAATGCACAGCCTAACTATGTACTGCTGTCACCGGACGGGAAGCAGCTTGCCCCGGTAAGGGGCTACAACCTGAATGTACAGGAATTTGTGGATTTCCTCAATATCCCTTTTGCCAAATAGGATTTGGCATCATACGATATCATAGCGGATGGACCGGTCCATCCGCTTTTTCCTGACTTCGTCAATGCGTACCCCAAAAATCATCAGAGAAAAGAGGTGCG
>JAMPAT010000015.1 GCA_023667095.1 Bacteroidales bacterium
TGGTTCCTCTCGCCGCTGCTGCGTGATATCATTTCGCAGATGAATCCGGCAAGGATAAATGACTTTCATGGCGAAATAAGTATTAGATTTGCCGTTGCCGAAAAGTATTTCGTTTTTAGGATAATAATTGCAATCTTTGCAAGGTAAAATCGTTATGTTTAGAAAATCCGATTGAAGGAAGCATTTACTAAGAATTAAAAATAAACTTATATATCAGAAAATATGGCAAATCTATTGGATGAAGTGACGGGGCCTGTAAATGACAATGGCCGTGACATACATGTGATTGACCGGCAGCTGCCGGTCAAAACCGGGTTTGGCTCAGTGCTTTTTGAGATTGCATTGTGGGTAACTATTCCAGTGCTTGTATTGGTGTATCTGGCTATAATGGGTGATACGCTTGAAAATTCTTTGCTGATAGGAGTGGCCGGATGTGTTGCCGGTGTCTTGCCTGGAGTTATTTTCATATTCATGAAGATTTCTGCACGCAACTATTTCCAGCAGCTTGAACAGCGCATTCAGGCGGAGGCCTCAAACATCGACAACTACCTTGAGCAGCGTGTCCAGATTCTGCAGAATGTTGTGGGGCTTGTGGAGCGTGCAGTTGAACTGGACAAGGATGTGATGAAATCTGTTGCTGCCCTGCGTGGCGGCTCAGTGAATGACGGGAACAGGAACGATGTCAACCAGCAGGTTAATACGGCATTCAGCCGCCTGTTCCCGCAGGTCGAGGCATATCCGGAACTGAAGGCGCACAATGCCATTGCAGATGCTATGCAGCAGAACAGCTATCTCCAGAGAGAGATTACAGCTGCCCGTACAGTCTATAACAGCCGAGTAACTCAATGGAATACAGATATATTTGCATGGCCTACAAAGATGATAGTTGCTGCACGTCAAGGATATACCACACGCATTCCGTTCACAGCTTCTGCTGAAACACGCGATATGGCGAGAAGCAAGTTCTTCTAAGCTATAGATAGGCTATGGTTCAGGACATCTACGATCCGCTCACAGAGTATGTCGAAGTTTTCCGTGACCGCTTCAAGGAAGTTGCTGAAGCTACCTTTGCCGAATTGGCAGCGGAAGCAAATGTGGACATTGAGGCGAATCGCGGTACTTGCCGTAAACTATACGAGACAGAGGGCACACTGTCTTCTGTAAAAACACGTATCCGCAGGTGGAAAGTTTGGTGTGTGATGTTGTGGATAGGTGTGGCAGGAAGCATTGTCGCAGCCTTTGTCATGCGCGAGGAGGTTGGACCTGAAATCCTTGCTGGAATTGGAGCAGCAGATTTGGCTGTTATAGTGTATCTGATCGCAAGGGTACACCCACGCTTGAAGAGACTGAAATCTGAGAAAGGCGAGCTTGAGGCAACAGCTGACAAGTTCAGGCAGGAGGCCTGGGGACAGATGGCGAAGCTTAACCGCCTGTATGACTGGGATGTGCTGACGAGGATGATGTCCAGGACTGTTCCGCGTCTGGAGTTCGACCCGTATTTTACCACTCAGCGTCTGGCTGACCTGAAGATGGTGTACAATTGGGACGATTCGTTCAATGCAGGGCGTTCTGTGCTTTATTCCCATTCAGGACTTATCAACGGCAATCCGTTTGTAATATGCCGTACAAGAAAGATGGAGATGGGTACCAAGACATATTCCGGTTCCAAGACCATTACCTGGACAACGCGTGAACGCGGTTCTGACGGAAAATATCATACGGTGCATCATTCGCAGGTACTTACGGCCACGGTGACTGCACCTTATCCGGAATATTTCGAGAAGACACGTCTCATTTACGGGAATACCGCAGCTCCTGACCTGATATTCTACCGTCAGCAGAGCGGCCTGGCGGGCAAGGAGGATTCGCTGTCGTTCAAATGGAAGAAACGTTCGCTCCGCAAGAAGGCACGAAATCTGACCAATGCCGACTTTGCGATGATGACCAACGAGGAGTTTGAGGTGGCCTTCAATACGAGCAACCGTAACAATAACCAGCAGTTTGCCTTACTGTTCACACCACTTGCCCAGGAAAGCATGATGAAGCTGCTGGAAGACAAGGAGGCCGGGTATGGAGATGATTTTGACTTTGGCAAGAACAGGATGATCAACACTATCATTTCCAGTCACATGCAGGAACTGAACCTTGACATGAACCCTGCACAATACAGGCATTTCGACTACAACAGGGCGAAGGCTGATTTCTACGCAATCAATGCCAGGTATTTCCGTGCCATCTATTTTTGCCTGGCACCGCTGCTTTGTGTCCCTATGTATCAGCAGATACGCCCTCAGCATGAGATATATGGCCATGACATGCAGCGTCATAGCGCATTCTGGGAACATGAGGCCTTGGCCAACTTCTGGGGGCAGGAGCATTTCAAGCACCCGAACTGTGTGACCGACTGTATACTGAAGACAGAGCAGAGCAGAGGGAATGGCGATAATTCTACGATTACTGTCTATGCCCATGGTTACCGTTCTGTACGGCGTCTGACCTATATCAGCAAATGGGGCGGTGATGGCCGTTCGCATGACGTGCCGGTATATTGGGACGAATATTTCCCTGTTACAGGAAACGGCCGCATCTACATGAAGGAAGACAATGATTTCAATGATGATTCCGTCACGCACCGCCAGCGTCTGGAGCATATTGACAATGTCCTTGGCAAATCCAGCCTCAGCGTGTACAGGAGGCATATTGCTTCAAAGGTGTAACTGCCAATATCCGCATCGGACTGTATGTATCGCAAAAGCAAGTACTGCATATATACGAACTGAAAAATATACTATTTAAGCACATCTCCTTAATGCATATAAAACTGATACAGCCTCTCATGCACATGCGCCCGATGGATACTCATCTGAAGAACCGTATGTCTCCTCCGCTGGGCCTTTACACTATAGTCAATATGTTCAGGGATGAACACACTGTCACTGTTGAAAATGAGAATGTACAGAATCTGAATCTTGCAGACATTCCCGACATTGTCGGTATCTCCGTGAACGTGGATTCTTTGCCAAGGGCTCTTGAGATTGCAAAAATATATCTGGGAAAGGCCGTTCCTGTTGTATTGGGTGGGATACTTCCCACAACGGCACCAGAAATTATTCCTGATATGAATAACCTGGTCTTGTGCATCGGTGCTGCGGAAGGTACTTGGCCGGATATCATAAATGACCTTGGGGCTGGCTGCCTGAAAAAGAAATATATATGTCAGCACGGCTTTACAGGTGACATGATAGTCCCGCCAGCGTATAATCTGATTCCGTCAGGACTGTATCTCTACCGGAATATTTTTCACACCAGCCGCGGCTGTCCGTTCAGATGCGACTTCTGCTACAACAGTTCCAATGAAAGATGGTATGTCTGCCGGCCTGTCGGGGATGTGGTCAAGGAGGTGAGCGAGTGTGGAATGAAGCATATAATGTTCATAGACGACAATTTCATAGGAAATGTCAGGTGGACACGTGAACTGATGAAGGAACTCAAAAGGATGAAGGTGAAATGGAATGCAGCAGTTTCAATAAATGTTGTCAACATACCTGGTCTTCTGGATGAGATGATGGACAGTGGCTGCCAGGGGCTTTTCATAGGATTCGAGAGTGTCAATCCGTCATCCGTAAGCGGAGTGCATAAGGTCCAGAATGATGTATCCATGTATGAACATGCTGTGGAGGAAATCCATAGGAGGGGGATAATGATAAATGCGAGCTTCGTCTTTGGTCTTGACAGTGATACCCCTGAGACGTTTCGGGCCACACTTGACTGGATTGTACGCAACAGGATAGAGACCGTCACTTCGCACATCCTTACTCCATATCCAGGTACTGAACTGTATCGCCGTATGAAAGACGAAGGGAGGTTGCTGACCGATGATCTCGGGCTGTATGACACGGCCCATGTCGTATTCCGCCCCAAGAATATGACCAAGGAGGAGCTATATGACGGTTATATCTGGATGTATGACCAGATATACAGCTTCAGGAACATAATAAGGAGACTTCCACTGGCAGCCCGGCAGATTCCTGCATACCTGATGTTCAACTTCTTCTACCGCAAATGGGGCCGTTTCACAGACTGGCTGTGCCGGAGGATTACCTATGAACGCATCGGCAGGTGGGGAGAGCGGTTGTCGCGGTATATGTGATGGTATAATCCATTGCAGGAACATGTTCAGATTGCTGCCACCTAAAGGAGCCCTGCCATATATACAGGCAGGCATATTATGTCCTGCTCCTTGCGCATATCCTTAGTGTATAGAAGATAGCGTTCCTTAATCCGTGACGAGAATTTTTTCTGGAACTCGTCAAGCGATTTGTGGGACTTATAGCCTGATGATTTCACTTCAATGGGACATATTTTATCTTTCCGGCTTATCAGGAAGTCTATCTCGTAGACGCGTGGCTCGTCTGAATTCTCAGTGTATTCTTTGAAAGTATAGTAATAGAGCGAATGTCCTGCACTTCTAAGTATCTGTGCCACGGCATTTTCATATACATAGCCTAAATCTGCTGACAATTTGTCCGAGAGCAGTTTGCGGTATATTTCATTGTCTGTGAAATCTTTATCCATAAATGCCAGTGTGATGAACAACCCCGTGTCGGCAAGAAAAATCTTGAAGAAATCATAATCTGCATGCAGGGCGAATCCTACTCCAGGGTCATTTGCGTGATGGGCAAAATTTACTGTCTTGGAATCCTCAAGTTCGGCAAATATGCCTTCTGTCCTTGATGGCCGTGCATTAGGGATGACGCTACCGATCTTGTAACGTAAGACGTTGCGTGACAATTGTGATGGGACAGACGAGAATATAGCTGACACCTTTCCTGATATGTCAATTTTTCGGAAATCATCTGTATAAAGCCTGATTATATCACGTTTTATATTGTCCACCTTGCTGAAATCATTGTATTTCAGATATGCTTCAACAGCTTGAGGCATTCCTCCGACAAGCATGTATAGTCTGAATTCACGCATAAGGGCGCGGTGAGTTGAATCACCGAAGGGAGTCATATCCTCGTATGATTTACGTATCAGTTCATAGTACATTGGTTTGCCTACAGCCCATAGGAATTCCTCGAAATCCATAGGATGCATAGATATCCTATGTTCTTCACTTGGTATCAGTATGTCTTTTACATTCTTCTTGATAGACAAAAGTGAACCAGTCTCGATATAGTCATACCTGCCATCCTTTACAAGATGCTTGATTGCCTGGCGTGCCTTAGGGCACAGCTGGACTTCATCAAAGACAATAACTGATTCTCTTGTAATTAATTGCCTGCCTGTAAGTACCTGCAATCTAAGAAAAAAGAAGTCTCGGTCAGCTATATTGTCGAACAGATTCAGAATTTCAGA
The DNA here is from genome assembly GCA_023667095.1 of Bacteroidales bacterium. Lineage (GTDB taxonomy): Bacteria > Bacteroidota > Bacteroidia > Bacteroidales > UBA932 > Cryptobacteroides. The sequence goes on from JAMPAT010000015.1 coordinate 5,362, forward strand.
TTTGACATCAGAGAAGTCAATGATAATGTATGTGGCATATTCATTTCTCGCAAACTCTTCTACGATAGTTGATTTTCCTATGCGCCTGGCTCCTTCGACAAGAAGTGCTGAAGTGCCGTCCGACTGTCTTTTCCAGTCAAGCATTCTGGAATATATCTTACGCTTGAATATTAACTCGCTCATAATATGTTGTATTTCAAGGCAAATATAGTATATATGTACGAAACGGTAAAATTTTTAGCGCGTATTTTGTACGGAACGGTAAAATTTTAAATCTATAAATTGCACGAAACGGTAAAAAGTCAAAGCGCATTTAGCATTGCCGCCTTCTTTATGGAGCCATTGCCTTTATTTTTAGGACAGCCAGTCAGATTCCTGCATACCTGATGTTCAACTTCTTCTACCGCAAATGGGGCCGTTTCACAGACTGGCTGTGCCAGAAGATTACCTACGAGCGTATTGGCCGGTGGGGTGAGCGGCTGTCAAGGTATATGTGATGGAGCAGACGTGGCAGGATAACAGGCATAATCAATGTCAGATGACCCTCTCCAAAAAATAGAACTGTCTTTATGTGAAATCATAATATCTCGAAAATATTTCCTACCTTTAGGCGGATTTGACGGGATATGGCGTACCCGGACCACAACGTGTTTTGTCAAATGACGGAATGGTTTTATAATGGGGAGGATGCAGATATGTCATTGCCGATAAATATAGAAGATTTGCTGCACAGAAACAAGCTGGAAAATAGCCGTGTAGAGTTCAAAAGTCACCGTATCAGCTATTCCCTTATGTTCATTCCTGTGCATGATGGAAGTGGAGGCGTAGTGGAGATGAATGGTACTCAAGAGAACCGGTATGTACATTTCGGTGACTTCGACCTCGCCGGCATAAATATATTCCTTACGGAATTTCATCGGTATCTCGGCTCCCGTTCATCATTTCTCATCCCGGCAGACATAGAATCGCGTATTGTCAAGGGCTCTGTAGAACGATATGATGCCCAATACGCAAGGTTCCACAACCTTTCGACAGACATTCCGGAACTTCAGACCCTTATCGGACTGATAAACCGCCACCACCGCTGCTATGATCAGGAGGGGTATATCTTGGGATGAAACCGAAGTGTAGCCCTCAATTAAAAGTGGTACGCCCGAACAGGCTGTGTCGTTCTAAAATGATAGACATATGTTGAAAAGACATTTATATCCCCATAAAAATGTAATGAACTTACATTTATTCGCTCATAAAAATGTGAAAACACCTTGAATATTCCCCAATAAAAGTGTAGTTTTGCATGCGTATAAATAAGCTAAATGTATGAAACGCAGTATATATAGCCAATTGTTGGCTTGGAAGACATCGCCACGAAGAAAGCCTATGATGCTTTACGGTGCCCGTCAGGTTGGTAAGACCTATATTCTCAAAGAATTTGGAAGAAATGAATTTGAAAATATGGTATATATCAACTGCTACAGGAATCCTGATGTAGAAACGCTGTTTGGACAGGACAAGGATGTCAAGCGGATTCTGCTAGGGCTCACGGCTTTAAGCGGACAGGAGATAAAGGAAGGCAAGACACTGGTGTTCCTTGATGAAGTCCAGGATATCCCTGATGTCGTTGCTTCCCTGAAATATTTCTGTGAGGATGCTCCGGGGATTGTTGTGGTTGCAGCAGGGTCTTTGTTGGGCGTGCTAAACATGGAAGGGAAGTCTTTCCCGACGGGGAAGGTCGACATAATCCACATGTATCCGATGACATTTGAGGAATTTGCCACGGCTCTTGGTGAAGATAAAATGGTGTCCTTGCTAAATGAACCTCACCAGGAGGAACTTGTAAATGCGTTGCTTCCAAAATATGTGGAACTTCTTCGACAGTATTATTTTGTCGGTGGAATGCCTGAAGTAGTGGCAGAATTTGTCAACAGCCGTACTTCAAAGGCTGTAAGGAAAATACAGTTGGATATACTTGCTGCATACGATGCAGATATTGCAAAGCATGCAGGCAGGGAAACTCAAAAGGCAAGGATGGTGTTTCAGTCAATTCCTGCGCAGCTGGCCAAAGAAAACAAGAAATTTGTCTTTGGAGCATTGAAGAAGGGGGCCCGTGCTGCGGAATACGAAAATGCTATACAATGGCTTGTAGATGCCGGCCTGGTCTATAAAGTGCCCCGCTTGTCAAAAGTTGACCTGCCACTCAAATTTTACATGGACAAGGATGCCTTTAAACTTTTTGTGCTTGATGTAGGGCTTTTAGGAGCTATGGCTCAGATACCATCTTCCCTTATGCTTATCGGTAACAGTGTGTTTTCTGACTATAAAGGAGCGTTTGCCGAAAATTATGTGCTTACCCAGATGATAAGTGTTCCGGAAACAGTCTTAGGATATTATTCAAAAGACAATTCCACAATGGAACTTGACTTTATTGTCCAGGTCGGTAGCCACCTTCTGCCTGTCGAAGTTAAGGCAGAAGAAAATGTTAAATCAAAGTCCCTCCGGCAGTTTATAACAGTCGATAAGGCAGATAGCGGCCTGTGCGGCATACGCTTCTCAATGAAAGGCTACATCAGCCAGGACTGGATGAAAAATGTTCCGCTGTTTGCAGTGCATCCGTTTGTAATGGGGATTTTGCTATCAAATACATAAACAGCATTCAACGATTTATTGCAATATCACAGAGATACGTACATATCTGAATTATTACAAGCGGTTAATGGAACAACTTGGTATTCCTGAATTGAAGTTTCATGGTCTACGTCATAGCTTTGCTACACACTGCATAGAAAGCAATTGTGTTGACGTTTTGAGTGATGCTCGACAAGGAACAAACTTGTCGTATCGTTTGCCAGTCTGGAACATGCTAAGCTTATGGCAATTTGCGCCCCCTCAACGCCCGCATGGCGTTGAGGACGGCGAGGACCATGACGCCGACGTCGGCGAAGATGGCGAGCCACATGTTGACGATGCCGAAGATGCCGAGTAGGAGACAGAGGAATTTCACTCCGAGGGCGAGGGCTATGTTCTCGCGGACTATGCGGAGGCATTTGCGTGAGATTCTGATAGCCTTGCTGATTTTGACCGGGTCATCGTCCATCAGGACCACATCTGCGGCTTCAATTGCTGCATCGCTTCCCATCGCTCCCATTGCGATGCCTATGTCTGCACGGGACAGGACCGGGGCATCATTGATTCCGTCTCCGACAAAAGCTGTCTTTTCCCCGTCCTTTGCCGATGCGATTATCTTTTCGAGCTGTTCCACCTTGCCTGCAGGCAGCAGGCCGCTGTAGAACTGGTCTATTCCCAATTGTCTTGCAACCTGCTCTGCTACCGGATAGGCGTCCCCGGTAAGCATTACCGTATGTCTCACACCTGAATTGTGCAGTTCTGCAATTGCCTTTGCTGATGCATCTTTTACAACATCTCCAAGGACAATGTGTCCGCGGTATTCCCCGTTCACGGCTATATGCACGATTGTCCCTGCTGTATTGCACTCACATGGCCTGATACCGATGCTGTTCATCAGCTTGTCGTTTCCTACAGCAACTTTTTCACCGTCAATCGTAGCCATAATGCCATGGCCGCCTATTTCCTGGAGATCAGAAATCCTGCTGCGGTCAATGTCCTTTCCGTATGCCTGCAACAGCGATTTTGCGATAGGATGGGATGATGCAGACTCTGCAATTGCCGCCTTCTCAATCAGTTCCGCCCGCTCGGCGTCCATTTTCCTGTCATCGCTCCTGTGCACAGCATTGACCTCAAACACGCCTTTGGTCAATGTCCCTGTCTTGTCGAAGACGACCGTCCGCACCTTTGACAATGTCTCCAGGATGTTGGCTCCCTTGACCAGTATGCCCTGCCTGCTTGCACCGCCGATTCCTGCGAAGAAAGAAAGTGGAATGCTTATCACCAATGCGCATGGACAGCTGATCACGAGGAAGGTAAGTGCCCTGTATATCCATGTCCCGAATGTTTCGAACGCGAATGGTGCGCCGCTGAAGGCGATAAGGAACAATGGAGGCAGAAGGGCAAGGGCCAACGCGCTATAGCATACGGCAGGGGTGTATATGCGTGCAAACTTTGCAATGAAATTCTCTGATTTTGATTTGCGCGAAGCGGAATCCTCCACAAGTTCAAGGATTCTGGATACGGTTGATTCACCGAATTGCTTTGTTGTACGTATTTTAAGGACTCCCGTCATGTTGATGCATCCGCTTATGACTTCGTCCCCGTCCTGGACTTCGCGTGGCAGAGACTCTCCGGTGAGGGCGGAAGTGTTGAGGGATGATGTTCCGGACACGACAATGCCGTCAATCGGGACCTTTTCTCCCGGCTGTACCACAATCACATTCCCGACAGCAACATCATCCGGGTCTGTCCTGACTATCTTCCCGTCTTTCTCGATGTTGGCATAGTCCGGGCGTATATCCATCAGTGCAGCTATGTTGCTGCGGCTTTTTCCGACTGCATAGCTCTGGAAAAATTCCCCGGTCTGGTAGAACAGCATGACTGCAATGGCTTCGAGATAGTCACCGCTCTTTTCATAGAGTGCAAGCGCAAATGCGCCTATTGTCGCGACTGCCATCAGAAAATTTTCATCGAAGACCCTGCCGTGTATGATTCCGAGCAAAGCCTTTTTCAGAATGTCATATCCTATAATCAGATAGACTGTCAGATATAGTGCCAGCCGCAGCATTCCTTCTGTCGCGAAAAATTGCAGCACGACCGTCATTGCGAATGCAAGGACTATCCTCGTAAGCATGTAGATTTGTTTTCTGTTCATATTCTTGCCTTATTATGTAACCATAGCTCCCGGCTTTCATGTCCGGCTCATGACCTGTCCGGCTGACATCTAAAGTATTACGAAATCCGGTTCGATCTTCTTTGCCGTCTTCCTGACTTCTGCCATGGCAGTTTCGACATCGCATCCGTCCTCGAAATTCACTTTCATCCTTTGTGTCATGAAGGAGACAGATACATCTTTTATACCATTTATTTTCTTTGCCGCTTCTTCCACGAGGTTCGCGCAGTTTGCACAGTCAACCTCAATCCTGAATGTCTTGTCCATATCCTTGAATAATTATAATTGTCGTCTTTGTTGTCTCACGGCTTTCAACCGTGCTGATTCTGTTTCCGGATGCAAAGTTAGGGGACGCATGGTGCAAATTGGTTGCAAAGTTGTATTTTCAGAAACTGGATGAATTATCGGGTAACTTGTCTTATCTTGGATATTTTGTTTCCCTTGTTTTATGTGGAAGCATTGGCTGATAGAAATAATCCGGGCTGTGACTGGTGCCTCCGTACATGAGTAATGTACTATTGTAAAATTAAATGGAAAGGACGGCTGGCCTTTGTGCTTGCATTCTCTGGCCTTTCGAATGCAATGGAGGACAGGAACCTGAAGAGAAACGACAGAAATTGCAGCAGAATCTGTATTTGCAACCCAGTTGCAACAGATAATCAGTAATTTTGTGCACTGACATGAAAATTGCTATGTAAGGTCAGCAAAGAGATATGTATATGAAGAAATCAATGGAAATTATGGAACACAGGCATGTGAAACCCACTGTCAACCGCATACTTGTACTGGACGCCCTGGTTGAGGCTGGCCGCCCCGTCAGTCTGCAGGAACTCGAAACAATAATCTCTACTATGGACAAGTCCAGCATTTTCCGTGCATTGACACTGTTCCTTGACCATGACATCGTGCATGGGATAGAGGATGGCAGCGGTTCGTTGAAATATGAAGTCTGCCACGGCGATGACCATTGCTCCATCTCCGATATGCACGTCCATTTCTACTGCGAATCCTGCCATCACACATTCTGCTTCGAGTCTGCCCAAATTCCGGAGACGCAGGTCCCGGAAGGCTTCCTGCCACGCAGAGTCAACTATATGATAAAGGGACTTTGCCCGTCTTGCCGGAATAAGGCCTGAAGAACCGCTCCTCCGCAAAATAAGTATTCCATGGTGACTTGGTGCGCGGATGCCATGATTTTACACGCAGCCCATGGCCAAAGGTGCACCAAGAGTGACAACAGATAGCCATGGGCTGTGTGTGAGTGAATTTTTCCTGCCGGAGGCTGCCTTATTTCGCAAGCAGCTTTTTTACAAGTGTTGAAATCAGCTTGCCGTCAGCCTGTCCGGCAAGTCTCCTGGTCGCAACGCCCATTACTTTCCCCATGTCGGATGGCTGCGAAGCCCCCACTTCTGCAACTATGCCTGCAAGTATTGCCTCAACCTCGCCTTCATCCAGCTGCCTGGGGAGATATACCTCCATCGCGGCTGCCTCTGCAAGTTCATTTTCAGCCAGTTCCGGGCGGTTCTGCTGAGTATAGATTTCAGCACTTTCCTTGCGCTGTTTCACAAGTTTCTGTATTATCTTTACGATTTCTGCATCAGAAATTTCACCGTTGCCTCCCTCTGCTGTCTTTGCAAGGAGGATTGCTGCCTTTATGCCACGTATTGCTGCAAGACGTACAGTCTCTTTTGCCTTCATTGCAGCTATTATGTCTTTCTGGATCTGCTGTTCGAGTGCCATGTCCTTAATGTATTAATTGTTTAACGTTGTAATTTCAACCTGTCAGCACCATATCAGAAACCTATACGGTGCTGACAGAATTACAAAGTTACGATATTTTTGTCAATCATATCCATCCGGCAGCGTAAAGTGAAATGCTGGATTTCCATACACATTGTGGAAGGAGACATTAATAATCCCGGATTGCATTAAAGGCGGTCGCAGACAAGGCATTAAAGTAACAGTTGCTACCGGTATCTCTCGTATCCCGGCATGGCGATTCCTGCAATGAAGTCCTTGAATTCCCTGTCATCTTTCGGGCATATCATCAGCACGTCATCGGTATCGACTATTATGTAGTCGCTCAATCCCTTGATTGCTACCAGCTTGCCGTCTACCTTGGAAAGGATGAGGTTGCCGCTGCTGTCTTCAGAAAGCAGTTTTGTCGCCTTGACCACATTGTCATCGGCATCCTTTGAATCGTAGAATTCCTGCAGTGACTCCCATGAGCCTACATCTGTCCATTTGAATGTTGATGGATATAGCCATGCCCTGCCGGTCTTTTCCATGATTCCGTAGTCGATGGAGATATTCATGCAGTCAGTGTAGGCCCTTGTGATGAATTCTTCCTCTGCTGCAGTGCCGATGGCTGTTTCCCAGCCATTGAACAGGTTGGTGATTTCGGGGAGGTGCCTTTCAAGCTCTTCCCTTATCACTTCTGCTGTCCATGCGAATATTCCGGAGTTCCAGAAGAATTCACCGCTGTCAATGAATACCTTTGCAAGCTCCTTGTCAGGCTTTTCTGTGAATGTCTTTACCTTTATCGGCTCCTGCGAATGGCAGGCGTTGCGTCCTCCAGTGACCTGGATATATCCGTAATTGCTGTCCGGCCTCGTCGGGAATATCCCGATGGTCATGAGAACCTTGTTTCTGCATGCGTATTCTATGGCATTCAGTGCTGTTTCCTGGAATTTCTGTTCATCATCGATGAGGTGGTCGGAAGGGGAGACTATCATTGCTGCATCGGGATTTCTTCTGAGCAGGCTGTATGTTGCGTAGACAATGCATGGTGCTGTGTTGCGTCCGTATGGCTCGATCAGGATATTCCTGTCTTCTATTTCTGGGATATTCTGCTTTACGAGTTCCCTGTATCTTGCAGTTGTAGCTATGATTATGTTTTCCTGCGGGATGATTTTGGCGAAGCGGTCGTATGTCATCCTTATGAATGTCTTGCCTGTGTCGGAAGCCTTGATAAACTGTTTCGGGCAACTGTTCCGGCTTATAGGCCACAGGCGTGAGCCGCAGCCTCCGGCCATGATTATGCAGTAGTGGTTATTGTTCATTATGTTATATCTAAATAATTGTCAATTAATACTCTTTGTCAACTTTAACTGTTCCGCTCCTTTAGTGTGCCAGTGAGATGCAGTTTACCCGGATGTGCCATTTCTGCATTTCAGAAGTACATTGGGATGTAGGCCTGCGGATAATACCTTATTTCCGTTGTGCCATTGTCAAAGACCACTGTCACTACATCAAAAAAGCACTCCATCCCTGCAATCTCCGGATTCTTGTTCACAACACTGCCTAAAAAACCGTTCGCAGCCTTTGCAATCCTCCGCTGTTTTGTCCTGTCCACGCTTTCTGACGGGTCGGCCTGCAGCGGTGCACAGCGGCTCTTGACTTCCACAAAATGTATTCCATCGCGGTCATATGAGATGATGTCAATTTCAAGGCTCCCGCTTCTCCAGTTCCGCTTCAGGATTGTATGCCCTTTTCCGACAAGGTATTTGCATGCCTCATCTTCCCCTTTTCGCCCTGTCGCTTTCTTTTCCCTGTCCTCTGCCTTTGCCATATCTGTTTCATCTATGCTACTCAAAGGTAACTATCGTAACTCCTGTTCCCCCGAACTGTATATGCTCATCCGTTACAGACGCGACTCCCGGTGTAGTGCGTAGAAACTTCTGTATTTCTTCCCTCAGCGCACCTGTACCCTTGCCGTGGATAATCCTGACTGACGGCATATTCAGCATGATGGCATCATCAACATATCTCATCACAGTCTCAATCGCATCGTTTACCCTTGCTCCGCGCACGTCCAGCTCCGGATGGAAATTAAGCTTCCTTTCCGAGATACTGCTGTCTACCTTTACTGTGGATACAGGCTTTGCAGTCTCACGCATGACGCTCTTGTATTCGTTGGACGTTATTCTCTCAACCTTGTCGTGCGACATTTTGCTGCTTATGTTCCCGATGTTGACAACAACGCTCTTGGCTGTGACCTTTGCTACTTCGCCGACCATATCGTTGCTCTTTACCCGGACTTTTTCGCCAACTTTCAGCGGTGCGTTGCGGAATGCCTCGATACGTCTCAGCTCTGCCTCGCGCTCCGCCTCTTCCTGCTGCTCGCGCTCTCCGGCCCTTTTTGCCTTCCTTGCTTTCTCCCTGGCCTTGCGCTCGTCAATCTGGCGTATTTTCTTCTCGATGTAGTCGTCCCTGTCCTTCTTCTCCTGCTCCTTCTTCTGTGTCAGGGCAGACACAAAATTCTGCAGTTCCTTCCTTGCCTCGTTTGTGCTGGCCTTCTCCGCCTGGGACTCCTTTATGGTGCGTATTGTGGTCTCGACTTTCCTGTTGGCGTTCTTGACAATCTCCTCTGCCTCCTTTTTTGCCTTGTCGAGAATTTCCTTTTTCAGTTGCTTTATCTCCAGAAGCTCTTTCTGGTATCTGTCCGTTATGTTTTCGAGGGTGCGGTCCGTGTTCCTTATGCGCTCGAGCTTCTCATCAAGTGCCTTGCGGTTGCGTGCTATCTTCCGGAGGTTGCGCTCAATGCCGACAAACTCCTCTCCCGCACGGCTCTCGGCATCCTTGATGATGAATTCAGGAAGCCCCATCTTGCGTGCCAGCTCAAATGCAAACGAGTTTCCCGGGAGTCCGGTCTCTAATTTGAAAAGTGGGGCTATATTCTTGACATCGAACATCATTGCACCGTTGATTACCCCTGTGTCACCTGACGCATAGAGCTTCAGGTTTGTGTAATGGGTCGTGATGACTCCATATGTCCCTCTTTTGTCCAGCTCGCTCAGGATGGCTTCTGCAATCGCGCCTCCTGCTGCCGGCTCGGTTCCGGAACCGAACTCGTCTATCAGGACAAGTGTCCTCGAGTCTGCATTCTCCAGCATGGATTTCATGTCGGAAAGGAATGAACTGTATGTACTGAGGTCGTTGTCAAGCGACTGGTCGTCACCTATATTCACCATAATCCTGTTCAGTACAGGAAGTTCCGATGTCTCTGATGTAGGGATGAGCATTCCCCATTGGAACATGTACTGCAGCAGCCCTACTGTCTTCAGGCAGACAGACTTTCCTCCGGCATTCGGTCCGGAGATAAGAAGGATATGTTTCTGTGGCGAGAGGGTCACAGTGAGCGGTACAATGTCACGTTTTTCACGTCTGAGTGCCTTTTCGAGCAGCGGATGGCGTGCCTTCCTGATGCTCAGTTCACCATTGTCGGAGATTATCGGCATTCCTGCTATGATGTCGAGGGATACCTGGGCCTTTGCCATGAGGAAGTCAAGTTCACCGAGATAGCGTGCCGCTTCCTCAAGGTCTGGGATGTATGGACGGAGGAAGTCGCTGAATGCCATGAGAATCTTCAGTATTTCCCTGCCTTCTGCAAATTTAAGCTCCTTTATCCTGTTGTCAAGTTCCACTACTTCAGCCGGCTCTATGAAGGCGGTTTTGCCGGATGCGGATTCGTCATATATGAATCCTGGGAGCTTTTTCTTGTTGGCTGCCGATACAGGGATGAGCATCTTGCCGTCCCTGACAGATACGCTGGCGTCGCTGTCTGCAATCCCTTCCTCCTGTGCCCTGCGCAATATTGAGTTTATTTTCCTTGATATTGAGCCTTCCGTGTCGCGCAGTGCCTTGCGGATGCTGTACAGCTCGTCCGAGGCCGTGTCCTTTACATCCCCGAAACGGTCGAGGATGCCGTCAATCCTGTGCTGCACTTCCGGAAACCCCATTATCGGGGCTGTCATCTTCTTGAGGTTGGGGTAGACTCCGTCCTTTATCCCATCGAAGAACCGGATTGCTTTCCCGAGGGTTTCCAGCATTGTCTTGAGCTTCCTCAGTGATGTCAGGTCTATGGTGGATGACGGATTCTCAAGTGGCTTGAGGAAGCTTATGCAGTCTATGTAGCCGCTGCTTGGGAAACTGTCCTCAAACATCATTATGAGCCTCATCTCGTCCGTGAGAAGAAGTCTTCTGCGTATCTCGTTCCTGTCTGTGGAAAACATTTCTTCCGCCACCCTGTCCGAAGCATATTCGGTTGAGCAGCGGTCCGAAATCATTTTCCTTATCCTGTCGAATCCAAGCTTATGCTCCAGCCTGGTGTCAATCATATTCTGTGTCTCTTCCAGCATTTCCTCTTCCTTTCTCTTTTCTCCTTCTGTTTTTACATTGTCCTCCCGCTGTCTCCATCCTGCCATCTCTCTCCTTTCTCCATGCACCGGGAGCAGCCTTGATTACTCCGACATGGAATTGCTCAGCATCAGCTTAAGTTCATTGATGTTCCCTATCGGCGTGACGCTCCCTGCCCGCACAAAAGATATGCCTCCTGTCTCTTCCGAGACCACAATTACATCTGCATCTGACTCTTCCGATATGCCTATGGCTGCCTTGTGTCTCATTCCGTAGCTTGGCGGTATGTCTGTCTTTTCCGTAATCGGCAAGGTGCACCTTGCCGCTACAATACGTCTACCGCTTATGACGACGGCCCCGTCGTGAAGAGGGGAGTTCTTGAAGAACAGGTTCATTATCAGTCTCCTGTGTATAGCGGAGTCAATCCTGTCCCCCGTATCTATAATGTCGTCCAATGGTGTCGCATGCGGTATCACAATCAGTGCACCGGTCTTTGACTCAGACATTCTCCTGCAGGCCTCGGTAACCTCGTTGACTGCGTCACTGTCCAGGCTGTCTTTTCTGCCGACCCTGTTAAGGAACTTGTCTATAAGTCCCTTGCCCTTTGCATTCATCTGGTAGCGGTTGCCAAGCCTCATGAGGAATCTTCTGATCTCAGGCTGGAATATCACAATCAGCGCAAGCACTCCCACGTCCAGGACAAGGTCCATTATATTTGATGTAAGCTTCATCCCGAGCGCAGATACAATGAACCTGAGCAGGTATAGCGAGAGTATGGCTACAAAGATATTCCACGCTGCCGACCCCCTGATCCATCTGAATACAAGGAAAATCATCAGCGCAACGAGCAATATGTCAAGGATATCTGTCAGCGAAAGCCTCAGGAATCCGAATAGGGCGAGCAACATTTTGTACCTCTTTACAATAGCTTCGCAAAGATACTATAAAATGCTCAATCTTCTGCAATCTTTTCCTTCTCTGCCTGTCCTCTCTCTCCTTGTTTTGTTTCCCCTGTGGCGCCACACTGCTTTATACCTCTCTCATTCAGCCTTCGTTGCTGTCCAGTCTTGTCTCTCACTTGTCATGCAGATGTCTCTTTGGCCATGCCTTTTACATGTCAGTCTTCTCTTGCTCCTCCTTTTCTTGATGCTTTCCTCCATTTCCACTTATTGCACTTTGCCTGGTCCTGACACTATGGTGAAATTCATGGGGAAAATCAGTGTCATGGTTTAGGGTGTTTCCAGGAAAAAGAGTCTTGTATATGGTGCAGGGGATTTCGGGGGCTCACATGATTATTTTAAAACTGGAAACCATGAAATACAGTTTACTTGCCATGGCGTCTGTGTTCATCCTTATGTCTGCCGCATGTGCCAGATATGGCAGTGATGTCAGGACAGCGCTCCTGTATGCAGGTGACAACAGGGAAGAACTGGAAAAGGTGATGAGACATTATGGCCGGGAACAGGCAGACAGCCTGAAGCTCAAGGCGGCATCTTACCTGATTGGCAACATGGCATATCACAGGTCATATCCGGCAGAGCAATATGGCAGATATTGCCGGGAAGTGGATTCTCTGTTCCTTTGCGTGGAGAGGGACAGCATAGATGCCATAAAGGAGGAGATTGAGAAGATTTCCAGGAAATATGTTCAGGGAATGGTTCCGTTGCCGGATGTGCAGACAGCCACGGCAGACTATCTGATATGGAATATAGATTACTCGTTTCGGCAATGGGAGACTTCCCCTTTCCTGCAGCATCTGGATTTTCAGCAGTTCTGTGAATATGTGCTTCCATACAAATGTGTTGATTACCAGCCATTGAACAGATGGAAAGAAGAATACGGCGGAGTCAGCCGTGGAGAGATGGATACATTCTGGCAGCTGCCTGATTTGCAGCACAATGTGAGGATGGCTGTAAAGACATCACAGACAGAAATAAAGGATAGCTTAGGATTTGCCTGGCTGAATCCGGACTGCATCCCGTTGCTTGACTTTATACCTCTGATGCACATGCCTGTCGGGACATGCATCGAATATTCAATCCTGGGCATGCTGAACAGCAGGAGCAAAGGTCTTCCTGTAAGTCTTGACATGATACCTTCATGGCCGGACAGGAACGGCATACACCATTGGAACAATATACTTACAGACAAGAGGCGGAATATAGATTTCGTACCGTTTGAGAACAGCCCCGGTGAAGGACATTACACAGACAACGGATTCGCCAAAGTCTACAGGTACGGATTCGCTCCTGATGCCGGATTGCTCAGGGCTTTGAAGAAAGAGGGGAGGCTTCATGGCAGGCTGAACAATGTCTTTCTGCACGATGTCACAACCGAGTATTGCAAGACTGCTGATGTACAGCTGAAACTTGATTCCAGGGCCAAAGGCAACGCCTATGCATACCTATGTGTCTTCGACAATTTCAACTGGGCACCTGTCGCCATCTCAGGAATAAATGGCAGAAAAGTACAGTTCAATGACTTGGGATTAGGCGTGGTCTATCTTCCTGTTGTCTATAAAGAGGATAGGCAGATACCTTCCGGTGCTCCATTCCTTCTGGACACAAGAAGGAGGAAGATTGAACTGCAGGCAAACGGCGGGCATCCGGCTGAGATGAGGCTGCAGCGGAAATATCCTGCATTCAACCACATATACAGTGTGCGCGAATATCTCCGCGGAGGACGTATCGAGGCTGCCGACAACCCTCATTTCAGAAATGCAGCAGTCATGGCGGAGTTTCCGGAGGACCGGTATCTGTCGCATGAGGAAAAGATACGTGACACTACAGCATTCCGTTTCTGGAGGCTCGTGTCTTCCGGTGACAGTCCAGGAGACTTTGCAGAGCTGTATTTTTACAGCCGGAAGACAGGAAAGCAGGTCTCAGGAAAAATGATAGTTCCGGACAATCCGGTAAGGGATAAGCTATATGACATTCCGGAACATATCTGCGACGGCAACCCTCTGTCGTATTTCAGGACAGAGGCCCCGGAACGCTGGGTGGGGTTCGATTTTGGAGAGCCGATGTCCATGGGGGAGATTGCATACTTGAGACGGGGGGACGGAAGCGACATCTGCCCCGGAAACCATTATGAATTCTATTATTGGGATGGCGGAGGATGGCATCTTCATGGAGAGAAGACGGCGGAAAGGGTCTATCTGGAATTCAAGGATGTCCCTTCCGGAGGCCTGTATTATCTTAAATGCACGACAAATGGAAACAGGCAGAGGATATTCATGTATGAGAATGGCACGCAGATATGGTACTGAAAGTTTTCTTAGGGTATTTCCTTTTCCTTCAGTCTTATATGTATTGGCATTTGCCGGGTACACATAATTACTAACTATTAATTTCTTATTTATGAAACACAAGCTTCTTGTTGCAGTTGGAGCTGCCGCTGCCGTTTCGGTTTTCGTTTATGTGCAGAACGGAAACAACGCCATGGATGAATTCTTTGATGCCAATGTCGAGGCGCTGGCTGATGATGAGATCATCGTCGGTGACCTTTGCCGGGTATGCCCTAATGCCGCATGTGTCAGTCTTGGCGTTGTATATAAAGAGCATATAAGACCTTGAGATGAAATCAAGACAGGCAACTATAGCTACAGCCATAGCCATCATGATGGCTATGGCCTGCCTTTCATGCACTTCATTTGATGACCCATATCTCAAGACGTTGCGTCACCTCAATGTTGAGATGTTAGAGCCGTTTGATTCAGTTGATGTTGATAACTATGCAGTATTCCATCTGGACAATGTTGTGCCGGTAGATGACGAGTGGTTCCTAATGTCCTCAAATAAAGGGGAGTACAATCTGATGTTCTTAAACGCCATAACTTCTGAATGCTTTTCTGCCATCAGAAGAGGACGTGGTCCAGGAGAGATAGTACAAGGCAGCAACCTGTACAAAGCAGGTAATTCAGCCACATACTATGACTACAACGGAGGCATCTGTGTCTGCATAAATCTTGCGAAAACAATAGAATACCACTATCCTGTCATGGATACAATCGGGATATTCAGGGACAAGGTACCGAGGCCGGTATATATCGGGATGTGCGGTAAAGACAGATTTGTTTCAGGCAATTCTGCGGATGATGAAGTATGGTATTCACTATTTGATTCATCAGGCAACGTCATGTCCAATATTGAAGCATGGAACTATAAAGACCTGACAAAGGACCGAGACCGAAGACTGTCATGGATGCTGAGTTCAAAATATGCAGCAAATTCTGACGGGACCAGAATCTGTGTCGCAAACGTTGCATCACCGACATTATCCTTTGCTTCTGTGGAGGATGGAATGATGGCTGAGTATATGCGTTATGAAGTTGCTCCTCCCAAATATGGCACCGCAGATATGACAGGAGCATTCCATGGGCTTTTTGCCGATGACATATATGTCTATATACTCTACTCCGGACACAAACTGTCCGGAGACCTACTCCCCTCCCACGAATGCAACCACCTTGTCATATACAGCTGGGAAGGAATGCCTATAAGACATTATTACCTGTCACGCAATATAAGTTCAATATGTATTGACGGGAATTGTCTCATAGGTTCATCAGACTATCCTGAATGCAAAGTATATAAATATTTATTGCCAGGACTATAACACATGTCTTCAAATGCAGCAAAAATTGCTTGAGGCCGAAAAATATTTTAAGTTTCCCTTAGGGTATTTTCTTTTTATCAGTCTTGTATGTAACTTGGCATTTGCCGGATACACATAATTATTAACTATTAAATTTTTATTTATGAAACACAAGTTTCTTGTTGCAGCTGGAGCAGCCATTGTTGCTGCCGCTGCTGTTTCGGTTTTCGTCCATGTCCGGAACGAAAACGATGCCATGGATGAATTCTTCAATGCCAATGTTGAGGCTTTGGCGAATGATGAATCATCAGGCTCTGCCGGATGTGACAAATATTGTTACAATAAGCCATCGTCAGTATGTGCATCAACCATCTATGGCTATGACTTTAAATGTCCGGATATGGCTTTGCTTCCCAAATATCAATAATGGGAAGAATATTTGCATACTCGTTCCTGATTCTTTTCATGGCCTGCTCCAATGAAAAGAATTCGCAATTTGTGCCATTTGACATCAATGATTTTGAAAAAAACAGTCTCTGCATTGCAGATGCGGAACGGATGGAGTGTGAAAACCTGTTCCTTGGTAAACCGATGTCCATTGTATATCACCCTGACAATTTCATTATTGTCAGGGACAAAGGGGCAGACAGGCAGCTGACAATTATTGACTTGACTCTGAATACAGCCTCTAACATCATTGAACGGGGGCGCGCCACCAACGAGCTGGTCTCGCCATGGGACATCAGTGTCTCAGACCGGGACATCTATGTGTCCTCCCTGAATGACAACAAATTGATAAGGCTTCAGCTGGACAGCGCAGACAGAACGTTCGGGTATTCAGAGACATTTAATTTCAATGAATCATTTTTCAGGTGCATTCCATACCGGAATAAGTTTCTGACTCTTGCACCGGCGATGTCAGGGCACCGTTTCCATCTGTGGAATTCTGATGCAGTAATCATCGATACCTTAGGAAACTTTCCTCCGGCATGCGACAAACCTGACAATGGGCTTCTCCAGTCCGTACTTGCATCCTCTCCTGATGGACGGTATCTTGCTGCAGCGTATATTGGTGCGGACTACATTGATGTCTATGAAAATCTGGAACTTAAGGCAAGATTGAGGGGACCTGAAAAATTTGATGTCCATGCAAGGTCATACGAGACAAGAAAGGGACATGTCATTTACTGCCTGGTTCCTGATATAACAGCCTATACATGCATTGCCGGGACAGAAAAAGGGTTCTATGCCGGATATGTGGGAATGAAAACCGGTAAAAATATGGAGCTGTCTCCAGATGACTTCAAAGTCAAGATTATTCTGCATTTTTCATGGGATGGTAGCCCCATAAAGGCATATTTGCTTGACATTCCGGTAGATTCATTTGCTGTTGACGAAAAATCCGGATATATATACTTCCTTACGAGTGATCCGGAATATGAAATAAAGGTTTTACGGAATTGCATTTGACAGTCTTGCTTGAGGCCGAAAAATATTTTAAGTTTCCCTTAGGGTATTTTTCTTTTTATCAGTCTTATATATAACCTAGCATTTGCCGAATACACATAATTATTAACTATTAATTTCTTATTTATGAAACACAAGTTTCTTGTTGCAGCTGGAGCAGCCATTGTTGCTGCCGCTGCTGTTTCGGTTTTAGTCCATGTACGGAACGAGAACAACGCCATGGATGAATTCTTTGATGCAAATGTCGAGGCGCTGGCAGAAGCAGAAGATGAGTATGCCGCACGTATATTGTACCGTTTCAACCGGCCTGACGGTTTCAATTGCACAAAAGGAGGTGCAAGCAACTGCCTGTAATGAAAAGATTGTCATTTGACATGGTCATTCTTTGGATGGCCATGTCCTTAGGTCTGCTATGCTCATGTGCAGGAGAGAAGGAGGTGCAGATAAAGGACGTAGAATCGGAAACGGTGTGCAGGATCTGCGGCAGGGACAGTGAGGGATTAGGGCGTCTAAACAGTCTGGCTATCATTGATTCAGAGTACTTTGCACTAAGTACAGACTATCAGGTATATGTCTACAGCATGTTAGGACATCAAGTCAGAAAAATCGGCAGGAGCGGAAATGCTAAATATGAGTACAATCTTCCGCTATATGTCCGCAGCGATGGAGAACAAATCTATGTCTGGAGTGCAATGAGCATGAAATTCATTGCCTATACCATGGACGGGGAGCCTGTCGTAGAATATGGATATGACTCTGCAGTCAAGGATTTCTGCCCGTCAGGAAAGCATATCATAATATATCCTGCAGGTGTAAGGGGCGACCACCTCATTGACATATATGACAAATCAGGTGAAAAGCCGGTCAAAGGTATTGCTGAGGCAAGTAAGGCGCATAAGGTCCTGTCAGGGTGGCTGTCTGTCGCCCCTGTGGCATGCAATGGCAACATTGTCAATTTCCTCCCTCTGGACAGGCTGGAGCTTCTGGAATACAATATCGCAGAGGACAGGCTTGGCAGCATTGCCACAATCAAGTCGGACACATTCAGACCGGAAAAGGTCAAGGGAGAGATGGAACAGAAAAAGGCTTTGTCATACATGCACGAGAGCCCTTATGCATTGATGATGATCAACAGGAATGGGAAGAAATATATTCTCGCTTCAGAAGGGAGATACGAAGATTCACCGGATGGTCTCAGGGCAGACGGACGCTTCTGCAGCATCTATGAGGTGACAGGACACGGGGGAAAGAAGATATACAGCTTCCCTATGTCCTCATTTGGATATTCCCATCTGCTGTCCGCCTGTGATGGATATGTATATTTCATTCAGCATTCAATTGAAAATAATGATGATGCATATACACTGAAAAGGTTTGCAGCAGCTCCTTGCACATTGTAATGTCGCGCCATGAGAAGCAACCACATAAAAGCCAATGCCATTCAGATTCTATTGCTGGCATTGGCTTCATGTACACATGTAAGGGAATCTGACTTTTTCGCATTTCCCGTAATAGGAATTGACGATGTCAAGGCTGTCCATATACAGATGGACAAGAGGGAATGTGCGGCTGACCTGTATTGTGCGGCGATCAATGACGGGACAATATATTCATACGAATCATCCAAAGAATGGATTTTTACGCTTACAGACATTGGAACAAATGAAATTTCAGGAACTTTCTGCAAACGGGGACGAGGCCCTGAAGAATTCATCAATGTCTTTCCGCTACAGGATTTCTATATAGAAGACAGAGAGACCAAGACACTGCTGTTTTCATATTATGATGCATGCCTTGTCATATGGAACATATCAAAGTCCATGGAAACAGGTGCAGATGTATATGAGAACCCTGTGCACATCAATGATTCGACCAAATATTTTCCTTTAGGAAGCATACATCGGCTGAGCAGGAATGAGATGCTTGTACTTGACACAAGGCAGAACCCCAAAAGTGAAAAAATGGCAGAACCGCCGGTCTATGCCATATATGACATGACTGACCGGAAAGTATCAAGAAAATACGAGCTGTTCAGGAATCCATGTGTAGAATTAAAAGGCGATGCATTGACATCCAAGTCTGTTCTCTCATTGCATGACTGCATCAAGCCTGACGGGACAAGAGTTGCGATGGCGATGGGTTTTTCCCCGCAAATAAACATACTCGACATCCATACAGGAGAATGCCTAGGTTTCAGGATTAAAGGTGCAACACGATTTTCTCCTGAACATCATACGTGGCATTTTACATCCGCTGCAGCTGACAGTAGATTTATATATTGACAACAATGCCAATCGATTATACCTTTCACATCGCATGCGCCCATATCTATATTCAATCGATTTAGGCAATCTCTTAACTAATATAACGTAAATTTGATGAAAACAACTAAAATAGTGTCAAATACATAGGACGTCCTTACTGTCTAATGCAATCATAGGTTTCTATATATTGCTGATAAAAATCAAACTCTGTAAATGCAATTTCTTGATGAATGTCAGATAAATTTCTTGCCATGGGGTTTTCAACTTCATTTCCTTTAAAGATACATCTATTGCATTAGCAATTAATTGATTGTGGGCTTTAGAGGCATTTCGCGACTGTCCCCGGATTAGCCGTGAAGTTCGCGACAGAACGATGCCTGAAATGTTCAATCTGAGCCATATCCTTGAGTTTGTCATTGACAGTCGACTGTTGATTTGAGATATATGCCTATGATGCATCTGTGCCGCTGCAGTTTGCCAATAGGCGAGCACGCAAAAGTGCCATGGAGAGCGTAGAATGAGGATTTGTGTGCCCGGTAGCACTAAAAAAAGACGCATGAAGCACGCTTCTTAAAATTAAATGGTTGTTATACAGTGAATTGTGATTTTGGAGCGTGCCCGCTGAATGGCAAAACTTCTACGCGCTTCCTCTGTGCAGAAATGCTTTAGGCACTTGTAGCCAAATTAGGGTATTTCCTTTTCCGGCGGTCTTATATATACAGGCATTTGCCGGGTACACATAATTATTAACTATTAATTTCTTATTCATGAAACACAAGCTTCTTGTTGCAGCCGGAGCCGTTCTCGCGGCAGCTGCCGTTTCGGTTTACGTTTATGTACAGAACGGAAACAACGCCATGGATGAATTCTTTGATGCCAATGTCGAGGCACTGGCTGATAATGAAGATGGAGTTGCATCCATACCTTGCATACGTGCGACCAGTATATGTTACTATACTGTAAGAGATGCAAACGGTAAATATTACACTGGCTCAACAACAGGCATGACACGCAAGTAATGAAACGGCTGTTGCCCCTAACTTTAATGGCATTGTTCCTGACCTCATGCAAAAGTGCAGATGAAGACAGGAACAATGTCTTTGTCTATCTGTCCGGGGAGCGGATGGAGATTTGTGAAGATGCACCTGTCTTCGAAATCGTATATGCAAATGACACATCGCTGGTCGCATCATTGTTGTCAAACGAAAACCGGCTTGGCATCTACCACATTGGAGGACAAGGGAAATTCCATGAATTCCTTAAAGCAGGAAGAGGGCCGATGGAGGTGACTGCCGCTACTGTCGTGGCAAAAGACGACACTCTGCATGCGATGGCTTATGGACCGCACGGGATTTCCTGCATAATCAGGATACCGGTCAAGTCGATTGCAGACATGAGTGCATGGGAACGTACCGATTATTCCGGGACTGGAAACATACAGGCAGGGATGGGATTCTGCATGAAGTCACAGGATGAATACATTGTGCTGGGGGACAGGCTTGGAGAAAAGAACATCATGTCTATACTCCAGCGCAATCCGGCAACATGCGCACAGGCATCTTTCTGGCCACAAGACGGATTCGAAGGACCGGAAATAGCCAAGCAGACACTCTATATGCTCACGTCAAAAGTCTTCTGCAAAGACGACAAGGTACTATATGCCTGCGGGGAAGGAAGATATGTGTCCATTATTACAATGGGAGCATCCGGAGCCATGTCAGAACAGAAGATATACGATGAGTTTCCTGAATACAGCGTAGACAAGGACAGAGTAAACTGGAAACGCTCCATAAAATCAAGGACAGGCGTAATGGCATTTGCCACTGACTCATTGATATATTTAAGTCCAAGGGAAGCACGGATTGTCAACGGAAGATATGTGCCGGACAATTACAATGGATACCCGCCATATTTCAATGACAGGATTGATGTCTACGGATGGGACGGGAACTATATAAAGACATTATGCCTGAACATTCCTTTCGGGACATTCTATGTCACTGATGATGACAAATTCATTTTTACGGTGACTGAGAACAGGGAATCACTTATTTCTGAAATCTACAGGTGTGGCATAATTATCAACCACTGAAACACAAGCTTCCTGTTGATTGTCTCCTATAGGCGTCAACAGCCGTTGCCGTTATTCTGTTCTCTGTCGGGCACCGGAAAGTGCCATACAGCGCGTATAATGCAGATTCCGATGGCAGATGCCTTGTTTTTTGAGGGTATCTGCCATCTTTTGAAAATATAAGCAATTGATGTTTAAATTGTTGTGATTTTAAAATGTGCTCAACACGGAACAAGACGGAGGGTTGTAGACATATTCATGCAGGCATGTGAATAAACCGTCTGCAGCTACAGGGGCTTTTGAGCAGCAAAGTAATATATTACACTAGCCTCAAAATGTTTGGCTTTAACCTGTGAATCTCAAAATTAGCAAAAGTAGCTTTCAATAGAAAAACATTTTAAATCTTGCTTAGGGTATTTCCTTTTTCCAGCAGTCTTATATATACAGGCATTTGCCGGGTACACATAATTATTAACTATTAATTTCTTATTTATGAAACACAAGTTTATTGTTGCAGCAGGAGCAGCTCTTGTCACAGCAGCGGTTTCAGCTTTCGTTTACGTAAAGAACGGGAGCAGTCCTATGGATGAATTCTTCAATGCCAATGTCGAGGCGCTGGCAAGAACAGAGACAGAAATGGGAGCCATGTGCTCACAGACGGGAACTTCAGGTTCATATCACATGCCGCTCTGCTCCAAATGCAATGGTGTATGGGGAAACTATGCACAAGATCGGGTTGCATTCTGCAATTAGCCGATATACTATGAAATACACCGCAATATTTTCACTTGTTCTGATGACGGCTCTTTCATGCTGTCCAACAGGCGTTGTCAATGATGCTAAAGTGAACTTTTCGAGGCCATGCAAAGTTGTGTCTAAATCAATAGACACAACTTTCACTGCCAATGTCAATGAAGTAGCCAGCTGTGTGACAATAAATATTGTGAATGATACTATTCTTGTTGTGCAAGATCGGGTCAGCGAAGACAATCCTTATCATTTCAAGGCATACTCCACACGCACTTTCAATTTTCTTGGAGCCTTTATCCGCAATGGCCGGGGACCAGGAGAGATGCTGTACCCTGCTGGACAACGCAGTTTTGATGGGATGCACCTCAATGTAAACGACAATGCATTAGCCCTTGCATGGAGCGTCAATGTAAAAGAAACAGTTGAATCGCAGGATGTTTCTATAGAAAAGAACCACACACTTCCTTCCGGTACCATAGTATGGCTGCCAATCTCAAATTCCAGAGAATTCACATTACGTATAGAAAACGACAAAGAAACATTCCAGATTGACGACAGGAATGGTAAGGCTACCCATATTTTTGACCTATACGTTGGACATAATGACAGACGCCATATAACACATCTTAGCAGAAGGCTGCTTTATAATCCTGATACAGAGCAAATCGCTGAAGCAATGGTGTTTTTCCCTCAAATCAATTTTTTTAATATAGACGGATCTTGTGCACATTCAACAGCGGTCAACAAGGAGTATAGAAAATGGAAATCCGTAATGAACTGCCGGCCTGACAAGGCTAAAGAATATTATGTTCATGCGACCTCAACACAGGATTACATATTTGCAACGTACAAGGGGCGTCTATGGTTTAATCAAGATTCCCATGTCCAGGATACGCACATCCATATCTTTGACTGGAGCGGAAAATTCGTATATGACATCAGTACAAATGAAGATATTGATTTCATCGCATTTGACAGCATTGGCAAATATCTCTACGCGAGAGACAAGACAGAGGATAGGATTGTCAGATACGACCTCTGCGGATTGATATAGATATTTAATTTTTCTTAGGGTATTTTCTTTATTATCAGTCTTATATGTGACTAGCCATTTGCCGGGGACACATAATTGCTAACTATTAATTTCTTATTTATGAAACACAAGTTTCTTCTCGCAGCCGGAGCAGCCATTGTAACTGCCGCTGCCGTTTCGGTTTTCATTTATGTGCGGAACGGAAACAACGCCATGGATGAATTCTTCAATGCCAATGTCGAGGCACTGGCAAGTGATGAGGGAAGTTCAGGCAGCATTCTGTGCCTGCAGAGCTATCTGACTGTAGGTGGCAGATACAGATATCAGTCATGCCGAGACTGCAGGACATTCATTAGTGTAGATGACTCATTTACATTAGCTCTTTGCAACAGGTAGTATGAGGAGAACTATATATATATTATCGTTTATGGCGTTTTTTTGTTCATGTACATCAAGAAACGTAATAAACGGTATTCCTGTCAAATTTGAAAGGCCTGTCACTGTCATGCAGATGGACTGTGACAGGTCTTTTACTTTTGATTTTCCGGAGGTCATATGCTATGGTGGCCTACAACTTGTCAATGATTCAATTCTGTTCGTATATGAACGCCCACATGAAAACGGCGGCATGGATTTCTATAAAGCATATTCCCTACCTGACTTTTCCTATCTTGGTGCACACCTGAAAAAAGGACGTGGTCCAGGAGAATTCCTCGCGCCGTCCTTTTCCGGACATTGCAGATCGGACGAGACAGAGAACAGATGTGACTATATTTTTGACGTTGTGCAGAATATGTCATTTGCATACGACTTCATAAAGTCGGTGGAAAGCGGAAAAGATATTTTCTATACAATTTCTGAACTTCCGTACGGAACATTATATGCATCACCATATTGTGACACCCTGCAGCTTATTGCTAACTTTGAGAATGGCAGCATGTCCATAAGGTTGACAGATAGGGATATGTCCACATTAAAGCAAATTGAGCTTTACCCTGGAGTCTCCTCTGAATGGAACTATAATCAGCTCTGCTATGCAGAGGCAATAAGCGAAAAATGTGGAGTCATTGCAATGCTGATGCTCAGTATCCCTCAGATAAATTTCCTTGACCTGGAAACCGGAGAAATTGAATCACATGCAGTAGACAAGGCATATCGCAGATGGAAAGATCTGATTAATCTGTATGACATTGAGTCTGTAATGAACTCTGCAATCTATTATTCATGGGCTGGCTCAACGGAGGACTATATAATTGCTACCTACAGAAATGGTATGACACACAATGATATGAAAAATGGGGCCAAAGGGACACATCTGCATATTTTCAACTGGGACGGAGACTTCCTGTATGACATATCGCTGAAAGAAACCATCAGTTCACCTGTCTATGATCCCGTCAGGAAACATCTTTATGCCATAGACTATGCAGATGAACATATCTACAGGTACAACCTCTGCGGATTGATATAGATATTTTAAATTTTTATCAGGGCATTTCGCTGTGGAAATAAGAATTCGCATAAAGGTTCACATATCCATATCTTTGACTGGGATGGACAGTTTCTCTATGACGTGGAATTAAATGAAATGCTTGGTTCAACGGCATATACGCTTCGTCAGCTGTATGGACAGGGAAAGGGCGTTAGGTGTCGGATGAATATACAGCGCAGCGAGGCGAGTGCAATGTGGGTGCAAAATACAAACTGCATAGAATCAATGATTTATGTGATGTTGGGTGCTCCAATTAAGATACCCGACATCGCGTAATGGTCAATCATTCAGTGAATTGTATTTTGCAGATGTTTGTAATACCCGGTTCAGTTGCATGCGAAATCTCTTGCGTATCTGATAATAATCCATAAATTTGCATCAGACAGGTACTTGACCATGGTTGACGCAATTCTGGCCTGAACAAATACAATTGGATTTCAAGTCCGGCTTCAGAATCATTTTAAGTTACTTGTTATAACATAATTTAATAACACTAAACACATGAAACACAAATTTCTTGTTGCAGCGGGAGCAGCTCTTGTAGCAGCAGCGGTTTCAGTTTTCGTTTACGTAAAAAATGCAAGCAGTCCTATGGATGAATTCTTCAATGCCAATGTTGAGGCATTGGCTGGAGGAGAAGGTGGTGGTGCCGCCGGATGCACTGGGCCGAAAAAAGAAAATATTGCAGGCAATATTTTCTGCCATTGCGAGAATACTGCTCCTTGTCACGATATGTATGGCTGTTAATTATGAAGGTTAAATCGTTCATAGTGCTATTTTCAACAATAGCTTTATTGACGTTTGCTTGTAATCCGTCTTCCGAAGAAGACGGATTTGTTTCAGAAGTAATCACGTTCCACTCTGCAACATGGAAAACATATAGTGACATGCCTGCCGGATTCTGGAAATTGGCTGATTACGTAGTCCTGGATTCATCAGATCCGGAATACATGCTGTCTTCAATAGATAAAGTCGTAGCTGATGATTGCAAGTTCTATATTCTGGACTGGAGCAAAAGGAGACTATTGGTTTTTGATGAATACGGTCTGCCGGTCATGAGGGTTCCAAACGTGGAAGAGGCCCTGGAGAGTTTCTGCAGATTACGGACTTCGATGTTGACAAGGACGGCACTGTCTGGATATGGGATGGCCAAAAGGACAGGATGCTTCATTATGCAGCAGACGGTTCATTTTCCGGTGACATGAAACCGGATTTCGATGCCCGCCTGTTCAAATGTATCGGCAGTGACAACTTCCTGTTCGAACTTGCCTCCTGGGATAAATCCAGATCTGGCGGAAATGAACTGCTGCTTTCAGACCGTATGCTTGATGTACGGAATACCTTTATTGAATATGGAGAATATGTTGACCCAAACTATGAATTTATAAGCATGGGGTTTGCTGACGCAGGCAGTTCCATATTTTACCATCAACCTATAGATGATTATGTCTATGAGATTGTAGATGGCATACCGGTGAAGAGATACCGTTTTGATTTTGGAAAGAGGACTGTCCCGGATGAATACAAGACTGATGTGGAGAGGCATCTTGGTGACCTTGAGTCATGCACGACACTTGTCAAGACCATCTGTGTCGGTGAACACTATGCAATCGGATGTGTGCGTGATGGAGGAAAGAACAAGGATTTCATAATGGACCGTACATCTTCTTGTGTGTATCTTCAGGACAGCCGTCATGAAGGCCTGCACTTGGTCAGCATTACTGGCGGGAAAGCCATATTCGTCTGTTTTGCAGGCGGCTCGTGTCCATTTCTGCCGGACAATGTACTGGCAAGTGCGGACTCCGGAAGCGATGTCTTGATTATAATTGACTTAGCTGGACTGTCATCATTTATGAGCGAAAACAATTAATGGGATATGAAGAGAGTTCTGTGCCGCTAAGGTTGAGATTTCCGTGGAAATTAAGATGGCAAAAGACAGGGTTAAGCCATTATTTTTCGGAAATAACCAATATCTAACCTTTTTCTTAACCCGCATCATGTACATTTGCCGCCAATTATAAATCTATTTATATGAAAACAAAAGTTTGTGTTGTAATAGGAGCAACTCTTATTGCAATGGCGGTTTCTCTCTTCTTTTACGCCAATGACCAAAAGAATGCAATAGATGATTTCTTCAATGCCAATGTTGAAGCTTTAGCAGATGGAGAAGCAACAAAAGTTAAACAATGTTATACAAAAGGATGGTGGGGAAATTCAGAATATGCAACTTTTTGCAATGAAAATACAAATATCTCTACATTGTATCCTTGCCAATCGGAATCTCACGGAGTTAAAGGAGTTGCATCATATTGTACATTGTAACAGGCAGTTTTTTGAGATATGCGGAATATAATCAGAATTATTGCCTTGCCAATCCTATTGCTGATGTGCTTTTCCTGTGCGTCAGTAAAGGAATCGGAATTCTTTGCCTTTGATGTCAAAGAACTGAGTGATGTCTCGGCGGAGTCGCTCCTGCTTGTGGGAAAAGAGAGTTCCGCAGACATGTTCTGCGCAGCAATTCATGGCTTGACAGTCTATTCTTATGAATTGTCCAAAGATTGGCTCTTTACTCTGACGGACTTGGATACAGATGAACTGGTGGGGAATTTTGTACAGAAAGGAAGAAGCGGCGATGAATTTATTGATGTGCTGCCAATAAAAGAGTTTTACACTGAAAACGGTGATACAAAGACGTTGCTTTTCTCGTATCATGACTCCAGGCTTGTCACATGGAATATTTCGGAATCCATCAAGACGGGAAAGACAGTCTATGAGGGTAAGTCCTGTCTTGGCGAAGACGGTCAATTCCTTCCGTTAGGGGAATACCATCGTTTGAATGATGCAGAATTGATAGCTTTCAATGCAAATCAGCAATTCAATACAGATGAGATGCTGTCTCCTCCTGTATATGAAATGTATAGCCTGCCAGATGGATTGCTAAAGAGGACCTATACGGTTTTCAGGAATCCCGGCATTGAGACAAAGGACGCATTATTCAGTGCAAAATCATTCCTGTCTGTCAGTGATTGTGTCAAGCCTGACGGAAAGAAGATAGCATTTGCAATGTCATATTTTCCCCAGATAAATATCATGGATATCGCATCGGGCAAAACAGATGGATTCCGGATAAAGGGGGCGAGACGTTTTTCTCCGGAGAACAAAATCTGGTGTTTTTCTTCTGTTGCGTCTGATGATGAGTTCATATATGCCCTATATTATGGCAAGGATGGAAACGGGGCCGATTACAATTCATGTCCTGATATTCTGTACATCTTTGACTGGGATGGTGAAATCGCCCATAAATTTCGGCTGAATAAGCATGTAACGGATTTATGTATCGATATCAATGACGGGAAGCTATACCTTTATCATCGGGCCAGGCCATATGTGTACTCCATCGGGCTTGACAAGCTACACTTACGACAATGATTATGGCAAGTAGATTCCGATTTATTGCAGCTATTGTAATCTTGTTGTCAACTGCTGGGTGTAAAATCTTTCCGGCAGAGTTTCCACTTGAACGGGCATTGAAGTTGGCTGGGAGCAATCGGGAGGAATTGGAGAAAGTGCTTGACAGATATAGTAAAGTTCCTGGAGACAGCCTTAAATACAGAGCTGCAGTTTTCCTGATAGAGAATATGCCTTATTATTCGTACTATGAAGGGACTCAGCTTAATCATTTCCTGGAGTATTTTCC
This sequence comes from Bacteroidales bacterium, assembly GCA_023667095.1. Lineage (GTDB taxonomy): Bacteria > Bacteroidota > Bacteroidia > Bacteroidales > UBA932 > Cryptobacteroides. The sequence goes on from JAMPAT010000015.1 coordinate 33,668, forward strand.
ATTATTGTATGAGGTGAGGAAACAAAATTTCGGGCCTTCTGTTGCTGTGGACTCAATAAAGAGACAATATGGCTATTTAGACAGGAAATCTCTTGACTATAAAAATGACATTGCCCATGTCGACTCAGCATATCTATATGACAACATAGAACAAGCCTTTAAGGTCTGGACTGAACAGCCTTGGGGCAAGAATGTCGCATTTAAAGACTTCTGTGAATATATCCTGCCATATCGAATTGGAGATGAGGTGCTTCCTCTTTGGAGAGAAAAATACTATTCTGAATATAACCATATTCTTGATAATTTACGTAACAGCGATGGAAACGGAAAAGAGAGCCCGATAATGGCAGCATTATGTATTTCTGATTCTTTGCTTCAGCCAGGACAACTATATTTCACGTCAGTCGCCCCAGCGGAGCTCCCACATGCAGGTCCGGACGCCGTGGAATCAAGAAGTGGATCATGTAAAGAATTATCTGATTTTGTAATTTATGTCTGTCGTGCCCTAGGTATACCATGTGCCATAGATTTTATGCCAATAAGAGGAGATGATAATGTTGGACATTTCTGGGTGTCATTCTGGGATGAGAACGGTGAATTATATTGCCAGGAATTTTCTGACAAAGTGGAAAAGGTAAACGGTTCTAAATTATGGCACGACAGTAAGACAAAGGTCTATCGGAAAACATTCGGTATAAATAATACCATATATAAGGACTTTTTACATACAGATGACATTGCTGATTTGTTTAAGGAACCATGTATAATTGATGTTACTGAGCAATACGCATCAGGCTATATTGACAAGTTGCAGATTCCTGAGACTGAAATATATCCAGGGAAACGGCCTGAGGTCATATATCTATGCCTTAGCTCATGGATGTCATGGGTGCCGGTTGACTATTCACTATGGAAAGATGATGATGTTATATTCAAGAATATTGACAAAGGCGCCATAATGAGAGTCGCATCATTAAAAGACGGGAAGATGCGTTTCTGGACCGATCCTTTCTATGTCGATGATAGTCACATGTTACATTTCTATCGTTCTGATGGAAAGAAGAATGATCTTGTTTTATATTCTAAATTTCCGTTGTCTTTTGAGAATCATTTGAGGGAGCGTGTAGCCGGTGGTGTCTTTGAGGGAAGCAACGATCCGCTTTTCATATTAAAAGATACTTTATATGTGATAGACGCCTTGCCCGACAGACTATATACATCTGTTTTACCAGACCAGGGCACAAAGTATCAATATGTCCGTTATTATGGACCGGGAAATGGATTTTGTAACATTGCGGAGATTGGATTTTATGGAATTGACGGGGAAAAATTGACTGGAAATATCATCGGTACAACTGACTGCAGCGGCAATGATGGTACACATGAATATAGAAACGCCTTTGACGGCAAGACCTGGACTTCATTTGACTATATGGAACCCTCTGGAGGATGGACAGGAATGTGTTTTAGTGCGCCAGTCCAGATAGGCAAAATAATATATACACCACGTAATACAGATAATTATATTCGCCCTGGCGATGATTATGAACTGTTTTATTGTGATACTCTCTGGCATTCAGCAGGTACGAAAAAGGCAAGTTCCGATTCCCTTGTATTTAATGATGTGCCACAAAATGTGTTGTATTTATTGAAAAATCATACACGAGGCATTCAGGAAAGAATTTTTACATATGAAAACAATGTGCAGGTATGGAATAGACAACGTACAGGAAAATGCCTGTCAATCGCTGATTCCAATTTTTTGAAGCTGTCCATTGCCAGAATGTCATACGAAGAGGAATGGTCCGGACATTATATCTTCACATATCCAGGAGAAGCGTGGATGGCTCCAGACTATGATGATTCTGCATGGAGATATGGTATTGCTGCATTCGGAACATCTGATCAAAGAAGTGTACGGACAAGATTTAAAACCAATGATATCTGGGTACGCCGCTACGTTGAATTTGATCCTGATGAAATAAAAGGGAAAAGGATAATTCTGAGATACTCACATGATGATGTATTCCAGTTATATATAAATGGGATAGAAGTTGTGCAGACAGGGCTTGAGTGGAGAAATGATGTTGAACTTGAAATACCTGACAATGTGATTTCCACAATGATGTCCGGACATACAGTGATAGCCGCCCATTGTCGGAACACATACGGAGGAGCATTGGTGGATTTTGGAATATACCTTGATTGAATATTTCGAATTTAACTGCGATCATGAAGAAAAGACACTTGATTGTTATATCACAGTTTTTGATCCTGTCTTCGTGGGCAATCCAGTGGCGATCCAGGACCTTTGTACGTTGTTTGAAAAGGCCTTAACCAATCTTGTATGGAATTACGGTAAGTATGAAAATAATTATTACCGTACAATGGAATAAATCAATAAGTGTATATGGACAGGCATTCTATCTGACAATCACACAAATTTATTGCAAAAGATCTTGTACATGTCATAATAATTCATAAATTTGCATCAGACAAGTACTTAACCATGATTAATGCAATTCTGGCCTGAACAAATGTAATTAGATTTCAAGTCCGGAATCGGAATAATTTCAAGTCGCTTACATACCATATATTTTAATTTAATAACACTAAACTTATGAGAAAGAAATTTCTTGTTGCTGTAGGAGCTGCCATTGTGACAGCCGCGGTTTCAGTTTTCGTTTACGTCAACAACGAAAAGGACTCAATGGATGACCTTTTCTTTGCCAATGTCGAGGCATTGGCAAGAGGGGAAGAATCATTAGGAAAATTTTGTGTAAAAAACGGAAAACCAGGCACAGTGAAACGCCACGACTGCAAAAGTTGCCGTATGGATAGCTTTGATCCTTTTAGTTACGCATATTGCAAATAATCATTCTTTAGATGAAAAAGAGTATATATTACTTTTTATTTGTAATATTGACCATTTCCTGCACTTCAACTAATGTTTTAGAAGGAGTGCATGTGGAATTAAAGAAGCCTGTCACAGTCCTGCATATGGACTGTGATTCTTCTTTCATTCCCGATTTTCCGCAGACTTTAAACTGTGTTGGAGTCAGCATAGTCAATGATTCTATCCTGCTGCTTAGGGAACAGAAAAGAGAAAGCAACGACCTGCACTTATACAAAGCATATTCCTTACCTGACTTCTCCTACCTTGGAGAATATTTTATGTATGGCCGTGGCCCTGGAGAATACCTCTCCCCTGATTTAGGCGGAATATGTAATTTGCGTGACATGGATAATAGATGCGAGTATGTCTTTGACATTATGCAGAACAAATCTTATGCATTTGACTTTGTCAAATCCACAGAAACAGGACGTGACATTTCATATCCTATTTCGGAATTGCCGGATGAGACTTTGTATGCGTACCCGTTTTGCGACACCCTGCAGTTCATAATGAACATGGCGGATAAAAGTTTGCATGCACATATATCAAACCAAGATGGTTCAAACGTACAGACTACCAAGATGTACCCAGGCCTTGTTTCAATGAATAATTATTCGCAATTCAGCAACGCTGTCGCAATCAATAATGAGCGAGGAATTATAGCCTTGATGATGACATATCTGCCTCAGCTCAATATTTTGAATCCCATGACAGGTGATATAAAGTCATTTGCTGTGGATAAGGCATATAAAGACTGGAAGAGAATAATCAACATATCAAGTCTGAAAGCAATAATGAATACATCGATGTACTACACATGCGCAAATTCAGCATCCAGTCACATCATTGCAGTATACAGGAACGTGTCTCCCGGCAACCTTAAGGACTCGAATAAAGGCTCACATATCCATATATTCGACTGGGATGGAGAGTTCCTATATGATATAGAGTTGAATGAAATGCTTGGTGCAACGGCATTCGATCCGCAAAGAAAACATCTGTACACCAATGACGCCTTGACAGACGAAATCTACAGATACGACCTCTCCGGACTGATATGATTTTTCATCAAGACTTAGGGTATTTCACTGTTGAAGCAGTCTTGATAAAAATGCAAATAATTATTACAGACACATACCGGCAAATAAGACTACAAGATAATCCAAAAACAAGCCATGACAAAACTTGGAAGACTCATAGAGAACATTTCATTATTCCTTGCTGGAATTTTGACGTCTTCATGCTCCGACAGACAGGTAGCCAATGAGCTGCGCTCATTCAGGAATTCAGAGATAACGACATCTATGGAGCTGGAAAAAGTATGCGGACATGAAATCATGCCATGCGTCCTTGAAGAGTGCAGCGCACGGCTGGTAATCTATCACGACACGTCAGCATGCAGCAGCTGCCAGATAAATCACCTCTACGACAAGATTGACCTGTATGAGATGGCGGATTCCCTGACGACTTTCGATGTCATGACGGTGTTTTCACCAAGGGAAGAGGAATACGACAACGTAATGAAGGAATTGATGCAGGTCAATTTCCCCTACCCTGTCTATGTGGACACTTACGGGAAATTCAGGGAAGCCAACGGCTGCATACCGGCAGATGCACGTTTCCATACATTCCTCATAGGCAGGGACGGCAGGCCGGTCTTCGTAGGAAGCCCGGAGGCAAGCAATGACCTGTGGGAACTGTTCGGAAAGGCCCTGAAAAACCTTGTTGAGCATGACGGTGAATACAAAAACAATTAGACGGACTGCATTTCTTGTGGCATTTGTCTGCTTCTGCGGCGTGGCTGTCAACGAGGCAGTGCTCGGGCTGAGGCAGATTTTCGGGCATGAACAATCCGGACATTACCTGTTCGCCATGACCGGCAGCTTCAGGAACCCCGGCCCGTATGGAGGATTCATAGCCATCATGGCCGCTGTCACTACCGTATATACGGCAAGGCACTGGAAGGGATTCGCCTTGCTGATACACTCATTCCAAAGTATATCCAGACATGGAAAGAATGCATCCAGATGTATATATTGGACAGTTTTCCGCGCAGTTCCGCTAATTTTGGGCATAGCTGCATCGGCACTCTGCATTGTAGTGCTTCCAGCCTCTATGAGCCGTTCGGCATGGCTTGCCTTTGCAGTCGCCATGACAGTGGCAGGAATTTCAGAATTCGGCCTCTGGAAATGGATTAGACAGAACAGTGTACTTGCTGCGGTCTCAGGAATTGCGGCCATCAGCATCATCATTGGAATATTTTTCATGAAGAAGGATTCGGCATTGGGGCGGCTGCATATATGGCATATCGAGCTGCTTGCGATGTGTGACAGCCCATGGCACGGCACTGGTTCAGGCACTGTGCTCGGGACATACGGCAACAGGCAGGCGGAATATTTTGCAGAAAAGGAAAGAAGCGGGACAGAAATACGGGTCGCAGGATGCCCTGAATATGCTTTCAACGAATATTTCAGGATTGGGATCGAGCACGGGATTCCTGCAATGCTGGCCACAGTAGCAGTCCTGATTGCAGCCATCATTTTCATGCTCAAGATAAAATCAGTCTTTGCCTACGGCCTGACGGCATTTGCCGTTTTTGCATTTTTCTCATATCCGCTAAGTGCCCTCGCGGAATCAGGGCACTCTGATGAGGAATGGCGTGATGTCAAATATCTGTCAGCCACGGAGCAATACGATGAAGCAGCTGAGGAATACGGAAAACTTTACGGCAAATGGCACAGTGACTACAGATTCATGTATGAATACGGATATGCCCTGCACAAGGCCGGGAGATATTCCCAAAGCAATGCCATACTCGCTGAAGGTGCCGGAATTTCTTCCGACCCGATGTTCCACAATATAATGGGAAAGAACTATGAGGCACTTGGAGAGTTCTGCAGGGCTGAGGAGGAATACCTGCTTGCGCATTACATGGTTCCGTGCCGGATTTATCCGCTTGTCCTGCTGATGGAGATGAAGGCCGGGCTTGGGCGTCATGAAGAGGCAGCGGAGATTGGCCGGAGAATACTTGACATGCCGGTCAACCGGAAGAACCGTACAATGGCCGGACTTGTGGAAAGGGCGCGTGCAACCCTGCTGTCAATGGAACCTTTAATGCTGGATTGAATTTAATGTTTTGTAAATGAGACGTATAGGAAAGATATTCGTGTGGCTTGCATTTACTGTATCCGTGCTCGCAATTATGCATTATGCCGGACGTGCCCTGGTCTGTGACTCATTCCTTGTCGGAGGAGATTCGATGGAGCCGACCCTGCACCGCGGGGAGAGGGTGTATGTCAACAAGCTGGTCCTCGGGGCACGTATATACAGGAACTTTGACTTTTCTCGTCCGGACCTCGATTGTTTCAGGATGCCCGGGTTCGGTCGCCTGGAACCTGGCGACATCGCGGTATTCAATTACCCGTATGCAAGGAGCAAGGATACGGTCTCGTTTAAAATCAATTATGTATATGTCAAGAGGTGCATCGGCACTCCAGGAGATTCGGTCAGCATAGTGGACGGATACTGGAAAAACAGCAGGTACGATGGCGCAATCGGTGCGGTAGAGATGCAGAGATGCCTCTCGGAAACTCCCGACTCTGTCCTGGTAGCCCAAGGAGTCGTGATGAATGCATTCCAGGTTGACAAGTCAAGGGGATGGACAATCCGTAACTTCGGTCCATGCCATGTCCCCCGCAAGGGTGATTGCGTGGAATTGACAAAGGACAGCTACAGGCAATACCGCAGGCTTATCCAATATGAGACCGGATTCCGCCCGGAAGTCATTGACGGTAAGGTCTGTGTTGGCGGCAATCCGGCAGAAACATACACATTCCGGCACAGCTATTATTTTTTCGGTGGCGACAATGTCCTGAATTCAAGGGACAGCCGCTATTTCGGCCTTGTCCCGGAGGAATATGTTGTCGGAGCTTTATTGTAAATGGATTCCGTATGGAACTATATATAATTCATTGACTTGATTTTATTCTAATGAAAAAGAAATTTTTCTTGGGTGGATGTGCCGTTGCCCATGTCCTGGCAATCCTTTCCGTGTCTGTGGCATTGTAATCCATGAACTTAATTACTGATAAGTATAAAGAAAGCTACTGAAATTTAACTATCTTTGTAAGATATGAAAAAGACAAAACGATATTTCCGCCTGCTGATTGCTGTCTGCGTATTCCTGGCAGGTAGCCTGAGGATGAACTCACAGGAAATGACCCTCCAGGAGGCGATATCCGTTGCCAGGCTGCAGGGAGTGGAGGCACTGGAGGCTAAATTCAATTTCATATCTTCGTACTGGGCATACAGATCCTACAAGGCCAGCCGTCTCCCGTCGCTATATCTCTATGGGACTCTCGGCGACTTCAACAGGTCGCTTACCCTTCTGCAGAACTATGAGACGGGGCAGATGTCGTATGCAAGCTCGTATTATCTGCAGAACAGTGTCGGCCTTGCCGTCCGGCAGAATATCATGCTGACGGGAGGAAGCCTTTCCCTGTATTCGGACCTTTCACGCATCGACCAGTTCGGTGACAACAAGAACCTGACGTGGTACACACAGCCGATAACGGTGTCATATTCCCAGCCGATATTCTCATATAACCGTTTCAAATGGGAAAAGCTCATATCCCCGAAGGAGTATGAGAAAGCCCGCAGGGTGTATATCGAGTCAATGGAAAAGGTTACGCTTGATGTCGTTGAAGCCTATTACGGCCTTATGCTGGCACAGATGAAATATGATGTCTCTTCATCGAATTTCGTGAATACGGGAAAGATGCGGGATGTGGCAGTGGAGAGGATGAAGCTGGGGACGGTCACGCGTGACGAATATCTCCAGCTTGAACTGAGGATGCTGAATGACAGCATCTCAATAAACGAGAATGCTGTTGCAATAAGGCAGGCGCAGATGGCCCTGAACTCTATCCTCGGATATGATGAGTCTGCCGAGATACGCCCGGTGACGGATGAAAGCCTGCCATCGGTCTGGATGGACTATGACTTTGTCATGCAGAAGGCAATGGACAATTCGTCATTTGACATCGAAAACCAGATAAATGTCCTGAATGCCCGCTCTGCCGTGGCTTCGGCAAAGGCGGACCGCGGCATTTCTGTACAGCTGAATGCCCGGTTCGGACTGTCCAAGAGCGATGCCCGGTTCCGTGATGCCTATATGCGTCCGCTTGACCAGGAGGTCGTAGGGATAACTTTCAGCCTGCCGATATTTGACTGGGGGCTTGGAAAGGGGAAGGTGCAGAAGGCAAAGGCTGCAGAGGAGGTCGTACGTGCCCAGGTCCTGCAGAGCGAGAATGATTTCCGCAGGAAGGTATTCACTGCCGTTGGGCAGTTCAACAATCAGCGGCAGCAGTGCAGTTCCTCCAGAAGGGCACGTGACATTGCAGATGAAAGGTATATGCTGATGATGGAGAGGTTCCGCAGCGGCAGTGCAACAGTGACGGAACTGAATACTGCGCAGAGCGAGCATGACAGTGCCACGCAGCAGTATGTCAATGATTTGAGCAGTTTCTGGAATTACTATTATTCTATACGTCAGCTGACCCTGTATGACTTTATCGGAGGGCATGACATAGATGTGGATCCGGAGGAGATGATTGAATAACACTTGTCTTGCGCTTGCAGGACACCATAATAAATTGAATGTCATGATAAGACGTTATATCTTGACTGGTGCAGCCGTTGCCATGGCTGCATCCGTGCTGTGTTCCTGCGGAGGCAGGGATGCCGTTTCCGGGAAGGACGGCAAGCTGCAATATACGCCCCAGGTGAATGAAGTGGCTGTCACTGTCCTTGAAAGGAAGACATTCAACCGCCATATACTCTCCAACGGACGTCTTTCCGCATCTTCAAAGGCAGCTCTTGTCTTCGGGGTGTCCGGGATCATAGACAATGTGAATGTATGTGACGGACAGGCTGTCCGTAAAGGCGAGACAATCGCCTCGCTGGACTGCCGAGACATAAGGCTGTCAGCAGATGCGGCGGAACTCGCGCTAAAGAAAGCGGAGCTTGACATGTATGATGTGCTTGCAGGCCAGGGATATCCTGCCAGGGACACATCTGCCGTACCGAAGGAAGTCTTGGAGGTGGCCAAGATGCGTTCCGGTTATTTGTCTGCTGTAAATGAACTGTCAAAGGCAAGGTACAATGAGTCACGCTCTGTGCTCAGGGCTCCTTTCAGCGGAAGGGTGGCGGATGTCAAGTTCCGGACCTGGAGCCAGGCTTCCGCATCGGAGCCGTTCTGCATGGTGATTGATGACAGCGTCCTTGATGTGGAGTTCACTGTCCTGGAGTCGGACTATCAGCTTGTTGCTGCAGGTCTTCCGGTGAAAGTGTCTCCTTTCGGGGTTTCAGGCAAGCGGTATCCGGGAAAGATTGTCAGCATAAATCCCGCTGTGGACAAGAATGGACAGGTATCTGTGCGTGCCCAGGTCAGGAATGACGGCAGCCTTGTGGACGGCATGAATGTCAAGGTAACGGTTGAGAAGGAGATGTCCGGGATGCTGGTTGTCCCGAAAAGTGCTGTCGTGATACGCGACAACCTCGATGTCGCTTTCCGCTACAATGACGGGAAGGCTGAGTGGGTGTATGTCAATATCCTGCATTCCAACAGCGACAGCTATGCAATAGAGGCGAATGCTGACCGTGGGGCTGAACTTGCCGAGGGGGACCTCATAATCGTCTCGGGGAACCTTAACCTTGCTGACGGTTCGTCAGTCAAGCTGAAAGACTGACTATGCTGAAGACCATTATAGAACGTCCGGTGGCAGTGACAATGGTCCTGCTTATTGCCGTTGTCCTCGGTATAGCCGGCATGAGGATGCTTCCGGTGTCTCTTGTCCCGGATGTGGATGTGCCTGTGGTGACTGTGCAGGCTGAATCGGCCGGAATGTCTGCGCGCGAAATGGACGAGAGTGTCCTGAAGCCTTTGCGCCAGCAGCTTGTGCAGATCAACGGTCTCCAGGATATCGTGACGGAGGCAAAGGACGGCAGCGGTACAATATCATTGACTTTCAGCCACGGGGCAGACATTGACTATCTCTTTATCGAGGCCAATGAGAAGGTGGACCGTTCTATGTCTTCGCTTCCAGGCATACAGAGACCGAAGGTCCTGAAATCAAGCGCAACGGACATTCCGGCATTCTATATAAACATGACATCTGCCTGTGATGGCCAGTATTCAGGAGAAAGGTCTGAACTGTTTCCCGTGCCGGAGAAATTCATGAGGATGTCATCCTTTGCATCGGAGGTGGTGGCAAAGCGGATAGAACAGCTGGACGAAGTTGCAATGGTGGATATCAGCGGCCTTGCGGCCAGGGAACTGCTTGTCATCCCTGACATGGAGGCACTGAAAAGCTCCGGCATCGGGATCGACAGGTTTGAAGAGCTTGTGCGTTCCGCCAATGTGAGGCTCGGAAGCCTTGTAATCCGTGACGGGGAATACCGATTCAATGTCAAGTTCGTCTCGTATGCCGAAAGCAGGACGGATATCGAGAACCTGTATTTCAAGGTAGGGGACAGGCTTATGCAGGTCAAGGATGTCGCTGAGGTGGTGGAGCATCCGGCAGGCCGGACTGGCCTTGTCCGTTCGGATGGCAGGCCTGCCGTGTCCATGGCTGTCATAAAGCAGAGCTCTGCAAGGATGTCTGAACTGAAGGATGCGATAGAGGACCTCCTGGGGCATTTCAGGGATGATTATCCTGATGTGGAGTTTACAGTGACAAGGGACCAGACCCAGCTGCTTGACTATTCCATAGACAGCCTTGTCCGGAACATCGTCTTCGGCATCCTTTTAGCTGTGCTTGTGATATTCCTGTTCATGAGGGACTTCCGTTCTCCGCTCCTTGTGGCGATGACGATCCCTGCCGCATTGATTTTCTCGATGCTTGTGTTCTATGTGATAGGCTTGGGAATCAATATAATATCACTTTCAGGACTTATCCTTGGCGTAGGAATGATGGTTGACAACACCATTATCCTTGTCGACAACATAACGGGGCACTGGACACGTGGTGAGGAGCTTCGCAAGGCTGTTGTGGACGGCACTGTCGAGGTCATGGGTGCGATGCTCAGCTCTGTGCTGACAACATGTGCAGTGTTTATCCCGCTGATTTTTGTGAACGGCATTGCCGGGGCGATATTCTATGACCAGGCAATGTCCATCACTGTTGTCCTGCTGTCTTCGTATGCCGTGACAGTGACGGTGATACCTGTCTACTATTACATGTGGTACAGGAAAAGCGGAAGCTTCAGGCCAAGCCGGATTCTCAGCCGTATTTCAATCGACGGTGCTGCGGAAAAGGTGGACGATGTCATCATGGGGTGGTTTCTGCGCCGTACATGGCTCTCATGGACTATGCTTGCTGTGTCAGTGGCCGGTGCTTCCTTCCTGTTCATGACTATGGAAAAGGAGAAGCTGCCGCCGATTACCAGTTCGGAGATAATGATGGAGATAGACTGGAATGAACCTTTGTCTGTGGAGCAGAATGAGGAACGGGTGGCACGTCTGGAGGATGCACTCTCAGGGGAAGCGCAGCAGGTAACGTCTTTCGTTGGTGTCCAGCAGTTCCTGCTCAGCCATGGAGGTGACAATGGCATGTCACAGGCGTCCATATATATGAAATGTGCGGACTCCAGGTCCCTGGAAAGGGCTATGGATTCCATTGGAAGACGGCTGAGGGATGAATATCCTAAGGCGAACTGCGGCTTTGAGGCAGCCGGGAATATCTTTGAGATGGTTTTTGCCGGCAGGGAGGCACCTTTGCTGGCAAGGCTGCGCCCTGTTTCTTCCCCAGGACTTGCTCCTGAGGCTGTCCTGTCTGCAGTGGACAGCATTGCCCGCGCCTTGCCGTGGCTTTCTGTTCCGCGCGTCCCTCTCAAGACGGATGTGCTTTTTGTTGCAGATGCAGAGCGGATGGCCCTGTACGGGGTTTCTTATCAGAGCCTTGCGCGGGTATTGCGCAGCTCGCTGAACCAGAACAGCCTGTTTGACATTGTACAGGGTGAAAGGAGCATCCCTGTTGTGCTCGGTACAGGACATGGGGATCTTGCCGGAATCCTGGAGAATACCTTTGTGGAGTCCCGGGATGCAGCCATCCCCGTATCCGGGCTGATGCGCCGGACCTATGCCGAGGATTTCAAGACCATAGTCTCGGGTACTGAGGGCAACTATTATCCTGTTCCCTTTGATGCCGCCCCGTCTGATGTGCCTGAAATAATTTCTGCAGTGCAGTCCGCAGTCCAGGATGAGGGCAATTTTGAGGTAAGCTTCAGCGGCTCTTATTTTACGGACAGGAAAATGGTTGAGGAGATGCTTCTTGTCCTTGCCATAGCAATTGTCCTGCTGTACCTTATCCTTGCATCGCAGTTCGAGTCGCTTCTGCAGCCGGTGATTATCCTTTCCGAGGTGGCCATCGACATATTCTTCTGTCTCCTTGTGCTCAAGTGCCTTGGCATGAGCATAAACCTGATGTCGATGATAGGGCTTGTTGTCATCTGTGGAATTGTCATAAATGACTCGATCCTGAAGATTGACACGATAAACCGTCTGCGCCGCAGCGGAATGCCTCTGGAAGAGTCCATAATGACAGCTTCAAGGCTGAGGCTGAAGGCAATCCTGATGACATCCCTGACCACGGTGCTTTCTGTCCTGCCTTTCCTTGCGCGTGGGAATATGGGGGCGGACCTCCAGTTTCCTATGTCTGCGGTCATTGTCGCGGGGATGCTCTTCGGGACATTTGTCAGCCTGTTCGTAGTGCCTGCACTGTATTGTTCAATCTACCGTAGACGTTAGAGGGATGGTACCTGGGAATGGGCATATCGGGACTGTGCGCAGGAAAGGGATTCCTCCTTTTTCCGTGATGCTGCTTATGGCTGCTGCCGCTGTAGTCGGGCTTGCCTCCATGAGGATGCTCAATGTGCAGTATACACCGTCTGCCCCGGACAGCTCGATACGTGTAGGCTACAGATTCCCTGATGCCTCTGCGCGCATAGTGGAGTCTGAAGTCACTTCAAGGATAGAGGGCGTGCTTTCCGGTATAGACAATTGCAGCGGAGTCTCGTCCGTCTCCAGGAAAGGCTCAGGAAGTGTGACCGTTGATTTCCATAAGGGTACGGACATGGCTGCGGCGCGGTTTGATGTGGCTTCCAGGATCAGGGACCTTTATCCGTATCTTCCGGACAAGGTCACATATCCGTCCATTTCCCTTGACGTTGGAGGCGGTGAGTCAAGGACCGCAATCACATACGTGATAAAGTCTTCTCTTCCGTCCGGTGAAATTGAAAGCTATATCTCTGAACATGTAGTGACCCCTCTCTCGCGTATCCCCGGGGTGGAGAATGCAGCCTTGTATGGGGCGACACCCTGCCATTGGGTGATAACCTTCGATGCAGAACGTTCAAGGGTCCTGGGCATTACAGCGGAAGATATTTCCGCAGCATTCCATGCATATGGCAGTGAGGAGGCCCTTGGCATGGTGGAGGATGACGGAGGGATGCTGACTGTCAGGCTCAAATGCAATGTTTCCGGAGACTTCGGGCAGATTCCTGTCAAGAACATCGGCGGCAGGGTTGTCTATCTCCGCGACATCGCCAACTATAGGTATGAAGAGGCATTGCCTGCGGGATATTACCGTATCAATGGACTTAACACCATATCGCTGAATGTGGATGTCGCAGCCAACACGAACCTTATCCGTGCTGTAAAGGATATCCGGAGGGAGATGTCTCTGCTCCAGGAGGCCTTCCCTGAGGAGATAACGGCATCGGTAAGCTATGACTCTTCTGAATATGTCAGCAATGAGCTGGACAAGATATTTTTCCGTACTCTCCTGTGCCTTGCTGTCCTGCTCGCATTTGTGTTCCTTGTCAACAGGTCATTGAGGTATATGCTGGCCATTGCTGCCACGCTTGCCGTAAATATCCTGGTTGCCATTGCGATATACGGGCTTGTAGGGCTTTCTGTCCATATCTATACCCTTGCCGGGATAAGCGTCTCCCTTGGTATTGTCATAGATACTTCCATCGTTATGATTGACCATTACGGGCATTTCCGTGACAGGAAGGTATTCGCGGCATTGCTCGGTGCCGTTGCCACAACGGTAGGTGCGCTGCTTGTAGTGCTGCTTCTCCCTGACAGTGAAAGGGAGAACCTTACAGATTTCATCTGTGTCATTGTCATTAACCTGGGAGTGTCGCTTGCTGTGACGTGGCTTTTCGTCCCGGCACTCGCCGACTGTTTCCCGATAAAGCGCGGCGGGGATTCAATGTCCATATCCAGACGCCGGAGGGTGGTGAAATGGAACAGGGCATATAAGTCATATATATGCTGGGGACTGCGTCACAGGTGGATATATGCTGTTTCCTTCATTGCAGCCTTCGGCATTCCTCTTTGCCTTATTCCGGATAAACCCTCGTCTGATGGCGCGGAACCACGTAACTGGCTGGAAAACATTTGCTATAAGGTATCCGGATGGCAGCCTTATGCTGACAACAGGGCTACCATAGACAAGGTCGCCGGGTCTTCATTTGCCTTGTTCCACAGGGCTATGGACCGGATGAATTTCTACAGGGAGCCGGACAGGACTGTGCTGACAGTCCATGCCGGGATGCTGGAGGGGGCGACCGTGCATCAGCTGAACGATGTGGTCCGCAGCATGGAGAACTATCTTGCAGGATTCGATGAAATCGATGTCTTCACGACCAGGGTGACTTCCTACAGCAATGCTGTTATCCAGGTGATGTTCAAGCCTGAATATGAGAATACAGGATTTCCGCTGGTGCTTAAGTCCCAGGTCACTTCAATGGCCATTGATTTCGGAGGGGCCAACTGGAGGGTAAGCGGCATTGATGACAATTACTTCAACAACAATGTGGTCTCCACCTACAAAGGCTCCGGGATTCTCCTGAGAGGATATAACTATGACGAACTTCTTGTATATGCCGGCCGGCTGATAGACCGCATGTCAGGCAACAGGCGTGTCTCCGGTCCTGAGATATGGAGCTCCGGATACAACGGGCAGCCGTCAATGGAATATAACCTGTCGTATGACTTTGAGTCTATGGGCAGCCGCGGCATTTCGCCATACAGGTATTACAGCTATCTCCATACGGCACTTTTCGAGCTTCCTGTGGGCACTGCCGATGTGGACGGGACGGTCTCTGAGGTTGTGCTGAAGTCTTCTGACCAGGAGAGCCTTGACCTGTGGCATGTGCTGAATGCTCCAGCACGCCTTGACAGCCTTGACATGACCCTGTCATCGATGGGCAGCATCGGGAAGTACCGCTCTGGACTGGATATACGCAAGGTAAACCAGTCCTACGAGGTGTGTGTCGCCTATGATTTCATCGGCAGCTGGCAGCTTCAGCAGAAGATGCAGAAGGAGCTTGTGCAATGGATGAACTCGGAAGTCCTGCCAGTGGGCTTCAAGGCTGTGTCAAGGGATTCGCGCTGGTCGGACGAACACAGGGACAGCTACCTGTGGCTGATCCTGCTTGTAATTGCTGTCATATATGTTGTGACGGCAATTACGTTCGAGTCATTCAGGCTTCCGCTTCCTGTAATATTCATGATTCCAGTCTCGTTCATCGGGCCTTTCCTTGTATTCGGCCTGTCTGACATTACCTTCGACCAGGGAGGGTTTGCTGCATTCGTGATGCTCTGCGGGGTTGCTGTCAATGCAGGAATATATCTGGTGACGGCATGGCAGGACATCTGCAGAAGTTCCGGTGCCACGACAGGGAGGCTTCAAGGTGAGGTCCGTTGCTATATAAAGGCATACAACAGGAAAATCAATCCTATAATATTGACTGTGCTCTCCACGGTCCTGGGGCTGCTCCCGTTCCTTTCAGACGGTCCTGAGGAGGTGTTCTGGTTTGACTTTGCTGTCGGCACAGTTTCCGGTATGCTTTTCTCTGTGCTTGCCATTGTCTTTGTCCTTCCGGTATTTGTGGTAAAAAAATCTGTAAATCATTGATTTTTGAAATAATAATCGTATATTTGCAGCCCGCCAAAATGTGAGGTGGGCAATAAAGTATTTATAATCAATTAATTAAACAAACCAATGCCTGGATTAATTGGAAAGAAAATCGGAATGACTTCCGTTTTCGGTGCTGATGGAAAGAATATTCCATGCACCGTTATTGAGGCTGGTCCATGTGTAGTTACGCAGATTCGTACAGTAGAGAATGATGGTTATGCCGCTGTACAGCTTGCCTATGACGAAATGAGTGAGAAGCATGCCAGCGCGCCTCTGAAGGGGCACTTTGAAAAGGCAGGAACCACACCTAAGCGCAAACTCGTCGAATTCAAGGCGGATTTCGCTCAGGAGCTTAAATTAGGCGACACCCTTACTGTTGCTGACATCTTCACGGATGTTGCTTATGTAGATGTTGTCGGTACTTCCAAAGGTAAAGGTTTTCAGGGAGTTGTGAAACGCCACGGCTTTGCCGGTGTGGGCGGTGCCACCCATGGTCAGCACAACAGGCTCCGTCACCCTGGTTCACTCGGTGCATCATCTTGGCCTTCAAGGGTATTCAAGGGAATGCGCATGGCAGGACACATGGGTAACGAGCGCGTAAAGGTGTTCAACCTTGAAGTGGTAAAGGTTATTCCTGAGAACAATCTTCTTGTAGTGAAAGGCTCTGTACCTGGAGCCAAGGGTTCTTATGTAATTTTGGAGGATTAAGTTATGGAGTTGTCAGTTTATAAAATTGACGGATCAGAGTCCGGAAAGAAGGTTGTTCTTGATGAGAACGTTTTCGGCGTGCAGCCAAATGACCACGCTATCTACCTTGATGTTAAGCAGTATCTTGCAAACCAGCGTCAGGGAACATCGAAGACAAAGGACCGCAGCGAGATTTCATACAGCACAAAGAAGCTCATCCGCCAGAAAGGCTCAGGCGGTGCACGCCACGGCAGCCTCAAGGCAGGTATCTATGTAGGTGGAGGAAGGGTTTTCGGACCTCAGCCACGCTGCTACCGTTCAAAGCTCAACAAGAAGCTCAAGCAGCTTGCCCGTTTCTCTGCGCTTTCATATAAGGCACAGGACAACGCAATCGTGATGGTTGAGCCATTCGCAATGGATGCTCCTAAGACCAAGGAGTTCGTACAGATTCTCAAGAATATCAAGGCCGGAGACAGGAAAGTCCTCTTCGTGCTTCCTGAGAATTCTGCAAACATTTATCTTTCATCACGTAACCTTCCTGAGGTGAATGTCATCACAGTCAATGAACTCAACACATACGTTGTAATGAATGCAAATTCAATGGTTCTCGTTGACGGTGTACAGGACATTCTCGCATCAAGGATCAAACGCTAAACCGATAGAGAAATGGGAATAATAATTAAGCCAATAGTAACAGAGAAGATGACGGTTCAGGGCGAGAAATTGAACCGCTATGGTTTTATCGTAGACCGTGATGCCAACAAGATTGAGATCAAGTCTGCGGTAGAGCAGATGTACAATGTGTCTGTGGTAAGCGTGAATACAATCAATTACCATGGAAAGAAGAAATCCCGTTATACCAAGGCCGGTATGCTCAGGGGCCGTGCAAATCACTACAAGAAAGCTTATGTGGAACTTGCCGGTGATGACAAGATAGATTTTTATGCTAACATCTAATCAGGTATAAGTCATGGCAGTAAGAAAATTCAAACCGGTAACTCCCGGACAGAGAAACAAGGTAATCAGTGCTTTTGACGACATTACCTGCAAGACCCCTTACAAACCGCTTCTTGAGCCTATCAAGAGGACTGGTGGACGTAACAACCAGGGTAAGATGACAATGCGCTATATCGGTGGCGGTCACAAGAAAATGTACCGTGTCATCGATTTCCTCCGTACAAAGGATGACTGCAAGGCGACAGTACTCACTATAGAGTACGATCCAAACCGCAGTGCACGTATCGCACTTGTACAGTATGAGGATGGCGTAAAGAAATATATTATCGCTCCTAACGGACTTAAGGTTGGACAGGTTATCGCATCAGGTGCAGGTGTTGCCCCTGAGGTCGGTAATGCTCTCCCTCTTTCTGAAATTCCGCTTGGAACACTTGTTCACAATATTGAGCTCCGTCCTGGACAGGGTGCTGCAATGGCACGTTCTGCCGGAACTTACGCTCAGCTCGCTGCACGTGAGGGCAACCATGCTATCCTTCGCCTCCCTTCAGGTGAGACAAGAATGGTTCTCGTTACCTGCCGCGCAACAGTTGGAACAGTTTCCAATCCAGACCACAACTTGGAGTCACATGGAAAGGCTGGCCGTCGCAGATGGCTCGGTCGCAGGCCTCGTAACCGTGGTGTTGTAATGAACCCGGTAGATCACCCTATGGGTGGTGGTGAAGGCCGCGCATCAGGAGGACATCCACGTTCTCGCAAGGGCTTGCCAGCTAAGGGTATGAAGACTCGTAATCCAAAGGCGACTTCAAACAAGTTCATTATTGAAAGAAGGAAAAAATAACGGAATAAATTAAGAGATTATGAGTCGTTCATTAAGAAAAGGTCCTTATATTCAGGAAGCCCTTGAAAAAAGAATTCTTGCTATGAATGAGGGTAGCATGAAGAAAGAGGTTGTCAAGACTTGGTCACGCGCAAGCATGATTTCTCCAGACATGGTTGGACATACAATCGCAGTTCATAATGGAAATAAATTTATTCCTGTTTATGTTACTGAGAACATGGTAGGCCACAAGCTTGGTGAGTTTGCGCCAACAAGAACTTTCAAAGGCCATTCGGGCAATCGTAAATAATTTTAAAATGAAATTGTAATTATGGGAGCTCGTAAAAGATTAATGGCCGAGAGGCATAAAGAGATAAAGAAGCAGACAGCTATTGCTAAGCTGAATGATGTACCTACCTCTCCCCGCAAGATGCGCCTTGTAGCTGACATCGTAAGGGGTGTAGAGGTCAACCGTGCACTTGATATCCTGAGATTCTCAAAGAAGGCGGCTTCAATCCGTCTTGAGAAACTTCTCCGTAGCGCAATCGCAAACTGGGAGGCAAAGAATCCGGATAGCAGCAAGGAGCTGGACAACGGTAATGTATATGTAAAGACCATCATGGTTGATGAGGGACGTACACTCAAGAGAATCCGTCCTTGTCCTCAGGGCAGGGCCGGCAGGATCCGCAAGCGTTCCAACCACGTTACTGTTATCCTTGATGTAAAGAAACCAACAACAGTGGAGGAATAAATTATGGGACAGAAAACTAACCCTATCAGCAACAGAATCGGTATCACCCGTGGTTGGGACTCTAACTGGTGTGGTGGTAACTATGCAGAGAAGATAGCTGAGGATTATGAGATCCGCAAGTATCTCGTAAACCGTCTTGCTAAGGCCAGCCTTTCAAAGATTGTGATTGAGAGGACACTTAAGCTTATCACAGTGACTATTCACGCAGCACGTCCAGGTGTTATCATCGGAAAAGGTGGAGCTGAGGTTGACAAACTGAAGGAAGAGCTTAAGAAAGTTACCAAGAAGGATGTTCAGATCAACATCTTCGAGGTCAAGAAGCCAGAGGTTGATGCACATATCGTGGCAGACAGCATTGCACGTCAGATTGAGGGCCGTGTTTCATACAGAAGGGCAATCAAGATGGCAGTCGCTACTACCATGAGGGTAGGTGCAGAAGGTATCAAGGTTCAGATCAGCGGCCGTCTCGGCGGTGCTGAAATGGCAAGAAGCGAGATGTTCAAGGAAGGACGTACACCTCTCCATACATTCCGTGCAGATATCGACTATGCGCTTGCAGAAGCTCACACAAAGGTCGGTGTACTCGGTATCAAGGTATGGATCTGCAACGGTGAGGTTTACGGAAAGAAAGACCTTTCACCAAACGCAGGCATCGCTGCAGCAAACGCTTCACAGGGCGGTAACAACCGTGGTGGACGTGGTGGAGACCGCCGCCGTGGTGGACGTGACCGTCGTGACCGTAAGGAGAACAAGTAATTTGTTTCGATATTTTTCAGACAGGCCAGCTGATTCAGCTGGCCTGTTTTTTTGTCCTGGAGGAATGGCACGGCGTCATATCTTGCGATTTTGTAAAATACGTTTTGCAATTTTGTAAAATAGACATCCCTTCTTGCAATTTGAATTGTGAAGCAGAAGAATTCTGTTCCCAAGCTGCAGGTCTACAACAATGCATTCCGCAACCGGTTCTGCCAGCATACGTTCGATGAGGCCAGGATGAACAGGACTGAGTGGGGCCGTCAGGTTGAATCTGCAGTCGGTGCATATCTGGCAGGAAAATCTGTTACTGATGATTTTTCGCTCCTGTATTGGAGAAATGAAAGGAAGAAGGAATGCGACTATGTGCTTAAACGGGGTGAGAGGCTTGTTGCAATAGAGGTTAAAAGTGGGACGGCTGACAATGTGGATGGGTATCTTGAGTTCAAGAATAGATATGCAGACAATATTGTGCAGGCATTTGTCATCGGTCCGGAAGGGCTTCCCCTTGAAGATTTCTTCTCCCTCAACGTAGATTCCCTGTTCTGCCGTACATACCTTTAGTGATGCGTTATTCTATGTCATTGAGCTAAGTTGGAGACCATCGGCATGCAGATTCTGGAGGTTGACCTGATTGTGAAGGAAGAGGGTGAGTTCGAAAACACATCAGGAGAAATAGATCTGATCAATTATAGGAATCTGGCATTATAGCCACTGTATCATGCCCCTTGATTTATCCCGAAATTTTATGCAAATCTGGAGTTCAATTCCGGATTTGCATAAAATTGGGCATGCCCGTAGCCTTGGAGACGGCTCCGGAGGCTATTAAGGAATCAGCCTTATGTGGCGTGGACGGTCAGTTACCGGAGGCTTGAGTCCATCGGAGCGCATTTTCAGGGTTGTTGCCGGATGGGGCTGGGACCATCCGGCCGAGTGTCCTTGCTGCAAGTAAATCTGTGAGAGAATTCTCGTTTTTAACTATCCCGCTCTCGCTTGGCATATATCCGGTGAACATTGCCTGCACAGCTCATTGCTCCGGAGCCATTCCGCAGCCTCGGCCTTAGACCTTATCGAAAATGTGTTGCTGACCTTGACTCTCATGTCAACTGTTCTTTGGGCTGCAGCCATTGCCTCTGCATATTTCCCTTCAGACAGGTACAGCTTCCAGAGCATATACTGCGGCCTTATCCTGGTAGGTATCATGTGTGAGGCTTCTTCCAGGTATCTTTCTGCGGCCTGCATGTCGTTTCTGCTGATATGGTATTCAGCCATGAGACACCAGGTCTCGCATCCTGGAATCAGCATGCCAGTTCCGATTTTGTCAAGTACTTCCGGCTGCATCTTGCATAGGCCTGCCGTAAGGGCATTTATCCTGCAGTCCGTGTATGTGCTTCTTATATATCCTGCAACCTTTTCTGCCGTCTCGTGGTCATATCTGTATGTCAAGGACTTTAAGCCGTCTACAGATTTCATTTCGTACCATGACATATATGCCAGGGCCGCTATAGACATTGCTATTGCTGCGATGGATGTGACATTTCTTGTGCTTCTGCCAATGTTTACGCCTTTACCGATGCTGCCTGCAAGCAACGGGAAAAGCATTGCCAATGAAAATTTGCTCAAGGGATATGAGAAACAGGAGAATATGAGAAATGCAGCCAATGGTGCCAGTTGTCTCTTCTCTTCAACGTTGCGGAATAGCATGACTAACATGACAATGGCCAGTGCCAGTCCAATAATCCCGGTCTCTGCCGTCAGGTGCAGGAACTCGTTGTATGGATATATTGCATTGTCTGCCACTCCTGCAAAAATGGACTCCGGATTCCGGGCGAAATATTCAGCCTGGTATTCCATATAGTTCATCTTGAACATCCCGGCACCGCAGCCGAAGAGCGGCTTGTCTGCAATCATTCCGGATGTCACATTCCATATCAGGAGCCTTGCTATGACAGATTCACTCCTGTACATGACGAGGGCTGCAGACAGTGCACTGCATAGCGCGACATAGACAGGAATATGTCTCCGGTGTCTACTTAGATACGCAGAAACACTATTGATATGGGTGATGCCAATGCCTGTTATGGCGGCAAGGAGTCCTGCCCTCGAACCGGAAATGAACAGTGTATAGGCGAGGAATACGCAGGAAGCAGATAATGTATGCCTGATTATCCTTGGCCTATTTCTGCAGACTGGCATCAGCAGCACGCAGCAGGAGAATGCAATCGCCTGAAATCCACCGAGCTGTCCTGGATTGCCCATGAATCCTGTAACTTCAAAGAGCGGATGTCTGCTTTCTGTAAGTCCAATCTGCTGCCCGATGGCAGCCATTCCCTGTGCGATTCCGGCAGCTGTAATTATGGCAAATACAGTCTTCTTGTGCCTGTTTAGACTTGCCAGGATGTAGAGCAGGATACATATTGACCATTTGGTGAACATGATGTTCCCGGGAGTCATCCCTGATACAGTCAGGCCGGATATGAATATATAGATGCAGAATATCAAGACAGCAATGTCTGTTTTGGTGATATATCCTGTCTTCATATGAATACTTCCATTACTGTAATTCTTCGTGTTTTTGGGAATATCAAAATTAGCAGCCGGTGTAGAGCACAATTGTTTCGTTTCCGTTTCAGATGTTGTATCCTGGTTTAGAGAGCACATCAATAGTGTATGTCTTTTCTTCGAACAATACGGTCATTACCTTTTTGAACTTGTTGTCTGAATCGAGACGGTAGACTGTGTCAACTCTTTGGGCCTCCAGTGTATCAATATATGCAATTGGCTTGAATACATTGTCTTTAGGTACCAAATGTGACGTTATTATTTCACCTGTTTCTGTTATTCTGAACGACATTGCCGGTATAATTCCCCTTGGGTCAAACCCTATAACCTTCACATACATCTGGTCAATGATTTCATCTTCCGGTGTGACGGATACAAGGAGGTCATTGGACACATCCCCGATGCTTCCCGCATTGATCAACATCAACATGCATTCGGCATTCTTAATGTAGAATTTACGTCTGCCACATGGACCTTCATCTTCAGGTATAAACCAGTCCGTAAGTCCAAAGTCTGTGAACAGCTTGCTATATAGTATGTTGTCATAGTTCCAGATGCCTCTGCATTCAGGGCACATTTTCTCTGTCTTAAAACAATTGTATGGAAGTGGTGTGACATTTAGGTCTTGTATTGCCTCCTTTATGTCTGGATTCGGCTTTGCACTCAGACATATGAAATTCATGCAGCATAGTGTTATTGCTATAAAGTGTTTCATGATGTGCAGTTGTATGGTTGAAATTAAAGTCTAATCTGTTTGCCTTTGTGGAAATATGGGATGCATTCAACAGTCACTCCGTGCGATCGGAGTTCCTCTACAAATGGTTTGACTGAATCCTGTGACATGCAGTCCATGCTGTAAAAGCGGAACCGCCTTTTCCCCTTGACATATACCCTCATGCACGGCCAGTGGAATCCTCCTGACTGGATCTTTATCTTTTCAATGTCGCTGTACCGATAGACTTTACGGTAGAACCTGAAGAAATAGTTCCTATGTATGACCATGTCTTCAGTCAGCTCTGGGAATCCGAGACTCAGAGAGGCATAGTAAAGTGATAATAAAAGAAAAAAGGCCATTCCGCATACCATTATTGTTGCTCCTTTGTCCTTGAGATATGGTAGTGATACTATAATTATCAACAGCTCAGAAAAGATAAAAGAACCTATCGTGAAATATACATTATGCTTTCGATTAAAATATTTTCTATCCATAAAGCTTAAGCTGTTAACAAATTATTTCCGATATAAATATATGCTTTTTCTCCATTCGGGGCAATAATCTCATATATTCCAGAAGGATAATTCTCTGAAACGAAAATAGAGATAAGGCCAAGAATACCACTGGTAATTCCTAAGGTTCCGGATAATATAGGAAATTCAATGGTTATTATAGCACATCCGCTTAATGCGGCAGAAATTAATGACAACCAATCTCCGGTTGACAGTTCACCTTCTGTTCTTAAAATAATAATTGTTTGCGTTCCAGTTATTGCAATTCCTGCCCAGCCTAATGATTTTCCAAATGCTTCCAACGCTTTAGTATCTGAACCTATGCCAGACAAGAAATTAGATGCCGACAAAATAATGCCATTTGCATTCGCCCCAACTCCAAATCCTGTAAGCATACCGTCTGCTACTTTGTAAAAATCAACTTTCCCTTCTTTTAGATCATCCTGCATCTTTTTTACACCTTTTTTCCCGCGTTCAAGATCTTCATTATAGTTATTGTCGGGAACATAAAGATATCCTTCTCCCCATTCATTTTCCCATCCTGTTCCACCATCAGGTCCTGGTCCTGGATCCGGGTCCTGGTTTTCTCCTTGTCCCTCACCGTCATCAGGTGATGTGCAGAATCCACCCTCCAAAAAGAAAGTATCAGGTTCTCCATTGCCATCGGAATCCCAATAAATATCGCCGTCACTGTCCATATAGTACCCATCACCAAGATTTGTGTATTCATGATTTCCATAATCCCATTCATCATTTCCATATATGTTCTCATTGAACCAATCATCCCACCAATTATTGAAATCATCTTCCCAATCTTCTCCTGCTCTTGTCAAAGGGGAAGAGCAGGAACCGAGACGGATGTTGTTTAAGATAGTGGTGGCTTCTCCCTTTTGAAGTGCCCTCAGCCGGCTATACCTGCTCAACCCAGATCGGGCTGGTCCAGGGCTGTTGCTGGTCTTGCTGGTGGATGTAGTAGTCGGCATCGTGCTCCGGAGTGGTGTTTTCCATGTAGTGTCCGAATGTCCAGCAGCTCTGTGTCATTGCGCGGTTGAAAAGTATGACTTTCTTTGTTTCCAGCTGAGCATGTATCTAAAAGGCTTCCGGAATCGTCTGCCCAAGTGTTACTTTGTCCTTTCGACAAATCTGCTGTCTCCATGGAAGAGGACAATCTCGTTCTCATCCGGGTCTGTGTCGCCGTATTCTGCCTGTGCTTCAGAGAGCCTCCTGAGAAGTAAATCCCTTGTCTGTGCATATTCAGGATTGTCAAAGACATTGTTCATCTCGCAAGGATCCTTCGACATGTCGTAGAGTTCCCACTGGTCGATGTCGTTGTAGAAATGGATGAGCTTGAATCTGTCTGTACGGATTCCGTAGTGACGCTTTACTGAGTGTTCTGCAGGATATTCGTAATAATGGTAGTACACGGCATCCCTCCATTCCGGAGCCGGATTGCCCTCATTCTCCATTATCCCTTTCAGCGACTTTCCCTGGATGTCCTGTGGAATCTCCACTCCTGCAAAATCAAGGAATGTTGGCGCGAAATCCACATTCATGCAGAGGGCTGAGCTTGCCGAGCCTGCCTTTATGGATTTGGGATACCTTACAATAAGCGGCATCCTCTGGCATTCCTCATACATGAAACGCTTGTCGAACCATCCGTGCTCGCCGAGGAAGAATCCCTGGTCCGATGTGTAGACTACGATAG
Source organism: Bacteroidales bacterium (assembly GCA_023667095.1). Taxonomy (GTDB): domain Bacteria; phylum Bacteroidota; class Bacteroidia; order Bacteroidales; family UBA932; genus Cryptobacteroides. Next base: position 59,015 of record JAMPAT010000015.1, read on the forward strand.
TGTTGTCCAGCTCGCCGGTTTCCTCAAGATAGTCAAGTATGCGTCCGATGCTCTCGTCCACGGAAAGCACTGTTGCAAGGTAGTCACGCATATACTGCTGGTATTTCCATCTTACAAGTTCTTTCCCTTGAAGCTTTCCGCTACGGTATTCTGCAATCCTGTCTGTATAGACGCTGTCCCATTTGTGCTGTACCTCCTCCGGCATCCTGAAATAGACCTGCGCAAGGCTGTTTTCTGGGTCTGCAAGCATCTCGTCGCGGGTCATCAGCTTAAGGTCCCAGTCCTCGGTGAATGTGTTGACAAGGTTCATATCCTGCTCCCTTGCTGCATCCCCACGTCCAGAATAGTCGTCAAAAAGGTTTTCCGGCTCAGGGAATACGGTCTCATTGAAGATTCCGAGATTCTTCGGTGACGGCATCCAGTTGCGGTGCGGTGCCTTGTGGTGGAACATCAGACAGAAGGGCTTGTCCTTGCTGCGCTTCTGCAGATAATTGATGGCCTTGTCCGTAATTACTTCGCTGACATAGCCCTCTTCTACGATTTCCCTGCCCATTTCCAGGAATTCCGGTGAATAGTAGTTGCCCTGCTCGCCCTGGCCTGAGAGTATGCTCCACCAGTCGAAGCCCTGCGGTTTCGAAATAAGGTGCCATTTGCCGATGATTGCTGCCTCGTATCCAGCTTTCTGCAGGAGCTTGGGGAAAGTCTGCTGGTCGCCGTCGAATATGCAGGCATTGTCGGTAAATCCGTTCTCATGTCCGAATTTACCGGTCAGGATACATGCCCTGGACGGGCCAGAAAGTGCATTTGTCGCATAACAGTTGTCAAAACGGATGCCTTCGCGGGCGATTCTGTCCATATTTGGGGTCTCTATCAGCCTGCCTCCGTAGCAGGACATTGCCTGGGTGGTGTGGTCATCTGTCATTATGAACAGGATGTTAGGCTGCCTGGGCTCCTCTTTACCGGCACTGCCGCAGGATGTAAGTCCTGCGGCTGCAAGCGGCAGATAAAATGCTGCTGTCAAATTTTGTCTCATGTTCTAATAGATAGAGTGTGTATGATAGTGTAAGTTGTCAATTGAAATATTTGAAAATTGATTCCGCAGTCCTGTTTTGCAGCTGCCATGTCAATATATCCGGCAGACAGGGCAGCGAATAGCAATATTTTGCAGAATAGACGTGGAAACTTTTCATAAATCTCAAAAACAGGCAACTAAAATACATAAAATTCCCCGAAAACAGAATATTGTCCAGTGCAAATAGAATTTATGCTTTATAAAAGGGCATCCTGCAAAAGTGGAATAATTTGAGAGCCGTGTGAAATCCAGGCAAAAAATAGTGCTGTTTGGCACGCTTGGCTTTTGTAACCTATTGGTAACCAGTAATGTATGATTTACTGCTGTGCCCAACGGTCAAGATAACATTCCGTTTGGCACGATGCTGATTTGCAATGTGTTGTCAATCAATGAAATGTGATTTTGCTGCGTGCCCAACGGCAAAAAAATAGTGCTGTTTGGCACGCTTGGCTTTTGTAACCTATTGGTAGCCAGCGATGTGTGATTTATTGCTGTGCCCAATGGTTAAGATAACATTCCGTTTGGCACGACGCTGATTTGCAATGTATTGTCAATCAATGAAATACAATTTTGTTGCGTGCCCAACGGCAGGAAAATAGTGCTGCTTGGCACGCGCTGTTTTTGTAATATGTTGGTAACCAGCGATGTATGATTTACTGCCGTGCCCAACGGTCAAGAAAACTTTCCGTTTGGCACGATGCTGATTTGCAATGTGTTGTCAATCAATGAAATGTAATTTTGCTGCGTGTCCAACGGCAGGAAAATAATGCTGTTTGGCACGCGCGGTTTTTGTAATATGTTGGTAACCAGTGATGTGCGATTTACTGCTGTGCCCAACGGTCAAGATAACATTCCGTTTGGCACGATGCTGATTTGCAATGTGTTGTCAATCAATGAAATGTGATTTTGCTGCGTGCCCAACGGCAAAAAAATAGTGCTGTTTGGCACGCCTTGTTTTCGTAATGTGTTGGTAGTCAGCTGTGTGTGATTTGCGGATGTCCCCAATGTCCCCAAAAATGTTACGTTGGGAACCATGCCTATTGGCAATATATTGTCAATCAATAAAGTGTGATTTACCAAAGTTCCCAATGTACAGGAACTCATTCCATTGCCTCCTGTCTATGCAGATAATTGCTAATCATGCCTGTATGATTTGCTGTGGCCCCATTGGCAGAGAATCATTGTGCTGGAAGCAGCATGGAAGTATTGACTGAATTTTGCGCAGCTATGCAAAGAAAGCTCATGCCGTGGTGGACAACTGTGTGTTTTGCAAGCTTATAAGGCAGTATGCTGTGTATTTCCCACTTCTGAAAAAGTGACTGATTTCATGTGCTTTCCAGATAAATACATTTACTGGGTACAGCTCAATATGGACAGGAAACCAGGGCAGGCTTGATTTTTTCACACCGAAAGCTTGTCTTTTCAATCTTTTGTTGCAGTTGGCTGTTGAGTTTACCCTTTCTGTGTGATATTACGCCTGTTGACTTTACCTTTCCGGTGTAATGTTGCGCTTGCCTGCTGATTATGTCATTTTGTTATGCCATTGCATTTGCCAGTTGCCTCTGCACAAGGAAATAACTGGGGCTATGGAGGCGCATGCTATTGAAAAGGCCATCGGAAATGCGGGATGCATTCCTCCTATAAAGCTAAAGAAATTGTTGACTTCTCCATTGCCATGTTGACATCTCCCGTTGTATGGAACGAAAAAGGCTGCACCGTATGGATTACGGCACAGCCAGTCATTGTCTGCAGGAGATAGCCCTACTCCTCTTTGCCGGAAGCAACGATTGTGTTGCTGAGCTTCTCGCAGAGTCCGTCAAGCTTCTCGAACATCTCTTTGCGGATTCCGTTGTAGTAAGCCTTCCTTGAACCCTCTGCAGGATGGTTGATCTTGTCTTTCAGGTCGTTGTAAAGCTCTACAGCTTCGTCAACTATCTTGGAGATTGCGTCAGAATCCTTGTGAGGATTGATCGCAATGAACAATGCGCAATCATCAATGAATTCACCTACGAAATACTCGATGTCTTTTTTTATAACTCTAAGGTTCATAATGTTGTATGTTTAGTTCTTTTGTTTTCGCGCTGCAAATATAGCAATTTAACATGAATAACACGCTGTCAGGATGAGAAATGACAAAAAATAAACGGGAGTAACTGTAGCAGGATTTAAAATTATGCAAATTGTTTCTTAGGGTATTTTCAGAAACGGCAGTCTTATATATAAACGTAACACTAAATTCTCTTCAGATGAAAACATGTCATTTGCTATCTGTTGTTCTCTTGAATCTCCTTCCTGTGGCTCTGACTGCCCAGGTCAAGCTTGGGCCATGGGTGCCGGAGGTATCCGGGATTTCATTTACTGTCAATTGGGAAACTGCTGATTCACAGCTGGTCCGTGTTGAGGCTGTCAAGGATGGTGGAGCAGACACGCTCAGTTTCTACCAGACCATGTATGGCCGGAGCATTGTAGGCAACAGCCATTCTGTCAAGGTCACAGGCCTTGAGCCGGGCACGAGGTATTCATACCGCATCTGCGGAATCCGCGTAATCGATGAATCACAGCCTTACCGGCTTGTATATGAAAAAGAAGAGAAAAAAGGCGAATGGCATGGAATCGTAACACTTGACAGCAAGGCTCCGGAGTGCCGTTTCTCAATGGTCAATGATATCCATGACAAGAAGGAGCTTTTCTCAGACCTCTTTAAAGGAGTGACATGTCAGGATATGGACTTTCTTATGCTGAATGGAGACATGGTCTCGTATATGACATCGATAGACACGGTCAAGGACCATCTGATATCACCGGTGGAGAATCTTCTGCATGATGTGCCGATGGTATATGTACGTGGCAACCATGAAGGACGCGGCCAGGATTTCTGGCGTTTTTGCGAGGTGGTCCCTTCACATGACGGAAAAGCGTATTATGCCTTCCGCCATGGTCCGGTGGCATTCATTGTCATTGACTGCGGGGAAGACAAGCCGGACAGCAATCCTGCATATTGCGGCAATGCGCATTTTGACCAGTACCGTGCGGAGGAGTCCGCATGGCTTGAGGCGGCGGTAAAGGAAAAATGGTTCAGGGATGCTCCTTTCAAAGTCTGTGTCTCCCATATCCCTATGTATGTCACTGAAGATTCATGGTACACCCAGAAACAGTTGCATGAAAAGATGCTGCCAATACTGAACAAGGCCGGTATAGACCTTATGCTCAGCGGGCATTTCCATCGTCATATACTTGTTCCTTCAGGGCATAGCGGCAACCGTTTCCCTGTACTTGTAAACAGCTGTGACGAGCGTCTTGACTTTGTCTGCAACGGTAAGACAGTACAGATAAAGGTCTATGACCGTGAAGGTGCCCTTGTCCATGAATATGGATTCTGACAGTCTTTTGGATGAAAACCAAACATTTCCATATAATGCGTATTAAATTGTTCTTTTCTGCTGCCGCCATGCTTCTGGTGGCAGCCTGCGGTCCACAGAAGACTGCACAGCCATTCCATGTAATCCCGTATCCTCAGGAAGTGGAGTTCCGGGATGGTGTGTTTGACATGGCTGGTGCCGGCTTTACGGTTGACCCTGGCATTGGCACTGACATGGTTGACTATATCGAATCATTTGCGGGCCAGCTCAATGCCGTTTCCGGAAAACGTAATGCAATCCACCGCGGAACGGCCGGCAGGGGAGTCGTGTTTTTAGTCGATGAGACCCTTGGCAATGAGGCATATGCTATAGATGTGACTCCAAAGTGTGTGAAAGTATGCGCCTCATCATACAACGGGTTTGTATATGCGCTCCAGACCATAGGGCAGATGCTTCCGGCAGAGTTCTATGGAGGTGTAAGGGCAAAGGCTGACCTTGTCCTGCCATGTGTCGCAATCCGTGATTCTCCGCGCTTTTCATACCGCGGTGTACTCCTTGATGTCGGACGTCATTTCTACAGTGTCGATGAGATAAAGAGATTCCTTGACATAATGTCTGTGTATAAGGAGAATGTGTTCCACTGGCATCTCACGGAAGACCAGGGATGGCGTATGGAGGTGAAAAAATATCCCCGCCTGACGGAGCTTGGCTCTCTACGCCACGGGACACAGATTGACTTTGACCCTACGCATCTGCGCCCGGAGGACCATGGAGGCTACTATACCCAGGATGAAATGCGTGATGTCGTGGCATACGCGGCGCGTCTCGGGATTACTGTGATTCCGGAACTTGACCTTCCAGGACACATGCTCAGTGCACTTGCCGCATATCCGGAACTGGGATGTACCGGAGGACCATACGAGGTTGCAAACACATGGGGCGTCAAGAAAGATGTCCTCTGTGCCGGCCAGGAAAAGACATTTGAGTTCCTTGAGGATATACTGACAGAGATGATGGACATATTCCCGTCAGAATACATCAATATTGGAGGAGACGAGGTCCCTAAGGTAAGGTGGGAGGCCTGTCCGCGATGCCAGGCCCGTATAAAGGAGCTTGGGCTTAAGGACAAGGACGGGCACACAGCAGAGCAGTATCTTCAGAACTATGTGACAGCCAGAATCCAGAAATTCCTCGCAGAGCATGGACGCAAGATTATCGGCTGGGAGGAAATCCTTGAAGGTGAACTTTCCGAGGGAGTTACCGTGATGTCATGGAAAGGCACTGAGGAGAATGTCGATGAGCGCATCTGGAACTACAATTCGATAATGAGTCCGCGGGGATACATGTACATTGACCGCTACCAGTCGCATGAGCAGGACCGCGAGCCTTTCTCAATAGGGGCATATCTCCCTGTTGAACGTGTGTATGAATATGAACCATACAAAGGTGTCCCTGAATACGGCAAGGAGCGTATCATGGGAGTACAGGCAAACCTGTGGACAGAATATGTAGACAGCAATGAATACCTTGAATACATGCTTCTCCCACGTCTTGCTGCCCTCAGTGAGGTGCAATGGTGTACTCCGGAGAACCGCCAGTATCCGCGGTTTGTTGAGTCGATGGACTATCACCGTGAAATATATGGGCAGAAGGGACTTACGTATGCAAAGCACCTGTGGGGCATAGTAGGCATGCCGGGGGCAGAATACCCGGCAAGGACACAGGAGGAGATAGAGGCTTACTGGGCCAGCCAGGAATAAAGGTGACTGCCTCCTGGAAAGATGGGCCAGTCTGGCAGATAGAAACGTTTGAAAACCAGAACAACTAACTACTGTTGATATGAAAAATATCCTAAAATCATTAATGATGTGCACTGCGGCCCTGATGATGGCCGGTGCGACAATTTCCTGCAGCCAGGAAGAATCAAAGATAATAAAGACAGAAATACCGGCACGCCCTGCCGGACAGCAGGATGTGCTCGGGCTGCGCACTCCTGCCCTTGACACTGTGCGTATCGCATTTGTAGGCCTTGGCGGACGAGGCTCGTTTGCTGTGTACCGGTATACCTCTGTTCCATGGACAAAGATTGTCGCATTGTGCGACATAGAGCCTGACCGCGTACAGAAAAATGTGGACTTCCTTGCAGAGAAAGGCATAGAGGTAAAGGCAACCTACACAGGTGACGAGGGCTTCAAGACAATGTGCCAGCGCGATGACATAGACCTTGTGTACATCTGTACAGACTGGAAAAACCATGCTCCGATAGCCCTTTATGCACTTGAGCATGGCAAGCATGCTGCGATAGAGGTGCCTTCGGCAACTTCGCTTGATGAATGCTGGGCATTGGTGAACGCTGCGGAGAAGAACCGCCGTCACTGCATGATGCTTGAGAACTGCTGCTATGACTTCTTTGAGATGTCCGCACTCCAGATGGCCCGCAGCGGCGTCTTCGGTGAGGTCCTCCATGCAGAAGGCTCATATCATCACAACCTTACGGACTACTGGGACGGCTATTGGCGCAACTGGCGTCTGGAGTTCAACAGCAAGCACAAAGGTGACGTCTATCCGACACATGGACTCGGTCCTGTCTGCCAGGCACTCAATATCCACCGCGGAGACCGCCTCAAGTCACTTGTCGCCATGGAGACCAAGTCAAACAACGGTGTTGAGTCCGTAAAACGCTACCAGGGAATCGACATGCCTGAATTCCAGAACGGTGATGAGACCTGCACAATGATAAGCACGGAGAAAGGCAAGACAATCCTTATCCAGCATGATGTGATGACCCCACGTCCATACGACAGGATGTACCAGCTTGTCGGGACAAGGGGATATGCCGCAAAGTATCCGGTGGAGATGTACAGCCTCAGCCGTGAGAAGATGGATGAAATCGGAATTGAGTATGACGAGAACTTCAATATCCATGGACCTCTTTCAGAGGAGCAGGTGAAGGACCTCTATGCAAAATATCCGAGCCCTATCCTTGACAATGACCTCGAGGAACTTGCAAAACGTGTTGGAGGACATGGCGGAATGGACTTCCTTATGGACTACCGCCTGATCTATTGCCTCCACAACGGACTTCCTCTTGACATGGATGTGTATGACCTTGCCGAGTGGTGCTGTATCTCTGAACTTGGTGCCATTTCAATAGCCAACGGAAGTGCTCCTGTCGAGGTTCCTGACTTCACACGTGGTGCATGGGACAAGGTAGATGGCTTCAGCTATGCATTTGCGGACGGGTCATTCAAATAGCCCCAAACAATGTATCATAATAATATTGGTTTAATAAAGGTATGCCTTATAGCCATGTTCATGGCTATTGGCATTGAACTCTTCGCCCAGATGTCCGTAACAGGCAATGTTACGGACAAGGCGACGGGGGAACCTTTGGCTGGCGTCAGTGTAGCTGTGCAGGGGACGACAAGGGGAGTGATTACTGACATCGACGGCAGATTCATTGCAGATGTTCCTGCGGATGCCTCACTTATATTCGGATATCTTGGCTACAGGACTGTAACTGTGCCGGTCGATGGACATAAGGTCCTGGATGTTGTCATGGAGTCCGACATAAATACCCTTGATGAAGTCGTCCTGATGGGCTATTCCTCTATGAAGAAGACCGAACTTTCCAGCTCTGTCGTCTCTGTCCAGGGAGATAAGCTGAGGGATATTGTCACTCCAGACATCGGTACAATGCTTCAGGGCAAGGTGGCAGGTGTTGTCGTGACCAATTCGTCCGGTGCACCAGGATCGGGAGCAACAATCCGTATCCGAGGTACTGGAAGCATTGCAGCAAGCTCGGATCCGCTCTATGTCGTTGATGGAGTGGTCGGAGGGACATTCAGCCCGAATGATGTCGAGACAATAACTGTCTTGAAGGACGCCGGTTCTACAGGTATCTATGGTGCCTCAGGGGCCGGTGGCGTCATTGTTGTGACAACTAAACAGGCACGCAATGGGCAGGAACCTACAGTGGATTTCAAGGCACAGGTCGGGGTGAAGCAGCTGCTGACAGGACGTTTCCACATGATGAATGCTTCAGAACTCTATGACTTCTATGCTTCCGTAAGGTCAAAGACATCAATGAAGAGCTATCCGGAAACGCTCCGGGAGCAGAATTTCGACTGGATAAAGGATGCAGAGCGCACAGGCTTGACGCAGAACTATTACCTTTCTGCAAGCGGCAGCCTCAAGAAGATGAGTTTCCTGGTGAGCCTGGACTATTATGACGAGGACGGGACGCAGAGGGAGTCAAGATACAACAGGCTGTCAGGAAGGGTGAACGTGGGTGCCGAGATAGTGAAGAACGTAACTCTCAATGCAAGGGTTAACTACAGCCAGTCCAAGACTGTGGAAGGTACAGGCCTCGGGTGCTATAACCAGCTTCCGTGGAACAATCCATACGACCAGAATACCGGCAAATACATGTATCTGTCATCTGCCGTCCGGCCGGACAACGGACAGATTTGGTATGGACGCGAAGCGGTGAACCCGCTCTATGCCCCATCGGTAAATCCGAATCCGTATGGCATCAGCAAGTCATTTGTCGGTGACCTGTGGCTGAGCTGGGCCATAACAGATTATCTGACGGTGACCTCTACCAACAGATATTCTACAGGCAGCAGCCTGTACAAGTCCGTAGTCGTCCCTGAGGCCTATAATGCCACATGGCCTGACGGGAAGATCGGGCAGGATATATCATGGGGCAATTCATTCTGCACTACCGATATCCTGAAATATTTCGACACATTCAGTGACGCCCATGGGGTCTCGATCCTTGCCGGGTATGAGTATGGCTATAGCTCAGATGAGTATATGAATGCCATTGCCTCCGGCCTGAAGAACGGGCTGCAGGTGCTTAACGGTACAGTTGCAGAGAACATATACGGTACGAAGACAGAGACTGCAAGCTGGTCTGTATTTGCCCAGGCGCAGTACAGCTATATGGAGAAATATATCCTCAATGCCACTTTCCGTGCCGATGCCTCATCTGTGTTTGCACCGAAGAACAGGGTCGGATATTTCCCGTCCGTCTCTGCTGCATGGCTTGTGAGCGGGGAGAATTTCATGAAGAATCAGAATGTCATCTCTTTCCTCAAGATAAGGGCAAGCTACGGAATGACAGGAAATTCCGGGATAGGGGCATACAAATATCTTGACCTTTACGGATTTTCGGACAAGCTCCAGTACCAGGGGGTACAGGGAGCAGTCCCTATGACTGTCGCAAATCCGTATCTCCATTGGGAGACAGCTGTCATGAAGAACCTCGGCATTGACATTTCATTTGGCAATTATCTGACATTCAATGTCGACCTTTACAGCAATCTCAACAAGGACCTGCTCCTGTCCGTTCCTCTTGCACTCAGTTCAGGATTTGACAGCCGTACCGAAAACACAGGAAAGATACGCAACAGCGGTGTTGAGGTGCAGCTGACGTCAAACAACTTCAACCGACGTAATTTCAAATGGTCTACATCAGTCAATCTCGGGCACAACAAGAATGTTGTGGTCTATCTTCCTGACCACAAGGATATAGTCGTGTCGCATTCCCAGGGTGACCAGATATACCGCGAAGGCGAGCCGCTCTACAGCTGGTATATGCCTAAATGGGTCGGAGTTGACCCGGAGAACGGAAATCCTCTCTGGGAGCAGCTGACACGTGACGAAGACGGCAATATAATCTCACGCGAGCCGGGCAGCACGCTCAACATGACACGGGACGTGCAGATTGTAGGATGCGCCCAGCCTAAGCTTACCGGTGGAATGCTCAATACATTCAATGTCTATGGCGTGGAGATAAGTGCAAACCTCCAGTTCGTCTATGGAAACGATGTCTACAACGAGACACGCCGCTATATAGACTCGGACGGTGCGTACATCGACTACAACTTCATGTCCATCGACAACGGTCTCGGCTGGAGCCGCTGGGAAAAAGAGGGTGACATCGCCACCCATCCAAAGGCAAAGGTCGGAGGAAACAGGCGTTCCAATGAACTGACTTCACGCTATCTTGAAGACGGAAGCTATCTAAGGATAAAGAATGTGACAATAAGCTATCCGCTCCCGTCAAAGGTCACCAAGAAGATGAGGATGCAGAGTTTCAGGATATTCCTCTCCGGGGACAATCTCTACACATTCACAAAATTCTCCGGAATGGATCCGGAAGTTGGTGTGAAGGGACTCTTCAGCTACAATTACCCTGTCTCAAGGGCATTCTCCTTAGGTCTGAACATTAAATTCTGATGCAGCCATGAGAAAGTATATTATATTGATATTTGCAGCATTGGCTGCTGCCTCATGCAACCTGGACTATTTCCCGTACGATAAGGTGTCCTCCGGAAGCATGCAGAATGTCTCCTCCGCAGCCACAGCAACTGACGGGAACTATGCCCTGTTCAAGGCTCCTGTGGAATACAGCGGATTCTACACGGTAGGCAACACATACATACGCCATTACATGCTTATGGCTGAGCTGAAAGGGGACAATGTCCTGATGTCGGCCAAGAGTACCGACCCGCTTTTCCTCGATGCTGTGCTTGAGGATTCTTCAAGTGACACAAATGTCGAATACTTCTGGTTCATATCATACAAGATTGCATATTCCACATCTGTGGTCATCAATATGATAGATGATGATGCCGAGGATGCGGAACTTCGCCATATCAAGGGCGAGAACCTTGTCATGAGGGCAATCGCGCACATGAACCTCTGCCATTTCTTTTCCAATCCGTACGTATGGGACAACGGTGCTTCCGAAGGCGTTGTAATCAATGTCGGAGGAGGTGAAACCTCTGTCTCCAAGGCCTCTGTAGCCAAAGTATATGAACAGGTTGAAAAGGACTTGCTCAATGCTATAAGGTGTATGGATGGAGGGACGCGCAGAGGCAACCGTGGATATATGGACAAGAGTACTGCGCAGGGATTCCTCGCCCGCCTTTACCTGTACATGGGCAGGGATGAGGACTGCATAAGGGTTGTGGACGAGATGCTTGCAGGAGCGGAGCCTTCTTCAATGCTGGATGAGGACTATGAGCATCTTTTCCAGTTCAGCAGGGAATCAAGGGAAGTGCTATGGTGTGTCGGTATGATTGACAACACAACCGACATTGCCGGTGAACAGGGCGTCCTTGGCTCCATGTACTGGTCGAACGGTGATCCTGGTGACGGTTCAGGATGGGCGGAAATCTATTGGTCGCAGCCTTTGATTGACCTCTATGAGCGTCATCACGGGGACCTGCGCATGCAGACCATGCGTGTGCCTAAGCATAGGTCGGAGACAGGCAAGAAGATGATTTACTGGCCGATACCGACGGATGACGGCTTCTATGAGAACTATATCGACAGGAATCCATCGTATGATGCCGCGACTGGAAAATACACTTGCACATATGTCTACACGGCCTCTGACGGTTCTGAAAAAAGTGAACGCCATACAGTGGAGACAGAGCTTGTCAACACCTATCAGCGGAATTATGTCACGATAGGAGGACAGAGGCAGTATGTCACTGTCACTGACTCCCTTGGATGCCGTACTGGTTCAGGAGGAGATGTCTATCCGCTCAACTACATGAAGAAATTCTCATGCCAGGACGGTCAGATTACAAACCTCTCGTCACCGATAATGCTCCGTTGGGGAGAACTCATCCTTGACAGGGCCGAGGCATATGCCCATCTTGGAGATGTGGACAAGGCACTTGCTGACGTGAATGTAATGCGCAGGCGTGCAGGGCTTTCTGATGAAGACATGTTCACGGCATCCAATATGGCGGCACGCGGCTATGACGATGTACTTGATGTAGTGCTTGACGAACGCCGTCTCGAACTGTGCTTCGAGGGATTCAGGGTACTGGACCTCAAGAGGAACAGGCGTGACATCGACCGCCGCTATGCCGGCAGGCAGATGTGGGAGGTCGTGCCGTACAATGATTCAAGGCTCCTCTATCAGATACCACGTGCTGAGACCAATGTAAGCGGAATACAATAACTATAATCAATAAACTATGAATAGAAGAATTACTATACTGACCATTCTGGCTGTGTTCCTGGCTTCTTGCGGGAAAGAGCCTGTCCCGGTTACCATGCCGGTGGTAAAGCCTGGGAATGACATCACATCTGAACTGGACGGGATGTTTGTGTCAAGGCAGATATTCCAGCCTAAGGAGACTGGCGTGCCTGTGGAGCATTTCATTGCACCGGAGCCTCCTTTCCCGTATGACGTTGTATATTCCCAGGACGAGACCAATTTCCCGAATCCTGAGAGAGGGCCATATTTCAATGTTGCCTACAACTTCAATGACGGCAATGTCCCTGAGGTCGCAAGCGTTGAGAGGCTGGCGAGTGCGAGGAAGGACGGGACTTCGCTTGTGTTTACATTCCTTTACCTTGTCGACTTCATTGACCGGGAAACCCTTTCCGATGATGTGCTGAGGGTAATGAGGGAGCATTTTACCAACCTCAGGCAGTCAGGATGCAAGGCTGTGTGCCGAGTGGCATATTCATGGAATGACAAATGGCCTGCCCAGGAGCCTCCTGCAGACATAATTGTGAGCCATGTCAACCAGCTCAAGCCAATTTTCCAGGAGTTCGGGGATGTGATCTATGTGATGCAGGCCGGACTTATCGGAACATACGGAGAGTGGGCCTACACAACGAATGTGAAGACGGATGATGACCATGCCAAGGTTGTCAAGGCATTGCTTGACGCACTTCCTGAGAACAGGACTGTCGCAATCCGTACCCCATCATGGAAGCAGCGTCTGCTCAAGGTCTTCAACGGGGACGGGAAAACAGTTACTGTAAAGGATTCTATCACTGTAGAGGAAGCCTTCGGGCCTTCATACAAGGCGCGTATGGCAATCCACAATGACTGTGCTTTCGTCAATGGAAACGACGGAGGTACATTCGGGGGCATTGACAGCCGTTTCTATGTCAGGACAGAGTCCAACTACTATCCTTACGGTGGCGAGTCATGCTACCAGGGCAACAATGACTATTGCGAATGTACCCCTTCATATTCAAACCTGAGGACATATCACTGGTCATATCTGAGCAACCACTATGCAATCAGGGAGATATGGCAGAACGAGGGCTGCTACAATGATGCAAGCTCTCGTGTCGGGTACAGATTTATCTTGAACGGTGCCGCTTTCCATGGTACATTTGCATCTGACGAGGATTTCGGGATAAGCATCTGCCTTTCCAACTACGGATTTGCCTCGCTTGTCAACAAAAGGAAAATGGAATTTGTCATCGTGAATCCAAACAGGCCGAACGAGAAATATATCTACCCTCTGGACAAGGACCCGCGTGAGTGGCAGGGAGGCAAGGCATATGTGTTTACAGACCGTATCGTGCTTCCGTCCGCACTCCAGAAAGGTGCCGAGTATAACCTGTACCTCAATCTTCCGGATGAGTCCCCGAACCTTTATGACAATCCGGAATACAGTGTCCGTTTTGCCAACAAATATACCTGGGACCCGGAGACAGGGTATAATCTTTTAGCCTCATTTAAAGCAGAATATTGATCATGAAGAAATTTTATACGTATATATTGGTGCTTGCCGCGGCCTTTTCCCTGCCTTCGTGCTCGAAGGTGGAGACAGAAACGGAACTGCCTGTATTCCAGAATACCACGATTGCCGATTTCAACGCCCAGGCTGCAGATGACAACTGGTACTACTATCTGACAGGAACCATTTCTGAGATAAAGGATGCTGAAAATTCCCATTTCATCCTGAAGGACAACACCGGTGAAGTCCTTGTATATGGACTCTGGAAGAATATCCATGGCAAGAGGATAAGGAATATGGGAGACTACAGTACCGGTGACAAAATCACGGTTGCCGCTTTGAAAGGCAAATTTGCAAATGAACCATATGCAAAGGATGCGTATGTGGTTGATGCCGGGACTGAGAAGATGTGGGTGACCCCGTCCAATGCCGAAATCTCCAGCGAAGGGGATACCTTTGAACTCATGGTCTTCACTGATGCCTCCTATACGGTCTCTGTCTCCGATACGTGGATCAAAGCCGGTGAGGCTGACGGCAACAAGGTGACAGTTACAGTAGATGCGAATGAAAGCATCTTCCCGAGATATGGATATGTCAATGTCCGTTCATCTGACATGACAATAAGGGTCAAGGTCTCACAGGCTGAGTCTGTACCTGAAGTCAAGTCCATATCTTCTGCTGCCATGTCTGACTATGCCCATGTCGAGGGAACCGTAGTGGCGATTGCCGAGGACGGATATATGCTTGCAGACGCTACAGGAGCAATATTTGTCAGCACGGACAAGTTCGGCGGAATCTATATAGGGGCGACATTGTCAGTGACAGGTCCTGTCAGCACATCAGGATATATGACAAGGCTGACGCCTGAACTTACAAAGGCCATCCAGGCCGGAACGACATCTCTCCCTGAGCCAAGAATGCTGGATACCAAGGATATTGATGCTGTCATTGCATCTGCTTCCTCGAACGCCCCGGACAAGGCCGGAAGCCTGAAATGTGAATATGTCAGGATTACCGGAACACTGGTATTCATTGATGGGAAGACAAGGCTTGTCTCTGATGGAAACATAATCAATGCAGAGCCTTACAAGGCCGGGAGTGAACTTGATTTCGATGCCCTTAACGGACATACCCTTGACATGTACGGCTATGTCGTGGCGATGGAGGACGGAATGCTCAAGATAGTGCTTGTAAGCTATGAGGACATACCTGTGGAGAGCATGATAACAATAGACGGTGACTACTCCGACTGGGAAAGTCTTGAGGACCTGACAGCTGGAAACGACCTCAGCGCATCCCACAACCTGAAACCTGTTGTCAAGCTGCATTGCGAGAACGGCTATGTCTACGGCTATATAAGAGTGGACAAGAGTGAGGAGAATGGAGGGTATGACAAGACAATATCCAACTATCTGCTCAAGATAGCCGGACGTTTCTATGTCTGGATTGACAATGACGGCATCTCTGAGGGGCAGGGAGGCGGATGGCTTTTCAACCCTCAGCGTTATGACAATGTCATTGCCTACCGTATCACCAGGACAGCCGGCGGATGGGACGGATGGTCGACAGTCGCTCCGCGTGCCAATGAGTACTATGGAAAATGTGTCGTGGGCAACAAGCATACGGATGATGAAACCAACAATGATAACCTCGGATATATGGCAACAACCGTCAATGGTGACATCCTCGAGGGTGAGTTCTCGTTCCTTGCCGCCAAGGCCGGGCTGTTCGGAAAGGAAAAGACGATAATAGGCCTGGAGATAGGCTGGGACAACGGATTCAACACCGGCTCTGCCTCCCTCGGCAAGAAAGGATATGAAATCACTTTGAAATAACAGGATGATGATGAAAAGATTCTTGAATATATTAGTAGTGTGTGCAGTGATACCTGTTCTGTCGTGTACAGAACAGGCGTCACTTGAATTTGTTGAGCAGAAAGGTGCCTGGGTACCTGAGCCGCATTCAATCTCCGCCTTCGTCTCCGGACTGAAGGCGGCTGATGCGGCAGAGGCCTCATCTATGCTTGACAGGGCATTGGCCGAGGCTGACAGCCTTGGCGCATTGAAGTCTACTTCCGAGACGGTCGGACGCCTTTCTGACGGGATTTTCTCCGCCCTTGTCGGGGAAGGGGCGTCTACGGAGGACTATATGCTTGCAGAGATGATGCTTGACAAGGAGGTCCTTTGCACAACTCTTGACCCCATTGACTTCAAGAGGATTGACTACAAGCGTGGACGCCTGAACCTGAACCGTCCGGGACGTCTTGTGAACAATTTTGCTGTACAGTCTGCAGACGGCAGTGAAGGCATGCTCCGTGACCTTATTGACAAGCGGACAATACTGTTTGTCTATGGAAGTTCATGCCCTGAATGCGACAAGGCAATGTCACAGATTGCGAAATCATCATTTATCAGAAAAGCTATGGCAGACGGTGACCTCAATCTCGTTGCCCTTTATGCAGGGGAAAGCAATGATGAGTTTGCAAGGAAGTCTGCCGCTCTCAAAGGGTGGACTAATGTGATGGACCGTGACAATGTCATCATGTTCGAGAATGCTTTTGACAGCGGGATGATGCCGTCTTTTTACCTTATTTCAGAAAACGGAATCGTTGATGTCAAGGCCTCCCGCTCCCTGAAAGACATCGAAAAGGCTGATGCACTTGCGCGCCGGACGAGCCTTGAAATAGCCCTGGACCCTTCAGAAAGGGTATGGGGGGGGGAAGATAGCAGACGGACAATACATGCCGTTCAGGGACAGCTCATATCTGACCCTGTTCGAAAACGGAGGTAACCAGGTCCAGCCGCTTATCCTGACAAGCAGCGGACGCTATGTCTGGAGTGACCAGCCTTTCAAATACCATATAAAGGACGGTGTACTCCATATTGACAACGCCCTTGCTGAAATAAACACGGCCAAGGTAGGCAAGTCTCTCTCTGATGCCTACCGTTTCGCCCAGAAGGCATTCTTCCCTGTTGAGGGGCTTCTCCCTCCTGTTGAATTCTTTGAAAAGCCGCAGTGGAACACCTGGATTGAACTCCAGTATAACCAGAACCAGAAAGATATCCTCGAGTATGCCCGCGGTATAGTCCGCAACGGGCTGCCTGCCGGTATCCTGATGATAGACGACACATGGCAGGAGGACTATGGCAAATGGGTCTTCCATCCGGGGCGTTTCCCTGATCCTAAGGCAATGTGTGACGAACTGCACCGCATGGGCTTCCGTGTTATGCTATGGGTGACTCCGTTCGTCAGCATGGACCAGTATGAAATCTGTGTAAGCGTAGGTGACGGCTTCCTTAAGAAGGAGGGGTTCGGCACTTATCCTGTCTACTGGTGGAACGGATGGTCTGCATCAATTGATTTTTCCAATGAACAGGGACACCGCTGGTTTGACAGCCAGCTTGCAAGACTTGTGGATGAATTTGGAGTTGACGGCTTCAAGTTCGATGCAGGCGACTTTAACCTCTTCCCTTCCGATGCCATATCCTCCGGTAACATGACAGCATGGGACTACTGTGCAGCCTTTGCCGAATATGGTGAGAAATACCCTTACAACGAGTACCGTGCAGCATGGAAGTCAGGCGGCAAGCCGCTTGTCCAGAGGCTGCATGACAAGGGCCATTCATGGCAGGCACTCAATGCCCTCATCCCTGAGATGATGGCGGCCAACCTGAATGGCTACTGGTTCTGTGCCCCTGACATGATTGGAGGGGGAAGCTTTGCCTCGTTCCTTCCTGGCTGCGTCATTGACAGCGACCTTGTTGTGCGCTCCGCCCAGGTACATGCCCTTATGCCGATGATGCAGTTCTCGGTGGCACCGTGGAGAATCCTTGACAGGGAACATCTCAATGCAGTGCTTGAGGCTGTGAAGACAAGGGACCGCTTCCTTGACAGGATTGTCTCCCTGATGCATACTGCATCGCAGACCGGAGAACCTGTCGTGGCACCTCTCGAGTTCTATTTCCCGCACCAAGGCCTCGCTGATGTGAAGAACCAGTTCATGCTCGGCCCGGACATGATGGTAGCCCCTATGACAGACCCCGGTACGGTACGCACTGTGGCTTTGCCGCGCGGAAAATGGCTCTCGGATGACGGTGTCATCTATGAGGGAGGACGTGACATTATCATAGATGTGCCTCTTGAGAGAATCCCGTATTTCTATGCCGTTCAATGAGACTGAACTGATAATGAAGATGAAGAATGACTCCCGTGAGGCGTTCTTCATCTTCTATCAGAAATATCTGCCTGTAGTTGAGACTTTTGCTTCCTCACTGGTAAAGGATACCGGTGTGGCAAGGGAGATTGCGCAGAATGTATTCGTGAGGATATGGGACCGCAGACGGAGCCTGGACAATATCGAGTCATTCCGGGGGTATCTTTTCAGGATGACAAAGAATGCGGTCTATGACTATTTCCATACATACAGGAGCAGGGCAGTTAGCTTTGATGACATGTCGGAGAGGATTGACCTTTCCGGCTTTGCCGTTGAGGGTGAAGGGCCGGACATAGATTCGAAGAATATGCTCATGAAGGTCCTCATAGAAATGGACAGGCTCCCGGCCAAATGCAGGAAGGTATTCATAATGAGCAGGCTGCTCGGAATGAAGAACAGGGAAATTGCAGAGAGCATGTCCCTGTCCGTCAAGACTGTAGAGTACCATATCTCATCCGCCTTGACGATTTTAAGAAAAAAGGTGAAAATCTGATTAGGGTAAATCTCTGTTCGTTCAGTCGTATAGGAAATGAGAAACAAAAGCATCATATACAATATCATTGATTCTTTCATGCGCCATGAGAATCCGTCAGAACCTGTTGCAGGCTTTTTCCGTAGCTGGCTCATCGATGATGACTGCAAGGAAGAGAAAAGCCAGGCTCTGGAGGCCAAGTGGTGCGAGATGAATGCTGTGCTGGAGGCAATTGAAGGCCCTGAGAAAAGCAGGGCGCAGTATGAAATGCTTGAGCATGTGGAAAAATCCGGAAAGAGGAGGGGATTCTTTGTCCGGTGGCATGTCGCTGCATCTCTGCTTCTGCTCTTTGCCGGCCTTGCCGCATATTCTGCGTATTCGTTCCGGAAAGATGCGGGTGTTGACAGGACATGCTATGTCACTGGCACCGGCTCGAAGGGCGAGTTCTTTCTTCCTGACGGTTCGCATGTATGGATGAATTCCAATTCACGCCTTGAGTTCTCATCTGACTTCAATTCCGGAGAGGAACGTGCGGTTGCTGTTACAGGCGAGGCCTTTTTTGATGTGGTCAAGGGAAAGCGTCCGTTTATAGTGTCCCTCAGTGAAGATGTCAGCGTAAAGGTGCACGGGACAAGGTTCAATGTCCGGAATGCGGAGATATTTGAGTCTGTCCAGGTCGCATTGCAGTCCGGCTCCGTGGAGATTGTCAACAGCAGCAGCCAGAGGACAATGCTTGCCCCCGGATGCTGCTATACATACAATTCATCCATGGGCACATACAATATCTCATACGTGAACACGGCCAATTTCAGCAACTGGACAAAGTCTCTTGTTGTCTTCAAGGATGAGGCTCTCGGTGATGTGCTGACAACCCTTGAGCATTGGTATAACGTAAGGATAACGGTAGAAAAGGGAGTTGATACAACAATGTCGCTTTCGTTCACGCTCAAGAATGAACCTGTAGATGATACTTTCTCACTGCTGCAGACGCTGACAAAATACAGATGTAAGGTGGTTGACAGCAACCATGTAGTGATTTCAAGATAAGACAACTGACAGAATAAACCCTAAACACTAAACTAAATTCGAATGAAAAGTAGAGTCATCAGTATTCTGATTTCGCTTGCCATCATTTCAGGTCTTGCGCCTCTATATGCACAGACCAGGAATGTGACCGTCCATGAGGACAGGATCAGGGTAAGTGAGTTTTTGCAGGTCCTTGAAAAGCAGACCGGCTATACTTTCGCGTACAAGACTTCAGACATTGACCTGTCTGCTGTAGTTACAGCGAATGCAGAGGGAGAGGATGTCCTTGCCGTACTCAGGCAGGCACTCTCGTCCCAGAACCTGAGTTTCACAGTATCGGGGACAAGGATTGTCATCTCCAGGAAAAGTGCAGCCCCGCAGTCTCCTGGACAGGAACGCCATGTCTCAGGAAAGGTCCTTGATGCAGGAGACAATCCTGTTATAGGGGCTGTTGTCATGACCGGGAGTTCCAAGGGAACAATCACAGATGAGAACGGTGGATTCTATATCGCCCTCCTTCCTGAAGAGAAGTCGATTTCCGTAGAATGCCTCGGCTATTCCTCAAAGAAAGTAAATGTCACATCATCGCAGGATAACCTTGTAATATATCTTGCAGAGGATGCGATGAACATAGAGGAGACTGTTGTTGTCGGCTACGGTGTGCAGAAGAAGATAAACCTTACTGGTGCAATCTCGACTGTTGAGACGAAGGCTCTTGCCGACCGTCCTTCCCAGGATCTCGGACATATGCTGCAGGGATCTGTACCTGGACTTTTCGTCACGACATCCGGAGGTGACCCGGAGGCAGGCATAGACATCAATATCCGTGGATATAACTCTATCAACGGCGGAAAGCCGCTCGTCCTTATTGACGGAGTGGAGGGTGACATGCAGATTGTGAACCCTTCCGATGTTGAATCAATATCTGTCATCAAGGATGCCTCCTCTGCCGCAATCTATGGTGCGCGTGCCTCTTTCGGAGTTGTGCTTATCACGACAAAGAGCGGTTCTGCAAAGGAGGGCAAGCCTACTGTGCGATACAATGGAAAAGTCGGATTTACGGCTCCGACAACCAGTACAGACTATGAAACTACAGGATACTGGTCGGTCTATATCAACGACTATTTCTACAACAGTTCCTTCGGAAGGAACTGGACCAGATACACAGAGGAGGACATGAACCAGATGTGGCTCAGGCGCAATGACAAGACTGAGAATCCGGAGCGTCCATGGGTGCTTACGGAAATGCGTGACGGAAAGGAAAGCTATATCTATTATTGCAACACAGACTGGTACCATGAGATGTACCAGGATATAAATCCGTTTACCCAGCATAATATCTCAGTAAATGGTGGCAACAAATTCGTGAAATACTTCTTCTCTGCAGGCTATGAGCATAAGGAGGGAGTCTTCCAGGTACGTCCGGAGAAATTCAACAAATACAATCTCCGGAGCAAGACTGACTTCATGCTTACAAAGTGGATGTCGCTCAGCAACAACATGAGCTTCTACACCACAGACTATGACTATCCTGGCAATGCCGGGTCGAATATCACATTCCAGTATTCAGGTTACCATGCCTTTGCCAGCATGCCGCTCCAGAACCCTGACGGTACATGGGTGTACAAGACCATCTTCACTGACTCAAACCTTGCGAACGGCTGCCACATGGAATTGGGGCAGGACACAAAGCAGAATCACAAGTACAGATATAACTTTTCCAACACAGCAGAGCTTTCTGTCCGTCCTGTAGAGGGGCTTGATATCCGTGCGAACTTTACTTACACAACAGACATAAGCAAATCCTGGAACCGCTCCACTCCGGCTACATATTCGAAATATCCGGGTGTCGTGGAGACTGATGACCAGGGACGTTTCTGGAACCGCCTGATGGAGTCACATGACCAGAGCAAGTATCTTGTCACCAACATATATGGGACATACGCCCGTACATTTGAAGAAAAGCATAATATGCAGGTCATCGCGGGATATAACTACGAGACATACTATCAAAGGCTGCATTCTACGGAAGCACGAAACCTTTCCTCCCTGTATCTGAGTGACTATAACATGGTGCTTCCGGAAGCTGACGGAAACTATAACTGGAATATCAAGGGAGGACAGAGCGAGTATGCTATACAGGGATTTTTTGCGAGGGCGAACTATGACTACAAAGGCAAATATCTTGTGGAGGCGAGCATCCGTTTCGACGGGACGTCCCGTTTTGTAAGGGAACACCGTTGGGGCTACTTTCCTTCTGCTTCTGTCGGATGGAGATTTTCCGAGGAGGATTTCTTCAGGCCAGTCAAAGGCTGGTGGGACCTTGCCAAGATCCGTTTCTCTGTCGGTTCACTCGGCAACCAGCAGGTCGGGGACTATGACTTCATGAGGACAATAAACAAAAAGTCACCGTCCTATATGTTTGAAGGCGAGACTTCCAATGCAAATGCCGTTACGGCATCCAATCCGAACGCCTCTGACTTCACATGGGAGACAACCAACCATTACAACCTCGGACTCGACCTCGCATTCTTCGGCAACAGGCTGGCATTTACAGGAGAAGCCTATATCAGGCAGACAAAAGGAATGCTGACTTCCGGTGAGCCCCTTCCTGAGGTCTATGGAGCAGGTTCTCCAATGAGGAATGCTGCAGATCTCTGCTCATACGGGTATGAGCTTGTCCTGGAGTGGAAAGACGCATTTGCACTTGGCGGAAAACCTTTCTCATACAATGTCAAGGCTACATTGAGTGACTATATCACAAAGATAACCAAGTTCAAGAATCCGACACGCCTTCTTGGCTCGTATTACGAAGGGATGACCATCGGTGAAATCTGGGGCTATAGGACAGACGGCGTCTTCAAGACAGATGAGGAGGCACAGGCGTATGCAAAGAAGGTTGACTTGTCGGAAGTCGCAGCCGGACTTAATGACGGATGGCGTGCAGGAGACCTCAAATATCTCGACATTGACGATGAACATGACGGCATCATCAATGCCGGAGGCTATAGCGTGGACTCTCCAGGTGACAAGACCATCATAGGAAACAAGGAACCGAGATGGCAGTACGGAATTACCCTGTCTGCATCATGGAACGGTTTCGACATATCCACATTCATCCAGGGGATCGGACGTATCAACTGGTATCCTGGCGGTGAGAACAGGGCTTTCTGGAACTGCTATACCCAGGTCCCTCTTTCATTCCTGCCACGGAACTATATGGACAATGTCTGGTCCGAGGATAATCAGGGAGCGTATTTCACACGTCCACGTGCAAATCTTGCCAATACTACAAGCTCATATCTCCATACTGTCAACGACTATTATCTCCAGAATATAGGATATATCAGGATGAGGAACCTTACAGTTGGATATTCAGTTCCGGCCAAGGCCTGCCAGAAGATAAAGATGGGCAGCGCAAGGATCTATCTGTCAGGAGAGAACCTCTGGTATTGGTCACCGCTTAAGAAAATCACAAAATATCTTGACCCTGAGATGGCATACTCCGGCAAACAGTTCGGATATGGCTATCCTTGGCAGCGCACATTTGTTCTTGGACTTGACATCACATTCTAAAAGAACCGTATATGAGAAAATATATATTTCTATTTTTTGCCGTTCTGGCAAGCGCAGTATCCTGCAATCTGGACAGGTTCCCGCTTGACAAGGAATCCCTGGATACATATCTCCAGGATGAATCCCAATGCCAGAGCTTTTCAAACACATTCTACGACGATCTGTTTAATGGCAATATCTGGGATGCACAGAATGACCTTTATATGGAAAAGAGCCTTCCTGCGCTGATCCGTGGCGGGAATGCACGTACAACACCATCCAGTGGAGGAGGCTGGAGCTTTACTGTCTTGCGCGGAATCAATACAATGTTGGGGCACATGGACAACTGCAAGGATCCTCAGGTACGTCAGGAATACACTGCCCTTGCACGATTCTTCAGGGCATACTACTATTATAAGATGGTGCGGGATTTCGGTGATGTGCCATGGTATGACCATGAACTCGGCTCTACTGAGACCGATGAACTGTACAAGCCAAGGGATTCGCGTGACTATGTCTTTGAGAAGATGCTTGAGGATATTGACTTTGCAATAGAGGTCCTTCCCAAGACTCCGAATCTCTATCGGGTTACAAGCTGGACTGTACTTGCCCTCAAGTCCCGTATGTGCCTGTTCGAGGGGACATGGAGGAAATACCATGGACTTTCCCTGGATCATGATGCTGACTATTATCTGAAGCTTGCCGCCGATGCGGCCCGTACATTCATTGAGACTTCCCCATACGTGATATGGAGCTATGAGAAGGACCCGTCAATGAGCTATACGATGCTGTTCTCGCAGATGACTGCCCCTATTGAGGAATATGTCCTGGCCAAGGCCTATAGCAATTCTACACAGCTGACACATAAGGCGACCTGGTTTTCCTTTACTGACGGGGCCAATATCAACGTGAACAAGAAGTTCGTTGATGCTTTCCTGATGGCTGACGGAAGCAGGTACACTGACAAGGACGGCTGGGAGACAGATATATATTATGATGAGATGACTGGAAGGGACCCGCGTCTTGCCCAGATTCTGCGCTGTCCTGGCTATCACCGTCTTGACCATGATAAAATCATGACTACAGACTTTTCCGCTTCATTGACAGGCTATCCATACGTTAAGTATGCGGTAAGCTGGAATGACCAGGATGATTCTTTCCAGGGTTCTGCAAATGACCTTCCGCTCGTCCGTGCAGCTGAAGTCTATCTGAACTACGCCGAGGCCATGGCGGAGAGAAGCGATGTCAGGATAACCCAGGATGACATAGACATGAGCATAAACCCTATCCGCAAGAGGGCAGGTATGCCTGACATGGACCTTGCATGGTGCAATGCAAACCCTGACAACAATTATATGGGCTCCACAAAATACGGCTTCCGCAATGTCAAGGGCGAGAACAAGGGAGTAATCCTCGAGATCCGCCGTGAGCGTATGGTCGAGCTTGCGCAGGAAGGCGATTTCCGCTGGTATGACCTCATGAGGTGGAAAGAGGGCAAATGTATCGAGCAGGATATCCTTGGACAATATTTCCCTGGTCCTGGCGAATATGACTTCGATGGTGACGGAGTTGTTGACATCTGCCTGTATGAAGGTAGCGTAAAGCCAGAGACTGCGGCTCGCCTTGTCTATAAAATCGGCACCAACCCGATTGTCCTTACAGGAGGCAGCAAGGGATATGTAAACCCTTACAGCAAACAGAGCCACCAGTTCGATGAAAACCGTGACTATCTATATCCACTCCCGACAGGGGAACTTGCCATGAACAAGAACCTGACACAGAACCCGGGATGGTCTGACATAAAGCGTGATTAAAACCTGAACAATAACATTATTACTAACTTTTAAATCATTTGAAATGAAAAAGTACTTTTCTTTCTTTGCAGCAGCCGCAATGGTTTGCTGCGCGGTGGCATCCTGCAGCAAGGATGACCCTAAGGACAACAACGGTGACAACGGCAACAACAATGACAACAACAAGCCGTCAGCTGTGGCAATCTCCATTGACGGAGACTTCTCTGACTGGGATGCCATAAAGGAGACCAGCGAAGACGGTACCGTCTACTTCTGCGCAACCGGTGCAGACGGATACAAGAACATCCGCAACCTCAAGGCAACTTCAGACGAGGACTACATCTACATGTGCTTTGAAGTTTCGACCAGCAAGCTCTATATGGGAGATGGCGGTCACCATGGAGACAGCTGGGAGGGACTTGGAACCAATAATGCTGCTCCAGCACCAATCTGGATTTATATTGACTCAGACAACAATTCAAAGACAGGGCTTACAACCCAATGGGTTGGTGATGTAGATGCCGGCGGACCTGCATTCAGCGATTTCCAGTGCGATAATTTTATCCAGATATACAACTGGATTGAACGCTCTACAGGTGTATGGGACATGGGATGGCAGCAGTGCAATGTCAGACTTCCAGAGAATGGATGTACAGATAAAGACGGCAAACCGATTGAAGGTCCGAAAGACGGAGATTCCATTGAAGATAACGGCAGCTGGTATAACTATTACACTGATGTCTATGTTGACGGTTATGGCTGGAGTCATTTCCTTGACAATACCATCATCACTTTCGAGAATTTCAAGACAAAGAACAACGGTGCATACTATATCTGCGAATTTGCAATCAAGAGAAGCCTTCTCGTAGACAACGACTGCGTCGCAGGGCCGGATATGACAGAAATCGCTTTCGGTGTAGCAAATCAGTGCAACGACCCAGAGGGCGGCAAAGGCGGCTGGTCAGGCATAATCCCTGGCGACCGCAAGCCTGCAACACTCAAGCTTGTCAACTAATACTTTAAGTCAATAAATCAACAGTGCGAGGGGACAGCATTTATGTTGTCCCCTCTTTTGGGAATATTTAAGAATAAAGCGGCAATCAAGCTCCCGTGATAAATTACGCTATGTGTAATGTCCTGTCCATGCTTATTCTGAAAATGACGTACTTAATCATGGACAGGATGCTTTGTCTACAAAACGGAAATCTCATCTATTTGTAGTCCTGTCATGTCAGTGATATCTGATATTGACATCCCCCTTGCCTTCATCGCCTTTGCCATCTCAAGGATGCCTTCCTTCCTGCCTTTTGCCTCACCCTCCGCCAGTCCTTCAAGCCTCCCCTTCTTTTCTCCCTCCTTCAATCCCTCCGCCAGTCCTTCCT